>NZ_JBIANZ010000011.1:0-380579 GCF_042875075.1 Streptomyces sp. NPDC003720
CGACTCTATCAGATCTTTTCTCGACCCGATTTCCTCGGTGCTTTCCAGGTTCCCGCTCTCGCGTTTCCCTTTCCGGCGGTTCCGACTTTATCAGAAGTTCTGAGCCGGATTTCCCACCCGATCTGTGGCAACCGTGGTCCGGAGCGTGAAGCTCTGGGGGGTTCCCCTCGGGCGGAGCCGTAAACGTACTGGAGCGGGGCGGCCCGATGCAAATCGAGGCGCCCCGCTCCCAGTTCACGCAGCCGGCGTGTCAGACCTCCACGACCACCGGGAGGATCATCGGCCTGCGGCGATAGGTGTCCGAGACCCACTTGCCCAGGGTGCGCCGGATCAGTTGCTGCAGCTGGTGCGGCTCCACGACGCCGTCCTGGGCCGAGCGCTCCAGCGCCTCGTTGATCTTCGGGATGACGCCGGTGAAGGCCGAGTCCTCGATACCGGAACCGCGGGCGTGGATGTGCGGTCCGCCCGTGATCTTGCCGGTGGACGAGTCCACCACCACGAAGACCGAGATGATGCCCTCGTCGCCGAGGATCTTGCGGTCCTTCAGGGCCGGCTCGCCCACGTCGCCGACGGAGAGGCCGTCGACGTAGACGTACCCGGCCTGCACCTTGCCGGCGATCGTTGCCTTGCCCTCGACCAGGTCGACGACCACGCCGTCCTCGGCGATGACGATCCGGTCGTGCGGGACACCGGTCAGCGCGCCCAGCTCGGCGTTGGCGCGCAGGTGACGCCATTCGCCGTGCACCGGCATCAGGTTCTTCGGGCGGCAGATGTTGTAGAAGTACAGCAGCTCGCCCGCGGACGCGTGGCCCGAGACGTGCACCTTGGCGTTGCCCTTGTGCACGACGTTGGCGCCCCAGCGGGTCAGGCCGTTGATGACGCGGTAGACCGCGTTCTCGTTGCCCGGGATGAGGGACGACGCGAGGATCACCGTGTCGCCGGGGACGATCCGGATCTGGTGGTCGCGGTTGGCCATCCGGGAGAGGGCGGCCATCGGCTCGCCCTGGGAGCCCGTGCAGACCAGGACCACCTCGTGGTCCGGGAGGTCGTCGAGGGTCTTGACGTCCACGACCAGACCCGGCGGCACCTTGAGGTAACCGAGGTCGCGGGCGATGCCCATGTTGCGGACCATCGAGCGGCCGACGAAGGCGACCCGGCGGCCGTACTCGTGGGCCGCGTCCAGGATCTGCTGAATGCGGTGGACGTGGCTGGCGAAGCTCGCCACGATGATCCGCTTGCGGGCGCCGGCGAAGACCTGTCGCAGGACGTTGGAGATGTCGCGCTCGGGCGGGACGAAGCCCGGCACCTCGGCGTTCGTCGAGTCGGCGAGCAGGAGGTCGATGCCCTCCTCGCTGAGGCGGGCGAACGCGTGCAGGTCGGTGAGGCGGTTGTCCAGCGGGAGCTGGTCCATCTTGAAGTCGCCGGTGTGCACGGCCATGCCGGCCGGGGTGCGGATGGCGACCGCCAGCGCGTCCGGGATGGAGTGGTTGACCGCGACGAACTCGCAGTCGAAGGGGCCGATGCGCTCGCGGTTCCCCTCCGCCACCTCGAGGGTGTACGGGCGGATCCGGTGCTCCTGGAGCTTGGCCTCGATGAGGGCGAGGGTCAGCTTGGAGCCGATCAGCGGGATGTCCGGCTTCTCGCGGAGCAGGAAGGGGACGCCGCCGATGTGGTCCTCGTGCCCGTGGGTGAGCACGATGCCCTCGATGTCGTCGAGGCGGTCCCGGATGGACGTGAAGTCCGGAAGGATCAGGTCGATTCCGGGCTGCTCCTCCTCGGGGAAGAGCACTCCGCAGTCGACGATCAGCAGGCGGCCGCCGTACTCGAAGACCGTCATGTTCCGGCCGATCTCGCCGAGACCGCCGAGCGGGGTGACACGCAGGCCGCCCTCGGGGAGCGACGGGGGCGGTCCGAGTTCAGGATGCGGATGACTCAAAAGACTCTCCTCACCACGAGCGCCACGTACCGGTGGGGCACGTGGCGCGCATGACGTTCGTGCAGAAGCAGTTGTCGTTGTGGGGTGCGGGCACCGGTGGCCCGCTGTTCGGTTGTCGATTCAGTTGTGAAGCTCGGGTGGTGCCAAGTCTGTTGTCAGAGCTGTACCCCGCCGGCGGCAAGATCGATCTTGAGCTGGGCGATCTCCTCCGGCGAGCACTCGACCATGGGTGCGCGCAGGGGACCTGCGGGCAGCCCCTGGAGGGCGAGTGCGGCCTTGGCGGTCATGACGCCCTGGGTGCGGAACATCCCGGTGTACACGGGCAGCAGCTTCTGGTGGATCTCCGTGGCCTTCACGACGTCGCCCGAGCTGTACGCGTCGACGAGGGCGCGCAGGTCGGGGGTGACGACGTGGCCGACGACGGAGACGAAGCCGACCGCGCCCACGGAGAGCAGCGGCAGGTTCAGCATGTCGTCGCCGGAGTACCAGGCGAGGCCGGACTGCGCGACGGCCCAGCTCGCGCGGCCGAGGTCGCCCTTGGCGTCCTTGTTGGCGACGATCCGCGGGTGCTCGGCCAGGCGGACCAGGGTCTCGGTGTTGATCGGGACCCCGCTGCGGCCGGGGATGTCGTAGAGCATGACCGGCAGGCCGGTGGCGTCCGCGACGGTCGTGAAGTGCCGGTACAGCCCCTCCTGAGGGGGCTTGTTGTAGTACGGCGTCACGACCAGCAGGCCGTGCGCGCCGGCGTGCTCCGCCTCGCGGGCCAGCTCGATGCTGTGGCGGGTGTCGTTGGTGCCGACCCCGGCCACGACGTGGGCGCGGTCGCCGACCGCCTCGACCACGGCTCGTACGAGGTCCGATTTCTCCGCGTCACTGGTGGTGGGGGACTCGCCGGTGGTGCCGTTGATGATCAGGCCGTCGTTGCCTGCGTCCACCAGGTGGGCGGCGAGCCGCTGCGCGCCGTCGAGGTCGAGTGCGCCGTCCGCCGTGAAGGGCGTGACCATGGCGGTGAGGACCCGCCCGAAGGGGGTCTGCGGAGTCGAGGTCGGAGCCATGGGTAACACGCTACTCGGTGCTCCAGGCGTGGTCTGCCCTTGGGGGGCCGGGTAAGTCAGGACAAATATGGAGCCCGGCACTGCCTGCTCGGGGGTTCAAGCAGTGCCGGGTCCGTTCGATCAGGCTAGATGAACTTCTCGGAATGCCGCAATACGGACACTTCGCCCGGCTGATCCGTACATCCGTTCCGCGTGGGAGAACAGGGCTTCGTTACGGAGCCACACGTCCGTTCGCG
Organism: Streptomyces sp. NPDC003720; assembly: GCF_042875075.1. Classification (NCBI taxonomy): domain Bacteria; kingdom Bacillati; phylum Actinomycetota; class Actinomycetes; order Kitasatosporales; family Streptomycetaceae; genus Streptomyces; species Streptomyces sp. NPDC003720. Next base: position 3,228 of record NZ_JBIANZ010000011.1, read on the forward strand.
TTGAAGGCGGCATAGGTCAGCGGCATGAGCTTGGCCCACTCCGCCTCCATCCGCTCGCCCACCATCTCGATCTCCCGCTGCGGGAAGGAGGGCACCTTGGCCAGCTCGTGCTGGGTGCGCAGACCGAGGAAGTGCATCAGCGAGCGGGCGTTGCAGGTGGCGTACATCGAGGAGAACAGGCCGACCGGGAGGGCGGCGCGGGCCACCTCGCGGGCGACGCCCTCGGCGAGGAGCTTCCGGTAGGCCGCGTACGCCTGCTCGTAGGACTCCTCGAGGGTGCTGCGCACGGCTTCCTGCTGGGCCTGGGTGCCCTCGACGAAGACGTACTTGCCGGGACGGCCCTCCTGGACCAGCTTGCGGTCCGCGCCGGGGACGTAGAAGACCGGCTGGAGCTCCCGGTAGCGACCCGACTCCTCGTTGTAGGACCAGCCGACCCGGTGCCGCATGAACTCGCGGAAGACGAAGATCGGGGCGCTGATGAAGAAGGTCATCGAGTTGTGCTCGAACGGGCTGCCGTGCCGGTCGCGCATCAGGTAGTTGATCAGGCCCTTGGAGCGCTCGGGGTCCTTCTTCAGCTCGTCCAGCGACTGCTCGCCGACGGTGGAGACGCGGGCGGCGAAGAGGACGTCGGCGTCCGACGCGCTGGACTTGACCAGCTCGACGCTGACATCGCTGCGGAAAGTGAGCGACTCGGGGGTGGTCACGGGGGTCCTTCCATCACTTCTTGAGGTTCGCGCCCACTGTACGGGGCACCCCTGACAGTCCCGGACAGTGACCTTGCCACGCATTTTTTCGGACATGGGCACCTTTTGTGTCACTCGCGCGTCTGTACCGGTGAGGCCTGACCGTTCGATCCCGAGAGGAGCTGAACCCGCGATGTTCCACCCCCAGCCGCCGCCGGGAGGTGCCCCCGACGAGCCCGTTCCCTTCGCCTTCGTGGCAGAGGCGGACAGGTTCCGCAGCAATGTCGCTCCCCCGACCCGTGAGCCGGCCTCCCTCGGCGAGCTGGCCGGGCGCTGGCTGCTCGGCCTGACCCTCGTCGCCGGACTCGTCGGGGCCCTGGTCCTCGGGATGCCGGCGCTGTCCACTCCGTCGAGCACGCCGGCCCAGCAGTCGCAGGCCTCGCAGGGGCACTGACCCTTCCGGCCGCCCAAGGGTGGTGGGCGGGAACCCGGCCGGATAGCCTCACCGGGCACAGCCCCAGCGAGGATCGAGTGAGGACCAGCCGTGCCCCTGCCCTTCCTGACGGCCGACCGCTCCTTCGAATCGGCTTCCGAGAGCCCGCTGCCGTACGACGACCGGGACCGCTGGCGGCGGCCCTACCGGCCCGGGCCCTGGCGGGTGGGCGGCGCCGCCCTGGGGCTGCTGCTCTCCTCGTTCGTGCTGTTCGGCGCGGTCCTCATCGCCCTGACCGACTCGGTGTCCGCGGCGGGCCTGGTCCTCACGCTGGCGCTGGCCGTCATCGTCTCGGCGCTGCGCGTGCTGCGCATGGGCGTGTGGGTGAGCGCGCGCGGGCTGCGCCAGGTGGGCTTCCTGGTGACGCGCACGGTCCCCTGGCAGCGGGTGATCGCCGTACGGACGGCTCAGCAGCCGGTGCGCTGGCTGGGGCTGCCGCGCACCGTGCAGGGGCAGGCGCTGACGCTGGTGCGCAAGGACCGGGCCGCCGAGGACACGCCGCCGCTGCTGTCCACGCACTCCCTCGACTTCCTGCACCGGCCCGCGGCCTTCGACCGGGCCGCGGACACGGTGGAGGCGTGGGCCGCGGAGTACGGGCGCGGCTGACCGCCCTCGGGGCCATGACGAAGGGGCCGGACCGCGTGCACCGCGGTCCGGCCCCTTTCTCGTTCCCGTTCCTCGTACCGGCCTGGACCGGCCTGGACCGGCCTGGACCGGCCTGCCCGGGCCGGCTCAGACCTGGACGGGTCTGCCGTCGTGCAGCGCGATGGCCCGCTGCATCGCCTTGCGGGCGCGCGGGGTGTCGCGTGCGTCGTGGTAGGCCACGGCCAGCCGGAACCAGCTGCGCCAGTCGTCCGGGGCCGCCTCCGTCTCGGCCTTGCGCATGGCGAACACCTCGTCCGCGGAGTCCCGGTCGATGCGGCCGCTCGGGGTGCGCTTCAGCTCGTCGACGGGGAGGCCGCCCTCGGCCTCGAGTTCGGCGGCGAGCACGTTGGCCCGGCGGACGAACTGGGTGTTCTTCCACAGGAACCACAGGCCGATGACCGGCAGGATCAGCACCGCCACACCGAAGGTGACGGTCAGGAGCGTGCCGGTCTGGATGAGCATCACGCCGCGGCTGCCGACCAGGACGAAGTAGAAGACGAGGACGGCGGCCGTGACGAGATAGGTGATCTTCGCGCGCATGACGTGTTCCGGCTCAGCTCAGGTCGAGGAAGTGTTCCAGGCCGAAGGTGAGGCCCGGAGTCGACACCACGCGGCGGACGCCGAGCAGGATGCCCGGCATGAAGCTGCTGTGGTGCAGGGAGTCGTGGCGGATGGTGAGGGTCTCGCCCTCGGCGCCGAGCAGCACCTCCTGGTGGGCCAGCAGGCCGCGCAGCCGGACGGCGTGCACGGGGACGCCGTCCACGTCGGCCCCGCGGGCGCCGTCCAGGGCGGTCACGGTGGCGTCCGGCGCCGGGGCCGAACCGGCGCGGCGGCGGGCCTCGGCGATGAGCTGGGCCGTGCGGGTGGCGGTTCCGGAGGGGGCGTCGACCTTGTTCGGGTGGTGCAGCTCGACGACCTCGACCGACTCGAAGTACGGGGCGGCGATCTGCGCGAACTTCATGGTGAGCACGGCGCCGATGGAGAAGTTCGGCGCGATGAGCACACCGGTCTGCGGGGACTGGCCGAGCCAGCCCGTCAGCTGCGCGAGGCGGTCCTCGGTCCAGCCCGTCGTACCGACGACCGCGTGGATGCCGTGGCGCACGCAGAAGTCGAGGTTGCCCATGACGGAGGCGGGGGTGGTGAGTTCGACGGCGACCTGGGCGCCGGTCTCCGCGAGGGTCTCCAGCTTGTCGCCCCGGCCCAGGGCGGCGACCAGCTCCATGTCCTCGGCGGCCTCGACCGCCCGTACCGCCTCGGACCCGATCCGGCCCTTGGCGCCGAGTACCGCCACGCGCAGCTTGCTCATCTGTTGCTTCCTTACCGGAGGTGATTAGGCGACGGCGTCGTGCAGCCGTGCGGCCTGCTTGTCCTTCAGCGGGCCGATGACCGACAGCGACGGGCGTTGGCCCAGGATGTCCCGGGCGACCGACCGGACCTCGTCCGGGGTGACTGCGGCTATCTTCGCCAGCATGTCGTCGACGGACATCTGCTCGCCCCAGCACAGCTCACTCTTGCCGATCCGGTTCATCAGCGCGCCGGTGTCCTCCAGGCCCAGGACGGTGGAGCCCTGGAGCTGGCCGATGGCCCTGCCGATCTCGTCGTCGGAGAGGCCGTTCTGGGCGACCTGGTCCAGCTCGTCCCGGCAGATCCTCAGCACGTCGTGCACCTGGCTGGGCCGGCAGCCGGCGTAGACGCCGAACAGGCCGCAGTCGGCGAAGCCCGAGGTGTACGAGTACACGCTGTAGGCGAGGCCGCGCTTCTCCCGGACCTCCTGGAAGAGGCGGGAGGACATGCCGCCGCCGAGCGCGGTGTTGAGCACGCCCATGGCCCAGCGGCGGTCGTCGGCGCGGGCGAGGCCGGGCATGCCGAGGACGACGTGCGCCTGCTCGGTCTTGCGGCTGAGCAGTTCCACCTTGCCGGTCGTGCGGATCGCGCGGCGGCCGTCGCGCGGGGCGATGGGCTGCGCGCCGAGGTCCTTGAAGGCGTCCGCCTTCTCGAAGGCGGCACGGACCTGGCGTACGACCTTGTTGTGGTCGATGTTGCCCGCGCAGGCGACCACGAGGTGGGTCGGGTCGTAGTGCTTCTTGTAGAAGCGGCGGATGCGGTCGGCGGTGAGGGCGTTGACCGTGTCGACGGTGCCGAGTACCGGGCGGCCGAGGGCGTTGTCGCCGAACATGGTGTGCGCGAACAGGTCGTGCACACAGTCGCCCGGGTCGTCCTCGGTCATCGCGATCTCTTCGAGGATGGCGCCGCGCTCGACGTTGACGTCGTCCTCGAGGATCAGCGAGCCGGTCAGCATGTCGCAGACGACGTCGATGGCGAGCGGCAGGTCGGTGTCGAGCACGCGCGCGTAGTAGCACGTGTACTCCTTGGCCGTGAACGCGTTCATCTCGCCGCCGACCGCGTCGAGGGCGGCGGAGATGTCCAGCGCGCTGCGCTTGGCGGTGCCCTTGAAGAGCAGGTGCTCCAGGTAGTGCGTGGCGCCGTTCAGCGACGGGGTCTCGTCGCGGGAGCCGACGTGCGCCCAGATGCCGAAGGTGGCCGAGCGCACGGAGGGCAAAGTCTCGGTGACGATGCGCAGACCGCCGGGGAGGGTGGTCTTGCGGACGGTGCCGATGCCGCCGGTGCCCTTGATGAGGGTTTGGGTACGGGCGACGGCCCGCGCCTCCGAGGAGGTGCGGGCCGTCGCCTTGGAGCCACGGGACGTCACTGGTCGGCGTCGTCCTTCTTCGTCTCGTCGCCTTCTTCGCCCTCGATCACCGGAACGAGGGACAGCTTGCCGCGGGAGTCGATCTCGGCGATCTCGACCTGGACCTTCTGGCCCACACCGAGGACGTCCTCGACGTTCTCCACGCGCTTGCCGCCGGCGAGCTTGCGGATCTGCGAGATGTGCAGCAGACCGTCCTTGCCCGGGAGCAGCGACACGAACGCACCGAAGGTCGTCGTCTTCACGACGGTGCCCAGGTAGCGCTCGCCGACCTCCGGCATGGTCGGGTTGGCGATGCCGTTGATCGTGGCGCGGGCGGCCTCGGCGGCCGGGCCGTCGGCGGCACCGATGTAGATGGTGCCGTCGTCCTCGATCGTGATCTCGGCGCCGGTGTCCTCCTGGATCTGGTTGATCATCTTGCCCTTGGGGCCGATGACCTCACCGATCTTGTCCACGGGGATCTTGACGGTGATGATCCGCGGGGCGTTCGGGGACATCTCGTCCGGCGTGTCGATCGCTTCCATCATCACGTCGAGGATGTGGAGGCGGGCGTCGCGGGCCTGCTTGAGGGCCGCGGCCAGGACGGAGGCGGGGATGCCGTCCAGCTTGGTGTCGAGCTGGAGGGCGGTCACGAACTCCTTGGTGCCGGCGACCTTGAAGTCCATGTCGCCGAAGGCGTCCTCCGCACCGAGGATGTCGGTGAGGGCGACGTAGTGCGTCTGGCCGTCGATCTCCTGGGAGATCAGGCCCATGGCGATACCGGCGACGGGGGCCTTGAGCGGCACACCGGCGTTCAGCAGGGACATGGTGGAGGCGCAGACCGAGCCCATGGACGTCGAGCCGTTGGAGCCGAGGGCCTCGGACACCTGACGGATCGCGTAGGGGAACTCCTCGCGGGTCGGCAGGACCGGCACGATCGCGCGCTCGGCGAGCGCGCCGTGGCCGATCTCGCGGCGCTTCGGGGAGCCGACGCGGCCCGTCTCACCGACGGAGTACGGCGGGAAGTTGTAGTTGTGCATGTAGCGCTTGCGGGTCACCGGGGAGAGGGTGTCCAGCTGCTGCTCCATGCGGAGCATGTTCAGGGTGGTGACGCCCAGGATCTGGGTCTCGCCACGCTCGAACAGCGCCGAGCCGTGCACGCGCGGGATGGCCTCGACCTCGGCGGCCAGCGTACGGATGTCCGTGACGCCACGGCCGTCGATGCGGACCTTGTCCTTGATGACGCGCTCGCGGACCAGCTTCTTGGTCAGCGCGCGGTACGCGGCGGAGATCTCCTTCTCGCGGCCCTCGAACTGCGGGAGCAGCTTCTCGGCGGCGATGTCCTTGACGCGGTCCAGCTCGGCCTCGCGGTCCTGCTTGCCGGCGATGGTGAGCGCCTGGGCGAGCTCGCTCTTGACCGCGGCGGTCAGGGCCTCGAGGACGTCGTCCTCGTAGTCCAGGAAGATCGGGAACTCGGCGGTCGGCTTGGCGGCCTTCGCGGCGAGGTCCGACTGCGCCTTGCACAGCACCTTGATGAAGGGCTTGGCGGCCTCGAGACCGGCGGCCACGACCTCCTCGGTCGGCGCCTCGGCGCCGCCCTGGACCAGCTGGATGGTCTTGTCGGTGGCCTCGGCCTCGACCATCATGATCGCGACGTCGCCGTCCTCCAGGACGCGACCGGCGACGACCATGTCGAAGACGGCGTCCTCGAGCTCGGTGTGCGTCGGGAACGCGACCCACTGGCCGTTGATCAGCGCGACGCGGACGCCGCCCACCGGGCCGGAGAAGGGCAGGCCGGCCAGCTGGGTGGACGCGGAGGCGGCGTTGATCGCCACGACGTCGTACAGGTGGTCGGGGTTGAGCGCCATGATGGTGGCGACGACCTGGATCTCGTTGCGAAGGCCCTTCTTGAAGGACGGACGCAGCGGACGGTCGATGAGACGGCAGGTGAGGACGGCGTCCTCGGAGGGACGGCCCTCGCGGCGGAAGAAGCTGCCGGGGATCTTGCCGGCGGCGTACATGCGCTCCTCGACGTCCACCGTCAGGGGGAAGAAGTCGAGCTGGTCCTTGGGCTTCTTGGAAGCGCTGGTGGCCGACAGCACCATGGTGTCGTCGTCCAGGTACGCGACGGCGGAGCCGGCGGCCTGCTTGGCCAGGCGGCCCGTCTCGAAGCGGATGGTGCGGGTGCCGAAGGCGCCGTTGTCGATGACGGCCTCGGCGTAGTGGGTCTCGTTCTCCACTAGCGTTTTCTCCTCGTCTTCGTCCCTCGCCGCCCGTGTGGCAGGGGGACGTTTGTGGAGAAGCGCTCCGTCTGGTGCGGGCCGGTCTTCGATCGAAGCACCCGGGGCTCACTTCCCCCCGGGGGCCACTACCGAGGACCGGCGGCGGCGAGGCGCGCTCCTCCTCGTTCTGTGTCGTACGGGTTCTGCCGTACGTGTTCCGTGTCGTGCGTACTGCGTTGTGCTACCACACTACAAAGCGGGCGTGACACCGCGCACGTTCCGCACGTACGGCAAAGGGAGCGGCCCCCGAGTCCTATCGGGAACCGCTCCCTTCACGGCGTCTTACTTCGCGCCCGCCGCACCGCGGCGGATGCCCAGACGGTCGACCAGCGTACGGAAACGCTGGATGTCCTTCTTCGCCAGGTACTGCAGGAGGCGACGGCGCTGACCGACAAGGATCAGCAGACCACGGCGGGAGTGGTGGTCGTGCTTGTGGGTCTTGAGGTGCTCCGTCAGGTCGGAGATGCGACGCGAGAGCATGGCGACCTGGACCTCGGGGGAGCCGGTGTCGCCCTCCTTGGTACCGAACTCGGTGATGATCTGCTTCTTCGTAGCGGCGTCGAGCGACACGCGTACTCCTCTTAGTCTGTATGTGCCATCGAGTGCCCCCGGTCCACTTCTCGGGGGAGCTTCCACGACTCGGGAGGCGGGGATCCGCTGGGCGCGGCCTCCAGGGCGGCAGGGGATGCCTGCGGGTGCTCCGGGGGTGCGTACACAAACGGCCGTCGACCAGGGTACCAGGCGGCCGACGGCCCCTTGTCCGGGGTTCCGGAACGCCCCGGATCGGGAGGCGGCCGCCACTAGGGTGAGCGTGCTGAGCCTACGTACGTCGGGAAGGGGTCGCTTCGGGATGGCGGAGTCGCAAGCGGAGATGAAGGCACGCAAGGAGCGGGAGCGGGACGAGCTCTACGCGCTCGACATCTCGGACGCCGAGTGGCACTGCGCGCCGGGCACCGAGGAGGACGAGGAGCGGGTCGAGATCGCGTACCTGCCGGCGGGGGCGGTGGCGATGCGCTCCTCCCTCGATCCGGGCACGGTGCTGCGGTACACGGAGGCCGAGTGGCGGGCCTTCGTGCTGGGCGCCCGTGACGGCGAGTTCGACCTGAAGCCGATGCCGCACGACGGCGGGCTCGCGACGACGGACTGAGCGGGCGACGGCGAAGGGCGGCACGCGCGCGTGCCGCCCTTTTCGGTGCCGTGGGGCAGCCCGCCCCGGTCCGGCCGTCTAGCTGGTCATCGCCCGGGCCTGCGCGTAGACGTCGAAGACGGCCAGCGCCAGCGGGATCAGGGTGAGCAGCACGAAGCTCTCGGCGATCTCCAGGAAGCGTCCCCAGAAGGGGGTGACGCCGCGCCGCGGGGTGATCAGGGCGATCGCGGTGACCAGGGCGATGGCCGCGCCGACCGCCGCGGCGAGCCAGACGCTGCGGATGTCGAGGGCGGTGGTGTCGCCCTGGAAGGCGTCGATCACGTAGTCGCGCGGCGGGTTCAGGGCGAGTCCGAGGCCGAGGAAGACGATCGCGGCGAGGCCCGCGGCCAGGGTGGCGCCGACCTGCTGGGTGTAGCGGAACAGGTGGGCCCGCATCAGCATCGCCAGGCCGGTCGCGAGGGCCAGGAGCTGCGCCCAGGTGTTGCTGGAGAAGCCGAGGACGATCGACGCGCCGACCGCGACGAGGGCGCAGCCGCCGACGAGGCCGACGAGGAGTTCGTGGCCGCGGCGGGCCTGGGCCGCCACCCGCTCGGCGTCCACGGGCTCCTGCGGGGCGGGCTCGCCGCCGCCGTAGCCGCCGCGGGACGGGTTGGGCGGCTCGAAGCCGATGGGCAGCCGCGCGAAGCGCATGGAGAGACCCGGCAGGAAGGCCAGCGCCACGACGGACAGCGGGGCGCAGATCGCGGCCGTCTCGATGGGCCTCAGCTCGGTGAGGATCGCGATGAAGGTGGTGATCAGGCCGACGGCGGAGGCGAAGACGAACGCCACGAAGGGTCCGTCGCCGCCCGGCGACACCAGGGTGAGCACCACGGACGCGACGAGGACCGCCGCACAGGCGAGCAGGAACTGCAGCCGCCCGATGCCCTCGCCGCCGGCGAGCGGCAGCAGCCCCGAGCCCGCCACGCCCACGTTGGGCAGCGCCCCGAGCCCGAGCGCGACCGCGGAGCCGCGGTCGTCGTACACCCGCGCGCGTACGCACGCGATGCTGACGAGCAGGAGTCCGGTGACGCCCGCGACGATGCCCTGGAGGCTGTTCATGTCGTGCCGGATCTGCGAGCTCCAGGCCACGAACGCCAGGAGTGCGGGCAGGATGCCGGCCGCGACCAGGCCGGCGGCACGGGTGAGGTCGCCGCTCCACAGGGTGCGGTCGCGGGTGACGGCGGAGGCCACGGCCTCGGAGACGTCGTCGAGGACGGCGGGCGGCAGCGACTCGGCGAACGGGCGCAGGGTGAGCAGTTCGCCGTCGAGGATGCGCTGGGCGGTGAAGGAGCGGGCGCCGTCGAGGACGGTGCCGTCACGCCGTACGAGGTGGTAGCCGACCGGGGCGCCCTCGGCGGGGCTCTGCTGGGAGAGGCGCAGGATCTCCGGGTGCAGGTCGGCGACCGGTACGTCGTCGGGCAGTGCCACGTCGATACGGCTGTCGGGCGCCACGATGGTGACCCGGCAGAAGCCGAATCCCATGCCCGCCCCGGAAGGGGCTCCGGTGCCCGGTCCGCCGGTCGCGCCGGCCGGCGCGGAGGCCGTCATGCTCACCTGCTGTTCCCCCTCGTCGGTGGGGCGGGCCCGCGGTGCCGCCGCGCACCCTTCCGCCCGTAAAGATCCTGTGTAGGTTGTGCCGCGCCTTCCGTTCCGTCGGCCGACCGCGGGGTCGCAACCGGGGTTCGCGGGGTGGCGCTCGCTTCGAACCGTTGCGTATTGCCCGGGTTTTCCCGGAACGATTCGCAACTGCTCACGCGTCTCACCCGGCACCCTACCGCCCGCCGTTGTCCGTGGTTGTCAGTAGGATCGCGCTTCGCGGTCGACGTTCGCCTGACACGGGGCGGCGGACGAAAAATCTCGGTCCGGCAAGGGAATTGGTGCGTAGTGAGCCACATCGTCGTCAAGCGCCCGCCACGGGCACTGCCGAAGGAAGTGCCCACGGACGAGGTCGTACTGCAGTCGCCGCCGGAACTCCCGCGCGGCCAGCAGGAGGGCGCGCTGATGCAGCTCCTGCCCATGCTCGGCATGGGCGGGTCCGTGGTGTTCTTCTTCAACCCCCAGGCCCAGCCGTTCATGAAGATCATGGGCCTGGTGATGGTGGCGTCGACGATCGGCATGGGCATCTCGATGCTGGTGCGCTACCGGCGCGGCAGCCAGGGGCAGATGGCCGACATGCGCCGCGACTACCTCCGTTACCTGTCGCAGACCCGGCGTGAGGCCATGGGCACCGCGAAGGCGCAGCGCGACGCCCAGTTCTACCTGCACCCTTCACCCGAGCAACTGTGGGCGCTGGTCGCCGAGGGCAGCCGGGTGTGGGAACGTCGCACCGGCGACGAGGACTTCGGGCAGGTCCGGGTGGGTCTCGGCGCGCAGGCGCTGGCAACTCCCCTGATCCCGCCGCAGACCGCCCCGGTGGACGAACTGGAGCCGCTGACCGCGGGTGCCATGCAGCGCTTCCTGGCCACCCACAGCGCGCTGGACGACCTGCCGATGGCGGTGTCGCTGCGGGCCTTCTACCACGTGACGATCAGCGGCGAGCCGGGCACCGTGCGCGGCACCGCCCGTGCCGTCGCCGGCTCCCTCGCCTCCCTGCACTCCCCCGAGGACCTGGTCATCGCGGTCGTCACCGGCCGGGAGTCGGCGCCCGAGTGGGAGTGGGCCAAGTGGCTGCCGCACGCGCAGGCCCCGGGCCTCGCCGACGGCGCCGGCAGCATGCGCCTGATCACCACCAGCCCGGTGGAGCTGGAGGACCGGCTCGCCACCCGGCTCCAGGGCCGCCCACGCTTCCACCCCGCCGCGCCGCCGGTCGCCGAGCAGCCGCACGTGGTGGTCGTGCTCGACGGCGTCTCGCTGCCGCCCACGTCGCTGCTGGCCAGCCCCGAGGGCCTGCAGGGCGTAACGGTCCTGGAGGTCGTCCCCGGCGACCTCACCACCGGCCGCGGCGACCTCTCCGTCGTCGTGCACCCCGAGGAGCTGAGCCTGGAGTCGGCGCACGGCATGGTCTACGAGGGGACGCCGGACGTCCTGTCGTACGAGGCGGCCGAGGCCCTGGCGCGTCAACTGGCGCCGCTGCGGATGGGTTCGGGCGGGGACGACGACGAACCGCTGCTCGCCAACCTCGAGTTCACCGATCTGCTGAACCTCGGCGACGCCGCCTCGGTGGATCCCAAGCGGACCTGGCGGCCGCGCTCGCAGTCGGAGCGGCTGCGCGTGCCGATCGGCCTCGGCGAGGACGGCCGGCCCGTGATGCTCGACCTGAAGGAGGCGGCGCAGGAGGGCATGGGCCCGCACGGCCTGTGCGTCGGCGCGACCGGTTCAGGCAAGTCGGAGCTGCTGCGCACGCTGGTGCTCGGCCTCGCCGTGACCCACTCCTCGGAGACGCTGAACTTCGTCCTCGCCGACTTCAAGGGCGGCGCCACGTTCGCCGGCATGGCCCAGCTCCCGCACGTGGCGGCCGTGATCACCAACCTCGCGGACGACCTGACCCTCGTCGACCGCATGGGCGACTCGATCCGCGGCGAGCTCAACCGCCGCCAGGAGATGCTCCGCGACGCGGGCAACTACGCGAACATCCACGACTACGAGAAGGCACGCGCGGCGGGCGCCCCGCTGCAGCCGATCCCGTCCCTCGTCCTGGTGATCGACGAGTTCAGCGAACTGCTCACCGCGAAGCCGGACTTCATCGAGATGTTCGTGCAGATCGGCCGTATCGGCCGTTCGCTGGGCGTGCACCTGCTGCTCGCCTCCCAGCGCCTGGAGGAGGGCCGGCTGCGCGGCCTGGAGACCTATCTGTCGTACCGCATCGGTCTGCGCACGTTCTCCGCGGCCGAGTCGCGCGCGGCGCTGGGCGTCCCGGACGCCTACGAACTGCCGAACGTGCCGGGCTCCGGCTTCCTGAAGTTCGGCACCGACGAGATGGTCCGCTTCAAGGCGGCCTACGTTTCCGGTGTGTACCGCACCAGTTCCCAGCAGGCCGCGGCGCTCGGCGGCCCGCTGCCCGTCGACCGCAGGCCGGTGCTGTTCACGGCGGCCGAGGTCCCGGTGCAGTACGCGCCGGTCCCGCAGCAGCGCCAGGAGACGCCCGAGAAGCAGCAGGACGACGCGCTCGCCGACACCGTGCTCGACGTGATCGTGCGGCGTCTCGAGGCACAGGGCCCGGGCGCCCACCAGGTGTGGCTGCCCCCGCTGGACAGCCCGCCGTCGCTGGACGCGCTGCTCCCCGGGCTCGCCCCGGTGCCCGGCCGCGGCATGACCCAGCCGGGCTACGAGGGCGCGGGCCGGCTCGTCATCCCCCTCGGCCTCGTCGACAAGCCGTACGAGCAGCGGCGCGACCCGCTGTGGACGGACTTCGGCGGCGCGGCCGGCCACATGCAGATCGTCGGCGGTCCGCAGTCCGGCAAGTCGACGCTGCTGCGCTCGATCATCGCCTCGTTCGCGCTCACCCACACCCCGCAGGAAGTCCAGATCTACGGCCTGGACTTCGGCGGCGGCGGCATGGCCGCGGTGGCCGGCCTGCCGCACGTGGGCGGCGTCGCCTCCCGCCTGGACCCCGAGAAGGTCCGGCGTACCGCGGCCGAGGTGTACGGCGTCATGACCCGCCGCGAGGAGTACTTCCGCTCCTCGGGGATCTCCTCCATCGCGGAGTTCCGCTCCCGCCGCGCGCGCGGTGACATCTCGGTGACCGACCAGCCCTGGGGCGACGTCTTCCTGGTCATCGACGGCTGGGGCAACTTCCGCACCGACTACGAGGCGCTGGAGCCGCTGGTCCTGGACATCGCCGCGCGCGGTCTGGGCTACGGCATCCACCTCATCCTCACCGCCTCGCGCTCGATGGAGGTCCGGGCGAACCTCAAGGACCACCTGATGAACCGCCTCGAGCTGCGGCTCGGCGACCCGATGGACTCCGAGTTCGACCGCAAGGTCGCGGCCAACGTCCCCACCGGTGTGCCGGGACGCGGCCAGACCCCGCAGAAGCAGCACTTCATGGCGGCGGTCCCGCGGATCGACGGCCTGTCCTCGGACACCGACCTCGCGGAGGCGACGAGCGCCCTCGCGGCCGAGGTCACCCGGCACTGGCAGGAGCCGGGCGCGCCGGAAGTGCGGCTGCTCCCCCGCGAGTTCCCGGCGGCGCAGCTTCCGCCGGGCGACCGTTTCCCGCAGCGCGGCATCTCCTTCGCGCTCGACGAGGACAACCTCGAGCCGGTGTTCGTGGACTTCGAGCAGGACCCGTTCTTCCTGGTGTTCGGCGAGAGCGAGTCCGGCAAGTCGAACCTGCTGAAGCTGCTGATCAAGCGGCTCACCGAGCGCTACGACGGCAACACCTGCAAGCTCTTCGTCGTCGACAACCGCCGCTCGCTGCTCGGCGTGACCCCGCCGTCCCACCTGGCGGAGTACATCCCGATGTCGAACCAGATGCAGCACCACATGGACGCCCTGGCCGACCTGATGCAGCGCCGCACCCCGACGGCCGACGTGACCCCGGAGCAGCTGCGCAACCGCAGCTGGTGGCGGGGCCCCACGGTGTACGTCGTCATCGACGACTACGACCTCGTGTCCACGTCGAGCGGCAACCCGCTGGCGGGCCTGACGGAACTGCTCCCGTTCGCCCGCGACGTCGGCGTCCGCTTCATCATCGCCCGCTCCACGGCGGGCGCGGGCCGCGCCGGCTACGAGTCCTTCATGCAGCGCATCAAGGAACTCGGCGCCCAGGGCGTCGTCCTCGCGGGCGACCCGGCCGAGGGCGACCTGCTGGGCGGCGTCCGGCCCCGCCCGATGCCGGCGGGCCGGGGCGTCTTCGTGTCGCGGAAGCGGGGGAAGCCGATGGTGCAGGTGGGGCAGGTTCGCGATGACGACTGAGCGGGGTGTCGACGTTCGTGGTGCGGCGGCCCGGTCCGGTACCAGGTGACCGTGCCGGCCGCACGCCCACGGTTCCCTTCGCGTATCGGCCCGTACACCGTCCTGACGGCTCTGGACGGTGACGCGACGAGCACGGTCGCCGAGCGCCGCTGCATCGCCCGGAGCGGCGCCGGAGACCGTACGGTCGTCCTGTCGCTGCCGCCCAGCGGTGCGGACCACGCGCGGTGGGCCGCCGAGGCCGTGACCGCCCGTGACCTCGCGCTGCCCGGACACGTGCGGATCACCGAAATCGGCACGTCGTCGGACCTTCCCTGATACGGCGTCGAGTACCGGGCGCGCTCGGCGAAGGCGGTATGGGCAAGGTCTACATCGGTCAGGACGCCTCGGGCTCCCTGGCAGCGGTGAAGGTACTGCGCCCGGAGCTCCCCCACGACCAGCACCTGTCCCACCGTTTCTGCGTGAGGCGCACACCGCCCAGGCGGTGTCCAGCGAGGGGGTGGCACGGGTGCTGGGAGCTCAGCTCGAGGGCGGGCGCCCCTGGATCGCGACGGAGTTCCTCCCAGGTCCGACCCTGGAACAGGCGATCGACACCCATGGACCGTTCGACGAGACCGGCGTCAGGTGCTCGCCGCCGCGCTCGCGAGCACGCTGTCGGACATCCATGCCGCCGGTCTGGTCCACCGCGACCTGAAGCCCGCCAACATCGTGCTGACCTCGCGGGGCCCGCGCGTCATCGACTTCGGTATCGCCCGTCCCGAGCACGGCCTGACCCTCACGACGACCGGACAAGCCCCGGTGACACCCGGATTCGGTGCGCCGGAACAGGTCCTCGGGCATCGGGTGGGCCCGGCTGCCGACGTCTTCTCCCTCGGCGCCGTGCTCGTGTACGCGGCCGGCGGCCGCCCCGCGTACACCGGTTCTCACGTCGCCGCGGTGCAGTACGCGGTCGTACATGGAGAACCCGACCTGTCCGCGGTTCCGTCAGGTCTTCGCACCCTCATCCAGCCCTGTCTGTCCAAGGACCCGGGGAATCGGCCCGCTCCGGCGCAGATCGCAAACGCCTTCGACGCACCGCGAGGGGGTCGAAGGCTCTGGCAGCGGGGTCCCGTCGCCGACGTGATCAAACGGCACGAGACGCAGACCGAGCAGTACACGACGGTCGTGGCGAACGGACAGCAGCCGGGCACGTCACACCGCCGGTTCCTCTCCGTGCTCGGTGCGGGCGGTGCCCTTCTTGCCACCGGCGGAGGCGCAGCCACGTGGTGGATGCTGCGCGACGAGCTGCCGCCGGCCGGGGACGCCCCGCCAGCCCCACTCGTCAAGCGCCCGAGCGCGGGCGGCTACACCGTCAACAGGCCGCCCCGTCCGCTCTGGGGACCGATCAAGGTCGCGGCCGCCGATTCTCCCGCGCCTCTGGTGCTCCGCGACGTGGTCATCTTCGCCTCCGCGGACGGTGGGCTGACCGCTCGTAAGGTCGTGGACGGTTCGCAGAAGTGGACCCTGCCCGATATCGACGCCACCGCGCGGTATGTGGCGCTGGGGCGCTCCCAGTTCGCGGCCGTCGACACGAAGGGGACCCTGCATGTACACGACGCGTCGACCAGCGAGCGCTTGTGGAGCGTCGGACTCGGAGCCAAGCGGGTACTGGCCGCCGACGCTTCCACCGTGTACGCGGCAACGGCCGACGACAACCTGAGGGCGGTGGACAGAACCAGCCACGAGAGCAGGTGGCCCGAGGTCACCGCCTATGTCGCGCCCATCGGAAAGACGGCCGAGGCCGCCGCCGGTGACGGACGTCTGGTGCTGTCCACCGACGAGGGCGGGATCTTCGTCTTCAACTCCCGCACCGGCAAGAAGGCGTAGGAACTGGCACAGCAGAACAAGGGGGCGGCCTTCGCCCCGATCATCGCCGACGGGACGGTGTACCTGGGGGGCAACGATCTCACGGCGTGCCGTCTGAGCGACGGCGAGGAACTCTGGAAGGTTCTCGGCACCTGGGGTCCGCCGGCTCTCGAGGGGGATCACCTGTGGTCCGTGGACGGTGGTGACCGCTGGTCCCTGTACGACCATCGCCCTGTCCGCTTCTCCGCCGGCGCGGGTGTCGCGGACGAAGGGTGGTATGTGACTCTCGAAGGTGATGACACGCCCTTGGTCGAACCGCTCATCCAAGCGAACTCCATGTGGTTCGTCGAAGGGGGCAACAGCAAGGGCGTCACCGCACTCGACAAGAGCACCGGCGACCTGGCATGGACGTACCAGCCCGAGCGTGGTGGCACCTGGCGCATGGCGGCCGCCGGGAACCGGGTCTTCCTCCTGAACGGCGGAGAGGCGGTGGCCATGCCGGTGTTCTGAGCTCGCACGCTGACGACCTCGAAACAGAACTGCCGCGAGTCAGGAGTCCGGATGCCCCGCCCCCGAACCCGTTCGCCGATGGCCCGTACCGTCAGTCTCCTGGCCGCCGGTCTGACCCTGGCGGCCTGCTCCTCGGGAACTACGGACGGCAGAAGGGAGTACGCAGTTCCCCCGTCCTTGTGCGGGAATCACCTGCCCGCCTCAGCCCTCGCGCCCCTTCTTCCTGCGGGGAAGAAGATCTCCTCCGTGAAGACCGGCTCCCCCGGCTTCATCCGTTGCCGACTGGTGGTCGACGAACGGGTCGTGGTCACCAGCATCGTCGAGCGCCGGGACTCCTCGACGACCCTGAGCGACGTCGCCTACGGCACCTACGGCCTGGGACCCGACAGCGTGGAGAAGCAAGGGAAGTACGTCGTCTCCGATGCACAGGGGGTCGGGCGCGTCGACTGCGGCGGGCCGCGGAAGGAAGACCACGAGACCTTCACCATGATCCGGGCTGAGGACGTCGAAGCCGGCACTCCGGCCATGGTGAAGGCCATCACCGCGTTGACCGCTGCGGCTTCGACGGCCAAGGCGTGCACCGACACCGCCGACTCCGTGTAGCGGATACCGGTACCGCCACACCTGTCGGCCGTCGGCCGGACGTCGTGGACCGCCACCAGGGTCACCGGAGCGGCGAGTTCGGCGGCCGGGAAGACCCAGGGCCCCAGGAGACAGCAGCAGGGTGGGCGCCTCCCGCGCGCGCCCACCCTGGAGTTGCTTCTTGCGAGCCTCGACCTACTGGAAGTAGCTGGAGGCCTTCTTGTCGCCTTCCATGTACGTACCGCCGGACTGGGCGACGACGTGGCCGATCCCGGTCAGCGCCTGGTGGATGTCGTTCGCCTCCTTGTCCCAGCGGTGCAGCTTCTCGTGGAAGGTGGTCTGCGCCTGGCCCTCCCAGTACTGCATGCTGCTGACGACCATCTTGCGCAGCTCCTGCAGGTCCTGCTCGAGCTGGCTCGCCTCGTTGCCGATCTTCGTCGCCGCGACGTCGAGCCCGTCGTAAGTTACTGACAGTCCCTCAGCGTTGTTGGCCATGACCGTTTACCTCGTCTCGCCGATGTGTGCCTGTTGTGTGCGCCGGCTGCCCGGCAAAAGCTCTGTGTGCCGCCCGCCTCTCGAGGAGGCCGAGCCTCAGTAGGAGCTGAGGGAGGAGGACTGAACCGTGGGAGCGCCGTCCTGGACGTCGATCTTGTTGACGGACGCGCGCACCTCGTCTTCCTTGCTGTCCTTGATGTTGCGCGTCGTGGTCATCGCCTCGATGACGTCACCGAGGATGTCGCCGATGTTCTTCAGCGACTCGTTGATCTCGTACTGCTTCTTGTCGAACGCGGCACGACCGATTCCCTGCCACTGGCCCTCGAGGCCGTCGATGACGCCCTGGAGTCCGTGGACGCGCTTACGGATGCCCTCGTACTTCTCCGCCATCCGCTTCTGCAGCTGGATTACTGCGGCATCTTCGAGCTTCTGCTTGTCGGCCATGTCAGCCCGCCCTTTCTTGTCTGTCTCTTCGGTCCAACTGTTCCGGCCCACCGCCGAGTTGGTGCGTCACGGCGGTGAGCCCGCACTGCATGCCCCGTCCCGAGAGCACAGGGCTGGGTACGACTGCTGACGTCACCTGGCACGCCGGGCGCGCAATACGGCAGCCCCTACGCCACCGATCACGAGGACCGCGGCGACGGCGCCGAGTGCGATCCAGAGGGTGTTGCTGTCGTCCGACGACTCCGCGCTCGATCCTGCCGCCGCGGTGCCGCCGGTAGAACCCTTCGCGGGGGCTTGTGACGGGGTTGATGCAGAGGCGGAGGGAGAAGAAGAACTGGAAGACGGGGCCGCGGACTTGGCCAGCAGGTCCCCGCCATTCTCCTTGGCCAGCGGATCGACGTGCGCAGGTCCGGGGTTGTAGTCGGGATTCTCCAAGACCATGCGCGGCCGAACGGCACCATAGCCCAGATACTTGCCCGGTTTATCCTTCGGCCAACTACGGCCAGCAGTGTCGATCAAGGCACGCGTGATCTGATTCACTGTCCAGTCAGGGTGAGCGGACCAGAGCAGAGCTGCAGAGGCCGAGGCGATGGCAGCCGCCGCACTCGTACCGTTCACGTCGTCGCAGTACGCACGGAAGGTCGCGTCGCACCATCCCGGGAAGTCCTGGCCCGGGGCGGCGAAGTCCACGTATCCGCCCGCAGAGGCAAACTTCGAGACCGAGCCGGCTTCGTCGGACGCCGTCACACCGACCACGTAGTGGTAGGCGGCAGGGTAATCAATGGTGTCGCCAGAGCTTTGGCCGCCGTTACCCACGGCGGCGATGAGGAGTTTCCCCTTCGAAGCGGCGTATTCGATCGCTGCCTTTTCCTTGGAGCTCGGTCCCTGCGCACCGAACGACATGTTGATGATTTCAGCGTCGGTGTCGGCCGCCGCCTTGATCGCCTTCGTGGCGTCGGGCGTCTTCTGCTTCTCCTCGGTTCCGCCCTTGAAGCCGTCGAACATGGCTCGGTAAGGGACGATTTTCGCTCCCGGCGCGAGGCCCTTGAGACCGCCCCCGGCTCCCGTGCCCGCGATCAACTCGGCCATGGTCGTGCCGTGACCGAGGTAGTCGTCTGTCGCTCGGTACGAGGCCGACTTGGGTACTTCGTCTACCAGTACCTGCCCCTTGAGCGATGGGGTGTTCGGGTTCACACCGCTGTCGATCACAGCAACCTTGACGCCCTTACCCGTGCTGACCTGCCACATCTTTGCGGCCTGCATCGGGCCCAGATACCACTGCTTCGACTGGGCGTCGGACGCCGCCGCATTGGGTGCGAATCCCACAGTGGAGACCGCCAGGACGCCGACGACCGCGCCCACAGCACGCACTCTTCGACTGCAGCGCGGCCTGTGAAACGTAGCCGACTCGACTCGTCGGCTGATCCCTGACTTCATCGTCTCCGTGTCCTTGTTCGCAGCTCAGTCGACCACCGGCGGCACATCTCGCCGGGGCCTGTTGGGCAGGTGTGTCTCTTCGTCTTCGACCAGGTAGTCAGGGCGCGACGCTCGCGCGTCCTCACCGTTCTCGGGCTTGTCGTTGCGGTTGGCACCGCGTACGAGGCCGGTGCCCCCACGCGTCATGCCGTTGCGCTCAGCACCTGCGGCGGAGTTGCGTGTGGACGGCCTGCCCGTGACTGCTTCGGAGCCTCCGGCACGGGCACGGGAACCCGTCGCGCTCGAACCCGGCCTCGCTGTGGATTCAGACGCTCCGAAAACACCGCGCTGCCCGAGTCGGCTGGTCGTGGGCCGGGAGTTCCCCCCGTCGCGGCCGATGACCGTGCCGCGAGGGATCTTCGATCCGCCCTTCGCCGAATTGCCGCCGGCATTCGCGGGTCGTCCTCCGACCACTCCGTTGGACCGGCCAGCGCCGGTCGCCGGCCCGCTGCTGCCTCGAGATGCCGCCGAGCCGCCGGGCTTCGGCGTCCCGCCGGTGACTGCGCGGCCCATCGAGTTCGACTTCGGTCCGGAAGTGGCGCCCTTGACCGCCGACTGCCCGGTCGATGTGGCACGGCCCATCTGGTTCATGGGCCCTTGCCCCGTGGAGCGTCCGGAGCCTTGGTTGGTCAGCCCGGACCCGCCACCGCGACCCTGAGCGGACGGAGGGGTGCGGAAGCTTCCTGTGCCACTCGGTCCCCGGCCGGATGCGGAATTGGCAATCGGGGTCCCGAAAGGACCGTCGAACACACCGGGCTGACCGTTAGCGGTGGGAGGGGTACCAGTAACCGGCGGCGTGTGTCCTGCCACGGGTGTAGTCGTCGGCGGAGGCAGCGTGCCCACGGTGTCGATATTCGTCCCCACGGGTTCGTCAGGGAGCGAGACGCCACCGGGGATGTGCGCGGGAGGCCCCGTGCCATCGCTTGTCACATGGCTGGGCACGTCCCCGACCGACGTGGCGTGGTGGGCCGTGGAAGTAACGGGTGATGCCGCTCCGGAGCCTTGCTGCGATCCGGTACTCGCGTCCGAGCGATCGACTTGACGCACGCCTCGGGGGCGGGGGACTCCCACGTCAGGCATGGACGTGAACGTCGGAGTCTTTTCCTTGGCGGGCAAGCCCGACAGGACCTCTTCGGACACCGCGTAATACGACGCCAACCGGTTCATCTGGTTGATCGCCTCTTGACGGTCCTTCTCCACCTTCACTGCGGCGGCGTACCCGTCCTTGTCCGCCGCTTTCTCAGCCGCAGTGAACGTCGTGGGCCGCTTCCGGTTGGCGGGATCACGAGCCGGCATGGCACCACGTACGGCCGCAAGCCCAACGGCGGCAGCCGTGATCTGATCACCCGCTGCTCCGGCGAAGTCGCTCAAGTGGTGCGTGTTGGTTACGAGCTTGGCGCCCCAAGTGCGGAAGGCATCGCCGGACTCGCCGACCCAGCGAACCTTGTCGATGTGGCCGTAGAGGTCGTCCGCAGCGGCCTTGATCGCGTCCCGTGCATCCCACAAGGCCTTGCCCGAGGACTCGAGGTCCTCCGGATCGGTCTGCTCGACCAAGTCGACCATCTTGTTGAGGTCGAGATCGCGCTGGTCGAAGTCCGTCCGACCTGTGATCGCCTGGCCAAAGGGCGTGGCTCCGACCGCTGTTCGAACAATGCCGTCGAGGAATCCGGTCCCTGGGCCGTCCTCCACGCCTCGCACGAAATCCGTGACGTTGTTCTGCGCGTCGACCCGTTCCAGGTCTCCCTTGTGCTTGTCGGTCATCGTCAGTACTCCACACCAGTCTTCGGGCCAGCAGCGCGACCGCCGCCCTGCTTGTCCTCGATCTTGCTGATCTCCGATTGGATCGCCCAGAACCGCTGGCGCTGCTCCTCTTCGAGCTTGTCGAAGCCGTTGTGCGCCCCCTGGACCGCGATGCCGATCGCCTCGATCTGCAAGTGCAGGGTCTTGGACAAGGAGGTGAGCTCTGCGTGGACTCGGTTGTACTGCTTGTACAAGCCGTGCGCTTCAGGGAAGTCGCTTTCCGCGCCTGAAGTCAGAGACGTGGGTCTGATCGTCTGGGCTCCGACCTTCATCGGATTACCCGCGGACGCCTCAAGAGTGGCGAGAACCGCATCCACCCGCGACACGAACTTGTCCAACGCCTCACCGCTGGCCTCCAGGTTCGCCGCCCTGGTCGCTGACACGCCCCCCACCATGTCTGCCGGAAGCACGACGCTCCTCCCCGTTTCCCCGTACGGTCCATCAGCCCTGACGGGCCGGGACCAACCACCCGCTCGCCGTACGATCGCAAAGCGAGCCTGCGTCTCACAACGCCTTTACCACTCTAGTCAACCTGCCCAACGGGTCCAACCAAGCATGTGTCTTAACTCGGTTACGAGACAGCGCCTCACGCCATGGTTTGTCCTATTTTTCTGTTTGCAGCGAACCGGCGCCCCTCGGGCCGCGTTGCGTCCTCACCGCGGACGACCCGGGCTCTGCGGCGCGGACGGCCCGGACCGGGCGACGCCCCTGGGTACCTTCATCAAACCTCTACACAAGGGCGGACGCGCACCCAAGGGACAACTGCCGTACACACGATGGAGTTGTCGCCACAGGGCCACGATCACGCTTACGAGCATGAGCAGTTGACGAGCGGACCAGTCTGAGCTGTCGCCGCCGCGTGAAGATTACGCATGGAGAACCCGAAAGGTTCATGGGGAGCCGGTGACCGTTGTGCGCGGGCACGTCCTCAGAGAGATGGGCGCAAACCCGCCGAGTATGCTTCGTGCGTCTTTCTGTCATGCTCAGCAAAATCGGAGACCCGACATGCCCAAGTTCCGCAGCTACGCGGCCATTACGGCAGTTTCGGCTGCCGCTGTCGGGGCCTTGCTCTCCGGTTGCTCGGCCTCCGTCAACGTCGGTGAGTCCACGCCGAAGCTGTCCGCCGACAAGCTGGCTTCCACGCTGTCCGCCGAAGCTCGCCGCTGCCACTGGGCGGCCCAAGCCGGACGTTACCTGCCCCGAGGATCTCAAGGGCAAGGTCGGCACCACGACCCGGTGCACGCTCACCGCGAACGACGGCAGCACCCTGGGGATCACAGTCAAGGTGACCTCTGTGGACGACGGGAAGATCAACTTCGATTTCAAGGCCGACGACAAGGTTTCGCCCGCTGCGGGCTGAGGCCGTTCAGCGGGGTCGTTCGGTCGGCGCGCCAAAACGCGTTCGAGCGCGATGAGTTGCCGCGCGGACTCGGCGGCGAACGGGGAGAGGCGGAGTCATGGCAGTGCCGGAAGCAGGACAGACCGCGGGCGACGCGCCCGCGCAGCCCGTCGGGATGCGGCTGAACCAGTTGCCGTCCGATCCCGGAGGGTCCTCCGGTCCCCCGCCGCTGCTCGGGGGGCAGAAGGACCTCGCTTCCTCTCCGGCCGAGAAAAAGGCCGCCGCGAAGGCCATCGAGGACCACATCGAGCCCGACACCCGGAAGGCCGGCGACTGGGCGGACACGGACACCGACTCGGCCGTCTCCGAGTTCCGGGACGGTTGGCACACGTCGGGAGCCCTGAAGAAGGCGCATGAGACATGGGGCGAGCAGGTGCAGAACCTGATGAACATGCTCGCGTCCGACAAGGCGTCGCTGCGGAGCGCGAACACCGTGCTGCAGAACACGGACATCCAGACCGGGACGAACGCCGGCTCGGTGTCCGTGCTCACCGGTTACTGACGGAACCGGGCGCGGTCACCGATCGGCCGTCCCGACGGGCACGCTGCCACGCCACACAACGGGGAACCCCATGCCGAACTACCACGAGATCATGACCACCGACCTGTCCAAGCTCTCCACGGCGGCAGACCGTTGGGACGGGATGGCGAAGGAGTTCCACAAACAGGAGATCGCCTACAAGCGGGATGTGCACGGCGTCTCCACGGGACAGACCTGGACCGGGCTGAGCGCGAACGCCGCCGGCCGGCGGTTCGACGTCACGCTCAAGCAGTTCCAGAGCGCCCAGAAGGAGGCCAAGGCGGTGGCCTCGCTGCTGCGTGAAGCGCACACCCAGTTCACGGACCTGCGCAAGAAGTTGGAGTCGGCCCGGGCGGACGCGGTCAAGGCCGGGATGGCGGTGTCCGAAGCGGGCGTGGTCTCCTACGACACCTCGAAGCTCAGCGACACCGAGCGCAACGCCATGCACCACGACCCCGACTACCAGCAGTCGGTGCGCTCGGCCGTCGCCTCGTGGCAGGAGCACGTGGACAAGGCCGTGAAGAACGTCGTCGAGGCCGACGCCCATGTCGAGACCGCTCTCAAGGCCGTGGTGCTCGACTCCGACGTCAACGACGGCACGCTCACCGGCTTCAACGGCCAGGCGCACACCGGAATCGACAAGTACGTGGCCGAGTCGAAGCGCACTCCCACCAAGCCCGACGGGTGGGTTTCCGACGGGGAGGCCGAGGCCTCAGGTCCCGGTGTCGGTGCGGAGGCGACCGGACCGGACACCGGATCCGGCAAGATGGGCGAGGCCGAGGCGCATGCCGACCTGGGCCGCGCGAGCGCGGAGGGTTCGCTCACCAACGGGCCGGTGAAGCTCGACGGCGAGGCCGAAGCCTATGCGGGCGCCAAGGGCTCCGTGAGCGGTGGCGTCACCAATGAGGGCATCCAAGGCGAGGCCGGCGGCCTGGTGGGCGGCGAGGCCTCGTCCAAGGGCCGCTTCGACGTAGGCCCGGTGGGTGTCTACGGACGCGCCGAGGCCATGGCGGGTGCCGAGGCCGGAGGCCATGCCGGAGCGGGTCTCGAGGGCATCAACCTGGGCGGTGAGGCGTTCGCGGGGGCGAAGGGCGGCGGCACGGTCGGCGCGGACATCGGGGGCATCGGGGCGGGTGTCACCGCCGAGGGTTGGGCCGGTCCGGGTGCCGAGGCCAATCTGGACATCGGAAAGACCGAGGACGGGAAATGGGGGTTCAAGACCAGCGTGGGTCTCTCCCCGATCGTCGGTGGTGAAGTGGGATTCGAGTTCACCGTCGACCCGGGCAAGGTGGCCGATACCGCGGGTGATCTTGCCGACGTCGTCGGCGATGGTCTGAGCTCGGCCGGTGACGCCATCGGCAGCCTGTTCTGATCCACACGTCACATGCCCGTCGCGAGGGTGCAGCGCTTTAGGAAGGAGGGCTCGCAATGACCACGAGCCTGCCGGTCCCGATCGATTTCGAGCTGCCGGAGGGCTGGCGCTCGGCACCTCCGGACGAGGTCGGTGCCCCCGGTGCCGCGTTCGTGGCGGTGCATCTGCCGTCCGACGGCGGGTTCACCGCGAACATCACGATCGACGGCGAGTACCGTCCGGACCCGGCGACGCTGCCGGACATCGCCGACGAGTCGGTGGAGCGCCTCGGCCGGGCGGTCACCTCGGTCACCGTCACCGGCCGGCGCGAGACGGGTTCCGCGGAGGCTCCTGGCCTCACGCAGACACTGTCCTTCTCGACCATCGCCGGCGGAGTGCGTCGCGACCTCGTCCAGTCGCAGGTGTACATGTCCATGCTGGACGTCTCCGATCCGCACAAGCGGGCGGTGATCCGGCTGATCCTCACCTCGACCGCGAGCCAGCACCCGGCCGTCCTGGACGACTTCAGCGACCTCGTCCGCAGTGTGCGTCCGGGCAGCGGTGCGACGCCTTGAGGGGCCCGCGGGAGCGGGAGAGGTGTTTGTTGTGCCGGCGTCAGTGCCCCTCGTAGGTTGAGCCCATGGGACTCTTCGACAAGTTGACCGGAACCCGGCGTCCCCCGGACGGTGTCCCGCCGGTCCCGGTGGAGGAACTGCGTACGGCTCTGCTCGGGCTCAACGGGCCGGAGGTGCCGTACGTCGTCCGTTACGGTGCCGCTGAAGGTGCCGACCTGGTGGCCGAGTGGCGGATCGCGGAGCCTGCCTGGCAGGGGTTCTTCCTGGAGTCGCGGATCACGCACGCCGTGCGCATCCGGATGCGGCTGGACCGTGACGGCCACGAGGTGCGTGCCCTCGAGGAGCAGTGGGAGGTCAGCCGGGTCGGGAATCCGCCCCGGCTGCAGGTGGCGTCGTCGTACTCGCGCGGGCAGAACCGGACCGTCACGCGGCAGTGGACGCTCGGGCGGGGGGACGACGGGCGTCTTGAGGCGACCGAGACCTTCCGGTTCGACGCCGCGGAGTTGCGTGAGCCGCTGCGGGACGCCGTTCTGAAGTGCGGCTGGGTCTGGCGCGGGGTCGTTCTCGGGAAGCTGTGAGGCCGGGCGGAAAGAGCGTCAGCACTCTCCGGTCCGCACCGCCGCCTTCAGCCGGTACCCGCGGAAGGTCAGGGTGCCCGGGTCGCCGTTCAGGCCCGGGGGTGTGTAGTCGCTCCTCTTCCAGCGGGTGCGTCGCAGGTGGACGCAGAAGGCGTCGTCCGCGCCGGACGCCGTGACGGTGAGGTGGGCCTCGGCGTCCGTGTCGGTGTCCGCCGGGTCGGCGGAGACGCCGGTCTCGGGGGCGTCGCCGCCGCCGTAGCGGGTGACCTTCTCCTCCGTCAGCGACGCGAAGTCGGTGAAGTAGGCCGAGGAGCCCGTCTCGTCCATGGTGTAGGCGTAGCCGTCCAGGCCGTCGGTGGCCTGGTGCACCGCGCTGGTCAGCTCGCTGTCGCTCCAGGACATCCGGTCGGAGACGCCGAAGCCCTGGACCGCCGTGCACACGCCGGCGATGGCCAGGGCCACGAAGAGGACGCGCGCCACGACGAAGGAGGCGCCGGGCAGTTCGGGGGCCGACGGGTTGATGCCGGCGCGCCAGGCCCGTACCCGGTCCGCCGGCACACAGGCCATGCCCAGCAGGACGGCGCACAGGACGAGGAGGAACACGTTCATCTTCGTCAGCGCGTCCACGAGCCGCCTCCCGGCTGCCGCGGGCGCCGGCGCCGTGCGTCGCGGACCGCGACGGCCGTGCCGGTCAGGCCGGCGACGAGGACCAGGCCGCCGACCACCACGTACGTGGCCATCCGGGTGTCGCGTTCCTCCGCCGTCTCGCCGAAGTGCAGGGGGGTGACCGAGGGGGCCTCGCCCTTGGAGACGCCGTCCTCGGGGCGCGGCGACTGGACGGGGTGTTCCGGGTCCACGTCCGTCAGGGCCTTCACCGGGTCCACCACGCCCCAGCCGACCAGCCGGTCGTGGCCGGGGATCGAGCGTTCGGCGGTCTGCTCGATCTGGGCGGTGACCTCCTGGGCCGTCCACTTGGGGTACTTGGCCTTCAACAGGGCCGCCACGCCCGCGACATACGGCGCCGAGA
Source organism: Streptomyces sp. NPDC003720 (assembly GCF_042875075.1). Classification (NCBI taxonomy): domain Bacteria; kingdom Bacillati; phylum Actinomycetota; class Actinomycetes; order Kitasatosporales; family Streptomycetaceae; genus Streptomyces; species Streptomyces sp. NPDC003720. The sequence continues at coordinate 29,658 of NZ_JBIANZ010000011.1, forward strand.
AGCTGGTGCCGTTGTCCGAGCAGTGACCGCCGCCGGGCACGGTGGAGATCATGTCGACGCCGGGGGCGGCGACGCCCACGAAGTCCCCGGACTGTGAGAACGCCGCCCGCTCGTTGTTGCGGTCGGACGCCGCCACCGCGAGCACGCCCTTGTACGACGCCGGGTACGTCACCTTGACGTTGCCGCCCAGGCCGTCGTTGCCGGCCGAGGCGACGACCACGACCTTCTGGTTCAGCGCGTAGTCGACGGCCTGCTCCAGCCTGGAGTCCGGCCGGACCGCGTTGGCCGTGTCCTGGGAGATGTTGATGACGTCGGCGCCGGCCTGGACGGCGTGCCTGATCGCATCGGCCAGGGTGAGCGCCGTGCCGTCGCCCTCGGCGTCGTTCTGCTTGATCGGGATGATCGTCGCGTCCGGGGCCAGGCCCACGAAGCCGGTCCCCTTGGCGGGCCGGGCGGCGATGATGCCCGCGACGCGGGTGCCGTGGCCGACCGTGTCGGTGGTGCCCGAGCTGTTGCCGCGCTCTATCTTCTCGCCCTTGGAGTTCTTCGCGGGCAGCAGGTTCTTGCCCTTTGAGGCGTCGACGGCCTTGGTGAGCTGCGGGTTCTTCACGTCGACACCGGTGTCGATCACGGCCACCCGCACGCCCTTGCCGGTGGACTGGGCCCACAGCGCATCCAGGTTGACGCGCTGCAGCGCCCACGGGCGGCCCGTGTAGTCCTTCGCCGGGAAGGTGCACTGGCCGTCGTCCGCGAGGGCCGGGGTGGCGGGGAGGGCGAGGATGGTGGCCGTGGCGGTGAGGAGTGTCGCGGCGGCCAGGGCCGCCGACCGGGTCGCGATCCGGGTTGCCACGGTGGGGAGTTGGGATGCCAGGGGGCGGGCACCCGCCGGCCCCGCCTCGGCCGGTCCTCTCCTCGCGGGCTCCGTTCGCGGCGGCTCCGGGGCCGCGGACTTCGTCCCAGACGGCTTCGTACGCGACGGCTTCGACGTCTGCATGAGTGCGTTCTCCTCCCCCGCCGCTACGAGCCCTGCGGCTGCCGTGCCGCCGACTCCGACAGGCGCGGGCCCGTCGGCAGGAACCTCGACCACTCGACGGGGATGGGCGTGGGCGTCACGTTCTCGTAGCCGAGGCGGGTCTGGGCGATCTTGGCCTCGTTCAGCTCCTCCTTGAGCCGTTTGTCGGAGGTGCCGATGCCCTGGTCGTCGGTGGTGCTGTCGCTGTTGGACTGCAGGGCGTAGCGCAGGCCGGTGTCGGTGACCAGGAAGACGCCGCCGGCCGTGGTCTCGGTGCCCTGGAACTGGCGGTAGAGCTGGCCGGATCCGGGGGTGACGTAGGCGCTGGAGGAGCCGGTGGGGAGCTGGGCGGGGAAGTCCTTGCCGACCCAGGTGGACAGGGTGGTGGCGCCCTTGGCGCCGATCGAGCGCATGACGTTGCAGAGGGTGTTGCGGCCGCTGGTGGTGCTGGAGCCGTCGTTCACCGTCCTCGGCCTGTACGCCGGCCAGTTCCGGCCGCCGTCGAACGTCGTGCTGTCGACGACCGCGCCGGGGCTGACCTGCTGGGCCTCACCCGCCTGGCCCACGCCGACGAGGTCCCCGCTGTTCAGCAGCAGCGTGGCCGTGAACTCGGAGACGCGGGCCACCTTGCCCTTCAGGACGACGTAGTACTGCATGGTCTGGCCGTCGTAGGCCTTGATGACCTCGCCGACCTTGTCGTACTGGCGCAGCAGTTCGGAGGCGCCCGCCTTCTCGCCGGGCGTGCCCTGGATCGGCGGGATGGAGACCGGGTCGCCCTTGTGCAGGGTGTCGAGCCAGTCCTGGGAGACGCGCTGCGGGGCACGGCCCTGGGTGTCGAGGGCCTTGAGGAGTTCCTTGTCGGACGGGTCGGCGATCTCGTACGCCGTGCCCCGCGCGTCGACCACGTACTGGGTCTTGCCGTCGGGGCCGACCACGTACATGAGGTCGCCGTGGGCGAGCTTGTCGCGCCCGTCCGTCCTGGACCACTCCTTCTGCGCGAGGACGAACGCCGCCTTCTGGATGGCCCGTCCGCCGTCGCCGGGGCGCTCGCACACCGCCCAGCGCTTGGTGGCCGAGGCCTCGTCCGGGGTGGGCAGGCGGTCGGGGGCGTAGGGGATGCCGATGGTGGCGCCGTGCGGGGGCTTGCCGCTGTCGAGGATCTTCTCGTCGACGGTGATGACGCTGTCCTTGCCGGGGGCCAGCAGGAGCTTGGCGGAGGCCATGTTGAGGACCGGGTGGAGCTGGGTCTGCTTGCCGGTCTTCAGGACGACGTACCGGGTGGTGGACTTGCTCGCGACGATGACGTGTTCTTCCGGGGTGTCCCAGCCCTTGGGGGCGGTCGGGCTGAACATGCCGATCGCGCCGAACACGGCGAGCACGACGGCGCCGACGACCAGGCCGGGCACCAGTGCCTTCAGCGGCTTCGGGGCGCCCTCCTCGGAACCGGAGGGCGAGGGCTGCAGGAATGACGCGAGCGTGCGGCGCTTCGCGAAGGTGTAGGCGTTGAGTTCGTCCCGCCGTGATGCCATCTGTGTCCGCTCTCTCCCCGTTGCGGAGCCGTGGGGGACCTGTGAAGATCCGTCCCCCGCCCTCGGTTGCCTCTGGTGCCTCGACTGTCAGACCCGGCCCCTACTATGCCTGTTGCGTGGACGTGCGTGTGGCACGGGTAGGGTGCTCAGGGCTTGAAGGGACCGGAGCGCAAGGGATTTCGGGAGAGTTCGGGGGTTTTGGAGTGATGGCTTCCGCAACGCGGGCCCGGTCGCGATCGCAATCGGGGGCACGATCGGGTGACGCGGGCCGGTCGGGCGCCCGCGGCTCCTCTTCCTCCGGACGGCGCGGTGAGCAGGCACCCGCGTCGTCCCAGGGTGCGTTCGCCCCGCACCCGGAGTCCCGTTCCGGGCGCGGCGGTTCGTTCGCGGTGCAGCGGCTGGTGCTGCTGGAGATCGCGGGCGCGCTGCTGGTGTGCGGCTGGCTCGTCGGCATGGTCGCGCTGATCGTCGCCGCCGCGATCGCCGCGGTGCTGGTGGTGCTCGCCGTCGTGCGGCGCCGGGGACGCTCCCTGCCGGAGTGGCTGGGCACCCTGCTGGCGCTGCGCGCCCGCAACCGGCGGGCCGCGGGCACGCCGGTGCCGGTGGGCACCGACTCCGGTCTGGCGCCCGCCGTGGAGTGCGACCCGTCGCTGCGCACGTACAGCCACAGCCGCGGCGACGACCGCGATCAGCGGCCGATCGGCATGGTGGGCGACGGCGGTTTCCTGACCGCGGTGATCCAGGTGGAGTCGGACGCGGGCGCGCTGCGCGCGGAGCGCGGCCGCAGACCGCTGCCGGTGGCCCTGGTGCGGGACGTCCTCGAAGTCGACGGGATCCGGCTGGAGTCGGCGCAGATCGTGGTGCACACGCAGCCCGCGCCCGCGCTGCACCTGCCGCAGCAGTCGGTGGTGGTCAGCAACTACGCGCCGCTGCAGGCGGAGACCGGTTCCCCCGCGGTGCGGATCACGTGGATCGCGCTGAAGCTCGATCCCGAACTCTGCCCGGAGGCGGTGGCCGCGCGCGGTGGCGGGCTGCTGGGGGCGCAGAAGTGTCTGGCGCGTTCCGCCGAGCACCTGTCGAGCCGGCTCACCGGCGCCGGGTTCCGGGCGAGCGTGCTGAACGAGGAGGAGCTGACGGCGGCCATCGCCACCTCGGCGTGCGCCAATCCCATGGTGACGGCGCAGGCCGCCCAGGCCGGGCGGGGCGAGGCGCCGCAGCGCCGCACGGAGGAGTCCAGCCGCAGCTGGCGCTGCGACAACCGCCGGCACACCACCTACTGGGTGCGCCGCTGGCCGCAACTGGGCGGCTCCAACGGCTCGCTGGCGCAGTTGGTGGCGCGGCTGACGTCGGTGCCCGCGCTGGCGACGACCTTCAGCCTGACCCTGGCCAGGGGCGCGCAGCAGAACGTGTCCATCACGGGACACCTGCGGATCACCGGCCGCAGCAACCAGGAACTGACCGACGCCCGGCGCGAGCTGGAGCGTGCGGCGCGCGAGGCGCGGACCGGGCTCGCCCGTCTGGACCGGGAGCAGCTCCCCGGCGTTCTGGCCACCCTGCCGCTCGGAGGTGCCCGCTGATGGCCATCACGACTTCGCCCACCCAGCCGGGTGGGTCACGTCCGGGCGCGACCTCGTCTCGCGCGGGGCTCGGCGAGCGGCTGCGGACCGGGTTCGGCCTGCTGGGTCCCCGCCACCCCCGGCACACGCTGCCCGTCGAGCAGGCCGACGCGCTGTCCCTGCCGATCGGCGACGACGGTGTGGTGGTCGGCGTCGACACCGAGGGTCAGCCCGCGGTGCTCGGGGTCAACCGTCCGACGGCGTTCGACATAGTGCTCATCGGCGGGCTGTGGACCGCGCAGGTCATGGCCCTGCGCGCGGCCGCCACGGGTGCCCGGGTGGCGGTCGAGACGGGGCGGGCCCAGGCCTGGATGCCGATGGTGCACGCCATGGGCGGCGGGCAGAACGGTCTCGCGGTGTACGACGTCGGCCGGGTGCCCCCGCAGGGCGCCTCGGCGGGGACGCCGGTGCTGGTGGTGCGGGACTGCGGTATGCGGCCGCCGCGCGGACGGGTGGCGTCGGCGCCGTGGCAGTCGGTGCTGACGCTGCTGCCGTATCTGAGCCCGGTGGCGCCGCGGTTGATGCGTCAGGCGCGTCTGGTGGGTGTGCAGCGGGTGTCGCCGGACGAGGCGGCGGAGATCGGGCGGGTGCTGGCGCTGCCGCGCCCGGAGCTCGAGGCGCTGCCCACGCTTCCGGACGGCGTGACCCTGTGGTGCACCGAGCGGGACCGGCAGTACGTGATGACGCGGGCGACGGACGCTGAGACCGGACTGCTGGGCATGGCACGCCGGATGGACTGATCCGCGTCCAACTTGGCCCGTTTTCGTGCCGGATTGGCGACTTTTCGCGTCAATACCGGCGTCGGCGCGGGCTGAACGTGGTGCGTTTTCGTCACGTTTTGGTGTACGACGACAGGTGCCGCGCCCCTCGTCGGCCCGGCGGGACACCGCGGAGCCGGCGGCTAAGGGGCGGACAGGCCTGCCGGACCCGCGCTTTTGGTGATTAGGCTGGGGCAGGGCGCGTCGCGAACTCCCGCCAGCGGGCGGAACGGCTTCGCGGACTGAGGGGGCCAGTGGCCCACGTGGGGAAGCCCCGGCGACATCGCACGACGGAACGGGGTGCCCCGAGCACGGCATGAGGGTGCCCGACCACACCAGGAGGAACTGTGAGCAGCGATCGGGACGGGATCCGCGGGGGCTGGGCCACACCCGGCGATGACCAGCCCGACGCGGAATCGGCCGTCGAGACCACGGGCGAGTTCACCATCGACTACGCCCCGCCCGCCTGGTACACGCAGAACGCGTCCGGGGCGTCGGGTTCCGGTGCCGCGGGCGACACCGGTGGCGGCCATGGTTCCGGCCCGGCGGGCGGACCCGGTGCCGGTGCGGCTCCGCTTCCGCAGTTCCCGTCCGGGCCGCCCGAGGCGGGGCCGGATCCGTCGCCGTACACGACTCCGGCGGCCGGTACGGCTGCGCCGGGCGGCCCGTACGCCCCGCCGGTCCCGCCCGCTCCCCCGGCGCACGCGCCGGGCGCGCCCTTCGTGCCACCGACCGGGGCGCCGTTCGCCGCGCAGCCTCCGGCCGCCGGCCCCGGTGCGCCGTACGCCCCTCCCGCGCCGCCGACCGGGAGTCCGGTTCCGGTGCCGCAGCTGCCCGATGGGTTCGAGCCGCAGCGGCCCTCGCAGCCGGCCGAACCGCCCCGGCAGGAGAGCACGGCCGCGGCCGCCGCGCAGCCGGCCGCGCCCGAGCCGGACAACGGGGACCTGGAGAGCGGTGCGACCATGCGGTTCTCCGCTGTCGCGCTGAAGCGTGAGATGGCCGAGATCGCGGAGCGCGCGGCCGCCGAGGAGCAGGCCGCCGAAGCATCGGGCGAGACTTCAGCGCCGGGTGCCGGACCGCTCGGCGCAGACGGCGCGGCCGAGGGCGAGGTCGCTTCGCCGGACGGCTCCGCCGAGGAGCACGGCGACGGAAGCGGCAGCGGTGACGGGGAAGGCGGCTCCGAGGCCGCCGCGACGGCCGGGGACGCCGACGGTGCGGACGCCGATGCGGCCGCTTCCGCGGAGCCGGCCGAGGCCGGGCAACCCGCCGGATCGGCCGAGGCCGTCGACGAGTCCGCCGAGAGTGCGGCCGGGGCGGTTCTCACGGGTTCGGAAGCGGAAGGCGACAAGGAGGCGGGGGCCGCGGATGGCACCTCCCCCGAGAGCCGGAGCGAGGATGCCGAGGCGGCCGTCGGCGCGACTGCGGCGTCGGCGGACGGCACGGCTGCCGACGCCGCGCCGGGCGTAGCGGAATCCGAGGACACCCCGGCGCCGGAGGGCACGCCCGAGGGCGAGGCCCCGCAGGCCGATGTCCCGTCTCAGCGCACCGCTCCCGCCGATCCGGCCGCTCCCGGTACCCCCCAGGGCGCACCGCCCGCCTGGGGTCCCCCGCCGGCGCACAACGGGCTTCCTCCGCTGCCGCCGTCGTACCAGCCCGCCGCCCCCGCGCCGGCCGCCCAGTGGCCCGCTCAGGCGGCGCAGCCGCAGCAGCCGGGCCCGATGCCGGCCGGTCAGGCGCAGCCTGCCGCCGCGCAGGGTTCCGGAGCGGTGCCCGGGCAGCAGCCGCCGTTCCAGCCGCAGGCCCCGCAGCCCGCGCCCGCCGCCTGGCACCAGCAGGGCCAGCCGCCGGCCGCCGGAGCACCCGGCCACCCGGGCCCCGCGCCCGAGCAGCCCGGCGGTTACGACTTCCCGCAGCAGGGGCAGCAGCAGGGCCCCACCGGCCCGACTCCGCACGGTGGTTACGGCTTCCCCCAGCCCGGCCAGCCGCAGCCCAACGCGGCCGCACCCCAGCCGCCGCACCCCGGCACGCCCAACCCCCCGGCCCAGCCCGGCGCTTACGGCTTCCCCCAGCCCGGACAACCGCAGCCCGGCCCGACCCCCGGCGGCTACGGCTTCCCCCAGCCCGGACAACCGCAGCCGCCCGCGCAGAATCCGGAGGCCGGTGCGGCGGGTCAGGCCGCGCAGCCGGCCGTCGATCCCCGGGCCGGTGCCGCCTGGCCGCAGCCGATCCAGCACGACCAGCGGCAGCCGACCAACCCCGGTGCGGCGCCCCTGGGTTACACCGCGGCCGTGGAGCTGTCCTCGGACCGGCTGCTCAACAACAAGCGGCAGAAGGCGAAGAGCGGCCGGCCCGCCGCCGGCGGGTCCCGTTTCAAACTGGGCGGGAAGAAGGAGGAGGCCGAGCGGCAGCGGAAGCTGGACCTGATCCGCACGCCCGTGCTGTCCTGCTACCGGATCGCGGTCATCAGCCTCAAGGGCGGCGTCGGCAAGACGACCACCACCACCGCCCTCGGCTCGACCCTCGCCTCCGAGCGGCAGGACAAGATCCTGGCGATCGACGCGAACCCGGACGCCGGCACCCTCGGCCGCCGGGTGCGCCGGGAGACCGGGGCGACCATCCGCGACCTGGTCCAGGCGATCCCGTACCTGAACTCGTACATGGACATCCGGCGGTTCACGTCGCAGGCGCCCTCCGGTCTGGAGATCATCGCCAACGACGTGGACCCGGCCGTCTCGACCACGTTCAACGACGAGGACTACCGGCGCGCCATCGACGTGCTGGGCAGGCAGTACCCGGTGATCCTCACCGACTCGGGCACGGGCCTGCTGTACAGCGCGATGCGCGGGGTGCTCGACCTCGCCGACCAGCTCATCATCATCTCGACGCCGTCCGTCGACGGTGCGAGCAGCGCGAGCACCACCCTGGACTGGCTGTCCGCGCACGGGTACGCCGACCTGGTCTCCCGGTCGATCACGGTCATCTCCGGGGTGCGCGAGACCGGCAAGATGATCAAGGTCGAGGACATCGTGTCGCACTTCGAGACCCGCTGCCGCGGGGTGATCGTGGTGCCCTTCGACGAGCACCTGGCCGCCGGCGCCGAGGTCGACCTCGACATGATGCGGCCGAAGGTGCGGGAGTCGTACTTCAACCTCGCGGCCATGGTCGCCGAGGACTTCGTGCGGCACCAGCAGATGCACGGTCTGTGGACCAACGACGGCAACCCGCCGCCGGTGGCCGCCCCGCCGATGCCGGGCCAGCAGATGCCGGGCCAGCCGTACCCCGGTCAGCCGATGCCCGGGCAGCCGTACCCGGGCCAGCCCATGCCGGACCAGCCGTACCCGGGCCAGCCCATGCCGGACCAGCCGTACCCGGGCCGGCCCACGGCGGACCAGCCGTATCCCGGCCAGCCGATGCCCGGGCAGGCGTATCCGGGCCAGTCCCACCAGGGCCAGCCCTACCCGCCGCAGCCCGGCCAGCCGTACGCGCCGCAACAGCAGCCGTACCCGCCGCAGCAGCCCCAGCCGGGCCAGGCGCAGCCCTATCCGGAGCAGCAGGCCCAGCCGGGCCCGCCGCAGCCGCAGGGCGCGCCCGGCCGGCCCTACCCGCCGCAGCCCGGTCAGCCCCAGGCACAGCCGCCGCAGGCCCCGCCTCCGCAGGCTCCGCCGCAGCAGTAGGCCCCGGCCAGGGGACGGTACGACGAAGGGCGGCCGGTGCGTATCGCACCGGCCGCCCTTCCCTGTCCGGGTTGCTACGCCTCCGCGGCCACGATCTCCCGGCACCGCTTCACGTCGTCGGCCATCTGCTCCAGCAGCGCCTCGAGCGACTCGAACTTCGCCTGGCCGCGCACGTAGGCGACGAAGTCGACGGCGACGTGCAGGCCGTACAGGTCGAGCCCGACGCGGTCGATGGCGTACGCCTCCACCGTGCGCTCGGTGCCGTCGAACTGCGGGTTGGTGCCGACCGAGATCGCGGCCGGCATGATCTCGCCCTGCGCGTGCAGATAACCGGCGTACACGCCGTCGGCCGGGATGGCGGTGTGCGGGAGCGTCTCCACGTTGGCCGTGGGAAAGCCCATCTCACGGCCGCGCTGGGCGCCGCGCACCACCACGCCCTCCACGCGGTGCGGACGGCCCAGGATCTCGCGGGCGCCGTTCACATCGCCCTCGGCGACCAGGCGCCGGGTCAGGGTCGAGGAGAACGGCTCGCCGCCGCCCGCCTCGCCGGTGACGTACAGGTCGACGACCTCGACCTCGAAGTCGTAGATCTCGCCCTGCTCGGTGAGGAACTCGACGTTGCCGGCCGCCTTGTGGCCGAAGCGGAAGTTCGGGCCCTCGACGACCGCCTTGGCGTGCAGCTTGTCCACCAGGACCTTGACCACGAAGTCGGCGGGCGACAGCTTGGAGAACTCGGTCGTGAAGGGGAGGATCAGGACCGCGTCGACGCCCAGCTCCGTCATCAGCTCGGCCCGGCGGTGGTGCGGAGCGAGCAGCGGCGGGTGGCTGCCGGGGCGGACGACCTCGCTGGGGTGCGGGTCGAAGGTGACGACGACGGCCGGGACACCCAGCTCGCGGGCGCGGTCGACGGCGTGCTTGATGATCAGCTGGTGGCCGCGGTGGACGCCGTCGTAGGAACCGATGGTGACGACGCTGCGCCCCCAGTCCTGGGGGATGTCCTCCAAGCCACGCCAGCGCTGCACTGTGACCGCTCCTCGAACCCTTGTCCGTGTCTACCGTTGACCTCTTGTGCAGGTCTAAGGGTGCCATGCCGGGTGCCCGGCGCCCGCATCGGCATGGAGGCTGTGACCGGGCGCACGTTCCCCGGGCAGGTCAGGCCGGTACGCGGACGCCGGCCAGGTTGTCGATCATGCGGTGGGCGCTGGGGCCCACCACGGCGGCCCAGTCCTCGGGGGCCTCGCTCAGCCAGCGGGCCATCCGGGCGGCGAAGCCGGGCGCGTGCCGGGCCAGGTCGACGAGCGCGCAGTCGAAGCGGGTGGCGCCGTCGGGGGTGCGGACGAGGAGCAGGCCGGTGCGGTGGATCAGCGCCCGCAGCTCCGTCTCCCGGCCGTCTCCGTGCGGGGCCGCCGCGTACAGGACGGCGTCCAGGACGGACGGCTCCCGCTCGTGGGCGAGCAGGAGGTCCAGCAGCTCGTGCCGCAGCGGCCGGGACGCGGGGGTTCCGGGTGCGGCCAGAACGGTGGCCAGGGCCGCCCGGACCTCCTCGGGGCCGTCGTCGAGCAGTGCGGTGAGCAGGGGCAGCAGGGCGGGGCGGGCGGCGCTGCCACGGTCAAGGCAGCGGTCCACGTAGTCGGCGGCGGGCGCGGCCAGCTCCGGGCGTGTCCGCGCCGCCTCCCGCACCAGGGCGGCGACCCGGCCGGCGACGGCGTGGTGGGTGACGTCGGCGAGGGTGCGCAGGGCCTCCCCGGCGACCGGGACGCCGGCGCCGCTCAGGCGGGCGCGGAACGCCTCCAGGACCGGCTCGGGGTGGGTGGTCAGGGCCGGGAGCAGGGCGCCGGGCGGGAACAGCGGATCGGCTTCGGCGAAGTGGCACAGCGCGTCGGTCAGATGCCGGTCGCGGGTCTCGGGGTCGCGCACCAGGAGGGCGAGGGCGCCACCGTGCAGGGGGCGGTCGGCGGGGCGGGCGAGCAGGGTGAGGGCTGCGTAGCGCAGCAGCTCCCGGTCGGCCGCCGAGTGGACGTGGGGGGCCGCTCGCAGCGCGGAGGCGACGGCGGCGGCGCGGCGGGCGGGGCGCGCGTCGTGCGCCCAGCGGTCGACGGCCCGGCAGACCGCCGAGGGTTCGTCCTCGGCGAGGACGGCGAGCAGCTCGTCGGCGCGCGGGTGCTCACTGGCCGCGAGCACCTCGGTGAGGTCGTCCAGGGCCCCGTGCCGATGGGTGTGCAGCAGCGCCTGCGCGGCGGTCGCCACGGTGGCGTCCGGGGCCGCGGGCAGCGGCCGCTCGTCGTCGAACCAGCCGGTCAGGTACGGCTGTACGACGTCGGGCCGGGCGGCGAGCAGCCGGGCCACGGCGTCGAGGTGGCGTCCGCCCGCGTCGGCCGGCTCCGGTGGCCCGGCGTCCGCCAGGACCAGCTCGCGCAGCAGCGAGAGCCGCTCCTCGACCGGTGCGGGCAGTGCGGTCCAGAAGGCGGGCCCGAACTCGGCGGAAACGGGCCGCTGTTCCCGGCGCCAGGTGACGATGTGGTCGGCGAGGACGCGCAGCACACCGGTGTACGGCGTCGCGTCCGGCACGGCCAGCAGGGTACGGGCGAGGAGCCGGGCGGGCCACCAGGAGCTCGGCTCCATGTCCAGGGCGTCCACCAACTCGCGCAGCCGCAGCCCGAGTTCGCGGTGGCCCTGTTGGCGTGCGAGGAGGAGCAGGGCCTGGACCACCGGGCCGGCGCGGTGGTGCGGCAGGGGCGCGGGGTGCGGGTCCCGCGAGGGGCGGTGGACGAGGACGTCGAGTGCCTCGTCCAGGTCGAGGTGCAGGCCCTGGATCCAGTCCGCGAGTTCCTCGTGGGCGAAGCGGTAGCCGTCGCCGGCCGGGGTCAGGAGGCCTTCGGCGAGGACGGCGGAAGCCCAGCCGGTGCCGCCGCCCAGCCGGGCCGGCGCGGGTCCCCAGGGGAACACCGCCTCGAAGGATGCCTGGTCCAGCTCGCCCTGTTCGGTGCCGAGGCTGCGCCGGGCGGCGTCGTGCACCTGCCCGGCCACCCGGGCGGCGAGCCGCCGTACGGCCGTGCCGCGCACGCCGTTCTCGGCGGCGAGACGGACGGCGACGCGCAGGCACACGAGGTCCAGGTGGGCGGCGAATACCTCGTGCCGGTCGACGGGACCGGCGGGCGGGGCGTCGCCCGGAAGTGCGGCGCGGACCTCGGAGAGCAGGCGCAGGGTGAGCGGGTGCCGGGCGTCGCGGTCGGCGAGGGCTCCCCCGGGGATGCGGTAGCGGGCACGGGCCTCGCGGGCCTCCTCCCGGGTGAGGTCTCCGATCCGCACGCACGGCGGCAGCGGGCATCCGGCGTCCGTGGCCGTGGGCGCGTGCAGCAGTCCGGCGGGGAACTCGGCCCCGGCGTGCTCCCAGTACTCCTCCCGGCAGGCCACCACGAGCCGTGTACCGGTCTCCGTGAGCCACTGCGCCGTGTTCCTGATCCACTCGGGCAGTCGGCGGGCGAGGGCGGGCGGCATCTCTTCGGGTCCGTCGAGCAGGAGCAGCAGCGGGCGGCCGGCCCGCCGGGCGAGGCCGGCCACGCGCTCGGGGCTGAGGCCCGCGGTGTCGGCAGGCGGCGCGGCGGGGCCGGCGGCGACGATGCGCGCGGCGCGCGCGAGACCGCGGCGCACCGCGTCGGCCACGGACTCGTCGGTGTCCCCGAGGTCGGCGCCGCGCAGCCACAGGGTGGGGGCGGGCCGCTCGGCCCCGTGGCGGCGGGCGGCGAGGGCTCCGAGTTCCGTCGTACGGCCGCTGCCCGGGGCGCCGACCAGGCCGAGCACGGCGCGGCCGGCGACGCCCTCGCCGTCGGCGAATGCATTCAACTCGCCTGCCACGGACTCTCGTTCGACGGGGCGTACCGGTGCGAGGCCGGCCGCCCCGGTGTGTCCGGCCAGGGCGCCGGGCGGGCCGTCCTGGCCCACCGAGGTGGCGGTCAGTTCGAGGACGCCGGCCAGGTTGAGGTCGGCCCCGTGGGCGGGCACGGTGGCGGCGTTGCGGGCGAGCAGTTCGGCGAGCGGGCCCTCGGCCGCCGGTCGCAGGGGCACCGCGAACCCGGTGTCGCGCCGGTCGGAGTGCAGGGCGGTGCCGAGCACGGCGAGCACCGCGCCGGTCCCGGCGTCGAGCACCGGTCCCCCGGCCGCGCCGCCACCGAGCCGCAGCGCGTCCTGGCCCGCCGTTCCGATGGCCAGTTCCAAGGCGTCCGCGATGAGGTGGAAGCGGTCCGTGGCGGTGTAGGTCACCTCGGTGGCCGCCAGTACCCGTGCCTCGCGCCAGCAGCCGGCGGCGACTCGGACGTAGGTGCCGGCCTCGACGCGTTCGCGAACGGTCAGCGGCAGCGGAGCCACGTCCAGCCCCTGCGTACGGACCAGGGCCAGCCCGAGCTCGGGCAGTGCGTTGACGGCCTCGGCGCCGACCAGGCAGGTGCGCTGCCCCGCGGCGTGCAGCACGAGCCGGCCGAGCCCGTCGACGGCCTCGTGGCTGGTGAGCAGGGTGCCGAGATGATCAGCGAGGAACCCCGTCCCACGGGGCCGCCCCGCCAGATCCCGGATCTGCACGAGCCCGTCGACCACGGCCCGGCCCACACCGCCGAGCCCGTCGAGTCCGGCACGGCCCACACCGCCGAGTCCGGCCCGGCTCACGCCGTCGAGCCCGGCACGGCCCACGCCCCCGAGCCCGCCGAGCCCGTCGACACCGGCCCGGCTCACATCACCGACCCGGCCCGCGTCACCGATCCGGCCCACATCATGGACCAGACTCGCATCACCGACCCGGCCCGCCGTTCCGCCGCTCAAGCCCGGTCCGCCAGTGCGCCCTGGTCCGCCGCCGGCCGGCACCGGACCACCGGCCCGCTCCGGACCACCGTTGCCGTTGGGCCCGCCCACGGGCACCGGACCGCCGGCACTCCACGGAGCCCCGGGCCCGCCCGCCCCGGCGACCGAACCCGAGTCGCCGGTGCCACGCCAGGGCCCGGCACCGTCGATGTCACCGGAGCGGCCCCGGACGACGGCACCGCTCGGCTCGCCGGTAACACCCGGAACAGCAATCCGTCGCAACTCACCGGACTCGCCCGGACCGCCGGTCGGCTCCGGGCCTCCGGGCCGGCCTTGGTCGTCCGTCCAGACCGGGCCAGGGACAGGAACCCGCCTCAAGCCATCCGCACCACCGGCAAGACCCGCCTCGCTCGGACCACCACCGGTCGGCTCCGGGCCCCCCGTACGAGCGAAGTCATCCACACGGCCCGGAACAGCGACGCGGCTCACGTCACCGGCCCGGCCCGAGTCAACGGCCGCCACCAGCTCTGCGCCACCACTGGACTCAGCGCTCCGGTCATGGACGACAGCACGGCTCGGCTCGCCGGCACCCGGAACGGCGATCCGAACCAAGTCACCGGCACCGCCTCGACCGCCGGTCGTCCCCTGGCCCGCGGCAGCACCGGCCTCGTCCACCTGGACCGGAACAGGGACCCGCCACGCTCCCTCAGCACAGCCGGAAACACCGCCGGACCCACCGGACCGGCCCTGATCGGCGGGTCGGCTCACGTCGACAGGTCCGCTCGGGGCGGCGATCCAGCCCGGGAGGCCGGCCCAGCTCGCGTTGACGGTCCGCCTCGGGACGCCGGCCACGGCCGCGTGGCCGATCCGACCCACGCCGCCCGTTGCGCCCCCCGGGCCGGCGGCCCCGCCCGCCTCGCCGCCGCCCGGGCCCGGGGCGAAGGCGTCGGTGGGCTCTGGCTCTTCGTCTCGTGCCGCCATGGCCGTACCCTCCCCGCCCGTACACACGTGCCCTCGTCTTCGACGGTAGGCGGGGGATGATCAGCGGGACAGTTCACAGGGCGAAAGCGCCCCCTTCCGCTCCCCCGGTTCACTCCGAGCGCCTGCCCGGTCGGGTGAATGAGCGGAGGCGGCTGGATACAGCCTAGGGGTGGGGGAACCGAGGGGGGTCCGTGGAGCGGCGGCAGTGGCAGTACCCCGTGGCCGCCGCCGCTCCACGGAGGGGCTTGCGCCCGGCGCGAGGCCGGGTTCCGGTCGGCGTCAGCCGAAGACGGCCAGGCTCTTCGCCTTGCCCTTGTGCTCCTCCACGAGGGCGAGGAAGCGGCCCTCCAGATCGAACACGGCGACGGGACCGGCGCCCGCGTACTCCTCGGGCATCTCCAGGCGGACGCCGTTGAGCAGCAGCCGGGCGCGCCGGACGTCCACCTGCCAGCGCGGGAACGCCGCCGTAGCCGCCTCGGCGACGGGCATCACCGTCAGCTCCTGCTGGAGCTGGTCCAGCGTCTTCGCGGAGTCGAGCTTGTACGGGCCGACGCGTGTCCTGCGCAGCGCCGTGAGGTGGCCGCCGACGCCCAGGTCGGCGCCCAGGTCACGGGCGAGGGCGCGGATGTAGGTGCCGGACGAGCAGACCACCGAGACGACCAGGTCGAGCACGGGGGTGCCGTCCTCGGCGACGGCGTCCCGGACGTCGTACACCGCGAAGGAGGACACGGTGACCGGGCGGGCCGGGATGTCGAACTCCTCGCCCTCGCGGGCCCGCTTGTACGACCGCACGCCGTTGATCTTGATGGCGCTGACCTTGGACGGCACCTGCATGATGTCGCCGGACAGCTTGGCGATGCCGGAGTCGATGGCGCCCCGGGTCACCCTGGAGGCGTCCGTGGCGGAGGTGATCTCCCCCTCGGCGTCGTCGGTGAGCGTGTTCTGGCCCAGGCGGATGGTGCCCAGGTACTCCTTCTCGGTCAGCGCGAGGTGCCCGAGGAGCTTGGTGGCGCGCTCGACTCCGAGGACCAGGACGCCGGTCGCCATCGGGTCGAGGGTGCCGGCGTGGCCGACCCGGCGGGTCCGGGCGATGCCGCGCATCTTGGCGACCACGTCGTGCGAAGTGAAGCCCGACGGCTTGTCGACGATGACAAGGCCGTCGGGCGTGGTGTGCTTCTGGGTCATTCCGCGGCGTCGCCGTCCGTCTCGGCGCTCTCGTCCTCGCCCGGCTTGCGGTACGGGTCGGCGCCGCCCGCGTACGCCGCGCCGGCGGAGGCCTCGCGGACCTTCGCGTCGGACTGGCGCGCCCTGTCGAGGAGGTCCTCGATGGTCCGGGCGGTGTCCGGGAGGGCGTCCGCGACGAAGGTGAGGGTCGGCGTGAACTTCACGCCGGCCGCGCGGCCGACCTCGGAGCGCAGGATGCCCTTGGCGCTCTCCAGTCCGGCGGCCGCGGCCTGCCGCTCCTCGTCGTCCCCGTAGACCGTGTAGAAGACGGTCGCCTCCCGCAGGTCACCCGTGACCCGGGTGTCCGTGATGGTGACGTGCGAGCCGAGCCGCGGGTCCTTGATCCCGCGCTGCAGCTTCTGGGCCACCACCTCCCGGATGAGGTCCGCCAGCCTTTTCGCCCGCGCGTTGTCGGCCACTGGTCCGTCTCCCGTTCTTTCTTCTTCTGGGGTTCTGTGGGTCTGGTCAGTCGTCTTCGCCGTGGAGGCGCCGTCGCACGGACAGCAGCTCCACTTCGGGGCGGCCGGCGACCAGCCGTTCGCACCGGTCGAGTACGTCGGTGAGGTGCGCCGTGTCGCCGGAGACCATGGCCAGGCCGATGATCGCTCGCCGGTGGAGGTCCATGTGGTCCACCTCGGCCGCGCTCACCGCGTACTTCCGCTGGAGTTCGGCGACGATCGGGCGGACGACGGAGCGCTTCTCCTTCAGCGAGTGGACGTCGCCGAGGAGCAGGTCGAAGGACAGAGTCCCCACGTACATGTGTGTAACCGGTTCACCCGCCGGTACGGGATCGGTGGCCCCGGATCCGTATGGCCGGGGACACCAAGAACGGTACCCCGTACCCGCCGGTGCCTCGACAGGGTTTCATCGGCGCCGTCGGCCGGACCGCTGCCCCGGGGATTCCGCCCCCGGGCAACGGCGCGCCGGCCGGCGGGACCGCAGTCCCGCCGGCCGGCGGCGAACCGTGGGGTGTTACACCCGCGGCTTCTCTCGCATCTCGTACGTCGCGATGACGTCGTCGACCTTGATGTCGTTGAAGTTTCCGAGGTTGATACCACCCTCGTAGCCTTCGCGGATCTCGGTGACGTCGTCCTTGAAGCGACGCAGGCCCTCGATGTTGAGGTTCTCCGCGACCACCTTGCCGTCGCGGATGAGGCGGGCCTTGGTGTTGCGCTTGACCTCGCCGGACCGGATGAGCACACCGGCGATGTTGCCCAGCTTGGACGACTTGAAGACCTCGCGGATCTCCGCCGTGCCGAGCTCGACCTCCTCGTACTCCGGCTTGAGCATGCCCTTCAGGGCCGCCTCGATCTCCTCGATCGCCTGGTAGATGACCGAGTAGTACCGGACGTCCACGCCCTCGCGCTCGGCCATCTGCGCCGCGCGGCCGGCCGCGCGGACGTTGAAGCCGATCACGATGGCGTCCGAGCCCATCGCCAGGTCGATGTCGGACTCCGTGACCGCACCGACGCCGCGGTGCAGGACGCGGATGTCGACCTCTTCGCCGACGTCCAGCTGGAGCAGGGAGGACTCGAGGGCCTCGACGGAACCGGAAGCGTCACCCTTGATGATCAGGTTCAGCTGCTGGATCTCGCCGGCCTTGAGCACCTTGTCCAGGTCCTCGAGCGACACGCGGCGCGTGCGCTTGGCGAACGCGGCGTTGCGCTCGCGGGCGGCGCGCTTCTCGGCGATCTGACGGGCCGTACGGTCCTCGTCGACCACCAGGAAGTTGTCGCCCGCACCCGGGACGTTGGTCAGGCCCAGGACCTGGACCGGCGTCGAGGGTCCGGCCTCGGCGACGTTGTTGCCGTTGTCGTCGAGCATGGCGCGCACGCGACCGTAGGCGTCGCCCACGACCATCGTGTCGCCGACCCGCAGCGTGCCTCGCTGGACGAGGACCGTCGCCACGGCACCGCGGCCGCGGTCGAGACGGGACTCGATCGAGATGCCCTGCGCGTCCTGGTTCGGGTTGGCCCGCAGGTCGAGCGAGGCGTCGGCCGTGAGGACCACGGCCTCCAGCAGCGAGTCGATGTGCAGACCCTGCTTGGCGGAGATGTCGACGAACATCGTGTCGCCGCCGTACTCCTCGGCCACCAGGCCGTACTCGGTCAGCTGACCGCGCACCTTGGTCGGGTCGGCACCCTCGACGTCGATCTTGTTGACCGCGACGACGATCGGCACCTCGGCGGCCTTGGCGTGGTTGAGCGCCTCGACCGTCTGCGGCATGACGCCGTCGTTGGCCGCGACCACCAGGATCGCGATGTCGGTCGACTTCGCACCACGGGCACGCATGGCGGTGAACGCCTCGTGACCCGGGGTGTCGATGAAGGTGATCTTGCGCTCTTCGTCGTTGACCTCGGTCGCGACCTGGTAGGCACCGATGTGCTGGGTGATGCCGCCGGCCTCGCCCGCGATGACGTTCGTCTTGCGGATGGCGTCGAGCAGTCGGGTCTTACCGTGGTCGACGTGACCCATGACGGTCACGACCGGCGGACGGACGACCAGGTCCTCCTCGGAGCCCTCGTCCTCACCGAACTCGATGTCGAAGGACTCGAGCAGCTCGCGGTCCTCCTCCTCGGGGCTGACGATCTGAACCGTGTAGTTCATCTCGTCGGCGAGGAGCTGCAGCGTCTCGTCGGAGACGGACTGCGTGGCGGTGACCATCTCGCCGAGGTTCATCATGACCGCGACGAGCGACGCCGGGTTGGCGTTGATCTTCTCCGCGAAGTCCGTGAGCGACGCGCCGCGGGAGAGGCGGATGGCCTCGCCGTTGCCGCGCGGCAGCATCACGCCGCCGACGCTCGGGGCCTGCATGGCCTCGTACTCCTGGCGCCTCTGCCGCTTCGACTTGCGGCCGCGACGCGCGGGACCGCCGGGACGGCCGAAGGCGCCCTGCGTGCCACCACGGCCACCGGGACCGCCGGGACGGCCGCCGAAGCCGGGACGGCCACCGCCGCCACCGGGACCACCGGGACGGCCGGCGAAGCCGCCACCGCCGCCACCGGGACCGCCGGGACGACCGGCGAAGCCGCCACCGCCGCCACCCGGGCGACCGGCGAAGCCGCCGCCACCCGGACGGCCGCCGCCGCCACCGGGACGACCGCCGCCACCGGGACCGCGGCCGCCGGGGCCACCGCCACCGGGACGCGGGCCGGCAGCCGGACGCTGCGGCATCATGCCGGGGTTCGGACGCGGACCGGCCGGGCCGGGACGCGGGCCGCCCTGCGGGCGGGGCATGCCGGACGGCGACGGACGGTTACCGCCCGGAGCCTGCGGACGGGGACCGCCGCCCTGGCCGGGAGCCTGCGGACGGGGACCGGCGCCGGGGGCACCGGGACCGCCGGGACGCGGGCCGCCCTGCGGGCGGGGCGCCTGCGGGCGCGCCATGCCGGTGGAACCACCGGAGGTGAAGGGATTGTTGCCCGGACGCGGGCCGGCCGGGCGGGCGCCCGGACGCTGACCCTGGCCACCGGGGCGCTGGGCACCCTGGCCCGGACGGCCACCCTGGCCCTGGCCGGCAGCCGCGGGACGGCCACCGGGCTTCGGCGCACCCGGACGGGCGCCGGGACGCGGGCCCTGCGCGGCCGGAGCCTGCGGGGTCTGCGCGGGCGGGGCCGGCGGCGCGGTGAACTCCGGGGCGGCCGGCGCCGGACGCGGCGCGGGCTTCGGACCCGGGACCGGACGCGGGCCGGGGGCCGGCGTCGAGGCCGCGGGAGCCGACGGAGCCGCGGGCTGCGGGGCAGCCGGCGGCTTGGGGGCGCCCGGCTTCGGGGCAGCCGGACGGGCCGCCTGCGCCGGAGAGGGCGCGGCGGGCCTGGGGGCAGCCTTACGGGGGGCGGGCTTACCGGCGGACTTGCCGGAGCCACCGCCCTGGAATGCGTCGGTCAGCTTGCGTACTACGGGCGCTTCGATCGTCGAAGACGCCGAACGGACGAATTCACCGAGTTCCTGGAGCTTGGCCATGACGACCTTGCTCTCCACACCGAACTCCTTGGCGAGTTCGTATACCCGGACCTTAGCCACTTCGCTCCTCTGAGGTCCGGGTTGCGGCCGGACCGTCGCTAGTTCATGGGCGTACTCATCGCGTACTCATCGAGTGCTCATCGCAATCTCGACCTGCTTTCGACTCGCGAGGTACCAGGCCGCACGGGGGTTTCCGCACGGCTCGCTTTTTACGGTGTTGCCTGCGTTGCCTGCTCGGCAACTGTCTGTCGCTCGACGTAGTGGCGCAACGCCTTTACGTCGAGCGGCCCGGGGACGCGGAGCGCCCGAGGGAACGCCCGGCGGCGCACCGCCTGGTCGATACAGACCGGGTCGGGGTGTACGTACGCACCCCGGCCGGGCAGCGTACCGCGAGGATCGGGAACGCACTGTTCCTGATCCGCCACGATGCGCAGCAGAGCGTCCTTGGCCGCTCGCTGCCTGCACCCCACACAGGTGCGCTCAGGGCATGCGCGGGCTCGCGTCCGGCCAGACACCCTTAAGTCTACCTCCCCGCACCGACCTCACCCCTACGGGGGAAAAGTCGAACAGTCGCTTGCTGCAGGCTGACGTGATCTCAGCGTCACCAGGCCGAGATCTATTCCCCGTCGCGGTCCCCGGCCTGCTCGGTGTCCGGCCGGATGTCGATCCGCCAGCCGGTCAGCCGGGCGGCGAGCCGCGCGTTCTGCCCTTCCTTGCCGATCGCCAGCGAGAGCTGGTAGTCCGGCACGGTCACCCGGGCGGACCGGGCGGCCAGGTCCACGACGTCCACCTTGCTCACCCGGGCGGGTGACAGCGCGTTCGCCACCATCTCGGCCGGGTCGTCCGACCAGTCGACGATGTCGATCTTCTCGCCGTTCAGCTCGCCCATGACGTTGCGCACCCGGCCGCCCATGGGGCCGATGCAGGCGCCCTTGGCGTTCAGGCCCGAACGGGTGGACCGTACGGCGATCTTGGTGCGGTGACCGGCCTCGCGGGCGATCGCGGCGATCTCGACCGAGCCGTCGGCGATCTCCGGCACCTCCAGGGCGAAGAGCTTCTTCACCAGGTTGGGGTGCGTGCGCGAGAGCGTCACGGAGGGGCCGCGGACGCCCTTGGCCACCCGGACGACGTACGACCGCAGGCGCATGCCGTGCGGGTACGTCTCGCCGGGCACCTGCTCCTGCACCGGCAGGATGGCCTCCAGCTTGCCGATGTCCACGAGCACGTTCTTGGGGTCGCGGCCCTGCTGGACCACGCCGGTGACGATGTCGCCCTCGCGGCCGGCGTACTCGCCGAGCGTCGCGTCGTCCTCGGCGTCGCGCAGCCGCTGCAGGATCACCTGCTTGGCGGTGGTGGCGGCGATCCGGCCGAAGCCGGACGGGGTGTCGTCGAACTCGCGGGGCGCCTGGCCCTCCTCGAGGTCCTCCGGGTCCTCCTTCGCCCACACGGTCACGTGCCCGGTCTCCCGGTTGAGCTCCACGCGTGCGTGCCGGCGGCTTCCCTCGGTGCGGTGGTACGCGATGAGGAGGGCCGACTCGATCGCCTCGACCAGCAGGTCGAAGGAGATCTCCTTCTCCCGCACCAAGCCCCGCAGGGCGCTCATGTCGATGTCCACGGCTACGCCTCCTCCTCTTCCTTCATGTCCTTCTTGTCCTTGCGGTTGAACTCGACCTGCACGCGCGCCTTCGCGATCTCCGGGAAACCGAGTCTGCGGGCGGTCGCCTTGCGGCCCTTCACCCCGGGCACCTCGACGTCGACGCCCTCCTCGTCCACCTCGAGGATCCTCGCGACCAGTTCGCCGCCCTCGGCGAGCTGGAACCTCACCAGCCGGTCGGTGGCGCGCACGTAGTGCCGGTGCTCGGTCAGGGCGCGCTCCGCGCCGGGGGTGCCGACCTCCAGGTCGTACGCGTCGTCACCCATCGCGTTGGTCTCGTCGAGCTTCGCCGAGAGCGCGCGGCTCACATCGGCGATCCGGTCCAGGTCCGCTCCGGCGTCGGAGTCGACGGTCACGCGCAGCACACGCTTGCGTCCGACGGATTCCACGGTGATCTCTTCGAGGTCGAGCC
Source organism: Streptomyces sp. NPDC003720 (assembly GCF_042875075.1). Taxonomy (NCBI): domain Bacteria; kingdom Bacillati; phylum Actinomycetota; class Actinomycetes; order Kitasatosporales; family Streptomycetaceae; genus Streptomyces; species Streptomyces sp. NPDC003720. Next base: position 51,272 of record NZ_JBIANZ010000011.1, read on the forward strand.
CCTGAGAGGTGACGAGCGGTTCGAGCAGCTCTCGCAGCCTCTCGCTCTGGGTGGTGCTCATCCGGGTGACTCCTCGGCCGCGTGTGCTGTTATGGGATGGGTCGCGTGTCTGGTCAAAGGGTATCCGGTCGCAGGGAGTGTTGCCGTCCACCTGTGTACGCGCGGTGCCGGTGAGTGGCGTACCGGCGGGGCGCGGGTACGGTGATCACGGACAGGCCGCCCCGACGGCCGTTCCCCTCCTTGCCGTTCCCCGCCGTTTCGCACGAGTGCCCGAGGACGTCTGCAGTGTCGTACCCCCCGCCGGCGCGCACCCCCTCGGGTCCGCGCAGAAGATCCCTCATCGCCTCGGCCACCGGGGCCGCCCTGCTGGTGGGCTGCTCGGCCGGTCCCGACTCCGCCGACGGCGGGACGACTTCGGTGACCGAGCGGGCGCGCGCGCGTGCCGCCCGGGACAGCGAGGGGCTGCTGGAGCGGTACGACGCGGTGCTCGCCGCGCACCCCGCGCTGGCGGAGCCGCTGGAACCGCTGCGGGCTCAGGTCGCGGCGCACCGGGCGGCGTTCGCCGGCCGCGCCGCCGCCACCGGCACGCAGGCGCCCGCGTCCGCCGCTCCCGGTTCCGCCACGCCCACGGCCGCCTCCTCGCCGGCCCTGGCCGTGCCCGCCGGCGAGAAGGACGCGCTGGCGTTCCTCGCGACCGCCGAGCGGAGCCTGGCCGACCGCCGGGCGAAGGACCTGCTGGACGTGCCGGGCGAACTGGCCCGGCTGATGGCGTCGGCGGCGGCTGCCGGGGCGGCGCACGCGTACCTGCTGACCGAGGGGGCCAAGTGAGCGAGCGGGACAGACCGGCCGAACTGACCGCGCTGCAGGCCGCGCTGGCGGCGGAGCACGCCGCGGTGTACGGCTACGGCGTCGTCGGCGGGCTGGTCGGCGACAAGCGGCTGAAGCAGGCGCGGGCGGCCTACGACGCCCACCGGGCCAGCCGGGACGCGCTGGTGCGCGAGGTGCGCGAGCTGGGCGGCGAGCCGGTCGCCGCGAGCGCCGCGTACGCGCTGCCGTTCCAGGTCGCGGACTCCGCGGCCGCGGTACGCCTCGCCGCCGATCTGGAGGAGCGGGTGGCCGGCGTCTACTCGGACCTGGTGCGTGCGACGACCGGTCAGCGGCGCGGCGCGGCCGCCGGGTCGCTGCGGGAGGCCGCGGTGCGGGCGGTGCGCTGGAGCGGGGAGAGCGTAGCCTTCCCTGGGCTCGCCGAGCGGACCGGTGACGACACGGGTGCGGCGGGACCGAGTACTTCGGCGTCTCCGTCGAGGTGACGGCGGGGCCGCCCGTGGGGCAGGCCCGGGAGAGGAAGGAAACGACTCGCGCATGGTTTTCGAACCGCCCCGGCGGCTGGTGCGGGCGCTCGGTGAGACGGCGCCGGCCGGGGACGACTGGCTGGCACGGCTGCCGGAGACGGCCGAACGGACGGTCGCGCGACGCGAGTTGAGCGTGGAGCGGGTGCAGGTGCCCGGCGGCCGCAGCAGCCTGGTGGTACTGGTCCGGCGGGCCGACGGCACCCCGGCGGTGCTGAAGCTCGCGCCCGGCCGGGCCCGGCCGGAGAGTGAGCGGGCGGCCCTGGCCCACTGGGCGGGACGGGGCGCGGTACAGCTGCTGGAGTCGGACGCCGAGGACAGCGCGGACGGGGCGCTGCTGCTGGAGCGGCTGCACCCGGACGTGTCCGTGCGGTCGCTGCCGGAGGCGAAGGCGCTGCTGGAGGCGGCGGGGACGCTGCGGCGGCTGTGGGTCGAGCCGCCGGACGGCCACGCCTTCGAGACGGTGGCGGAGCGGACCGGGCGGCAGGCCGAGGCGATGCGGGCGGGCGCGCCGGCCGCGCCGGAGACGGCGCCGCTGGTGGACGCGGCGCTCACGGCCCGCGCGGAGCTGCTGGCCGCGCCGCCGGAGCACCGGCTGCTGCACGGCACGTTCCGGCAGAGCAAGGTGCTCGCCGCGGAGCGGATGCACTGGCTGGCGGTGGGCCCGGACCCGGTGGTCGGCGAGTGCGCCTTCGATCTCGCGCGGCTGGTGCGCGACCGGGTGGAGGACCTGATCGCCAACCCGTCCGGCGCGTCCACCACCCGGCGCCGGATCAAGCGGCTCGCGGAGTCACTGGAGGTGGACCAGGACCGGCTGCGCGGCTGGACCCTGTTCCGCGCGGTGGAGTCCGGGGCCCGGGCACTGCGGGTGGGCCGCACGAAGGACGCGGAACTCCTGCTCGAGTTCGCGGGCTGGCTGTAGCGCCCGCGGGCCGGCGCCGGTCACGCCGAGATGGTCCGCGCCAACGGCACGCGCGACCGCGCGGAGGCTGCCTTTCCCGCTCCGGCTCCCTTCTCGCGGACGCCGGATGCGCCCGATGACCGCGCCGCGGCAACGGCACGCGCGACCGCACGCGGACCCCCTCTCCGGCTCCCCTCTCGCGGACGCCGGCCGCGCGACGACCGCGCCGCGACCCGGTCCGCCGGCTGCGAGCCCGGGAACGGCGCCGGACGCGGGACTCCGGCGGACGCCGAGCCCCCGCTCCCCGGCAGGGTCCACGAGCCGTCCACCCCGGAGGCTCCTCGTAGGACGCCCACACCGGCCGAGCGCCCCTCGACGCCCGGCCCGCCAGAGCACGAACCCGGAAGCAGCAGGGGCACCGCGGAACTCCGAAAAACTCCGAGCCCCGCTCCCGGCACGGTCCACGAACCGTCGCCCACGACGGCTCCCCGCTGGGATGCCGACACCAGTCGAGCGCCCTTCGACGGCCGGCGCTCCGGATCGCGAGCCCGGGCAGCCCTGGAGGTTTCCGCGTGAGCGCTACGGGGGCACGGCGGAGCGCCCCGCGTCCCCGACGGGGCGCGGGGCGCCAAGCGGGCGCCGGGTGTCAGGCGGAGAGGCGGGTGATGGCGTCCTCGACGGAGAGTTCCTCGCGCTCGCCGGTCTTGCGGTCCTTCAGCTCCAGCACGCCCTCGGCGGAGCGGCGGCCGGCCACCAGGATCTGCGGCACGCCGATCAGCTCGGCGTCGGTGAACTTCACGCCCGGGGAGACCCCGGCCCGGTCGTCGACCAGGACGCGCAGGCCGGCGGCCCGCAGCCGCTCGGCGACGTCGAGCGCCAGCTCGGTCTGCACCGCCTTGCCCGCGGCGACGACGTGCACGTCGGCCGGGGCGACCTCCTTGGGCCAGACCAGGCCGTGCTCGTCGGCGTGCTGCTCGGCGAGGGCGGCGACGGCGCGGGAGACGCCGATGCCGTAGGAGCCCATGGTCACGCGGACCGGCTTGCCGTTCTGGCCGAGCACGTCCAGCTTCAGGGCGTCGGCGTACTTGCGGCCGAGCTGGAAGATGTGGCCGATCTCGATGGCGCGGTCCAGCTTCAGGCCGGTGCCGCACTTCGGGCAGGGGTCGCCGTCGCGGACCACCACGACGTCCACGTACTCGTCGACCTCGAAGTCACGGCCGGCGACCACGTTCCTGGCGTGCGTGTGCTCCTTGTTGGCGCCGGTGATCCAGGCGGTGCCGGGGGCCACGCGCGGGTCGGCGACGTACTTGACCTTGTCGCCCAGGCCCTGCGGACCGACGTAGCCGCGCACCAGGTCGGGGCGGCCTGCGAAGTCCGCCTCGGTGACCATCTCGACGGCCGCCGGGGCGAAGTGCTCCTCCAGCTTGCCGAGGTCGACCTCGCGGTCGCCGGGCACGCCGACGGCGACGATCTCGCCGTCCACCTTCACCAGCAGGTTCTTCAGGGTGGCCGAGGCCGGGACGCCGAGCGAGGCGGCGAGGGTCTCGATGGTCGGGGTGTCGGGGGTGGGGATCTCCTCGAGCGCGGGGACGTCCGAGCCGTCCACGGGCCGCAGCTCGTAGGTGATCGCCTCCGTGTTGGCGGCGAAGTCGCAGTTCGGGCAGTCCGCGAAGGTGTCCTCGCCGGCCTCGGCCGGGGCGAGGAACTCCTCGGACTTGGAGCCGCCCATGGCGCCGGCGGTGGCCGCGCAGATGCGGTAGTCGAGGCCGAGCCGGTCGAAGATGCGCTGGTAGGCCTGGCGGTGCAGGGCGTAGGACTTCGCCAGGCCCTCGTCCTCGAGGTCGAAGGAGTACGAGTCCTTCATCAGGAACTCGCGGCCGCGCAGGATGCCGGCGCGGGGGCGGGCCTCGTCGCGGAACTTCGACTGGATCTGGTAGAGGATCACCGGCAGGTCCTTGTAGGACGTGCACTGGTCCTTGACCAGCAGGGTGAAGATCTCCTCGTGGGTCGGGCCCAGGAGGTAGTCGCCGCCCTTGCGGTCCTTCAGCCGGAACAGCTCCTGGCCGTACTCGTCCCAGCGGCCGGTCGCGTCGTAGGGCTCGCGCGGCAGCAGCGCGGGGAGGGAGACCTCCTGGCCGCCGATGGCGTCCATCTCCTCGCGGACGATCCGCTCCACGTTGGAGAGGACCTTCTTGCCGAGCGGCAGCCAGGACCAGATGCCGGCGGCGGTGCGGCGGACGTAGCCCGCGCGGACGAGGAGCTTGTGGCTGAGGACCTCGGCGTCCGCCGGGTCGTCGCGCAGAGTCTTCGCCATCAACTGGGACATGCGCTGGACCGGTGCGTTCGCCATGGTTCTCGTACTCCTGCGGGATGTGGGTCCCTCCGCTCGAGCACGGTCGAGAGGGGGGAGGGTTATGGCATAGGAGGTTAGCCGGGCGGGTCGTGCCGGTGGAAATCGGTTATCCCCGGCGCAGCGGCAGGGGGGCGCCCATCACGGCGTACGGCTTGGCGGCGCTCGGGAAGTGCACCTGGCGGGCGAGGTCGATGTAGCCGAGGGAGTGGTAGAGGCCGCGGGCGGGGCTCTCGACGTCGATCGCGGAGAGGATCGAGCGCGGTTCGTCGGCGCCATCGGTGATGGTGGTGATCAGGCGGCGGCCGATGCCCCGGTTCTGGTGGTCGGGGTGGACGTGCAGCTCGGTGATGACGAAGGAGTCGTCCAGCCAGGACTCGTTGCGCTGGGCGCGGAGGTAGGGCTCCACCACGGTGGACCACCAGTGGCCGCGGGAGTTGGGCATGCCGTAGACGAAGCCCACCAGGTGGCCCTGCGGGGTCGTCGCCCCGAGAGCCCGGGCGCCCGGGTACTGCATGTGGCGCTGGACGATCTGGCGGCGTACGGCGACCTCCTCCGGGCCCAGTCCGAAGGCGAGGGCCTGGACGGACAAGGCCTCGTCGACGTGGGCTGCGAGGTCCAGGGGGCCGATCACGAGGTCCATGCGGGGAGGGTACAGGGGGCTCAGAAGAGGATGCTCATGAAGGCTCCCACCTCTTGGAAGCCCACCCGGCGGTAGGTGCGCCGCGCCGCCGTGTTGAAGTCGTTCACGTAGAGGCTGACCAGGGGCGCGACGTCGGCCAGGGCGTAGCGCAGCACCGCCGCCATGCCGGGCGCCGCCAGGCCCAGGCCGCGGTACTCGGGGGCGACCCACACGCCCTGGATCTGGCAGGCCTGGGGGGTCGCCGCGCCGATCTCCGCCTTGAAGACGACCTTGCCGTGCTCGTCGAGGCGGGCGAAGGAGCGGCCGGAGCCGACGAGTTCGGCGACCCGTGCCTGGTACAGCAGGCCGCCGTCCCCGGCCAGCGGGGACACCCCGACCTCCTCGGTGAACATCGCCACGCACGCCGGCATGATCGTCTCCATCTCGTCCTTGCGGATGCGGCGGACGTAGGGATCCGGGGCGATGTCGTCGGGCATGCGGTCGGTGACCATCAGGGGCTGCTGGGCGCGGACCTCGCGGGCCGGGCCCCAGTGCGGTTCGAGCAGGCGCCACAACTGGGCGGTGGAGTCGGCGGGCCCGACGATGGAGGAGCAGCGGCGGCCGGCCCGGCGGGCGCGGTCGGCGAAGGCGCGCACCGCGCGCGGGGTGGCGCAGATGGGGACCAGGTTGGCGCCCGCGTAGCAGAGGGACGTGAGCATGCCGTCCTCGTACCAGCCCCACATCTCGCCGCCGAGCCGCCAGGGGTCGAGGCCGGCGACCTGCACCCGGGAGGTCACGAAGGCGTTCGCGACCGGCTCGCGGTCGAGGACGGCGAGCGCGGCGTCGAGATCGCTCGGTTCGAGCACCCGGGAGGTGGTCTGGGTCAACACGGACGGGGCCTCACGCTGGGGTTCTGCTGATCTCCGCACTGTACCTGCGGATTCCTGGCGGCGCCGCCCCCGGTACCGGGCCCGGGCCGGCAGGGGGCGGGAGGCAACACGCCGTGCCGAAGGCGGAGCGCTCCACGAAGAAAGGTGAAAATGACATAAGAAGCCATTTTTCGGGCGACGACGGGAACGTGATGGATGCGGTGCCGGAACGCGCGGCGCCGAAGCACCGGACGGCCTCCGGTGAGGAGGACAAGGGCGTGAGGACATGAGCGGGGCTGACCCGAGCCGTGAGCCGGAGTTCCCGCACGCGATCCTGCGCGATCTCGGCACCGGCGTCTTCACCATCGACCTGGCCGGACTGATCACGTACGTCAACCCGTGGGCCGAGCAGCTCCTGGAACGGTCCGCCGGCGAGATGCTCGGCCAGGACGCGCACGACCTGCTGCACCGCCGCCCCGACGGCAGCCCGGTGCCCCGCGAGCAGTGCCTGATGCGGACTCCGCTGCACGACAACCGGTCGGTCGAGCAGGGCAGCGAGGAGTACTTCCTGCGCGCCGACGGCACGACCCTGCCGATCATCTGGGCGACCACTCCCCTGCGGCTGGCGGGCCGCAGAGCCGGGCTGGCGATCGTCTTCAGCGACTTCAGCCTGCACCGGGAGGCCGAGCGGCGGGCGGCGGCGCGCACCGCCGCCCTGGAGGCGCTGACGGCCCGGCTGAATCTGGTGTCGCGGATCTCCTCGGTGCTGATCTCGGCGCGGAATCCGACCGGGCAGGTGCGCCGGGTGCTGCGGATGCTCGTACCGGAGCTGGGCGACTGGGCCGCGGTGGCCCTGCGTTCGGAGCGGACCGGGGCGCTGGAGCGGGTCGCCGTCCGCTCTCTCGCGTACCCGCACCGGGCGAGGCGGCTGGAGGGGCCGCTGCCACCGCTGCCGCCCAGGACCCGCCGGGCGCTGGCGCGGGCGGCGGGCTCCGAGGAGCCCGTACTGCTGCTCGCGGAGGAGCTGCGGGACCGGGACGCCCCGCTCGCCGCGACGCACGGGCCGCTGTTCGAGCGGCTCGGCGGCCACTCGGCCGTGGTGGTGCCGCTGCGCGCCCGCCGGCATCACTACGGGATGCTGACCGTCGGCCGCGCCGAGGCGTCCCCCGCGTTCACCGACGCCGAGGTACGGCTCCTCGCCGACCTGGGCTGGCGGGTGGCGCTGGTGCTGGACAACGAGCGGCTCTACGAGGAGCAGCGCAACGTCGCCGCGACCATGCAGCGCCAACTGCTGGCTCCGCTGCCGCAGGTGAACCACCTGCGGATGGCCGCGCGCTACCTGCCCGCTCAGCGGGCGATGGAGATCGGCGGCGACTGGTACGACGCGTTCCTGCTCGGCGACGGGGTGATGGCCCTGGTGATCGGGGACGTGGTGGGCCACGATCTGAAGGCCGCAGCCCACATGGCCGAGGTCCGCAACATGCTGCGGGGCCTCGCCTGGGTCGACCGGGAGCCGCCCAGCGTGATCATGCGCCGCCTCGACGAGGCGGTGACGAACACCAGTGACGCCCCCATGGCCACGCTGCTCTTCGCCCGGGTCGAGGGTCCCGAGGGCGGGCCCTGGCGGCTGAGCTGGGTGAACGCCGGGCACCCGCCGCCGCTGCTGGTGACCCGCGAGGGCGACGCGCGGTTCCTGACCGACGGGCACGGGCCGCTGATCGGCATGAGCGCCACCCTGCACCTGGGCCTGACCTGGCCGGACGCCATCGCGGAACTGCCCGCCGAGTGCACGCTGCTGCTCTACACCGACGGCCTCGTGGAGAGCCGGGACCGCCCGATCGACCTGGGCATGGCCAAGCTGCGCCACCACGCCGCCATGCTGGCCGGGCGGCTGGGCGACGGGACGGTGGACGACTTCTGCGACGAGCTGCTGAAGCGGATAAAGCCGAGCGGCGACGACGTCGCCCTGCTCGCCCTGCGCGTACCGGCCGCGGGCGCGGGCGCTCCCGGCGACCGCAGCGCCCCACCGCCACCGCAGTCCTCCTACAGCCCCGCCGCCCCCGACCGCGCCGCCCCGGGCTCCGTCCAGCAGGACGCCCCGGTACAGGACCCGACACGGGACGAGGAAGAGGAGTGAGTGGCCTGCATGCAGGGGCGGGCCCGCGGGGAAGAGTCCCCGCCTCGTTGCGCAGGCCGCTCGGGAAAACAGCCTGGCGCCCGTCCCCACCGTGGCTCGTGACAGCCGGACGCCCCGGGCCGGTCCACCCCCGGAGACGTTCGACGGGGCTTCCGGCGCGGGGCGCGGGAGGGGTGCGGGGGGCCCGGCGTTGGGAAGCGGGGCCCGGAGGGTCAGCCCGCCACCGAGACCTCGGGCTCGCCGGAGGCCACTCCGTCGGCCTCCATGGCCTCGGCGAGCTTCATGGCCTCCTCGATGAGGGTCTCCACGATCTTGGACTCCGGGACGGTCTTGATGACCTCGCCCTTGACGAAGATCTGGCCCTTGCCGTTGCCGGAGGCGACGCCGAGGTCGGCCTCGCGGGCCTCACCGGGGCCGTTCACGACGCAGCCCATGACGGCGACGCGGAGCGGGACCTCCATGCCGGTCAGACCGGCGGTGACCTCTTCGGCGAGCTTGTAGACGTCGACCTGGGCGCGGCCGCAGGACGGGCAGGAGACGATCTCCAGGCCGCGCTGCTTGAGGTTCAGGGACTCCAGGATCTGGTTGCCGACCTTGACCTCCTCCACGGGAGGCGCGGACAGCGAGACGCGGATGGTGTCGCCGATGCCCTGGGAGAGGAGGGCGCCGAAGGCGACGGCCGACTTGATCGTGCCCTGGAACGCCGGGCCGGCCTCGGTGACGCCGAGGTGCAGCGGGTAGTCGCACTGGGCGGCGAGCTGCTTGTAGGCCTCGATCATCACGACCGGGTCGTTGTGCTTGACCGAGATCTTGATGTCGCGGAAGTCGTGCTCCTCGAAGAGGGACGCCTCCCACAGGGCCGACTCGACCAGCGCCTCGGGGGTGGCCTTGCCGTACTTCTGCAGCAGCCGGCGGTCCAGGGAGCCCGCGTTGACGCCGATCCGGATCGGGGTGCCGTGATCCTTCGCGGCCCGCGCGATCTCCTTGACCTTGTCGTCGAACTGCTTGATGTTGCCGGGGTTCACCCGGACGGCGGCGCAGCCGGCCTCGATGGCGGCGAAGACGTACTTGGGCTGGAAGTGGATGTCCGCGATCACCGGGATCTGCGACTTCCTCGCGATGGTCGCGAGGGCGTCGGCGTCGTCCTGCGTGGGGCAGGCGACCCGGACGATCTGGCAGCCGGACGCGGTCAGCTCGGCGATCTGCTGCAGGGTGGCGCCCACGTCGGAGGTGCGGGTCGTGGTCATCGACTGGACCGAGACGGGCGCGTCCCCGCCGACCGCCACGGATCCGACCTGGATCTGCCGGCTCTTCCGGCGCTCGGCCAGCTTGGTCGGAACGGACGGCATGCCGAGAGAAATCGCAGTCATCTGCTGTGCAACCCCAAGTCGTGGATCAAGGTCCGGTCCCGTCAGCAGCGGGCTCCAGGCTCCGAGATTACGGCACGGGCGCGGCCGCGGGCACATCCCACCCGGCAAACACACTCATGGGAAGGCGGCCCGGAACACGGTGTTCCGGGCCGCCTTCCGCCATCCGGCGGCTAGGAGATTTTCACCGGGTTGACGACGTCGGCGATCAGCACGAGGACCGTGAAGCAGACGAAGACGCCCGCCACCACGTACGCCACCGGCATCAGCTTCGCCACGTCGAAGGGGCCCGGGTCCGGGCGCCGCAGCACCCGGGCCACGTTGCGCCGCAGCGACTCCCACAGGGCGCCCGCGATGTGCCCGCCGTCGAGCGGGAGCAGCGGGAGCATGTTGAACAGGAACAGGGAGAGGTTGAACCCGGCGACCACGAACACGGCCATGGCGAGCTGCTGCGAGGCCGGGATGTCCAGCGTGGCGATCTCGCCGGTGACCCGGGCCGCGCCGACGATGCCCATCGGGGAGTCCGGTTCGCGCGGGCCGTCGCCGAAGGCCGCGTCCCACAGGGCCGGGATCTTGCCGGGCAGGGCGATGAGCGAGTCGACGGCGTCGCCCACCCGGTCGGTCATCCAGGTCACGGACTGGCCGAAGTCCTGCTTGACCACGCCGGTGGCCGAGCTGAAGCCGAGGAAGCCCGCCTTGACGTACTTCCCCTGGACGTAGGTACCGCTGGAGTCCTTCTTGGCGACCTGGTTCGTGGCGATCTTCGCGTGCAGGGTCAGCTCCTGGCCCTTGCGGTCGACGACGATCGCGACGTCCTTGCCCGCGCTGTCCCGGATGAGGTCGGACAGCGTGTTCCAGTCCCTGGTCGGCGTGCCGGCGAAGGAGACGATGCGGTCGCCGTTCTTCATGCCGGCGGCCGCCGCCGGGGAGGCGGGGTCGGACTTCTTGCAGGTGTCGCGGTTCTCGCTCTGCGCGATGACGCAGGGCGAGACGGAGGCGACGGTGGTGGTCTGCTGCTGGATGCCGAAGCCCATCAGCACGGTGAGGAACAGCGCGACCGCGAGCACCAGGTTCATGAACGGGCCCGCGAACATGACGATGACGCGCTTCCACGGCTTGCGCGTGTAGAACATGCGCGTCTCGTCGCCCTCCTTCAGCTCCTCGAAGGCGGCGGACCGGGCGTCCTCGATCATGCCGCGCCACGGGGAGGTGGAGCGGGCGGAGACCCGGCCGGCGTCGTCGGGCGGGAACATGCCGATCATGCGGATGTAGCCGCCGAGCGGCACGGCCTTGATGCCGTACTCGGTCTCGCCCTTCCGGCGCGACCAGATGGTCGGGCCGAATCCGACCATGTACTGCGGGACGCGGATGCCGAAGAGCTTGGCCGTGGACAGGTGCCCCAGCTCGTGCCACGCGATGGAGACGAGCAGGCCGACCGCGAAGACCACTATGCCGAGGATGAACATCAAGGTCGTCATGCACGCGCCTCCGCGGTCCGGTCTGTCAGTTCGCGGGCCCGGGCCCGCGCCCAGGTCTCCGCTTCGAGGACGTCCGACACGGTGAGCGGAGTTCCCGTGGCCGGGGTGCCGTGCTCCTCCACCACCCGCGTGACGGTCTCCATGATGCCGTTGAAGGGCAGTGCGCCGTTGCGGAAGGCCTCGACGCATTCCTCGTTGGCGGCATTGAACACCGCCGGCGCGGTGCCCGCGAGCCGCCCCACGTGCCGGGCGAGGTTCACCGAGGGGAAGGCCTCGTCGTCGAGCGGGAAGAACTCCCATGTGGAGGCCTTGCTCCAGTCGAAGGCGGGCGCCGCGTCCGGGACGCGTTCGGGCCAGCCCAGACCGATGGCGATCGGCCCGCGCATGTCGGGGGGCGTCGCCTGGGCGATCGTGGATCCGTCGGTGAACTCGACCATCGAGTGGACATACGACTGCGGATGCACGACGACCTCAATGCGGTCGAAGGGAATGTCGTAGAGCAGGTGCGCCTCGATGACTTCCAGGCCCTTGTTGACGAGGGTCGCCGAGTTGATCGTGATCACCGGGCCCATCGCCCAGGTGGGGTGCGCGAGGGCGTCCTCCACGGTGACGTTCGCCAGCTCGGCCTTGGTGCGGCCGCGGAAGGGGCCGCCGGAGGCGGTGACGACGAGCTTGCGCACGTCGGCGCGGGTGCCGGAGGCGAGCGCCTGGAAGAGCGCGGCGTGCTCGGAGTCGACCGGGATGATCTGCCCCGGCTTGGCGAGCGCCTTGACCAGCGGACCGCCGACGATCAGCGACTCCTTGTTGGCGAGCGCGAGGGTGCGGCCCGCCTCCAGGGCGGCCAGGGTCGGCGCGAGGCCGATGGACCCGGTGATGCCGTTCAGCACGGTGTGGCAGTCGGAGGCGGCGACCTGGGTGGCCGCGTCCGGTCCGGCGAGGATCTCGGGCAGCGGCTCCGCGGCGCCGTAGAGCCCGGTCAGCGCCTCGCGCAGGGCCGGCACCGCGTCCTTTCGGGCCACCGCGACGGTCCGCGCCCGCAGGCGGTGCGCCTGCTCGGCGAGCAGGGCCGGCCGGGCGCCGTTCGCGGAGAGGGCGGTGACCCGGAAGCGGTCGGGATGGCGCAGCACGAGGTCGATGGCCTGGGTTCCGATGGACCCCGTGGAGCCGAGGATCACCACGTCCTTCGGGCCGTCTCCCGCGAGCGGGTCGTACACGAGGTGCGGGTCGGCGAGGGGCGCGGGGCTGGCGGGACTGTCGGTCATCCCCCCATTGTCGCCGCAAGCCGCGGCCGTCCGGACAGGGCGTCCCCCGTGTAGGGCCGTGTCACCGTTTTCGCCGCCGGACGGGGTGATCGTCCCCATCTCTCCTGATATGGGTCCGACGTGAGGATCGTCCGCGGCCGGGCGTCAACGGCACGGCGGCGAGTACCGCCGGACCGGGTGAATTCCCGGGCGTGCGGCGCTCGGTCATGGCATTCTGCCCGCTGGAGCCAAGTCCGAATGGCTCACAGGGGGAGGAGAGACTTCACGATGAACCGCATGCGCACGACCGCGACCGTCCTGGCCGCGGCGGGGGTCGTCACCGCAGCTCAGCTCGGCTTCGCCGGGGTGGCCTCGGCCGCGACGGCGACGAGCACCGGCTGCCCGGTCGACCTGGTCTACCCGAGCCGCTTCTACGTCGACTCGCACGGCTGGGTGACCAACGGCGGCCTGTACTTCGGGATCAAGAACAAGAGCACCACCAAGAGCTTCCAGAAGGTCACCTTCACCGTCACGAACGTCCGCAACATCCGCTTCGGCACCGCCAAGGCGAAGAACGGCAAGGTCACGAAGAACACGACCAAGACGGTGGCCGTGTACACCTCGACGCTCAAGAAGAAGACCAGCCTCGGGGTGAAGGTGCCCACGCATCTGCTCAACACCCGTTCCTACAAGGTGAAGTTCACTTTGAAGGGCACGGGCTGGAACTGCGCCTCGAACCAGGGCACCTGGGGCGTCTGAGCCCGGGCGCCCCGGTCCGGGACGGGATGGTCAGGCGCCGAAGGGGCGCCGTTCGTTGGACCGTGCGGACGGTCCGGGGGTCGCGTCGGCGATCCACGGGCCGTCCCCGGACGGGTCGATGACGCCCTCCTCGAGCCAGGTGTAGGCGCCGCCGAGGACTCCCTTGACCACCTTGCGGTCGAGGTCGTCGGTGTTGGCCCACAGCCGGCCGAAGAGTTCCTCGACCCGGATGCGGGACTGGCGGCAGAAGGCGTCGGCGAGCTGGTAGGCCTCGCGGCCGTGTTCGCCGTCGACGCGCAGCCGCTCGGCACGGACGCAGGCCGCGCTCATCGCGAAGAGTTCGGCGCCGATGTCCACGATCCGGCCGAGGAAGCCCTGCTTGGTCTCCATCCGGCCCTGCCAGCGGGACATGGCGTAGAAGGTGGAGCGGGCGAGCTTGCGGGCGTGCCGCTCGACGTAGCGCAGGTGGCCGGAGAGGTCGACCTCGCGCTTGAACTCGCCGTACGAGGACGGCAGCTGTCCCGGGCCGGCGACCAGCTTCGGCAGCCACTTGGCGTAGAAGACGCCCGCGTTCGCGCCCGCTTTCGCCTTGTCCGAGAGGGTCTTTTCGGGGTCGATGAGGTCGCCGGCGACCGAGAGGTGGGCGTCGACGGCCTCGCGGGCGATCAGGAGGTGCATGATCTCCGTGGAGCCCTCGAAGATGCGGTTGATGCGCAGATCGCGCAGCATCTGCTCGGCGGGCACGGCCCGCTCGCCGCGCGCCCTGAGGGACTCGGCGGTCTCGTAGCCGCGGCCGCCGCGGATCTGGACCAGTTCGTCGGCCATCAGCCAGGCCATCTCGGAGCCGTACAGCTTGGCGAGGGCGGCCTCGATGCGGATGTCGTTGCGGTCCTCGTCGGCCATCTGCGAGGACAGGTCGAGCACCGCCTCCAGGGCGAAGGTGGTGGCCGCGATGAAGCTGATCTTGGAGCCGACGGCCTCGTGCAGCGCGACCGGCTTGCCCCACTGCTCGCGCTCCGCCGCCCACTCCCGGGCGATCTTCAGGCACCACTTGCCGGCTCCGGCGCACATCGCGGGCAGCGACAGCCGGCCGGTGTTGAGGGTGGTGAGCGCGATCTTCAGACCCGCGCCCTCCGGGCCGATGCGGTTGGCGGCGGGGACCCGGACCTGGTGGAAGCGGGTGACGCCGTTCTCGATGCCCCGCAGCCCCATGAAGGCGTTGCGGTTCTCCACGGTGATGCCCTCGGCGGTGGCCTCCACCACGAAGGCGGTGATGCCGCCCTTGTGGCCCTCGGACTTCGGCACCCGGGCCATGACGACGAGCAGGTCGGCGACGACGCCGTTGGTGGTCCACAGCTTGACCCCGTCGAGGACGTAGTCGTCGCCGTCGGGCACGGCCGTGGTGGCAAGGCGCGCCGGGTCGGAGCCGACGTCCGGCTCGGTGAGCAGGAAGGCCGAGATGTCGGTGCGGGCGCAGCGGGGCAGGAAGGCGTCCTTCTGCTCCTGGGTGCCGAAGATCTTCAGCGGCTGCGGCACGCCGATCGACTGGTGGGCGGAGAGCAGGGCGCCGACGGCGGGACTGGCGGAGCCGGCCAGGGCCAGCGCCTTGTTGTAGTAGAGCTGGGTCAGGCCGAGACCGCCGTACTTCGGGTCGATCTTCATGCCGAGGGCGCCGAGTTCCTTCAGGCCCGTGATGACCTCGTCGGGAATGCGGGCCTCGCGTTCGATGCGGGCGGAGTCGACCGACGACTCGCAGAACGCGCGCAGTTTCGCCAGGAACTCCTCGCCGCGCCGGACGGACTCGTCGTCGGGCAGCGGATGGGGGTGGATGAGGTCGAGCCGGAAGCGCCCGAGGAACAGCTCCTTGGCGAAACTCGGCTTGTGCCAGTCCTGTTCCCGGGCGGCCTCCGCCACCTGCCGGGCCTCGCGTTCGCTGACGTTCGTGCGTTGGGTGGTGGGGGCGGACATTGAGGCTCACCTCGCCGCGAAGAGGGATCATTGACGGTCGTTCGTTACCGACCGGTGCTACTGGATCGTTGGTACCCGAAACGGGCCGACCCCACCACCCCTCGCGCGCCGTTCAGGTGGAATGGCCGCGCAAGGCGGGTGACGGCGCGCTGTACCGGTTTCGCCCGGCACATCCCGCCTCCGGGAATTGCCGTCGAAGCGCTTCGACAGCCTATGGACACCCTCGCGGGGGCCACCACGGCCCGCGCCCACGGGTACGACGTTCTGCTGCTCACGGGCGAGGAGGGTCCCGTCGCGGTGCGCCGGGTCACCGGCAGCGGGCTCGCCGACGCGATGATCCTGATGGACGTGGACCTGGGCGGCGGCCCGCCGCTCGCCGTGCTCACCCTCGCCGTCGCTACGGCCGACGAGTGCACCTACGTCACCGCTGACGCGCCGTTCCCCGCCGAGGGATTGCACGACGTCCGCCTCCGCCTGCGCGGACCGCTATGCCTCGCGCACGCGGGCTTCTCCGGCTGAGGGACGGCCCGGAGGAACGAGACGGCCGGAGCCCCCGCACAGTGGGCTCCGGCCGTCTCGGTGACCTGCTGGTGTCAGGTCAGAGCGCGAGCCCGGTGAGGACCAGCACGCGCTCGTATGTGTAGTCGTCCATCGCGAATCGCACACCCTCGCGGCCCACGCCGGACTGCTTGGCGCCGCCGTACGGCATCTGGTCGGCGCGGTAGGACGGCACGTCGCCGATCACGACGCCGCCGACCTCGAGGGCGCGGTGGGCGCGGAAGGCGACCTGCAGGTCGTGCGTGAACACACCCGCCTGGAGGCCGTACTTGGAGTCGTTGACGGCGGCGAAGGCCTCGGCCTCGCCGTCCACCTTCCGCACGGTGAGGACCGGTCCGAAGACCTCCTCGCAGGCGAGGGTGGTGTCGGCGGGCACCTCGGCGAGGACGGTCGGCGCGTAGGAGGCGCCGTCGCGCTCGCCGCCCGTGAGCAGCTTCGCCCCGGCGGCGACGGCCTCGTCGACCCAGGACTCGACGCGCTTGGCGGCGTCCTCGCTGACCAGCGGGCCGACATCCGTCTTGGCGTCGCTCGGGTCACCGGTGACCTGGGCCTCGACGGCGGCGACGATGCGCGGCAGCAGGCGGTCGTACACGGCGGCGTCCGCGATGACCCGCTGCACGGAGATGCAGGACTGGCCGCCCTGGTAGTTGGAGAAGGTCGCGATACGGGTCGCGGCCCAGTCCAGGTCCTCGTCGCTCGCGAAGTCGCCGAGCACGACGGCCGCCCCGTTGCCGCCGAGCTCCAGGGTGCAGTGCTTGCGCGGCACCGAGTCCATGATCGCGTAGCCGACCTTCTCCGAACCGGTGAAGGAGATCACCGGCAGGCGCTCGTCCTGGACCAGGGCGGGCATGCGGTCGTTGGAGACCGGGAGGATCGACCAGGAGCCGGCGGGCAGCTCGGTCTCGGCGAGCAGGTCGCCGAGGATGAGGCCGGACAGCGGGGTGGCCGGTGCGGGCTTGAGGATGATCGGGGCGCCGGCGGCGATGGCCGGGGCGATCTTGTGCGCGCACAGGTTCAGCGGGAAGTTGAACGGCGCGATGCCGAGGACGACGCCCTTCGGGAAGCGGCGGGTCAGCGCCAGCCGGCCCTGGCCGCCGGCGTCGGTGTCCAGCCGCTGGGCCTCGCCGCCGTTGAAGCGGCGGGCCTCCTCGGCGGCGAACCGGAAGACGGAGACGGCACGGCCGACCTCGCCCCGGGCCCACTTGACCGGCTTGCCGTTCTCGGCGGAGATGAGCTGGGCGATCTCCTCGGTGCGCTCGGCCAGACGCCTGCTGACGTGGTCGAGGGCGGCGGCGCGCACGTGGGCCGGGGTGGCGGCGAAGTCCTCGAGGACGGCGTACGCGGCGGCCACGGCCTCCTCGACCTGGGCCTCGGTCGGCACGCTGACCTTGCCGACGAGACGGCCGTCCCACGGGGACGTGACGTCGAAGGTGTCCTCGCCGGTGGCCTGGCGGCCGGCGAGCCAGAAGGCGTGGGTGGAAGTCATGTGAGTCGTCCCGGCCCTTCCGCGTTGTGGGTGTGCGTTCGGTTCGAGGTCAACGGTAGGGCGGGCGCGGGCGGCGGGCGCTTGTCCGAGTCGTAGCAGTCGGGGTCCCGGGTGCGCCGGTTTGGCACGGTGGGGTGCGGCCGCCGCTCTCCGCTACTCGGTGGACGTCGTCTTCAGGGCCAGCCACAGTTCCATGCGGACGTCGGGATCGTCGAGGCTGCGGCCCAGGATCTCCTCGACGCGCCGCATCCGGTACCGCAGGGTGTGCCGGTGGACGCCCAGGTCCGCGGCGGCCGCGTCCCACTGGCCGTGCCGGGAGAGCCAGGCGCGCAGCGAGGCGACCAGGTCCCCGCGGCCGGTGGCGTCGTGCTCGTACAGGGGCCGCAGCAGCCCGTCGGCGAAGGCCTTCACCGCGTCGTCGGCCAGCAGTGGCAGCACCGAACCCGCGGCGAGCTGGTCGTGCCCGACGAGCACCCGGCCGCGCCGCCGCGCCACCGAGAGCGCCTGCTCCGCCTGCTTGTAGGCGGCGGCCGCGGCTATCGGGCCGGCCGGCGCCGAGAGGCCGACGACCAGGTCGTCCTCCTCCGCCGCCCCCTGCTCGGACCCGGCCCGCGCGCTCTCCAGAGCCGACGCGTACCCGGTGCACGCGCTCGCCGCCGCACCCCCGTCGGCGACCAGCACCACCAGCCGCTCCCCCTCCGGCACCACGAGCACCGCCTCACCCGAGCGCGCCGCCGCGGCCTCGACGGTCTCCGCGAGCGCGCCCAGCGGGTCGCCGCCGGACACCGACTCGGCGACGACCATCCGGAACGGCGCGTCGAGCAGCCCGCCGTACAGGTCCCCGGCGACCGCCCGGGCGTGGTCGGGTTCGCCGGCGAGCAGCATGCGCAGCACCGCGGCGCCGATCCGCTGTTCGGCCGCGTGCAGCGAGCGGGAGCGTTCGGTGGTGAGGGTGAGCAGGGCGATCGCGGAGTGCAGGGCGTAGCGCTCGGCGGTGCCCAGGGCGGCCGCCGTGCCCACGGCGAGCGCGTCCCGCGGGCGCTTCCCCGTCCCCAGGGAGTGCAGCTCCACCCGGTCCTCGTTCTCCGGTCCGCCCACCACCGAGGACGCCGGAGCGGGCCGTTCCCGCAGCCGCTCCACCTCGGCGGTGAGCCGGGCGGCGCGCCGGCCGGCCCATTCGGGCGCCGCGGCGACGACGGCGCCCGAGGCGTCGTACAGCGCCGCCCAGCCGTCGATCTGCGCGGCGAGCGCGCCGAGCAGTCCCTCGGGGCCGGCGTTCAGCGCCTGCCGGGTCAGCTCGCGCTGGGCGGCGAAGCCCGCGGTGACGGCCCGGTACTGGTCGGCGGCGATCGCGGCGGAGACGGCCTTGCTGATGGCGAGGAAGGGGGTGCGGCGCGGCACCTCCAGCAGCGGCAGCCCCTCCTCCTCGGCGGCGGCGACGAGTGCCTCGGGGATCTCCGCGTAGTTGACGCCGACCGCGAAGCCGAGCCCGACGACTCCCGCCCCGGCCAGCCGCCGCACGTACCGCCGCATGGCCTGCGGATCCTCCGCGTCCAGCTTGAGCGCGGTGATCAGCAGCAGCTCGCCGCCCTCCATGTAGGGCACGGGGTCGGCCAGCTCGCTCACGTGCGCCCACTTGACGGGCACGTCGAGGCGGTCCTCGCCCGCGCGCACGGTCAGCTTGAGCGCGGAGTGGTGGACGAGCGAGGCGAGCGTCGGGGGCATGGGGCCTTCAGGTCGTGGTGAACCGGCCGGACGGGGGTCCGGGTGACGGCCGGATCGGGATCATTTGGCCGCCGCGTACGAACAGCCTATGCCGATTCTGCCGCACCGTACGGTCCGCCGATGGCCGTTCGGCCCTTCCTCAGCCCCGCAGGTCCACCAGCAGCGGCGGCGCGTGCTCACCCCGCACGGTGGTCAGCGACAGCACCGCGTGCCCGGGCGGCACCCCGTGTGCCAGCTCGGAGGCGGACCAGCGCTCGCGCTCCACCTGGCGGACGGTGACGGCCCGGGCCGTGGGCGCCTGCCCGGTGATGACCCGGCGCAGCATGTGCACGGCCTTGCCGGCCGGTGTCTCGGCGATGATCTGCCGGTCGGTGACGTCCCGGGTCTCGGTCCACTCCTTGCCCCACACCTCGGCGAAGTCCTGCCCGTCCCAGGGGGTGAGCCCGGACAGCGCCATCCGGCACCCGGTGGAGCCGAGCAGCGGGCCGCGCAGCGGCCGGGGCACGTCGTCCAGGGTGCGCAGCGTCAGCACGGCGCCCGCGCCCGCCGACCGCAGCCGCTGGATGCCGCGGACCGCCTCGGGAGTGACCACGCTGGAGGCGTCGTCCAGCAGCAGGCAGGCGAAGAGCGACCGGTCCTCCCGCGCCGTCACGCCGGCCGTGAACTGGGCGAGCACCAGCCGGGCCAGGATCCGGGAGGCGTCGGCGTGGCCGCGCTGCGGCAGGTCGATGCGGACCCGCACCGGGTGGTCCAGGGCCTTCAGCGAGAACGGCCGGGACTGCCCGGAGGTGTCGAAGAAGGCGGCGAAGGCGGGCCGGTCGAGCAGTGCGACCCGGTCGGCGAGCACCGTGCCGACGTCGCCCGGGTGGGCCATCTGCCGCTCGCGGGCGTCCAGTTCGCGCAGCAGCGAGGCGTGCCCGGTGTCGGTGAGCGCCTTGCGCAGGGCGGCCAGCGGGCCGGGGGTGCCGTCGAGGAGCTGGCGCAGCTCGGGGACGGAGGGGAAGCGGCCGTGGACGGCCCGGAAGGGGCCGAGGAGCTGGGCGAGGACGGTGGTGGAGCGGCGGCTGTCGCTGCCGGGGTGCGGGTCGGCGAGGTCGCCGACGAGTGCCTCGGCGAGTATGGCGGCGGCCTCGTCGGGGTCGGTGGTGCCGCCGTAGAGGTCGAGGTCGTAGACGGAGTCGGGGTGCCCGACCCGCACGACGACGTCGTAGGCCTCGGCCGGCCCGAGCCCGGAGCCCGCCGCGCCGACGACGACGAGCGCGGCCTGTCCGGCGAGCGCGTGCAGGCACAGCGACTCGGCGAGCGGCCGGATCACGGAGCCGGTCTTGCCGGAACCGGCCGGGCCGACGGCGAGCAGGGAGGTGCCGAGCAGCTCGGGGCCGAGGGCGAGACCGGCGCCCCGGTAGTGGTAGGGGTTGCGCGGGTCGTCGGCGGTGGTGCCGAGCCGCACCTGGCCGGTGAGCAGGTCGTGCCGGGCCTGCCGGGCGGGCAGGTCGCGCTCGCCGGAGGGGTGCGGGCAGGCGGCGGCGCCGTCCTTCAGCACGGCGCCGGTGAAGGCGGCGAGGCTGTGCGCGCCGGACCGCACGCCCTGCCAGGCCCGGCTGATCCGGGCGTGGTCGACGTCCCGCATCAGTCCGGCCCGCGCGTCGGCGGCCAGCCGGGCCGCGGCCTCGTGCGCGCCGGAGGCACGCAGCTGGGGCCACTCGGCGGGGTCCTGCTCGGGTGCGGGAGGCGGTTCGGCGGCGGGCGCGGCCGGACGCCAGGCGGGCGGGCCGAAGCGCCGCCAGACCTCGCCCCAGCGGCCGAGCCGGCCGACGACGAGCATGATGACGACGGCGATGAGCGTGTAGTACGAGTACCAGAGGACGGCGTTGCCGACGCGGCTGTTGCCCTGGCGCCAGGAGTCCGGGGTGAACAGCTCGAGCGGCAGCACCCACCAGCCGCCGAGGTAGCCGTTCCACAGCAGGGACCACACCAGCCAGCCCACCAGGAACGCGATCAGCGCGCCGCTCAGCAGCTGCCGGGCGGGGATCAGCTCGGGTTCCTGCTCGGGCCGCGGCCGGTGCCCGAACCGCCACACGCCCGGCGCCGCCTGTGGCCTGGACGCCCGCAGCCAGGCGAGGAAGGCCGAGCCGTCCGGTCGCGGCGGCGCGCCCGGCGGAACCGGGGGCATGGGCGGCAGGGCGGCGCCCTCCGGCGGCACCGCCGGACGCGGCACCGGATTCGCATGCGTGCCGCGCGCGTCCCGCGTCCGGTCGCTGTCCATGGCCCTTTCCCCCTGACCTGCCGTTCCGTCCACCGTCAGCGAGCCAATCTAACGCCCCGGGAACGGGAGTTCACCGCTTACGCGGCCGGGCGGACGGACGGTCCTGGCGCATTCGCCGTCCGTCGCTATGTCCACGACGGACAACGGGCCCGGCCGACAACGCCCACATGGAGCATGCCCACCCTCCTTCCCCGGCCCTAACCTGCGAATAAAGAGACAAGCGTCCGAAAAACGCACCGTCCGGAACCCCCGGGAACACCCGGTACGCAAGATCACAGGGAGCCCCCCATGACCGCACTTCCGCAGGAGCGCCGCGTCGCCACCGCCATCCCCGGCCCGAAGTCGCAGGAACTTCAGGCCCGACGCACCGCCGTGGTCGCGCAGGGCGTGGGCTCCACGCTGCCGGTCTTCGTCACCCGCGCCGGCGGCGGCATCATCGAGGACGTCGACGGCAACCGCCTGATCGACTTCGGTTCCGGCATCGCCGTGACCTCGGTGGGCGCCTCCGCCGAGGCCGTCGTGCGGCGTGCGAGCGCCCAGCTCGCCGACTTCACCCACACCTGTTTCATGGTCACCCCGTACGAGGGCTACGTGGCGGTCGCCGAGGCCCTCGCCGAGCTGACCCCGGGCGACCACGCGAAGAAGTCGGCGCTGTTCAACTCCGGCGCCGAGGCGGTCGAGAACGCCGTCAAGATCGCGCGTGCCTACACCAAGCGCCAGGCGGTCGTCGTGTTCGACCACGGCTACCACGGCCGCACGAACCTGACCATGGCGCTGACCGCGAAGAACATGCCGTACAAGCACGGCTTCGGTCCGTTCGCCCCCGAGGTCTACCGCGTCCCGGTCGCCTACGGCTACCGCTGGCCGACCGGCCCGGAGAACGCCGGTCCGGAGGCCGCCAAGCAGGCCATCGACCAGATCACCAAGCAGGTCGGCCCGGACAACGTGGCCGCGATCATCATCGAGCCGGTGCTCGGCGAGGGCGGCTTCATCGAGCCGGCCAAGGGCTTCCTGCCGGCCATCCGCCAGTTCGCCGCCGACAACGGCATCGTGTTCGTCGCGGACGAGATCCAGTCCGGCTTCTGCCGCACCGGCCAGTGGTTCGCCTGCGAGGACGAGGGCATCGTCCCGGACCTGATCACCACCGCGAAGGGCATCGCCGGCGGTCTGCCGCTGGCCGCCGTCACCGGTCGCGCCGAGATCATGGACGCCGCGCACGCGGGCGGCCTCGGCGGCACCTACGGCGGCAACCCGGTGGCCTGCGCCGGTGCGCTCGGCGCCATCGAGACGATGAAGGAGCAGGACCTCAACGCCAGGGCCAAGGACATCGAGGCGGTCATGAAGGCCCGCCTCGGCGCCATGGCCGAGAAGTTCGACATCATCGGCGACGTGCGCGGACGCGGCGCGATGATCGCCATCGAGCTGGTCAAGGACCGCGCCACCAAGGAGCCGAACCCGGAGGCCACCGCGGCGCTCGCCAAGGCCTGCCACGCCGAGGGCCTGCTGGTGCTCACCTGCGGCACCTACGGCAACGTGCTGCGTTTCCTGCCCCCGCTGGTGATCGGCGAGGACCTGCTGAACGAGGGCCTCGACATCATCGAGCAGGCCTTCTCGCGCATCTGAGCGACCCGGCCGCACCGATGGACAGTCCCTGCGGCAGGCCGTGTGAAGAAGGTGTGCGGGGTGGATGGCGGGACGCGATTCCGTCTGCCCAAGCGTCCCGGCCTGCCGTAGGTTCTACCCAGATGAGAGATACACCCCGCCCGCAGGGGACTGCGGGCGAGCTCAGGCCGGGGCCTCCCCAGCTTCGACCTGGTCGTGCCCTCGCGCACACAACCGGGGCCTGACGGCTCCGGGATCTCCTCACCGATCGGACGGTCGCCGCCCCAAACCCCCCGGGGCGAGCGACGTTCCGGTCCGGACGGCCGCCCCGGAACCACCCCCCCTGTTCCTGGGCGGCCGACCTCCTTCCCGGCCGAAACCTGCCAGTCTGTCCCTCATGACTGTGCTCCTGGGTCTGTGCCTCGTCCTTCTCGCCCTCTTCGCGGTGATCACCTGGCAGGTGATCGACGGCGGTCCGCTGACGCGTGCGGACGAGCGGCTCAGCCAGGCCCTGGTCCATCCGGACCGGTTCTCCGGCGGCCTCTCCGACCTCGGCAACGTCGAGGTGGCGGTCCCCGTGCTGCTCCTGGCCGCCGGGTACGTCGCCTGGCGCGGCCGGACGGCGGGAGCGGACCTGTGGTGGCTGCGGCCGGCCGTCGCGGCGGCCCTGATGGCGCTGGTCCCGGCGATCGTGGTCCCGCTGAAGGAGTGGACGGCCCGCCCGGGGACACCGGTGGTGCCCCCGGGGACCGGGTACTTCCCGTCCGGCCACACGGCGACGGCGGCGATCGCGTACGGCTCCACGGCCCTGCTGCTGCTTCCCTGGCTCCGCTCCCCCGCCGCCCGCCGGCTCCTCGTCGGCTGCTGCGCGGCCCTCGTGCTCGGCGTCTCCTACGGTCTGGTCCGGCGGGGCTGGCACTGGCCGCTGGACGTGGTGGCCAGCTGGTGCCTGAGCACCGTGCTGCTGACCGCCCTGTTCCTCGTACCGCGCGTCGTGCTCAGCCGAAGTACGCGTCGAAGTTCTTCTCGAACTCCCAGTTCGCGTAGCGGTCCCAGTTCACCGACCACGTCATCAGACCCCGCAGGGCGGGCCAGGTCCCGTGGGTCGCGTACGAGCCGCAGTTCGTCCTCTTCGTGAGGCAGTCCAGGGTCCTGGTGACCTCGGACGGCGAGACGTAGCCGTTGCCCGCGTTGACCGAGGCCGGCATGCCGATGGCGATCTGGTCGGGGCGCAGCGGCGGGAAGACGTTGTTCGCGTCGCCGGCCACCGGGAAGCCGGTGAGCAGCATGTCGGTCATCGCGATGTGGAAGTCGGCGCCGCCCATGGAGTGGTACTGGTTGTCCAGGCCCATGATCGGGCCGGAGTTGTAGTCCTGGACGTGCAGCAGCGTCAGGTCGTCGCGCAGGGCGTGGATGACCGGGAGGTACGCCCCGCAGCGCGGGTCCTGGCCGCCCCACTTGCCGGTGCCGTAGTACTGGTAGCCGTTCTGCACGAAGAAGGTCTCCGGCGCCATGCTCAGCACGAACTTCGAGCCGTATCTGGCCTTCAGGGTCTTCAGGGCCGAGATCAGGTTGACGATCACCGGGGTGGTGGGGTTCCTGAAGTCCGTGTCGTTCGTGTTCAGGGAGAGCGAGTGGCCCTCGAAGTCGATGTCGAGGCCGTCCAGGCCGTAGTCGTCGATGATCTTCGAGACCGAGGCGACGAAGGCGTCCCGCGCGGCCGTGGTGGTGAGCTGGACCTGGCCGTTCTGGCCGCCGATGGAGATCAGCACCTTCTTGCCGGCCGCCTGCTTGGCCCTGACGGCCGCCTTGAAGTCGGCGTCGCTCTCCACGTTCGGGCACTCGGTGACCGGGCAGCGGTCGAACCGGATGTCGCCGGAGGTGACCGAGGTCGGCTCGCCGAAGGCGAGGTCGATGACGTCCCAGCTGTCGGGCACGTCGGCGAGGCGGGTGTAGCCGGAGCCGTTGGCGAAGGTGGTGTGGAGGTAGCCGACCAGCGCGTGCGCGGGCAGGCCGGGCGAGCCGCCGCCGGTGCCGGCCGGGGTCGTGGCGGTCACGGTGGCCGACTTCGCGGACTCGCCCGCGTCGTTGGTCGCGGTGACCTGGAAGCCGTACGCCGTCGAGGGCGCGAGTCCGGTGACGGTGGCCGAGGTGCCGCTCGCCGTCTGCACCCTGACGCCGTCCCGGTAGACCGCGTAGCCGGTGGCGCCGGCCACCGCCGACCAGGACAGGGCGACGGAGGACGAGGTGACGGCGCCGGTCTTCAGGCCGGTGGGCGCGGCGGGCGGCGCTTGCGTGCCGCCGCCCGGGCCGGTCAGGGAGATGTCGTCGGCGTAGTAGGCGCCGGTGCCGTACCAGCCGTGCGTGTACACCGTCACCTTCGTGGTGGCGGCGCCGGTGGTGAAGGTGGTGGTCAGCTTCTGCCAGTCGGCGGCGGACTGGGTCCAGGTGGAGACGTCGGTGGTGCCGGTGCCGGTCGCGCCCAGGTAGACGTAGGAGCCGCGGACGTAGCCGGACAGGGTGTACTGCGCGTTCGGCCGCACGGTCACCGTCTGCGCGCACTGGGCGTTGTCGCTGCCGGCCGGGGTGGCCTGCAGCGCGGAAGCGCCGGTGTGCACGGGTGAGGTGACCGTCGTCCCGGCGGTGCAGGTCCAGCCGTCGAGGCCGGACTCGAAGCCGCCGTTCTTCGCGAGGTCCGCGTCGGCCGCGTGGGCGGCCGACGAGAGCGCGGTGACGCCTGGTACGGCCAGCAGCGCGGCCGTGAACAGGGCGAGCGGGGATCTGGGGCGTCGGTCGCGTCTGGCGCGGTGCACAAGGGCCTCCGGTGCGTGGGGAGTTGGAGGAGCGGAGCGCACTCAACTTGGTCCAGACCAATCCGGTTGTCAAGGGGTCGAGCCGCTGTCCGTCCCTAGCCCGCCCCGGGCCAGCTCCGCCGCCGCCTCGTGCATCGCGAGCTCCAGCAGCGCGGGGTCGGTCAGCGTCCCCGAGCCGTCCGGCGGCACCAGCCAGCGCACGCTCCGGGTCGCCCGGCCGGGGTACGGCACGACGATCCAGGTCCCGGCTCCGGCGGTGCGGACGCCGGTGCCCAGCCAGCGGGCCGCGGTGCCGGGCGGCACGAAGAAGCCGACCCGGCTGTCGCCGAAGTCGACGAGCACCGGGCCGGGGCGGCCGAGCACGCGGGTGAGCACGTCGAGCGTCGGATACCCGAGCTCCCCCGGCAGGATCAGCACGTCCCAGGCCCGGCCGGCGGGCAGCAGCGCGACTCCGAGCGGATTGCGCTCCCACGCCCAGCGGCAGGCGTCCGGGTCCGGCGCGACGGCCACCAGCCATTCGATCGCCGTCTTGGCCGTACTCATCAAGAAGACCTCCCTCTGCGTTCCGGACGCGGTCGCGTCCAGAAGGAAGAAGGAGGCCGTCCTGGGTGCATTACGCGGGTTGCCGCTTCTCTTTCGAGTGAGCCGCCTCACCCCGCGCCGGGGTCAGCTGTCGAAGCCGAGCCCGAGCCGGTCCATCGTGCGCAGCCACAGGTTGCGCCGGCCGCCGTGCGCGTCCGCGCGGGCCAGCGACCACTTGGTCAGGGCGATGCCGGTCCACGCGAAGGGCTCCGGCGGGAACGGCAGCGGCTTGCGGCGCACCATCTCCAGCTCGGTCCGCTCGGTGCGCTCCCCGTCCAGCAGGTCCAGCATCACCTCGGCGCCGAAGCGGGTGGCGCCGACGCCGAGGCCGGTGTAGCCCGCCGCGTAGGCCACCTTGCCCTGGTGGGCGGTGCCGAAGAACGCGGAGAAGCGCGAGCAGGTGTCGATCGCGCCGCCCCAGGCGTGGGTGAAGCGGACGCCCTCGAGCTGCGGGAAGCAGGTGAAGAAGTGCCCGGCGAGCTTGGCGTAGGTCTCCGGGCGGTCGTCGTACTCGGCGCGCACCCGGCCGCCGTAGTGGTGGACGGCGTCGTAGCCGCCCCACAGGATCCGGTTGTCGGCGGACAGCCGGAAGTAGTGGAACTGGTTAGCCGAGTCGCCGAGGCCCTGGCGGTTCTTCCAGCCGATGGACTCCAGTTGACCGGCGCTCAGCGGCTCGGTCATCAGCGCGTAGTCGTAGACCGGGACGGTGTACGAGCGCACGCGCCGCAGCAGGCTCGGGAAGATGTTCGTGCCGAGCGCGACCCCGCGGGCGCGGACCGTGCCGTACGGGGTGCGTACGGCCATCCCGGCGCCGTACTGCTTCAGGGTGAGGGCGGGGGTGTGCTCGTAGACGCGCACCCCGAGTTCCAGGCAGGCCCGCTTGAGGCCCCAGGCCAGCTTGGCCGGGTGCAGCATGGCCACGCCCCGGCGGTCCCACAGGCCCGCCTCGAAGGTGGGCGAGTTGACCTGCTCGCGCACCGCGTCGGCGTCCAGGAACTCGATGCCGTCGGCGAGGCCCTTCTCCTCCAGTTCCCGGTGCCAGTCGCGCAGTTCCCAGGCCTGGTAGGTCTCGGTGGCCACGTCGATCTCACCGGTGCGCTCGAAGTCGCAGTCGATGCCGTACCGGGCGACGGCGGCCTCGATGCCGTCGAGGTTGCGCCGGCCCAGCTCCTCCAGCCGGTGGATCTCGTCCGGCCAGCGGGTCAGGCCGTTGGGCAGGCCGTGGGTGAGCGAGGCGGCGCAGAAGCCGCCGTTGCGGCCGGAGGCGGCCCAGCCCACCTCGCGGCCTTCCAGCAGCACCACGTCCCGCTGCGGATCGCGCTCCTTGGCGACGAGCGCGGCCCACAGTCCGCTGTACCCGCCGCCGACGACCAGCAGGTCGCAGGTCTCGGCGCCGGTGAGCGCGGGCTCCGGGCGGGGCTTGCCCGGGTCTTCCAGCCAGTACGGCACCGGCTGGGCTTCGGAGAGGGCGGAGATCCAGTTGTCTTTGCCACGACTCATGGCGCTCGGGGCCATGATTTCAACTCCCTACAGGGCTTTTACGCCTTCTGGCTGCTGCGGCGGTTGGTGATGAGCATCGAGACCAGCACGAACAGCACGGCGACCAGGAACATGGCCGTGCCGATGACGTTGATCTGCACCGGCGTTCCGCGCTGCGCCGAGCCCCACACGAACATGGGGAAGGTGACGGTCGAACCGGCGTTGAAGTTGGTGATGATGAAGTCGTCGAAGGAGAGCGCGAACGACAGCAGCGCGCCCGCCGCGATGCCCGGCGCCGCGATCGGCAGGGTCACCCGCAGGAACGTCTGCACCGGGCCGGCGTACAGGTCCCGGGCGGCCTCCTCCAGACGCGGGTCCATCGACATCACGCGCGCCTTGACCGCGACGACGACGAAGCTGAGGCAGAACATGATGTGCGCGATCAGGATCGTCCAGAAGCCGAGCTGGGCGCCCATGTTGAGGAACAGGGTGAGCAGCGAGGCCGCCATGACGACCTCGGGCATGGCCATCGGCAGGAAGATCAGCGAGTTCACGGCGGACCGTGCGCGGAAGCGGTAGCGGACCAGCGCGAAGGCGATCATGGTGCCGAGGAGGGTGGCCCCGACCGTCGCCCAGAAGGCGATCTGGAGGCTGAGGGACAGCGAGCCGCACATGTCGGCGACCCCGCACGGGTCCTTCCAGGCCGCCGTGGAGAACTGCTGCCACTCGTAGTTGAAGCGCCCCTTCGGCCGGTTGAAGGAGAACACGGTGACGACGACGTTCGGCAGCAGCAGATAGGCGAGGGTGCACAGTCCGGCGATGACCACGAGACGGCGCTTGAGCCAGGTGACGAAGGGCATTTAGACCAGATCCTCCGTCCCGGACCGGCGGATGTAGACCGTGACCATGAGCAGGATCGCGGCCATGAGGATGAAGGAGAGCGCAGCCGCGGTCGGGTAGTCCAGGATCCGCAGGAACTGGGTCTGGATGACGTTTCCGATCATGCGGGTGTCGGTGGAGCCGAGGAGTTCGGCGTTGACGTAGTCGCCGGTGGCGGGGATGAAGGTGAGCAGCGTGCCGGAGACCACGCCCGGCATCGACAGCGGGAAGGTCACCTTGCGGAAGGTGGTCCAGGGCTTGGCGTACAGGTCGCCGGCCGCCTCGTGCAGCCGGCCGTCGATCCGCTCCAGCGAGGTGTACAGCGGCAGGATCATGAACGGCAGGAAGTTGTACGTGAGACCGCAGACCACCGCCAGCGGGGTGGCGAGGACGCGGTCGCCCGCCGTCCAGCCGATCCAGTCGGTCAGGTCCAGGATGTGCAGCGAGTTCAGCGCGTGCACGACCGGACCGCCGTCGGCGAGGATCGTCTTCCAGGCCAGGGTGCGGATCAGGAAGCTGGTGAAGAACGGCGCGATCACCAGCACCATGATCAGGTTGCGCCAGCGGCCCGCCCGGAAGGCGATGAGGTAGGCCAGCGGGTAGCCGAGCAGCAGGCACAGGACGGTCGCGGCGACCGCGTACAGGACGGAGCGCAGGAACTGCGGCCAGTACTCGGCCAGGGCGTCCCAGTAGGTCGCGAAGTGCCAGGTGACCTTGTAGCCGTCCTCCAGGGAGCCCGTCTGCACGGACGTGGAGGCCTGGTAGATCATCGGCAGCGCGAAGAACACGACCAGCCACAGCAGGCCGGGCAGCAGCAGCCAGTACGGGGTGAACCGGCCGCGCCCGCGCGGGGGCTTCGGCGCCGGTTCGGCGGTGGCGAGGGGCGGTGGCGCCTCTTGCAGCGTCGACATGGTCAGGCGGCCTCTTCCTCGACGGTCTCGACACCCGCGTCGATGTCCTGGGCCGCGTCCAGGCCGAAGGTGTGCGCCGGGTTCCAGTGCAGGACGACCTCGGCGCCGGGGACCAGGCGGCCGTCGCGCTCGATGTTCTGGACGTAGACCGCGAGTTCGTCGCAGACGGGGCTGTCGATGACGTACTGCGTGGAGACGCCGATGAAACTGGCGTCGGCGATCCTGCCGGTGAGGCGGTTGCGGCCCTCGGGGATGGTGCCGGCGTCGTCGGCGTGCGCGAGTGCGATCTTCTCGGGGCGGACGCCGACCAGCACCTTGCCTCCGGCCGTCGCCGGCGCGGAACACCGGGCCCGGGGCAGCACCAGCTTGCCGCCGCCGGCCTTGAGCACGATGTCGTCGCCGCTGCTGGTGTCGACCTCGGCCTCGATGAGGTTGGAGGTGCCGAGGAAGTTCGCCACGAAGGTCGTGCGCGGGTTCTCGTACAGGTCGCTGGGCGAGCCCAGTTGCTCCACCCGGCCGGCGTTCATCACCGCGACCGTGTCGGCCATCGTCATGGCCTCCTC
This sequence comes from Streptomyces sp. NPDC003720, assembly GCF_042875075.1. Classification (NCBI taxonomy): domain Bacteria; kingdom Bacillati; phylum Actinomycetota; class Actinomycetes; order Kitasatosporales; family Streptomycetaceae; genus Streptomyces; species Streptomyces sp. NPDC003720. Next base: position 81,177 of record NZ_JBIANZ010000011.1, read on the forward strand.
CTGGTCGTGGGTGACGTGCACGAAGGTGATGCCGACCTCGGTCTGGATGCGCTTGAGCTCGAGCTGCATCTGGCGGCGGAGCTTGAGGTCGAGGGCGCCGAGGGGCTCGTCGAGGAGGAGCACCTTCGGGTGGTTGATCAGGGCACGGGCCACCGCGACCCGCTGCTGCTGGCCGCCGGAGAGCTGGTGCGGTTTCTTGCGCGCCTGCTCGCCGAGCTGGACCAGCTCCAGCATCTCCTCGACCTGCTTCTTGACGCTCTTGACGCCGCGCCGGCGCAGGCCGAAGGCGACGTTCTCGAAGATGTCGAGGTGCGGGAAGAGGGCGTAGGACTGGAAGACCGTGTTCACCGGGCGCTTGTACGGCGGCAGCCGGGTGACGTCCTGGTCGCCGAGGTGCACGGTGCCGGAGGAGGGGTCCTCCAGGCCGGCGATCATGCGCAGGGTGGTCGTCTTGCCGCAGCCGGAGGCGCCGAGCAGGGCGAAGAAGGAACCCTGCGGCACGGTCAGGTCGAGCGGCTGCACGGCGGTGAAGCCGTTGTCGTAGGTCTTGCTGATACCGGAGAGGCGGACGTCGCCGCTGGTGTCTGTCGTCATGGTCGTCACGCCCCTGTGAGCTTCGCGAACTTCTCTTCGTAGGCCGTCTCTTCCTTCTGGCTCAGCGAGCGGAAGGAGTGCGACCTGGCCTGCATGGCCTTGTCCGGGACGATCAGCGGGTTGTTCGCCGCGTCCTTGTCGATCTTCGCAAGGTAGGGCTTCACGCCGTCGACGGGAGTCGCGTAGTTGATGTACGCGGCGAGCGCGGCGGCCTGCTCCGGCTCGTAGAAGAAGTCGATCAGCCGCTCGGCGTTCGTCTTGTGGCGCGCCTTGTTCGGCACCAGCATGTTGTCGGTCGACGTCATGTAGCCGCTGTCCGGGATGACGAAGTCGACGTCCGGGCTGTCGTGCTTGAGCTGGACCACGTCCCCGGCCCAGGCGACGCAGGCGGCGATGTCGCCCTTGGTCAGGTCCGAGGTGTAGTCGTTGCCGGTGAAGCGCCGGATCTGGCCCTTGTCGACGGCCTTCTGCAGCCGGGCTGTCACCGCGTCGAAGTCGTCGCCGGTGAACTTCGCCGGGTCCTTGCCCATGTCGAGCAGGGTCATGCCGATGCTGTCGCGCATCTCGGACAGGAAGGAGACGCGCCCCTTGAGCCTCGGGTTGTCGAGCAGGTCGGAGACCGACTTCACCTCGATGCCGTCGAGCGCCTTCTTGTTGTAGGCGATGACCGTGGGAATGCCCTGCCAGGGGTACGAGTAGGCGCGGCCGGGGTCCCAGTCGGGATCGCGGAACTGCGGCGACAGGTTGGTGTAGGCGTGCGGCAGGTTGGACGGGTCCAGCTTCTGGACCCAGCCGAGGCGGATCAGCCGGGCGGCCAGCCAGTCGGTGAGGACGACGAGGTCGCGGCCGGTGGCCTGGCCGGCGGCGAGCTGCGGCTTGATCTTGCCGAAGAACTCGTTGTTGTCGTTGATGTCCTCGGTGTACTTGACCGTGATGCCGGTCCGCCTGCGGAACGTGTCGAGCGTGGGATGGTGCTTGCCGCTGTCGTCGACGTCGATGTACTCGGTCCAGTTGGAGAAGTTCACGGTCTTCTCCTGCGCCGAGTGGTCCTCGGCTGACGTGCCGCCCGCGGTCTTGCCCGCCGCGGGGATGCCGCAGCCGCTCAGCGCCCCGAGACCGCCGACCGCGAGCGCGCCGCCCGCGGAGGCGCGCAGCAGCGACCGGCGGGTCATCGCGGCCCTGCCGTTGCGCAGACTGCGCCGCATGGCGGCCACTTGGGCCGGGGTGAGGCGGTCGGGCTCGTACTGCTCCATGCGCGTGGTGCCCTTTCGGATGGGGTCGGCCTGGTCTGCGGCCGGTTGTCGCTAGCGGTCCCCGAACACGGTGCGGTGCCAGTCCTTCCTTGCCACCGCGGTGTTGTCGAACATTACGTGCTTGACCTGGGTGTACTCCTCGAACGAGTACGCCGACATGTCCTTGCCGAAGCCGGAGGCCTTGTAGCCGCCGTGCGGCATCTCGCTGATGATCGGGATGTGGTCGTTGATCCACACGCAGCCGGCCTTGATCTCGCGGGTGGCGCGCCCGGCCCGGTACACGCCGCCGGTCCAGGCGGAGGCGGCCAGGCCGTACGGGGTGTCGTTGGCCAGCCGGATGCCCTCGTCGTCACTGTCGAACGGCAGGACGACCAGCACCGGGCCGAAGATCTCGGACTGGACGATCTCGCTGTCCTGGGCCGCGCCGGTGACCAGGGTTGGCCGGTAGTAGGCGCCCTTGCCCAGGTCTCCGCCGGGGGCCTCGCCGCCGGTCACCACGCGCGCGTAGCCGCGCGCCCGGTCCACGAAGCCGGCGACCCGGTCGCGCTGGGCGTGCGAGACGAGCGGGCCGAGGTCGGTGCCGGGCGCGAACGGGTCGCCGAGCCGCACGGTCTCCATCAGCGCGGCCGTCCGCTCCACGAAGGCCTCGTACAGCGGTCGCTGCACGTACGCGCGCGTGGCGGCCGTGCAGTCCTGGCCGGTGTTGATGAGGGCGCCGGCGACGGCGCCGTTGGCGGCCGCCTCCAGGTCCGCGTCGTCGAAGACGACGAACGGCGCCTTGCCGCCCAGCTCCAGGTGGAGGCGCTTGACCGTGGCGGTGGCGAGCTCGGCGACCCGCTTGCCCACGGCGGTGGACCCGGTGAAGGAGGTCATGGCCACGTCCGGGTGGCCGACGAGGCGCTCGCCGGCCTCCCGGCCGGTGCCGGTGACGATGTTGATCACGCCGTCCGGGATGCCCGCGTCCGTGGCGGCCTGCGCGAACAGCAGCGAGGTGAGCGGCGTCAGCTCGGCGGGCTTCAGCACGATGGTGTTGCCCGCGGCGACGGCCGGGAGGATCTTCCAGGCGGCCATCTGCAGCGGGTAGTTCCAGGGCGCGATCGATCCGACGACGCCGATCGGCTCGCGCCGGACGTACGAGGTGTGGTCGCCGGAGTACTCGCCGGCCGCCTGTCCCTGCAGATGGCGGGCGGCGCCGGCGAAGAAGGCGGTGTTGTCGATCGTCCCCGGCACGTCGAACTCGCGGGTGAGTTTCAGCGGCTTGCCGCACTGCAGGGACTCGGCGCGGGCGAACTCCTCGGCGCGCTCGGCGAGCACGGCGGCGAACCGGTGCAGGGCGTCGGAGCGCTCGCCGGGGGTGGCGCCGGCCCAGCCGGGGAAGGCCGCGCGTGCCGCGGCGACGGCCGCGTCGACGTCGTCGGCGCCGGCCAGGTCGTAGGTGTACACCTCCTCGCCGGTGGCCGGGTCGACCACGGTGTGGGTGCGTCCCGAGGTGCCCTTCGTCAGCCGGCCGGCGATGAACTGCGCGCCGTCCGCGAGGCGGTCCTGGGCGGGAAATCGCTCCGGGTTGGCGGTGCTGCCCGGGTTGTGCATGTCGCTCTCCTCCGCCGTTCGTCCCGTTCCCCGAGGGGTGGGTGGCGTAGCTCCAGCTCGATTTGAGTGCCGATCCTGACAGAGGGAGTGCACTCCAACAAGTGATTCCGTTGTTGCCTTTTGGTTACGCGACGGAATCTGTCGACCAGGTGTCGAGTCGGCACGGAAAAGGACGGACGGAGTGTCAGTGGTGCGTGCCACACTCGCGTGCATGGGGAGGATCGACGGGGTGGAGGCCCTGATCAGAGAGGTACGGGCCGGGGCCCGGATCAAGTACCTGCACTTCTGGGGGCACCGGCCGCTGCCGGACGGCCGGATCGGCGCGAGCTGTCTGAGCCAGTGGTGGCCGTCACCGTTCGTGGTGGAGGAGGTTCACTACGCGACGGCCGAGCACTGGATGATGGCGCAGAAGGCCCGGCTGTTCGGGGACGCGGAGGCGGAGCGCCGGGTGCTCGCGGCGGAGCACCCCGCGGAGGCCAAGAAGGCCGGGCGGCTGGTCCGCGGTTTCGACGGGGCGACCTGGGAGCGGGAACGCTTCCGGATCGTGGTCGAGGGCAGTGCGCACAAGTTCGCCGCGCACGCGGACCTCCGCGCGTTCCTGCTCGGCACCGGCGACCGGGTCCTGGTGGAGGCGAGCCCCGTGGACCGGGTGTGGGGCATCGGGCTGGCGGCCGGCGACGAGGCGGCCTCGGACCCCGAGCGCTGGCGGGGGCCGAACCTGCTGGGGTTCGCGCTGATGGAGGCGCGCGAGCGGCTCGCCGCGTCCGCGCGCTGAGCCCCGGGGGCGGCCCTGGACCGGGCCGCCCCCGGGACCGGGATCAGCCCTGCGTCAGCACGGGTGCCGAGACCCGGGGCGCGGAGTTGTAGTACGGGTCGTCGTACTCGCTGTCGTGCTTCTTGTCCTCGTTGACGGCCACCGCGATGACGAACACGAAGAACGCGATGGTGGCGAGGCCGACGATGATCCCGATGATGCCGGTGATGAAGCCGGCCTGGGCCTGACCGTGGTTGGTGGCCTCGCCCCGCTCGGCCCGCTTCTTGCCCTTGACCCCGAGCACCACCGCGATCACGCCGAGCACGAGCGACACCACGCCGTAGAGGCAGAACAGGCATATGGACAGGATGCCGAGCACCATCGCCGCGGTGCCCATGCCGTTCTGCGGGCCCATCGGCATGCCCGGCCAGCCGTAGCCCTGCTGCGGGTACGCGGGGTAGCCGTACCCGCCGGGGGCGGCGGGGCCCGGGCCGCCGGGCGCGGCCGGCGGGGGCGGCATGGCGGACTCGGACCAGCCCTGGGAGCCCTGGGCCGGGGGCGGCGGGGCCGGGGGACCGTAGTTCGGCGCGCCGAAGCCGGGGCCCGGCGCCGAGATCATGGTGGCCTGGTCGTGCACGGACGGCTGCGGCGCCGGCGGCTGCTGCGGACCGGCGGCCGGGGGCTGCGGGGCCTGACCGGGCGGCTGGTCCTGCACCGGGGGCTGCTGCGCGGGGGGCTGCTGCCCGGGCGCGCCCGGCCGCGGGCCCTTCTCCAGCGAAGGCTTGCTCTCCGGCGGCGCCCACGGGTCGAAGCCCCCGCCCCCGCCCGCGCCCTGCTGTCCCTGGTCCGCCACGTCCCCGCCCCTCCATCGATGGTCAGGCCATGGTAAAGCGTCGGTTCCGGGGCCCCGCGCCGGGTCGCCGTTCCCCCGGGCGCCACGGGCGCCGCCGCCGGCCCGGCCTACGATGACCCCCGGATCACCGATCAGCCGATCACCCGCGCCCGGACCACGGATCTCGGTCCGCGGGCGCCGTTCCCGGGGAGGAACCCTTGACCGACCGCAGCGCCGCATCCCGCTCGGTACCCGCCGCCGGCACGCCCGACCGCGATCTGCACGCCTTCATCGCCGGACTGCCCAAGGCCGAACTGCACGTCCACCACGTCGGCTCCGCCTCCCCGCGCATCGTCTCCGAACTGGCCGCCCGCCACCCGGACTCCAAGGTCCCCACCGACCCCGAGGCCCTGGCCGACTACTTCACGTTCACCGACTTCGCGCACTTCATCGAGGTCTACCTGTCCGTGGTGGACCTCATCCGCACCCCGGAGGACGTCCGGCTGCTGACCTACGAGGTGGCCCGCGACCTGGCCCGGCAGCAGGTGCGGTACGCCGAGCTGACCATCACCCCGTTCTCCTCGACCCGGCGCGGCATCGAGGAGACGGCGTTCATGTCGGCGATAGAGGACGCCCGCAAGGCGGCCGAGGCCGAGTTCGGCACCGTGCTCCGCTGGTGCTTCGACATCCCCGGCGAGGCCGGTCTGGAGTCCGCCGAGGAGACCGCCCGGCTGGCCACCGACGACCGGATCCGCCCGGAGGGCCTGGTGTCGTTCGGACTCGGCGGCCCCGAGATCGGCGTACCGCGCCCGCAGTTCAAGCCGTACTTCGACCGCGCCATCGCCGCCGGCCTGCACTCCGTCCCGCACGCCGGCGAGACGACCGGCCCGGAGACGGTGTGGGACGCGCTGACCGAGCTGCGCGCCGAGCGCATCGGGCACGGCACCAGCTCCGCCCGGGACCCCCGGCTGCTCGCCCACCTCGCCGAGCACCGCATCCCGCTGGAGGTCTGCCCGACCTCCAACATCGCCACCCGCGCGGTCGCCGCCCTGGACGAGCACCCGATCAAGGAGTTCGCCCGGGCCGGGGTGCTCGTCACGATCAACTCCGACGACCCGCCGATGTTCGGCACCGACCTCAACAACGAGTACGCGGTGGCCGCGCGCCTGCTCGAACTGGACGAGCGGGGGCTGGCCGGCCTGGCGAAGAACGCCGTCGAGGCGTCCTTCCTGGACGCGGCGGGCAAGACGCGCATCGCGGCGGAGATCGACGCCTACACCGAGGCCTGGCTCGCCCCCTGAAACCCGGGCCGGGGCCGGCTCGCCCCCTGAGGCCCCGGTCGGACACGGGTTTGGGGCCCGACCGGTGCGCCGCCCGGCGCACCGCCCGGAGGGCTGCCCGGCGGGGGCGCCCCGCACAATGGGGGCCATGCAGACCGTGACCGCCGTGGCCCACCGCGGCGCCCCCTACCGTTTCCGCGAGAACACCCTCGACTCGCTGCGCTGCGCGTCCGGCCTGGGCGCGGACGCGGTCGAGATCGACGTACGGCTCACCCGCGACGGCGTCCCCGTGCTGCTGCACGACGAGACGCTGGAGCGGCTGTGGGGGCACCGCCGGCCGCTGCGCTCGCTGTCGGCGGCCGAGCTGAGCGGGCTCACCGCGGGCGGGGTGCCGACGCTGGAGCAGGCGCTGGCCGCGACGGACGGCAGCCGGGTGATGGTGGACCTGTGCGGCCGGGTCGACCGCCGGACCGTGCGGGCGGTCATGGACGTGGTCCGGAAGAGCGGCGCCGGGGACCGGGTGTACTACTGCGCGGGCGCCGAGGCCATGCTCGCCGTCCGGGCCGCCGATCCGGCCGCCGAGATCGCCCTGACCTGGACGACGCTCGCCCCGCCGCGCCCCGCACTGCTGGACGCGGTGCGCCCCCGCTGGCTCAACTACCGCTTCTCCCTGGTCGACCGGGACCTGGCGGCCCGCGTCCACCGGGACGGGTATCTGCTGTCCGTGTGGACCCCGGACACCCGCCGCTCCCTGCGCCGGCTGCTCGGCCTGGGCGTCGACTCGATCACCACGAACCGCGTCGACGCCCTGCACGCGCTGCGCGTGGCCGGCTGATCCGGCCGGCCGCGGCGCCGGTCAGCGCGCCGGTCAGCCCGCGGGCGCCGGCGCCGCGGCGGCCGGCACCGTGAGCGCCTCGAGCCGCTTGATCTTCCGGCGGACGACGTACAGCGGGACGACGCCGAACACCCCGAAGGACATGTCGATCAGCGTCCACCAGAAGGGAATCTGGCGGACCGGCCCGCACACGAGGGCGAGCGGGATGATCCCGGCGCACGCGATCATCCCGAACTCGACGACCCAGACGTTGCGCACCGGGTCGCGGTAGGGCCCGTAGAAGGCGACCGCGATGACGAGGTGCGCGAAGGCCAGCCAGTCCGTGCCGTAGAGGACGAACGGATATTCGGCGTCGGCGGCGTCGAGCCCCTCGCGCACCCGCGAGATCCACTCCATGAGTCCCGGCAGCAGTTCGGGCGCGTTCAGCGCCCGCAGTCCGCTCTCCGTCCAGCGCAGCTCGTGCACCAGCGGAAACGCGGTGGCCCCGCTGAGCACGAGGCATACGACGAAGAGGACCAACCAGACGCGGATGCCCCGGAGCAGGGCGGCTCTGTCGCTCATGGCAGCAGCGTACCCATGATTTGAACATGTTCAAAACTACGTCCGGACGAGAAATCGGCGGACCGGTCAGGAATCGAGAAGCGCCGGGCCGGGACGCGCGGCTAGCGTGCTGCCAGGACCGAGCCGAGGGACCGAGCCGGGCGACGCCCCCGACGGATGGAGACACCAAGGACATGGCCACGAGGACGGACGCCACCCAGCCGCCTGCGCCGCACGTCGCCGACTGCCACGACCTGATCCGGGTGCACGGCGCGCGCGAGAACAACCTCAAGGACGTCAGCATCGAGCTCCCCAAGCGCCGGCTGACGGTGTTCACCGGTGTCTCCGGCTCCGGCAAGAGCTCACTGGTGTTCGACACCATCGCGGCCGAGTCGCAGCGGCTGATCAACGAGACGTACAGCGCCTTCGTACAGGGCTTCATGCCGACTCTCGCCCGGCCCGACGTCGACGTGCTCGACGGGCTCACGACGGCGATCACCGTCGACCAGCAGCGGATGGGCGGCGACCCGCGTTCCACGGTCGGCACCGCCACCGACGCCAACGCGATGCTGCGCATCCTCTTCAGCCGGCTCGGGCGGCCGCACATCGGCTCCCCCAAGGCGTTCTCCTTCAACGTCGCCTCGATCAGCGGAGCGGGCGCGGTCACCGTGCAGCGCGCCGGGCAGACCGTGAAGGAGCGGCGCAGCTTCAGCATCACCGGCGGCATGTGCCCGCGCTGCGAAGGCCGTGGCAAGGTCTCCGACATCGACCTCACCCAGCTCTACGACGACTCCAAGTCGCTGAGCGAGGGGGCGCTCACCATCCCCGGCTACAAGGCGGGCGGCTGGAACTACCGGCTCTACAGCGAGTCGGGCTTCTACAACCCGGACAAGCCGATCAGCAAGTACACCAAGAGGGAACTGCGGGACTTCCTGCACCACGAGCCGGTCCGCATGAAGATCGCGGGCATCAACATGACCTACGAGGGTCTGATCCCGCGGATCCAGAAGTCGATGCTCGCCAAGGACCGGGAGGCGATGCAGCCGCACATCCGGGAGTTCGTGGACCGCGCGGTCACCTTCACCACCTGCCCCGACTGCGACGGCACCCGGCTCAACGAGGGAGCCCGGTCGTCGAAGATCGGCAAGGTCGGCATCGCCGACGCGTGCGCGATGCAGATCAGCGACCTGGCCGCGTGGGTGCGCGGCCTGGACGAGCCGTCGGTGGCGCCGCTGCTGGCGAAGCTGCGGCAGACCCTGGACTCGTTCGTGGAGATCGGCCTCGGCTACCTCGCCCTCGACCGGCCGGCGGGCACTCTCTCGGGCGGCGAGGCGCAGCGCGTGAAGATGATCCGCCACCTGGGCTCCTCGCTCACCGACGTCACGTACGTCTTCGACGAGCCCACCGCGGGTCTGCACCCGCACGACATCCAGCGGATGAACGAACTCCTGCTGCGGCTGCGGGACAAGGGCAACACGGTGCTCGTCGTGGAGCACAAGCCGGAGCTGATCGCCATCGCCGACCATGTCGTCGACCTCGGCCCCGGCGCCGGAACGGCCGGTGGCGCCGTCTGCTTCGAGGGCACCCTCGACGGCCTGCGCGCCAGCGGCACGCTGACCGGCCGTCACCTCGACGACCGGGCGGCGGTCAAGAAGACGGTGCGCGAGCCGACCGGCACGCTGCAGATCCGCGGGGCGTCGGCGAACAACCTGCGCGACGTCGACGTCGACATCCCGCTCGGGGTGCTCACCGTCGTCACCGGTGTCGCGGGGTCCGGCAAGAGCTCCCTCGTGCACGGCTCGATCCCGGCCGGCGCCGGCGTGGTGTCGGTCGACCAGACCCCGATCCGCGGCTCGCGGCGCAGCAACCCGGCGACCTACACCGGGCTGCTCGACCCGATCCGCAAGGCGTTCGCCCAGGCCAACGGCGTCAAGCCGGCCCTGTTCAGCGCCAACTCCGAAGGCGCCTGCCCCACTTGCAACGGCGCCGGCGTCGTCTACACCGACCTGGCGATGATGGCCGGCGTCGCCACCACCTGCGAGGAGTGCGAGGGCAAGCGGTTCGAGGCGTCGGTGCTGGAGTACCGCCTCGGCGGCCGCGACATCAGCGAGGTGCTCGCGATGTCCGTCTCCGAGGCCGAGGAGTTCTTCGGCGACGGCGAGGCGCGCACCCCGGCCGCGCACCGCGTCCTCACCCGGCTCTCGGACGTCGGGCTCGGCTACCTCACCCTCGGCCAGCCGCTGACCACCCTGTCCGGCGGCGAGCGGCAGCGGCTGAAGCTGGCCACCCACATGGGGGACAAGGGCGGCGTCTACGTGCTCGACGAACCCACCTCCGGCCTGCACCTCGCCGACGTCGAGCAACTGCTGGGCCTGCTCGACCGGCTCGTCGACGCCGGCAAGTCGGTCATCGTGGTCGAGCACCACCAGGCGGTCATGGCGCACGCCGACTGGATCATCGACCTCGGCCCCGGCGCCGGCCACGACGGCGGCCGGATCGTCTTCGAGGGCACCCCCGCCGATCTGATCACGGCCCGCTCAACCCTGACGGGCGAGCACCTGGCGGCGTACGTCGGCGACGGCGGGAGGAACTGACCCCTCCCGTCCGCTCCCGGGCACGCGTTTGGCGCGCCCGGGAGCGGTCAGACGCACGGAATGCCGCACTTCGAGGCCAGGACGGCGGCCGGCGACGCGAGACCGGCCGGCGACGCCGCCGCGAGCGTGCCCGTGCCCGCGCCGCACGCCGATCGCCAACCGCCCGCGCGGCGGGACGCGTTCTTCGACAACGCGAAGTACCTGGCGATCGTCCTGGTCGCGATGGGACACGCGTGGGAGCCGCTGCGCTCCGGAAGCCGTGCGGTCAGCGCGCTCTACATGTTCGTCTACGCCTTCCACATGCCGGCGTTCATCGTCATCTCCGGCTACTTCTCCCGCACCTTCGAGGCCACTCCGAAGAACATCAGGCGTCTCGTCACCGGCGTCGTGGTCCCCTACGTCGTCTTCGAGACGGCGTACACCTACTTCACCCGGTGGACCGACGGCGTGCCGGACCGGCCGGTCAGCCTGCTGGACCCGCTGTACCTGACCTGGTTCCTGGCCGCCCTGCTGATCTGGCGGCTTCTCTCGCCGGTCTTCAGGCTCGTGCCCCATCCGCTGCCGCTCGCGCTCGGTGTGGCGGCGCTGGCGACCCTGTCCCCGTCCATCGGCAAGGACCTCGACCTGCAGCGCACGCTGCAGTTCCTGCCGTACTTCGTGCTGGGCCTGGGCCTGAGGCGGGAGCACTTCCGGCTGGTGCGCCGCCGCCTGGTGCGCGTTCTCGCCGTACCGGTGTTCGCGGGCGCGCTCGCCTTCGCCTACTGGGCGGTGCCCAGGATGGACGACGCGTGGCTCTTCCACCGCTCCGCCGCCGCGGCCTTCGCGGTGCCCGCCTGGTACGGGCCCGTGATGACCGCGGCGCTGTTCGGCTGCTCCGTGACACTGACCGCGTGCTTCTTCGCCTGGGTACCGGGACGCCGTCTGCGGTTCACCTCGCTGGGCGCGGGCACGCTCTACGGCTACCTGCTGCACGGCTTCTTCGTCCAGGCCGCGAACCACTGGCACTGGTCCGGCCACCTCTGGCCGCACACCCCCGTCGGTGAGATCACCGTCTCCGTGCTGGCCGCCGCCCTGGTGACCGCGCTGTGCGCCCCGCCCGTCCGCCGCGTCTTCCGGTTCGCGCTGGAACCGAGGATGGACTGGGCCTTCCGGCCGGCGCCCCTGGGGTCCCGCTAGAGCCCCACGATCGTGTTCCACCGCTTCGCCAGTTCCGGGCGTTCCGCGGAGGTGATGTCGCGGGCGACGGCCAGCCGTCCGCGCAGCGTGGAGTCGGGGAAGATCAGGGGGTTGCCGGCCAGCGCGGCGGTGTCCTTGTCCCTCGACGCGGCCAGGACCTCCCTGGCCGCCGGGACGGGGCAGACGTAGTTGACCCAGGCGGCGAGCCTCGCGGCGACCTCGGGTTCGTAGTAGTAGTCGATCAGGCGCTCGGCGTTGGACTTGTGGCGGGCCCGGTCGGGGATCATCAGGGAGTCCGACCACAGTTCGGCACCCTCCTCGGGGACGACGAAGCGGATGTCGGGGTTGTCCGCCTGGAGCTGGATGACGTCGCCGGAGTAGGCCTGGCAGGCGAGGACGTCGCCGCTGACCAGGTCCTTGGTGTAGTCGTTCCCGGTGAAGCGGCGGATCTGGCCCCGGTGGACCTCCCGTTCCACCCGGTCGCAGACCCGGTGGAAGTCGTCCGCGGTCCACCGGGTGATGTCCACCCCGTCGCCCTGCATCAGCAGCGCGAACGCCTCGTCCAGTCCGGAGAGCAGGGTCACCCTGCCCTTCAGGTCGCTCGCCCAGAGGTCCGCCACTCCCCTGATCTCGCGGCCCAGCCGGCGGCGGTCGTAGGCGATGCCGGTGATGCCGGACTGCCACGGCACCGTGGACCTCCGGCCGGGGTCGAAGGCGGGCGAGCGCAGCAGCGGGTCCAGGTGCTCGGCCACGTTGGGCTGGCGGGAGCGGTCCATCCGCTGCACCCACCCGAGCCGGACGAACCGCGCGCACATCCAGTCGCTGATGACGATCAGGTCGCGCCCGGTGCGCTGGTGGTTCATCAGCGCGGGGCTGATCTTGCCGAAGAACTCGTCGTTGTCGTTGATCTCCTCGGTGTAGCCGACGGAGATCCCGGTGTGCTTCTCGAAGGCGTCCAGCGTGGGCCGGCGGCTCGCGTCGTCGTCGTCGGTGTCGATGTAAAGCGGCCAGTTCGCCCAGGCGAGCCTGCGGTCGGCGGCGGACTCGTCGGGCACGGACCGGTCGCCGGGCTCGACGTAGGCGGCGGGCACCCCGCAGCCGGCGAGGGTGCCGAGCGCGGCGGCGCCGGTGAGCGAGCGCAGCACGGAACGGCGGGACGGGGCGGGCGGCGGAGTCCGGGTCACCACGGAAGGATGCGGTCGCCGTGCCCGGCACGGCAATTGACGGTGCGTCGAGCGGACCGGGCCGTACCCGACACCCTGTCCACCGGCCTCGAAGGCGCCGCACACAAGCGCGCGGCCCCGGGCGGGGAGGTGTCCCGTCCGGGGCCGCGGCTCAGGCGCCGGGAGGCTAGGCGTCGAGCGACGTCATCACGTGCTTGATGCGCGTGTAGTCCTCGAAGCCGTACGCCGACAGGTCCTTGCCGTAGCCGGACTTCTTGAAGCCGCCGTGGGGCATCTCGGCGACCAGCGGGATGTGGGTGTTGATCCACACGCAGCCGAAGTCGAGCTTCTTGGACATGCGCATCGCGCGGCCGTGGTCCTTGGTCCACACCGAGGAGGCGAGGGCGTACTCGACGCCGTTGGCCCACTCGACGGCCTGGTCCTCGTCCGCGAAGGACTGCACGGTGATGACCGGGCCGAAGACCTCGTTCTGGATGATCTCGTCGTCCTGCTTCAGGCCGGAGACCACGGTCGGGGCGAAGAAGTAGCCCTTGTCGCCGACCCGCTCGCCGCCGGCCTCCACCTTGGCGTGCGCGGGCAGCCGCTCGATGAAGCCGGCGACCTGCTTGAGCTGGTTGGGGTTGTTCAGCGGGCCGAAGAGGACGTCCTCGTCGTCCGGCTGCCCGGTCTTGGTCTCGGCGGCGGCCTTGGCCAGCGCGGAGACGAACTCGTCGTGGATCGACTCGTGGACCAGGACGCGGGTCGCGGCGGTGCAGTCCTGGCCGGCGTTGAAGAAGCCCGCCACGGAGATGTCCTCGACCGCCTTGGCGATGTCGGTGTCCTCGAAGACCACGACCGGGGCCTTGCCGCCCAGCTCGAGGTGGACGCGCTTGACGTCCTTCGACGCGGACTCGGCGACCGACATGCCGGCCCGGACCGAGCCGGTGATGGAGGCCATCGCCGGGGTCGGGTGCTCGACCATCAGGCGGCCGGTGTCGCGGTCGCCGCAGACGACGTTGAAGACGCCCTTGGGCAGGATCGAGCCGAGGATCTCGGCGATCAGCACGGTCGAGGCGGGGGTGGTGTCCGAGGGCTTCAGCACGACCGTGTTGCCCGCGGCGATGGCCGGGGCGAACTTCCACACGGCCATCATCATCGGGTAGTTCCACGGCGCCACCTGGGCGCAGACGCCCACCGGCTCGCGGCGGATGATCGAGGTCATCCCGTCCATGTACTCACCGGCCGAGCGGCCCTCGAGCAGCCGGGCCGCGCCCGCGAAGAAGCGGATCTGGTCGACCATCGGCGGGATCTCCTCGGAGCGGGTCAGCCCGGTGGGCTTGCCCGTGTTCTCCACCTCGGCCGCGATCAGCTCCTCGGCGCGCTCCTCGAACGCGTCGGCGATCTTCAGCAGGGCCTTCTGGCGCTCCGCGGGGGTGCTGTCGCGCCAGGCCGGGAAGGCCGCGGCGGCGGCCGCCATGGCGGCGTCCACGTCCGCCTCACCGGACAGCGGCGCGGTCGCGTACGCCTCGCCCGTCGCGGGGTTGACCACCTCGGTGGTCCGTCCGTCGGCGGCGTCCCGGAACTCACCGTCGATGTAGTTGCGCAGACGACGCAGCTCGGTGCTCACTGCCGGCCTCCTGATCTGGTTCGAGGGTTCGTGCTCTTCAGCCCGGCCAGCCGCTCCGGCTGTCCGAAGACTGAGACACCCCACCCTAATCGGCACACCCACGTTTTCAACACCCCCGCCGCCATGCGTTCTGCGAAATCCGCAAGGTTTGGACTCGTAAACAACGAAATTCATCGCGACGGCCTTGCAAAACTGTCGAGACGTCGTGCACAGTGAGGCCGTGGCCAGTCGAAGCGCAGACCAGAGGGACTCGCCCCGCGAGTCCAGGAACGGCAACAGCCCCCAGCTGGACGCCGTCTCCCTCGCCATCATCCAGCAGCTCCAGGAGGACGGCCGCCGGCCGTACGCCGCGATCGGCAAGGCCGTCGGCCTGTCCGAGGCGGCCGTGCGCCAGCGGGTGCAGAAGCTGCTGGACCAGGGCGTGATGCAGATCGTCGCCGTCACGGACCCGCTCACCGTGGGCTTCCGCAGGCAGGCGATGGTCGGGATCAACGTCGAGGGCGATGTCGAGTCGATCGCGGACGCGCTGACCGGCATGTCGGAGGTCGAGTACGTGGTGATGGCCGCGGGCTCGTTCGACATCCTCGCCGAGATCGTCTGCGAGGACGACGACCACCTGCTGGACGTCATCAACAAACGCATCCGGGCGCTGCCCGGCGTGCGCTCCACCGAGAGCTTCGTCTACCTGAAGCTCAAGAAGCAGACCTACATGTGGGGAACCCGATAACCGTGACCGAGAAGGACCTCAGCCGCACCGCGTACGACCACCTGTGGATGCACTTCACCCGCATGTCCTCGTACGAGAACTCCCCCGTCCCGACCATCGTCCGGGGCGAGGGCACCTACATCTACGACGACAAGGGCAAGCGCTACCTCGACGGTCTCGCGGGCCTGTTCGTGGTCCAGGCCGGTCACGGCCGCACCGAGCTCGCCGAGACCGCCGCCAAGCAGGCCCAGGAGCTGGCCTTCTTCCCGGTGTGGTCCTACGCCCACCCCAAGGCCGTCGAACTGGCCGAGCGGCTGGCCCACGAGGCCCCCGGCGACCTGAACAAGGTCTTCTTCACCACCGGCGGCGGCGAGGCCGTCGAGACCGCCTGGAAGCTCGCCAAGCAGTACTTCAAGCTGGTCGGCAAGCCCACCAAGTACAAGGTCATCTCCCGCGCGGTCGCCTACCACGGCACCCCGCAGGGCGCCCTGTCCATCACCGGTCTGCCGGGCCTGAAGGCCCCCTTCGAGCCGCTGGTGCCGGGCGCGCACAAGGTGCCGAACACCAACATCTACCGCGCCCCGCTCTTCGGCGACGACCCGGAGGCCTTCGGCCGCTGGGCCGCCGACCAGATCGAGCAGCAGATCCTCTTCGAGGGCCCCGACACCGTCGCCGCGGTCTTCCTGGAGCCGGTGCAGAACGCCGGCGGCTGCTTCCCGCCGCCCCCCGGCTACTTCCAGCGGGTGCGCGAGATCTGCGACCAGTACGACGTCCTGCTCGTCTCCGACGAGGTCATCTGTGCCTTCGGCCGCCTGGGCACGACGTTCGCCTGCGACAAGTTCGGCTACGTCCCGGACATGATCACCTGCGCCAAGGGCATGACCTCGGGCTACTCCCCGATCGGCGCCTGCATCGTCTCCGACCGCCTCGCCGAGCCGTTCTACAAGGGCGACAACACCTTCCTGCACGGCTACACCTTCGGCGGCCACCCGGTCTCCGCGGCCGTGGGCCTGGCCAACCTCGACCTGTTCGAGCGCGAGGGCCTCAACCAGCACGTGCTGGACAACGAGGGCGCCTTCCTGAAGACCCTGCAGAAGCTGCACGACCTGCCGATCGTCGGCGACGTCCGCGGCAACGGCTTCTTCTACGGCATCGAGCTGGTGAAGGACAAGCACACCAAGGAGTCCTTCAACGACGAGGAGACCGAGCGCGTCCTGTACGGCTTCCTCTCCAAGGCGCTGTTCGACAACGGCCTGTACTGCCGTGCCGACGACCGCGGCGACCCGGTCATCCAGCTCGCCCCGCCGCTGATCTCCAACCAGGAGACGTTCGACGAGATCGAGCAGATCCTGCGCGCCACCCTCACGGAGGCGTGGACGAAGCTCTGAGCCTCCGGCGCGAGCCCGGATCATCCGACCGGATGATCAACACCGGCCCCGGTGCCACCCGTTCGAGTGAGAACGGGGGCCCGGGGCCGTGTGCTGTCCGGGCTCCCGCGGCGGGCTGCCTAGCGTGCCAGTGACCGATCGGCCCTGCCTTCGTTCACCCGGACGAGCGATCAGGCACGGGAAAACGGCTCAGAACCGAGGTGTACGCCATGGAGGCCCCGCCGGACAACGACGTGCTGTGGGCACGCACCCTGCACTTCAGGCACCAGGACGGCTCCCCCGGCCTCGCCGGGGTCTCGCTCGGCGTGCGGGTGGGCGAGATCCTGGCCGTCGCCGGCCCGCGCGGCAGCGGCAAGACGACCCTGCTGCGGTGCCTGTCCGGGCTCCTCCCGGTGCGTGACGGCGAGGTCTGGTTCAACAGCTCGCCCGTGCACACCATGGGCCCGGCGGCCCGCGAGCGGCTGCGCCGCGACCACTTCGGCTGGGTCGAACCGGCGCCGGTCCTGGTACCCGAGCTGAACGTCTGGGAGAACACCGCGCTGCCCCTGATGCTGCGCGGCACCGGCCGCCGGCGCGCCAAGGTGGCCGCGCTGGAGTGGCTGGAGCGCCTGGACGCCGGCGAGCACGCGCGCAGGTACCCGCGGGAGCTGCAGCAGGCCGAACGCCAGCGCGTGGCCATCGCCCGCGCGCTCGCCCCGGGGCCCACGGTCCTCTTCGCGGACGAGCCGACCGCCCCGCTGCACCGCGGTGACCGGGCGCACGTGCTCCGCACCCTCACCACGGCGGCCCGCTCGCACGGCATCACGGTCGTCCTCGCCACGCACGACGCGGACACCGCCGCGCTCGCCGACCGCACCGTCTCGCTGCTGGACGGGCGGCGGGTGCGGACCGTGCCGCTGCCGGAGGCGGCGGAGACGGAAGGCCGGGCCGCGTGCTCGCTCTCCGTCTGACCCGCGCGGCCCGGCCCGCCGTACAGCTGCGCCGGCTGCTGGTGGCCGCCGCCTCGGCGGGCACCTCGTTCCTCCTGCTGTCCTCCCTCGGCTACGCGCTGGCCCACCCCGGGGCGCCGGGCGCGGCGGTGCCCCGGCTGGCCTGGTGCCTGGTCCCGCTCGCGGCCACCGTGCACCTCGCGCTCGCCGTGGCCCGCACGGACCCCGGCACCAGGCCGCGTCCTGGGCTGTCGGCCGTGGGGCTCGGCCCGGCGCGGCTGATGGCGGTCTCGGTCGTGACCACGGTCCTGTCCTGCGGGCTGGGCTCGCTGGTGGCCCTGCTGGTCTTCCTGCAACTGCGCGGCGACCTGGCGGGCGCGCCGCTCCACGGCGCGGCGGCCCGGTTCCTCGCCACGGACCAGCCCCTGCCGCTGGCGGCGGCGCTCACCCTGCTGACCCCGGTCCCGGCGCTCGCCGCCGTGACCGTCGCGGCCGCTCTGCGCCCCCGTGACCCGCGCCCCCCGGCCGGCGCCCCGCGCGCCCTCGGCCGCTTCGGCGCGTACGGCCACCCGGCTCCGCGCGAGACGTTCGGGGCGTACGGAAGGTTCGGGGCACGGCTGCGCACACCAGCGGAGTCGAAGCGGGGCGCGGAGCGGCCCCCGGCCGACGGAACCACCACGACGGCGGTCACCGATCCCGAGCCGCACGGCGCCGAGGTGAACGGGACGGAGGTCACGGAGGTCAACGGCACGGACGTGCACGAGGCCGGCGTCCCGGCGGCCGGCGAAGCCCACGCCTCCGGCCGCCGGCCGTCCCCGGCCACCGCCCCCGCGGGTCTGCCCTGGGGCGTCGCGGCCGTCGCCGCCGGGCTCGCCGTGCAGGCCTACTCCGGCCGGCCCCCGGCCACCGCCGCCCTCACCCACCTGCCCGCCGGGACCATGGCCGTCCTGGCCGGCTGGGTGCTCATGGCGGCCGGGCTGGTGCTCGCCGCCCCCGGCCTCACCCACCTCTGCGGACGCCTGCTGCAGTCCACCCACCCCGGAGCGCTCCGGTTGCTGGCGGGCCGCGTGCTCATGGCGGAGGCCCCCCGGATCGGCCGGCCGCTCGGCGTGGCCTGCGCGGCCGCCTCGGCCGCCTACGCGGTGACCGTCCTGTACGGCGGCCCGGCCGCGTCCCCCGGCCCGCTCACCGCGCTCGCCGCGATCGTGGTCACCGGCTGCACCGTGTCGACCCTGCTGACGGCCGCCGTCGAGGCCCGTCAGTGCCGTGCCGAGACGACCGCCGCCCTGCTGCGGCTCGGCGCCCCGGCGGGGATGCTGCGCACCGCCGCCGCGCTGCGCGCGGCCGCCCTGCTGGCGCTGTTCGGCCCGCTCACGCTGGCGCTCGCGCACCTCGCGGCGCCCGCCGCGGCCCGCTGAGCGCCCGCCCCGGAGCCGGGCGGAAAAAAATCCCGCCGCCCGGCGATGAGTTTTCCCGCCGTCCGGTGTCCAACCCACGACAGCAGCGACCGCAGCCCAGGGAGGCACCCCGTGTACCAGCAGATGATCTTCGTGAACCTGGCCACCGACGACGTCGAGGCGTCGAAGAAGTTCTTCACCGAACTCGGCTACTCGATCAACCCGCAGTTCAGCACCGACGACTGCGCCTGCGTGGTGATCAGCGACACGATCGTCGCGATGCTGCTGAGCAAGAAGCGCTACGCCGACTTCACCAAGAAGGAGATCGCGGACTCCACCACGACGAGCGAGGTGCTGATCTGCCTGAGCGCGGAGAGCCGCGAGAAGGTGGACGAGCTGGTCGAGAAGGCGATCGCGGCCGGCGGCTCGGCGAGCGGCGAGACCCAGGACCACGGCTTCATGTACGGCCGCGCCTTCGACGACCTCGACGGCCACAGCTGGGAGGTCATGTGGATGGACCCGGCCGCCGTCCAGGGCTGAACCCGTCGGCCGGGCACGCGCGGGCGCACGCCTAGCATGGGCGGGTGGATCAGACACCCGCCCAGCCGAACCGAGCCGCCCACGACCGTGAGATCGAGTCCCTCGCCGAGTTCGACGAGGTGGTCGCCGCGCACGGCACACTGACCCGATTCCGCGTCCAGGCGGTCGATCTGACGGCCCGTACGGACGAGCTGCTCACCGCCGACACCGCGGGCGCCGTCTTCCTCGGCTGCCCGATGGAGCCCGAGGCCGCCGCGCACGTCCGCTCGGCCGGCGCCCTGGTCTTCCCGCCGATACCGGGCCTCCCCTTCGATCCGTACCGCGGTTTCGCCTACACGCCCGACGAGTTGTTCGCGTCGCTCGACGACGGCTACGAGGCGACGCCCGACGCGCGGGCCTATGCCTGGTTCCAGCACACCAAGGCGGACGGCGACGTCTTCGCCTCGATGCTGCGCGCCGTCCACGACGACTCGGTCTCCGACGCGCTCGACGAACTCCTCGCCGGCGCACGGGTGGTGGGCGTCATGGGCGGGCACGCGATGGCCCGCGGCACCACCGAGTACGCGGGCGCGGCGCGGCTGGGCCGCGAGCTGGCGCGCGCCGGTTTCACGGTCGCCACCGGTGGCGGGCCCGGCGCGATGGAGGCGGCGAACCTCGGCGCGTACGCCGCGCCCTTCGCCGACGGCATGCTCGAGGAGGCGCTCGTGCTCCTCGCCAAGGCGCCGTCCTTCCGGCCGTCGGTCACCGACTGGGCGCGGGCCGCCTTCGAGGTGCGGACCCGCTGGCCCGGCGGCGGCGAGTCGGTGGGCATCCCCACCTGGTTCTACGGTCACGAGCCGCCGAACGCCTTCGCCGCGCACATCGCCAAGTACTTCACCAACGCCATCCGCGAGGACGGCCTGCTGGCCCGCTCCACCGCCGGGGTGGTGTTCCTGCCGGGCGCGGCCGGGACCGTGCAGGAGATCTTCGACAACGCGACGCCGAACTACTACGAGTCCCGGGGCGGGCCCACGCCGATGGTGCTGGTGGACGAGGAGCACTGGACACGGCGGCTGCCCGCGTGGCCACTGCTGCGGTCGCTGGCCGAGGGCCGGGCAATGGAGTCCCGAATCAGCCTCGTTGACCGGATCGAGCAGGCTCCCGCGGCGCTGAAACGTCTCCACATGTAATAAGCAGGCAAAGTCAACAGGCTTGCGGGGCATATGCATTGACACTTCTTATGGAACGCTTATAGACCTGTGTGTCTCTTGGGGGTGCTGGGACCGCGTCTCATCCCGCGGTCCAACTCCCCCGTTACCCCCCGCAGTTATGCACTCTGTAAAGGACAAACGTGTCCATAACTCGCCGTAACGCACGTCGTTCCGTGCGCATCCTGGGTGTCGCCTCCGCCACCGCCGCGCTGGCGCTCGGTGTCGCCGGCCAGGCGCTCGCATGCAACATCAGTGAGTTCTCCGCCGAAGCCAAGTGCGACGGCGACAAGGGCGTCATCGTCGTCACCGACAAGGACGGCTCCGGCACCCCGGCCACCATCACGGTGTTCGTGAAGACCGACGCCGGTGAGACGCCGGTCGGCCAGCCGCAGGTGGTCAAGGGTTCCAAGGAGGGCACCACGGTGACCTTCCAGGAGGACTGGAAGCCGAACGCGACGTACCGCATCCACGTCAAGACGGACCGGTTCAACGTCGACGAGGACATCAAGGGCGGTCTGACCACCCCGGCCACGGCCTGCAAGAAGGAGGAGTCCTCCTCCCCGAGCGCGCCGGCCAGCCCGTCGGAGAAGCCGTCCCCGTCCGCTCCGGCGGAGTCCGCCACGCCGGCTCCGTCGGCGTCGGAGAGCAGCACCGCCCCGGCCGGCACCTCGAACAACGCGCCGTCCCCGGCGGCCGGCGACTCGAACCTCGCCGAGACCGGCGCCAACTCCAACACCGGCATGATCGCCGGTGTCGCCGGCGCGCTGGTCGTCGTCGGCGGTGGCGCCGTCTTCCTCGGCATGCGCCGCCGTGGGGCGAAGAACGGCGGCTGACGCCCGACTTCGCACACCGCTCGTGCAACACCGCGGCCCGTCCCCGTATCCCCGGGGGGCGGGCCGCGGTCGTGTTCAGCCGAAGCTGGTCCGCTCGAGCCAGAACTCCAGCACCGCGCGCTCGCCCAGCACTTCGAGACCGGGGGCGTCCAGCGGCAGCCGCCGGTAGAAGGCGAGCAGCACCGAGGTGAGCGGGCCGCGCAGGGCGACGGTGGCCTTCTCGTGGCCGCGGCGCCAGCGGACCCCCTCCTCGCCCAGCTCGACGATCCACTCTGCGTTCAGCTCCGGTCCGGCGTCCGTGGCGTGCAGGTGGATGCTGCGGGCCGGGCCGCGCAGCTCGGCCGCCGCCGGATGGGCCGCGTT
Source organism: Streptomyces sp. NPDC003720 (assembly GCF_042875075.1). Lineage (NCBI taxonomy): Bacteria > Bacillati > Actinomycetota > Actinomycetes > Kitasatosporales > Streptomycetaceae > Streptomyces > Streptomyces sp. NPDC003720. The sequence goes on from NZ_JBIANZ010000011.1 coordinate 102,761, forward strand.
CCGCTGCACCCACTCCACGAGCTGGAGCCACTCGTCCACCGCGTCGGCGGCGATGTCGGGCGCCACGTCGTAGGGCAGGCCCGCCGCGAGAGCCGCGTCGGCGCGGTGCACGGTGATCTCGTGGGCCATGCGCCGCGCCCAGAAGCCGGAGTCGAGGTTTCCCGCCCACGTCCACACCGCCGTGCCGGCCCCCGCCTCACGCAGTGCGGCCACGGTCAACTCGCCCGTCTCCGCCAGCCACTTGTCCAGGGCGGCCGCGTCGCCCCGCTCCTCGGGCCCGGACCCGGAGGGCACCCGCTCCAGCGGGATGTTCTCCTGCGCCCGGGCGCGCACCAGGGTGTCCACCCAGCGCAGGGCACCGCCCATGTGGCGCACCAGGTCCTCCAGCGACCACTCCGGGCAGGTGGGCACGGTGGCGGCGAGATCGGCGCCGGAGGTCACCACGGCTCTCAACTGCCGCACCTGCAGCTCGATTTCGTCGCAGTACCGGTCATGTGCGAGCAAGGTCATGCCCTCACCCTAGGCACACGGTGATCACCCGAGCACGACGATTTCGGCCACGTCGAACGCGACGCCCAGCTCGGCCCCGGGCTCCGGCGCGGCCCGCAGCGCGCAGGCCGCCTCCAGGGGCGGGCCGCCGTCCAGGGGCCGCAGCCGTACCGCCACATGGGTGCCCCGGAAGGTGCGGGCGGTCACCGCGCAGGGCAGGCCCTCGTCGGCGGCCACGAGCCGCACACCGGCGGGCCGGACCAGCAGCGGCCGGTCGCCCTGGGACGATCCGTCGGGGACGGGCAGCTTGCCCCAGGGGGTGTCCGCCGCGCCGTCGGAGACGGTCGCGGGCACCACGTTCTCGAAGCCGAGGAAGCGGGCCACGAACTCGTCCGCGGGCCGCTGCCACACCTCCAGCGGCGTGCCGGACTGGGCGATCCGCCCGTCCCGCATCACCACCACCCGGTCGGCCAGCGCGAACGCCTCGCTCTGGTCGTGCGTCACGGCGAGCACCGTGGTGCCCAACCGGTCGAAGAGCTGCCGGAGTTCGACGACCAGACGGTCCCGGAGCGAGCGGTCGAGCTGGCCCAGCGGCTCGTCCAGCATCAGCAGCCGGGGCCGGGGCGCGAGCGCCCGGGCCAGCGCCACCCGCTGCTGCTCACCACCGGACAGCCCGGCCACGGCCCGCCCGGCCGCCCCCGGCAGACCGACCAGCTCCAGCAACTCCGCCACCTCGGCGTCCCGACGGCCCTTGCCGACTCCGTGCATCCGCAGCCCGAAGGCGACGTTGCCGCCGACGTCCCGCTGCGGGAAGAGCTGGTGGTCCTGGAACATCAGGCCGACACCGCGCCGGTGCGCCGGCACGCCCGCCTGGTCCCGGCCGTCGAGCAGCACCCGCCCCGAGTCCAGCGGCTGGAGCCCGGCCACCGCCCTGAGCAGCGTGGACTTCCCGCTGCCGCTGGGCCCGAGCACGCACACCACCTCGTGCTCGGCGACGTCGAGACCGACCGCGTCGAGCACGGGCCGTCCGCCCAGGCGCACGGTCGCGGCCTCAAGGCTCAGCAGCATCAGAACTCCCCCGTCCGGTCCGTCCGCAGCCGCTCCAGGAGCAGCAGCGCGGCGGCGCACACCACCATCAGAATCGTGGACAGGGCCATCGCCTGACCGTAGTTGAGCTCGCCGGGCCGGCTCAGCAGCCGGGCCACGGCGACCGGGAGCGTCGGGTTGTCGGGGCGCGCGATGAAGACGGTCGCCCCGAATTCGCCCAGGGACACCGCGAAGGCGAACCCGGCCGCGATCAGCAGCGCCCGCCGCACCAGCGGCAGGTCGACCTCCCGCCACACCCGCCAGGGCGAGGCGCCGAGCACGGCCGCCGCCTCCCTCAGCCGGCCGTCCACCGCCCGCAGCACGGGCAGCATGGTCCGCACCACGAAGGGGGCGCCGACCAGCGCCTGGGCGAGCGGCACGAGGATCCAGGACTGCCTGAGGTCCAGCGGGGGCCGGTCCAGGGCGATGAGGAAGCCGAACCCGACGGTGACGGCGGAGACGCCGAGCGGCAGCATCAGCAGGGCGTCGAAGCCGCGCACCAGCCGTCCCGCGTCCCGGCGGGCCAGCGCGGCGGCGGCGAGACCGCCGATCACCAGGGCGATGGCGGTGGCGGCGACGGCGTACTCCAGGGAGGTCCACACGGCGTGCAGCGGCGCCACCAGGAAGGTGCCGCCGTCGGCGTCGGTCAGCGCCCGGTAGTAGCCGAGGCCGGGCGCGTCCAGCGAGCGCTGCACGAGGACGGCGAGCGGCAGCACGAGCAGCAGCACGACGGTGAGCAGGACCCCGGCGAGCAGCCCCCACTGCCCCGCGCCGCGCGGCCGGCGGGCGGTCACCTTCGGGTCGACCAGGCGCAGGGCGCTCTCGCGCCGCCGTACCGTCCAGGCGTGCACGGCGAGGATCGCGCCCACCGCCACGAACTGCACGAGGGTCAGGACGGCCGCCGTGGAGAGGTCGAACAGCTCCGAGGTCTGCCGGTAGATCTCCACCTCCAGGGTGGAGAACGTGGGGCCGCCGAGGATCTGCACCACACCGAAGGAGGTGAAGGTGAACAGGAAGATCATCAGCGCGGCGGCGGCAACGGCGGGCGCGAGGGCCGGCAGGGTCACCTTCCGCCACGCCGTCAGCGGGGAGGCGCCCAGCATCCGCGCGGCCTGCTCCTGCCGGGGGTCGAGCTGGGCCCAGAGCCCGCCGACGGTCCGTACGACGACCGCGTAGTTGAAGAAGACGTGCGCCAGCAGGATCGCCCACACGGTGGTGTCCAGCCGTACGCCCCACAGGTCGTCGAGCAGGCCGCCGTGTCCGACGAGCGCGAGGAACGCCGTGCCGACGACGACGGTCGGCAGCACGAACGGGACCGTGACGACGGCCCGGAGCAGCTGCTTGCCGGGAAAGTCGAGGCGGGCGAAGACATGGGCGGCGGGCAGGGCGAGCAGCAGGGTCAGCGCGGTGGAGGCGAGCGCCTGCCACGTGGTGAACCACAGCACGTGCCGGATGTCCGGCTGGGTGACGACGTCCGCGATCCGTCCGAACTGCCAGACGCCGTCCGCCTTGAGCCCGCGCGACACGATCGCGGCGACGGGCCAGGCGAAGAACACGGCGAAGAACGCGACGGGCAGGGCCATCAGCCCCAGCCGCGCCGCGCTCCCGCGCGCGGTGCCCTTGCGCGCCGCTACCTCAGTACGAGCGACGTCCACGACTTGACCCAGCTGTCACGGTTGGCGGCGATGGTGCCGGGGGCCATGGTCTCGGGGTCCTTGGCCTGCGGCCCGTACTTCGCGAAGTCCGGCGGCACCGCCGCGCCCTCGCGTACCGGGTAGACGAACATGTTGAGCGGCATGTCCTCCTGGAACTCCTTGGTGAGCAGGAAGTCCAGGAACGCCTTGCCGCCCTTGGTGTTCTTCGCGTTGCTCAGCAGGCCCGCGTACTCGGTCTGCCGGAAGCAGGTGCCCTGGGACACCCCGGTGGGGGCGGTACTGGGCCGCTTCTTCGCGTAGATGACCTCGGCGGGCGGCGAGGAGGCGTACGACACCACCAGCGGCCGGTCGCCGCCGGCCTTCCGGCCCTCCGACGACCCGGAGAACTCCTGGTAGTAGGCCTGCTCCCAGCCGTCGACGACCTTGACGCCGTTGGCCTTCAGCTTCTTCCAGTAGTCCTGCCAGTGGTCGTCGCCGAACTTCGCGGCGCTGCCCAGCAGGAAGCCGAGGCCCGGCGAGGAGGTGGCGGCGTTCTCGGTGACGAGGAGGTTCTTGTACTCGGGCTCGGCCAGGTCGGCGAAGGACTGCGGCGGGGTCAGCCCGTGCTCGCTGAAGTAGGCCTTGTCGTAGTTGACGCAGATGTCACCGGTGTCGACGGGCGTGACGCGGTGCTTGCCCTGGTCGACGCGGTACTGGGGCAGCACCTTCCCGGCGTCCTTCGGCTGGTAGGACTGGAAGAGGCCGTTGTCGAGGGCGCGGGAGAGCAGGGTGTTGTCGACGCCGAAGAAGACGTCGCCCTGCGGGTTGTCCTTGGTCAGCAGCGCCTTGTTGACGGCCTGCCCGGCGTCGCCGCTCTTGAGTACCTTGACCTTGTACCCGGACTTCCGCTCGAAGTCCTTCATGACGCTCTTCGACACGAGCCACGAGTCGTGGCTGACGAGGGTCACGGTCCTGGAGTCCGCGGCGGAGCCCTTGGCGTCGCCCGAGCCGCACCCGGTCAGCACGGGCAGGGCGAGGAGGCCGAGCCCGGCGGCCGCGGCCACGAGGGTCTTGTTGTGCACTGGATGTCCTCCTGGGGTTGGCCAGGAAGAGACGCGGCCCTGCCCGGGCTCCGCGAGGGAGTCCCGGGCAGGGCGCAACAGCTCGAGTGAAGACCGAACTTCCTACCCAGAATGACCTGGGCGAGGTTCAGAGGGTCTGCGGCCCGGTTGCCGCACTCTCAGCGCTGTGGCGCTCCCCTGTCGGAATATGCAGATGTTTCGACGTGGCCAGATTATCGCTCGGTGGCCGCGAGCTGACCACAGGCCCCGTCGATCTCCTGCCCCCGGGTGTCCCGGACCGTGACCGGTACACCATGGGCCGCGATGGCCTCCACGAACGCCTTCTCGTCCTGGGGCCGCGAGGCGGTCCACTTCGAGCCCGGCGTCGGGTTCAGCGGGATGAGGTTGACGTGGACGGGCTTGCCCCGCAGCAGCCGGCCGAGCCGGTCGCCGCGCCAGGCCTGGTCGTTGATGTCCCGGATCAGCGCGTACTCGATGGACAGCCGGCGCCCGGTCTTCTCGGCGTACTCGAACCCGGCGTCCAGCACCTCACGCACCTTCCACCGCGTGTTCACGGGGACGAGGGTGTCGCGCAGCTCGTCGTCGGGGGCGTGCAGGGAGATCGCGAGCCGGCACTTGAAGCCCTCGTCGGAGAACCGGTGGATGGCCGGGACCAGCCCGACCGTCGACACGGTGATGCCGCGCTGCGACAGCCCGAGCCCGTCGGGAGCGGGGTCGGTCAGCGCCCGGACGGCGCCCACGACCCGCTTGTAGTTGGCGAGCGGCTCGCCCATCCCCATGAAGACGATGTTGGACAGCCGCGCCGGCCCGCCGGGCACCTCTCCGTCCCGCAGCGCCCGCATCCCGTCCACGATCTGGTGCACGATCTCCGCGGTGGACAGGTTCCGGTCCAGACCGGCCTGCCCGGTCGCGCAGAACGGGCAGTTCATCCCGCACCCGGCCTGCGAGCTGATGCACATGGTGACCCGGTCCGGGTACCGCATCAGCACGGACTCCACGAGCGTGCCGTCGAACAGCCGCCACAGCGTCTTGCGGGTCGTCCCCTGGTCGGTCGACAGATGCCGCACGACGGTCATCAGCTCGGGCAGCAGCGCCTCCTGCAGCCTGCCGCGCGCGGCGGCGGGGATGTCCGTCCACTCCGCCGGGTCGTGCGCGTACCGCGCGAAGTAGTGCTGCGAAAGCTGCTTGGCACGGAACGGCTTCTCACCGATCTCGGCCACGGCGTCCTTGCGCTCGGCGGGCGTGAGATCAGCGAGATGCCGCGGCGGCTTCTTGGCTCCGCGGGGGGCGACGAAAGTGAGTTCTCCGGGCTTGGGCATGGTGGTACCAGTGTCGCAGATCCAATCGGGTGACCCGGGGCCGTCGCCGGCCGGGGCCGTCGTCGGTGGCCGGCCCTGGCGACAGGGCCCGGTGACGACGGGCTTCTCGCCGGGCGCGACCCCTCACGGGGTGTGGCCGAAGCCGCTCGAGTGGATGACGCGGCCGTGGCGGCGGTGTGCCTGGCGGTCCGAGTGGCGGTGGAGGGCGACGAGGGCGGCGTCGTCGTTGAGGCGGCCGCGGGTGTGGGAGAGCAGATCGCGGTGGATGTGGTGGAGCAGCGACTCGGGGCCGCTCGTGTTCCACCGGGCGACGCGCGTCTCCAGGGGGTAGAAGCGGCCGTCACGGTCGCGGGCCTCGATGACCCCGTCGGTGTAGAGCAGGAGTGTGTCGCCGGGCTCGAAGGAGGCCGTGTCGATGGCGTAGGCCTCCGGTCCCGTCTCCGTGGTCCCGAGTGGCGGCGCGGGGTGCAGGCTCGGGACCGTGAGGGCGCTGGTCGGGCTGAGCAGCAGCGGCGGGGGGTGGCCGCAACTGATCATCCGGATGGTGTGGTCGTCGTCGGGGAGTTCCAGCAGCAGCATGGTCGCGAAACGCTCGCCGGCCTCCGCGGTCGGCTCGAAGTCGGCCAGGTAGCGGGTCACGCTGTGGTCCAGCGTGGCCGCCAGGTCGGGGAGGGTGGCGTGCCGGTGCGCGGCCTCGCGGAAGGCGCCGAGGAGGAGGGCGGCCTCGCCGATGGCGGACAGCCCCTTTCCCCGGACGTCGCCGATCATGAGGCGCACGCCGCCGGTGACGCGGGTGGCCGCGTAGAGGTCGCCGCCGATCTTCGCCTCGTCCTCGGCGGCGAGGTACAGGCAGGCGATCTGCAGCGCGCCCATGCGCTCCGGCAGCGGCCACAGCAGGCCGTGCTGCGCGGCCTCGGCTACCGACCGCACCTGGGCGAGCTGGCGCTGGCGTCGCTCGCGCATCAGGCAGAAGACCACGCTCAGCGCCGAGAGCACCGCCAGGGCGAGGATCTGGACCAGCACGTTGCGGGAGAAGAGGACGCCGAAGTGCCAGCCGATGTAGGCCTGCGCCGCCACCGCCAGGGCGCCGACCACGCCGGTGAGCCAGGCGCCGGTGAACGAGGCGGTGATGGCGGGGGCGATTACGAGCAGCGGGCCGAGGTGGATGTCCTCCGGCACGAGCTGGTCGACCGCCGTGATCACCACGATGAGGGCGATCGGAATCAGCAGCAGCGCGTAGTTCGAGCGCCGTAGCTGCCACATGCCGGCTGAGCTGTCCTCAGCTTTCACAACTCCCACATTGCCACCGTCGGGGACGCCCGACGAGCAGACGCGACGGCGTCTGGGCCAGACGGACCCGCCGGGGCGGCGGCCTAGCAGACCCGTGTAGAAGACGGCGATCTTCGGGTTGAAGACGTTGCTCACGAAGCCCGTCCGCCACGGGCTGCCCTTCGAGGCGGGTCCGGGCGTCACGGCGCCGGTGCGGCCTCGTCGGCTGCGGAGCAGTGACTCCCTCCGCACCTGTGAAGTTCTGCGGGTGAACGGTCGGGTTTTCTGGTCGGGTCTTGCCGGACCGGGCGCGCTGCCGTAGCAAGGTGCTCTATGAACCTTTTCGGCCGCACCCCCTTCCAGCGGCGTCCGGAGGCGTCCGCCTCCCCCGCCGCGCACACTGCCTCGGCGTCCGGCGCCACCGCCGTCCTGCCCGACCCCGGTCTGGCGTCCCTCACCGGGGAGTGGGCGATCGACCCGGCGCACAGCCGGATCGGGTTCTCCGTGCGGCACGCGATGGTGACCACGGTGCGCGGCGCCTTCACCGAGTACGAGAGCCGGCTCTACTTCGACGCGGGCGACCCGGCCCGCTCCCGGGCCGACATCGTGATGTACACGGCGAGCGTCGACACCGGGGTGGAGCAGCGCGACGCCCACCTGGTGGGCCGCGAGTTCCTGGACGCGGCCACGTACCCGCGGATGACCTTCACGAGCAACGCCGTGCGGCTCGCGGGCGACGACGTCTACCGGATGAGCGGCGAGCTCACCATCAAGAACGTCAGCCGCCCCGTCGACCTCGAGCTCACCTACATCGGCCATGTGACGGACCCGTTCGGCTACGAGCGCGTCGGCTTCGACGGCACCACCACCATCAACCGGTGCGACTGGGGTCTGACCTACGACGCCAGGCTCGCCCAGGGCGGGGCCATGGTGAGCGAGAAGGTCCGCCTCCAGTTCGACATCGCCGCCATCCGCACCGCTTCCTGAGCCTCCCCGCCTACGACGACGGGCCCCACCCTGCGACCAGGGTGGGGCCCGTCGTCGTAGGCGGGGAGGCTCAGGCGGAGCCGACGAACAGCACCAGGAGGAGCCAGACCACCGGCGCCGTCGGCAGCAGTGAGTCCAGGCGGTCCATGATGCCGCCGTGACCGGGGAGCAGGGTGCCCATGTCCTTGATGCCCAGGTCGCGCTTGATCATGGATTCGCCGAGGTCCCCGAGAGTGGCGCTGGCGGCGACGGCGAGGCCCAGGAGGAGGCCCTGCCACCAGCGGCCGTCGTCGATCAGGAACTGCATGCACAGCGCGCCCGCGACCATGGCGAACGCCACGGCGCCGAGCAGGCCCTCGCGGGTCTTGCCGGGGCTGATGCGCGGGGCGAGCTTGTTCCTGCCGAAGCGCCAGCCGACGGCGTAGGCGCCGGTGTCGCTGACGACCGTCAGGAGCAGGAAGGTCAGGACCCGCCAGGAGCCGTCGTCGGCGGTGAGCATCATCGCGACGAACGTGGCCAGGAACGGCACGTAGAACGCGGCGAAGACGCCGGCGGTGACGTCCTTGAGGTAGCCCTCCGGCGGTTCCGTCATGCGCCAGACCAGGACCGCGAGCGCGGTCAGCGCCATCGCGACCCACGCGCCCTCGGCGCCGCGGACGTACCCGGCGACGACCATCGCCGCGCCGCCCACCGCGAGCGGCACCAGCGGCGCCCCGATGTCCTTGCGCTCCCGCAGCCTGCTGGTCAGCTCCCACAGCCCGACGACCACCGCGACCGCGATGACACCGACGAAGACGGCCTTGACGACGAAGAGGGACGCGATGATCACCACACCGAGCCCGACCCCGACGCCTATGGCGGCGCTCAGGTCGCGGCCCGCGCTCTTCTTCTGCGGCGCGGGCGCCGGCTGCGGGGCGTCGGGCATGGGCTCCGGATTCTGCGTCTCGTCGCGGAACAAGGGGCCGCTCAGCCGAGCGGCCCCCCGGTCGTCGTCCTGGTCTCCGCCGGGTGCGGGTACGTCGGGCACGATGGGCATGGGGCGAGTCTGCTGCGCCTCTGGCGCATCGTACGCGGGACCCGCCGGGGCAGCCCCCTGGACAGGCCCACCGCCGGCGGGCCCCCAGTAACCGGTCTGCCCCGCCGTCGGCGGCGCCCCCCAGGAAGAGTGGCTCATCAGACTTCGAGCAGCTCCGCTTCCTTGTGCTTCAGCAGCTCGTCAACCTGCGCGACGTACTTCGCGGTGGTGTCGTCGAGCTCCTTCTCGGCACGGCGGCCCTCGTCCTCGCCGACCTCGCCGTCCTTGATCAGCTTGTCGATGGCGTCCTTGGCCTTGCGGCGCACCGAACGGATCGACACCCGGGCGTCCTCCGCCTTGCCCTTGGCGACCTTGATGTAGTCGCGGCGGCGCTCCTCGGTGAGCTCGGGGAACACCACGCGGATGATGTTGCCGTCGTTGCTCGGGTTGACGCCCAGGTCGGAGTCCCGGATCGCCTGCTCGATGTTGCGCAGCGCGCTCTTGTCGAACGGGGTCACGACCGCCATGCGCGGCTCCGGCACGGAGAACGAGGCCAGCTGGTTGATCGGCGTCGGCGCGCCGTAGTAGTCGGCCACGATCTTGTTGAACATCGCCGGGTGCGCACGGCCGGTGCGGATCGCGGCGAAGTCCTCCTTGGCGACCACGACGGCCTTCTCCATCTTCTCCTCGGCCTCGAGGAGGGTCTCTTCGATCACCACTTGCTCCTGCGTGTCTTGAGTAAGGCCCGGCTGCGGTTCCTGAAGTCGTACGGCGGCCGGCTGCGTCGCGTCTTCTTCCTGCACGTTTCCCGACCGGCAGGACATTGTCCATCCCCCGGCCAGGGTGCGTCCCGTCCGTCCCCCGGACAGGCGCCGTACCCCGGGCGCCCGGGGTGTGCCGGTCAGTCCCGGCTGCCCTGGTCACCCACCAGCGTGCCGATCTTCTCACCCTTGACGGCCCGGGCGATATTGCCCTCGGCGAGCAGCTCGAACACGAGGATCGGCAGGCTGTTGTCACGGCACAGGGTGATGGCGGTGGCGTCGGCGACCTTGAGGTCCCGGGTGATGACCTCGCCGTAGCCGAGGGCGTCGAACTTGACCGCGTCGGGGTTGGCCTTGGGGTCGGAGTCGTAGACGCCGTCCACGCCGTTCTTGCCCATGAGCAGCGCCTCGGCGTCGATCTCCAGGGCGCGCTGGGCGGCGGTGGTGTCGGTGGAGAAGTACGGCATGCCCATACCGGCGCCGAAGATGACCACGCGGCCCTTCTCCAGGTGGCGCACGGCGCGCAGCGGGATGTACGGCTCGGCGACCTGGCCCATGGTGATGGCGGTCTGCACCCGGCTGTCGATGCCCTCCTTCTCCAGGAAGTCCTGGAGGGCGAGGCAGTTCATCACGGTGCCGAGCATGCCCATGTAGTCGGAGCGGGCGCGGTCCATGCCGCGCTGCTGGAGTTCGGCGCCGCGGAAGAAGTTGCCGCCGCCGATGACGACCGCGATCTCGGCGCCGTCCCGGACGACGGCCGCGATCTCGCGGGCGATCTTGTGCACCACGTCCGGGTCCACGCCCAGGCCCCCGCCCCCGGAGAAGGCCTCTCCGGACAGCTTCAGCAGAAACCGGCCGCGTACTTTGCCGTCGTCGCTCTTCTGGGCCTTGGTGGTCATGGAGATCCCGCCTCTTTCACGTGTTGCACATACGAAGAAGGCCATTGCCGGTTGGGGTCGCTTTTCGCTCCCATGCGCGGCAATGGCCTCCTCGTCAGATCTGCTGCCGTCCGCCACATGCCCGGGTGCGGCGGTGTGCGCGGACGACTGCTGTCGACCCTATAGGGGTCGCGCGTCGATCGCGGTACGGACTCAGATGCCGACCTTGATGCGCGTGAAGCGCTTCAGGGTGACACCGGCCTCGTCCAGCACCTTCTGGACCGACTTCTTGTTGTCCAGCGCGTAGGGCTGGCCGAGCAGCGTGGCGTCCTTGAAGAAGCCGTTGACGCGACCCTCGACGATCTTGGCGATCGCGGCCTCGGGCTTGCCCTCGGCGCGGGTCGTCTCCTCGGCGATGCGACGCTCCGACTCGACGACGTCGGCCGGCACGTCCTCCTTGGCGAGGTACTTCGGCGCGAAGGCGGCGATGTGCTGGGCGATGCCCTTGGCGACCTCGGCGTTCGGCTTGTCCAGCTCGACGAGGACACCGATCTGCGGGGGCAGGTCGGGCATCGTGCGGTGCATGTACGCGGTGACGTAGCCGTCGGAGAACTGCGCGAAGCGGTCCAGGACGATCTTCTCGCCAAGGTTGGCGTTGGCCTCGTCCACGAACGCCTGGACGGTCTTGCCGGCCTCGATCTCGGAGGCGAGCAGGGCCTCGATGTCGGCCGGGGAGGTCTTCGCGACGTGCTCGGCGATGGTCCGGGCCACGGCCTGGAACTTGTCGCCCTTGGCCACGAAGTCCGTCTCGCACTTCAGCTCGACGATGACGCCGGAGGAGTTGTCGTCGGCGATGATGGAGACCACGGCGCCGTTCTCGGCGGAGCGGCCCTCGCGCTTGGCGACGCCCTTCTGGCCCTTGATGCGCAGCGCCTCGACGGCCTTGTCGACGTTGCCCTCGGCCTCGTCCAGCGCCTTCTTGCAGTCCATCATGCCGGCGCCGGTCAGCTCACGGAGCTTCTTGACGTCGGCGGCGGTGTAGTTCGCCATGAGTCTGTGAGTCTTTCTCGAAGTCTTCGAAAGATCGGAGATGAGCACGGTCCGTGTCCACTTGTAGCCGTGGATCACGGACGGCGTGCCGACCTACGGGTGAACAGTGGGGGCGGACTCTCCGCGCCTGAGGCGCGGTCGATTCCTCACCGCCCCCACTGTCGACGCTGACGTCAGGCCTGCTCGCCCTCGGCGGCCGGAGCGGCCTCGGCGGCGGGAGCCTCGGCCGGCTTCTCGGCCTCGGCGGCGGGGGCCTCGGCGGCGGGGGCCTCAGCCGGCTTCTCGGCCTCGGCGGCCGGAGCCTCGTCGGCCTTCTTCTCGCCCTCGAGCAGGTCGCGCTCCCACTCGGCGAGCGGCTCGCCCGCGGCCTTCTCGCCCTTGTCGCCGGTGGCGACACGGGAGCGGGAGATGAGGCCCTCGGCGACCGCGTCGGCGATCACGCGGGTGAGCAGGGTGACGGAGCGGATCGCGTCGTCGTTGCCCGGGATCTTGTAGTCGACCTCGTCGGGGTCGCAGTTGGTGTCGAGGATCGCGACGACCGGGATGTTCAGCTTCCGGGCCTCACCGACGGCGATGTGCTCCTTCTTGGTGTCCACGATCCAGACGGCGCTGGGCACCTTCTGCATCTCGCGGATACCGCCGAGGGTCTTCTCCAGCTTGGCCTTCTCGCGGGAGAGGACCAGCAGCTCCTTCTTGGTGAGGCCGGAGGCGGCCACGTCCTCGAAGTCGATCTGCTCGAGCTCCTTGAGGCGCTGCAGACGCTTGTAGACGGTCGAGAAGTTGGTGAGCATGCCGCCCAGCCAGCGCTGGTTGACGTAGGGCATGCCGACGCGGGTCGCCTGCTCGGCGATGGCCTCCTGCGCCTGCTTCTTCGTGCCGACGAACATGACCGTGCCGCCGTGGGCCACGGTCTCCTTGACGAACTCGTAGGCGCGGTCGATGTACGACAGCGACTGGAGCAGGTCGATGATGTAGATGCCGTTGCGCTCGGTGAAGATGAAGCGCTTCATCTTCGGGTTCCAGCGACGGGTCTGGTGACCGAAGTGGACGCCGCTCTCCAGCAGCTCCCGCATCGTGACGACGGCCATGGCCGTATCTCCTTGAATTTCTCGGTTGTGCCGCGACAGCCGGTCGGCCGTCGCGCCTGACGCCCGCGTCGCGCCGGTGCCACGAAGGACCGAGGGGCGCTGATGCGGACCGTCCGACGGACACCGTCCGACGAGACCCGCATTGGGGCGTGCGAAGTCGACCCGGTGACCCGGATCGCCAGAAGAAGTGTACGGGACCCGCGGGGTACCGGGTGACGCCGCTGCCCACAACCGGGCGGTCGTCCACAGGTCCCGGCCGGGATCACGTGGGTACGGGAGGGTTCGGGCATGCGACGAGCGATGCGGCATTCGGGTGGGTGGGCGGGCTTGGTGCTCGGTCTCGCGGTACTCGCGCCGACCTCCCTGGCCTCCGCGGACACCCCCGCCCCCGCGCCCCCGGCGCCCTCGCGGGCGCCGGTTCCGGCCCTCGCCCGCGCCTGGCCGGTGGGGGTGAGGCCGGTGGTGGTACGGGGCTGGGAGCCGCCGGCGACGGTGTACGGCCCCGGGCACCGCGGTGTGGATCTGGACGCGCCGGCCGGCGCCCCGGTACGGGCGGTGGCGCCCGGCCGGGTGTCCTTCGCGGGGCGGGTGGCGGGGCGGGGCGTGGTCGCGGTGCGACTGGCGGGGACGGAGCTCCGCACGACGTACGAGCCGGTGGTCCCGTCGGTGCGCGAGGGGGACGAGGTGGACGCGGGCGACGTGGTCGGCACGGTGGAGGCGGCGCCCCCGCACTGCCCCACCACCTGCCTGCACTGGGGCCTGCTGACCGGCGAGACCTACCTGAACCCCTTGGCCCTGCTCCCCCCGTGGCTGCTGCACAGCGGGCCGTCGCGACTGCTCCCGGTACTGAGGGTGCCGGCGTAGCGGCGAGGAGCGGAGTGCCGCCGCCGGCTGAGGCGTGCGGGGCCGGGCTGCCCCATTGCTCCCCGGGTGGCGCGTGCCCGCTGGTGGGTGCGGGACCCGCTCCGCTCTCAGGGGCGCCCTGTGCTGCTCCGGGCCGGTGGGCGTCGAGCTTGCCCGCGCCTGCGGGGCGCCGCTGCGCCCACCCGTGCCGCCCGGGCGGCACGCATGCCCGCAGCCGGCCGGCTCGGACTCGCCGCTCAGCCCTGGACCCCCCGCAGGGCCATGCGCACCGCGGCGTCCGTGATGCAGGCCGGCTCCTCGGCCGCGCCCAGTTCGATCCGCCGCACGGCCGCGTCCACGACCCCCTGCAGCAGCATGGCCGCCAGCCGGGGCTGCTCGTGCCCCATCTCCGCCAGCGCCTCGACGACCATCGCGACCAGGCCGCCGTGAGCCGCGCGGATCTTCTCGCGCGCCCCCGCGTCCAGCTCGCTCGCCGAGATCGCCACGACGGCCCGGTGCCGGCGGTCCCCGACCAGCGCGAGCTGCCGGCGCACATACGCCTCGACCTTGGCCTCGGGCGTCGCCGCGCGCTCCATCGCCGCCGCGACCTCCGCCGCCCAGACGGGGAAGTCGGCCTCGCACAGCTCCTCGACCACGGCGGCGCGGGAGCGGAAGTACTCGTACACGGACGACCGCGCCAGGCCCGTCCGTTCGGCCAGCGCGGGAAAGGTCAGCGCGTCGGTCCCGCCGTCGGACAGCAGGGACCGAGCCGCGTCCAGCAGGGCGGCTCGCTGCATCGACCGGTGCTCGGCCACGGAGGCCGCTCGAATCCTTGGCACGTCCACCACTTTACGGACGCGCCCCCGCGAACGGGAGCGACTCAGCGTCCGAAGCTCGCCAGCTTCGCCCTCAGCTGCAGCACCGACTTGGTGTGGATCTGGCTGACCCGGCTCTCGGTGACTCCGAGCACATTGCCGATCTCGGCGAGGGTGAGCCCTTCGTAGTAGTAGAGCGTGACGACGGTCTTCTCCCGCTCCGGCAGGGTGTTGATCGCGCGCGCCAGGAACCGCCGCAGTTCCCGGTCCTCGGCGACCTCGACCGGATTGTCGGCCGCGGTGTCCTCGAGCGTGTCCATGAGGCTGAGCCGGTCGCCGCCGTCGCCGCCGACGTGCAGCAGCTCCTCCAGCGCCACCACGTTGGCCAGCGAGAGCTGGCTGAACACGGCGTGCAGCTCCTCCACCTCCATGTCCAGCTCGGCGGCGACCTCCCCCTCCGTCGGGGTCCGCCGCAGCCGTGCCTCCAGGGTGGCGTAGGCCCGTTCGACGTTGCGGGCCTTCTGCCGGACGGACCGCGGGATCCAGTCCAGCGCCCGCAGCTCGTCGATCATGGCGCCCCGGATCCGGGTGATCGCGTACGTCTCGAACTTGATCTCGCGGTCGATGTCGAACTTCTCGATCGCGTCGATCAGTCCGAACACTCCCGAGGAGACGAAGTCGGCCTGCTCCACGTTGGGCGGCAGACCGACGCTGACCCGGCCCGCCACGTACTTGACCAGCGGCGAGTAGTGCAGGATCAGTTGCTCCCGCAGCCGGTCGTCCCCCGTCGCCTTGTACGACCGCCACAGTTCGTCGAGCGTCGAGGGAGCGGGCGGCCGCACGCTGCCACCGTCGCGGGCGGCTGGTGGGACCGCCGCCCGGTCGGAGCCGGAGGTGTGCTGGGGCATTCGTCGCCTTGTGCCGTTCTGCCGTGAAGTGCCGTGATCTGCCGTGCGGTGCTGCGGGGTCGGGTGGTGGTGGGCGGAGGTGGTGCGCGGTGCGTCACCGTGGGGTGCGGTGGGGCACCCGGGTGAGCTGCCGGTCTGGAGTCGGGTCGGCGCGGTCTGCGCCCGGACTTCGTGAGCGTAGCGTGACTGCGGAGTCGCGGTGTGCGAACAACGAGGCACCACCCCTGCGCGGAGCTCCTCTGCGGGTCGTGCCACCGCAGCGGGCGGATCGCTCTGCGTGACCACCCGGATGCGCCAACTCCGGGGAATGCCAAGGGCTTAGGCCATTCCCCCGGACGGCCGAACACGGTCGGTCAACACGGAGTCGGGCCACTTCGAGCCGAGATCAGCGCCTGGCGTGTCAACTTCCAGCCGTCGTCGTGTCGTTCGACGTAACCAAGTGCTCGGAGTTCGTACAGTCTCGCGATCGCCTCATCCGGAGTGGTCCGCGCGCCGCGCGCGATCTCCGCGGCGCCGGCCGGGCGATTGCCGGGCAGTGCGGCGAGGACGGCCCGCGCGGCCGGTTCCAGCAGGTCACGGGGCAGAACGGGACCGCGCCGGGGCGGCGCCAGCTCACCCATGTCCCCCACGAGTTCGATGACGTCCGCGGCATCGGTGACCAGCGTGGCCCCGCCGCGCAGCAGTTCGTGCACACCGGCGGAGAGCGAGCTGGTGACGGGCCCGGGGACGCCCATCGTGTATCTGCCGAGCCGCTCGGCGGCCCGCGCGGTGACCAGCGAGCCGCTGCGGCAGGCGGCCTCCACGACGACCGTGCCCCGGGTGAGCGCCGCGATCACCCGGTTGCGCAGGATGAACCGGCTCGGTGTCGGGTGATCGCCGGGCGGCAGCTCGCCCACCACCAGGCCCTGCTCGGCGATCCGGTCGATCAGCGCGGTGTGCCCGCGCGGGTAGGGCCGGTCGACGCCGCAGGCCAGTACGGCGACGGTGGCCCCGCCGGCGGCGAGGGCGCCCCGGTGGGCGGCCCCGTCGACTCCATAGGCACCGCCGGACACGACCACCCATCCGCGCTCGGCCAGCTCGGCGGCGAGGGTGGCCGCCACATGCGTCCCGTACTCGGTGCAGGCGCGCGCCCCGACCACGGCGACGGAGCCGAGCGCCCATATCCGCAGGCTGGGCGTGCCGCGCACCCACAGGCCGGTGGGCCTTGCGTCGCCCAGGTCGTCGAGCCGGCCCGGCCACTCGGTGTCCCCCGGGCACACGAACCGCACCCCGGCGTCACGCGCCTCGTGAAGGTCACGCTCCGGCTGGGCCCGCCCGGCCCGCGCCACCAGCCCGGCCCAGCGTCTGCCACTCACCCCCGGCAGCGGCCGCCCGCCGTCGCGCAGCCGCCGGACCACCTCCGCCACCCCGAACTCCCGCAGCCACCGCCCGCCGGCCTCGTCCCCCGGCTCGATGACCCGGGCGAGGAACGCCCGCCCCAGCCGCTCCTCCCCCGCATCGGCCCCGGCGCTCATGCCAGGGCCCCGAGGGCCATGGGCGCGCCGCGTGGGATCCCGGTGCGCAGTTGCAGGGCGAGGCGGACGTCGCCGGCGTCCGGGCGGTCGTGGCCGACGAGGTCCGCGACCGTCCAGGCGACACGGAGCACCCGGTCGACGCCGCGGGCCGTGAGCACGCCCCGTTCGAGGCTGCGCTCTGCCTCGTCCATCGCGCCGGCGGCGGCGTGGAAGCGGCTGCGCAGCTCTCTTCCCGGTACCTCGCTGTTGGTGCTCCAGGGAGTTCCGGCGAGGCGGGCGGCGGCCCGCTCCCGGGCCGCCCGGACCCGCCCGGCGACGGCGGCCGAGGACTCGCCACGGGCCCCGGGTGCGGTGAGCTGGGCACGGGTGACGGGGTCCACCTCGACCCGCAGGTCGACCCGGTCGAGCAGCGGGCCGGAGAGCCGGGCCTGGTACCGGCGGATCGCGGACGGCGGGCAGTCGCACAGGGAGTCCCGCTGCGAGAACCGCCCGCAGGGGCAGGGGTTGGCCGCGAGCACCATCAGGAACCGGGCGGGGTACCGGACCACTCCCGCGCTGCGGGCGATCACCACGTGCCCGGACTCCAGCGGCTGCCGCAGGGCGTCCAGGGTCTGGCCGTGGAACTCGGGCGCCTCGTCCAGGAACAGCACGCCCCGGTGGGCCAGGGACACCGCGCCGGGGCGCGCCACGCCCGGGCCGCCCCCGACGAGGGACTGCATCGTGGCCGAGTGGTGCGGGGCGCAGTAGGGCGCGACCTGGACGAGGGGTTTGCCGGGTGGCAGCAGTCCGGCCACCGAGTGGACCGCCGTGACCTCCAGCGACTCCTGCCGGGTGAGCGGGGGCAGCACCGCGGGCAGCCGCTCGGCGAGCATGGTCTTGCCCGCGCCCGGCGGGCCCTCGAGGAACAGGTGGTGCCCGCCGGCGGCGGCCACCTCGACGGCCGTGCGCGCCGAGGTCTGGCCCACGACGTCGGCGAGATCGTGGTCGGGCTGCTGGGCGCCGCCGCCGTCCATGCCGGTGGCCGCCCCGGCGCCGGGCACGCGCAGGCCTGCCAGCAGGGGGTCCGGGCGGCCCTGCCCGTCCGGTTCCTCCTCCGGCAGGGGCTCGTCGGTGAGGACGGCGATCAACTGGCGCAGACTGCGCACGCCGAGCACGGACACCCCGGGGACCAGCGCGGCCTCGGCGGCGGCGCTCTCGGGCACGACCACCTGTTCGTACCCCGCGTCGGCGGCGGCGAGGACGGCGGGCAGGATGCCCCGCACCGGCCGGACGCGGCCGTCCAGTCCCAGCTCGCCGATCATCACGATCTCGGCGAGGACGCGGGGGTCGATCCGCTCGGCGGCGCCGAGGACCGCGCAGGCGACGGCCAGGTCGAAGCCGGAGCCGGCCTTCGGCACGGACGCCGGGCTCAGTCCGACGGTGAGCTTCTTCTGCGGCCATTCGCCGCCCGAGTTCACCACCGCGGCCCGGACCCGGTCCCGGCTCTCCGTCAGGCTCTTGTCCGGCAGGCCCACCAGGGTGAAGGCCGCCACTCCTGGTTCCAGATCGGCCTGCACCTCGACGACCACGCCCTCGACGCCGACGAGGGCGACGGAGCACGTACGGGCGAATCCCATGTCAGACCACTCCCCGCGCGTGCTCGACGGCCGGGGCGCCCCGGCGGGGCAGCAGCACGCCGACCAGGTCGATGCGGACGCCGCCCGGCGGGGCCCCGCCGTGGGCCTGGATCCAGCGTTCGGCCAGGGCGTGCAGGCGTCGTGCCTTCTGCGGCGTGAGGGCTGCCATGGGGTGCTGGAAGCCGTCGGCCCTGCGGGTCTTCACCTCGCAGACGACCAGCGTGTCCCCGTCCCGGGCCACGATGTCGATCTCGCCGGAGCGACCGCAGCGCCAGTTGCGCCGCAGGATGGTCATCCCCGTATCGGTCAGCCGCCGCGCGGCGAGATCCTCGCCGTACCTGCCGAGTCCACTGCGTGCCCTGCTCATGTCGGCACCACCTCCGGCACCCACGGTCACGCAGCGGGCCGACAGAAGTGGATCTTGGTGAGCTACTCGCGGGTTGTGGACATCCCCGTCACCCGTTCGACGGAATCACGGCCGTCAGCCGCCCGGAAGCTCGAGGTCGCTCTTGTTCAGCTCCTCGATGTTCACGTCCTTGAACGTGAGGACACGCACCTGCTTCACGAACCGGGCCGGCCGGTACATGTCCCAGACCCAGGCGTCCGCCATGGACACCTCGAAGAACACCTCGCCCTGGACCGAGTGCACCTGCATCTCGTAGTCGTTGGTGAGGTAGAAGCGCCGCTCGGTCTCGATCACGTATTTGAACAGACCGACGACATCTCGATACTCCCGGTAGAGCTTCAGCTCCATCTCGGTCTCGTACTTCTCGAGGTCCTCGGCGCTCATGGCATGTTCCCCTTCAGCCGTGCGATCCCCCCATTGTGCGCCAGTCCGACGAGCCCTCAGACGATTTCCGTGTCCAGGGTCACGGGCCTGGCGGGGGGACCTTCGTCGAGCAGCGTGCGCAGCAGCCCGGCGAGTCTGGTCGGATACACCGTCTCATGTGCCCGGGTCAGTTCCTGGCACGTCCACCAGCGCGCTCCGGCGACGCTGCGCCGCTCCAGCTCGGTCAGGCCCAGCGCCGCGGTGGCCGTCTGGGTGGTGCGGGCCAGGTAGTACCACTCGTCCTGGTCCCAGCGCCGGCCCGCGAACGGGAAGGAGCAGCGCCGCCGCCACAGCACCGGGCCGAGGGCGACGTCGGTGATGCCGGTCTCCTCGGCGAGTTCCCTCAGCGCGGCCTGTTCGCGCGTCTCGTCGCCCTCCAGACCGCCGCCTGGGGTGAACCACCAGTCGTCGGCCGGGTTGTCCGGCTCGTGACCGTGCAGCAGCAGGATGCGGTCCTCGGGGTCGAGCAGGACCACCCGGGCCACCCGGCGCAGTCCGCCCTGGTAGGTGTCCTCGCCCGGCCGCGCGGCCTCAGCGGGCACCTGCGGGCCCCGGACGGTTGCGCCCGCGGCCGAGCCGCTTGGCGATCGAGCCGAACGCGCCGCCGCCGAGCACCAGGACGGCGCCGCCGACGATCATCAGCTCGATGGTCCTCAGCGGGCCCGGCTGCGAGAGGGCGCCCAGCGTCTCGAAGCCGGTGGGGCGCTCGAGCATGCCGTTCATGGGCCAGACGACGGAGTCGACGCGGGCGGAGACGGCGCCGCGCGACACCGTGCCCCGCGCGGCGTCGGTGAGGTGGGCGGTGGAGTCCAGGGAGCCCTGGCGTTCGTCGCCGAGGAGGAACAGCCGGCCCTTGGGGACGGTGATGGCCGGGATCTTCTTGATCTCGGCCGGGCTGCCCACGGGCAGGTAGGGCTCGTCGATCTGCTTGCCGTTGACGGTGAGCTTGCCGTCGGTGCAGCAGGAGACGGTGTCGCCGCCGACCGCGACGACCCGCTTGACCACGTTGGCGTTGGTGACCCAGCTCTTGTCGCGGAAGACGACCACGTCGCCGCGCCGCACCTCGGCGCCGTCGACGCGCTGGGCCAGGACCCGGTCGCCGGCGTCGATGGTCGGCGCCATCGAGCTGGTCGGCACGGTGAACGGCCGGTAGACCACGGCTCCCCAGGCGAAGCCGCCGAGGAACAGCACCAGGCCCAGCGCCATGGCCACCCCGGACAGCCGCTCCGCGAGCCGGCCGCCGCCGGCCCGTGCCGTGTCTGTGCCCGCGGTGTGCGGGGCCGTACGCGTCGTGCTCTCGCCGCTCATGGACCCGCACCCTACCTGCCGGTACCGAACGGGGGGAGCCCCTCTTTCAGGACCCTGGGAACAGCTTTCCCAGAGCTTCACAGAGGGGCTCCACACGTACGGCGGGCAGGCTCAGCGCCCTCCGGTGGCCGCGGTGGTCCGGACGCCGGTGCGGAGCCGGTCCGCACGCCTGCGCCGCCAGACCGCCACCGGCAGCACGGCAGCCAGCGCCACGCCCTGCGGCGCCACGGTCAGGGTCGCCGCAGCGGAGGACTGCGAGTCGAGGCCGGGCTGGTCGAAGGTGTCCGGCACCGGCAGCGTGCCCCAGCGGTTGATCGGCCAGGCGCGCACGATGGCACGGCCGACGACCTTGTCGACGGGGACCATGCCGTGGTGGCTGTCGGACTGGTTGTAGCGGGAGTCGCGGGAGTTCTGGCGGTGGTCGCCCATCACCCAGATGTAGCCCTTGGGGACCTTCACCTTGAACTGGCCGCCCTGGTCGTCCAGGCTGCACGGCGTGTTGCCCGGATAGACGTACGGCTCGTTCAGCGCCTTGCCGTTGACCGTGAGCGGGCCGGTCTTGTTGCACTCGACCGTGTCGCCGCCGACCCCGATCACCCGCTTGATCAGGTCCTTCTCCTCGGCGGACGGCATCAGGCCGATCCAGCTCAGGACCTTCTGGACCGGGTTCGGGTTGGGCGCGGGCTCGCCCGCCAGCCAGTCGTCGGGGTCGTGGAAGACGACGACCTCGCCGCGCTCGGGCTCGGAGCCGAACCACGGGGTGAGCTTGTCGACCAGGACGCGGTCACCCTGCTGGAGGGTGTTCTGCATCGAGTCCGAGGGAATCGAGAACGCCTGCACCAGGAACGTCTTGATCAGCAGCGCCAGGACCAGCGCGATGCCGATCAGGATCGGCAGTTCCTTCCAGAAGGAGCGCGGCTTCTTCGGCTGGTTCGCCGTCCCGTCCGTGCCGTCGCTCTGGTGCCGCTGCGCCTCCGATTCGCCGTCCCCGGACGCCGGGTGGCCGGAACTCCCCGACATCACGGCGCCGTCCGGAGCGGGGGAGTTCGCCTCCACGGGGTGCCCGCGGTGCTCCTCGCCGTCGTGTCCCGACCGTGCGCCAACCGCCACATCCCCCACGCCAACTCCTTACTCTCTGCCGCCGCCTGCGCCATCCACGGTGCAGGCCCACCACTCCCATAACGAGCGGGAGTTCCGCAGGGGTCGGGAGGCGGGTCGTTCCGTTCGGATCGCCGTAGGCAACCCTATGCGACAGCGCAGGGGCCGCGGTCGACCCCGACACGGAGTCGGCAACGCTTGCAAAGGTTTTAGGTTCGTCGAGGCTGGTCCAGTGGCCGATGGGCCAGCCGATCACCATGGCGCGGCCCACGACCGAGTCCTCGGAGACCGTGCCGCCGTACGGCGTGTTCTGGTGGGCGCGGGAGTCGGCGGAGTTGTCGCGGTGGTCGCCCATCACCCACAGCCGTCCCTGCGGCACGGTGATGTCGAAGGGGGTGACGGACGGGGCGCTGCCCGGATTCAGGTAACCGGTCTCGCTGAGCGGACTTCCGTTGACGGTGACCCGGCCCTCGGCGTCGCAGCACTTGACGTGGTCCCCGCCGACCCCGATGACCCGCTTGATCAGGTCCTTCTCGTTGTCGGAGGGCAGCAGGCCGATGAAGGTGAGGCCTTCCTTGAACTGCTTGACGACGACCGGGTCGTCCTTCTTCTGGGTGGTCTGCTCGTCGGCCAGCCAGCCGCCCGGGTCGTGGAACACGACGACGTCCCCGCGCTGCGGCCTGGAGCCGAACCACGGGGTGAGCTTGTCGACCAGCACGCGGTCGCCGATCCGGATCGTCTGCTCCATGGAGCCGGACGGGATGACGAACGCCTGCACGAGGAACGTCTTCAGGACGAGGGCTATGAGCACCGCGACACCGACCAGAAGGGGGATCTCCCGAACGGCTGACCGCCTGCGCTTGCGCTTCACCTTGCGCTGGAGCTTGCGGCGCTCCGCGCGCGTGCGGCCGCCGCCCGTTCCGGAGCCGGTGCGGCGGGTCCCGGTGGGCAGCAGGCTCTCGGCTGCGGTCGCCGGCGCTCCGCGCGGCCTGCCACGGTTACCCATGCGCGCCGTCCGGAGAGGCGGCCGCGGGCACGCGCGCGTAGGCCGACGGCCGGGTCAGGTGCCGCCAGTGGCCGTGCGGCCAGGCGATCCAGTCGGCCCGGCCGACGACGTCCTCCACGGGGATCATGCCGCCGCCGGGTGAGCCCAGGTGGTCGCGGGAGTCGCTGGAGCGGCTGCGGTGGTCCCCGAGGAGGAACAGGCGGTCCGCGGGCACGACGACGTCGAAGGGGACGCTGGACGGGCTGTCCCCGGGATGGAGGAACGCCGTCTCGTCGACCGGCCGGCCGTTCACCTGGAGCCTCCCCTCCTTGTCGCAGCAGACCACGTGGTCTCCCCCTACCCCCACAACGCGCTTGATGTAGTCGGCGTCCCCGAAATACCCGGTCCCGTCGAAGACAACCACGTCACCGCGGAGCGGCTGGGCCCCGAAACGGTACGCCAACTTATTTACGAGGACGCGGTCACCGATCCTCAATCCCTGTTCCATGGATCCGCTCGGAATCTGGAACGGTTGCACCACGAAAGCGTTGAGGAGGAGCAAAAACGCCAGGCAGACGAAGAGGGTGAGGGTGGCCCGGCCGCCCGGCAGCCATGCGGCGAGCCGCGGCACCAACGCGAAACGCGACCGCCCCTCCGTCCCCGGAGTACCGGGTCGGGAGGTGCGGTCGCGTTGCGTCGGCTGTGCTTCGGTGTCCATCGGAGCCAGATGCTATCCGCCCCGATGCGACCGAAGGAAAAGCGCTCAGTTCTCGCGCTTCTCCTTGATCTTCGCGGCCTTGCCGCGCAGCTCACGGAGGTAGTACAGCTTGGCGCGGCGCACGTCACCACGGGTGACCAGCTCGATCTTCTCGACGATCGGGGTGTGCACCGGGAAGGTGCGCTCGACGCCGACGGAGAACGAGACCTTGCGGACCGTGAAGGTCTCGCGGACACCGGAGCCCTGGCGACGGATCACAACGCCCTTGAACTGCTGCACACGGGAGCGGTTGCCCTCGATGACGCGGACGTGGACGTTGACGGTGTCACCCGGGCGGAAGGCGGGGACGTCGCTGCGCAGCGACGCGGCGTCGACGGTGTCGAGCAGGTGAGACATTTCGTCTGCTTTCTTCGCTGATGCCACAGGTCATCAACGGGAACTAGGTTTCCAGGAGGACTGCCGTGCGGGTCGGTGCGGGCGTCGTGTCCCCCTGTGGCAGGGGCGCACGCCGGACGGACGCACAACAGCGGCCTATTGTTCCACGTCGTCGGCGTGGCGCCAAAACCGGCCGTACGGCTCGCCTTCCGGGTCCGGTTCCCAGCCCAGGATGGAGAGCATCTCGCGGTCCTTCTTGTCGAAGGCCTTGGGGTCGCAGCGCTCGATCAGGTCGGGCCGGTGGGCCGTGGTGCGCCGCAGGGCCTCGTCGCGGCGCCAGCGGGCGATCCGGCCGTGGTGGCCGCTGAGCAGCGTCTCGGGGATGTCCCGGCCGCGCCAGACGGGCGGCTTGGTGTAGACGGGGCCCTCCAGGAGGGCGGCCATCGCGCCGGGCGCGAAGGAGTCGTCCCGGTGGGACTCGGCGTTGCCGAGGACCCCGGGCAGCAGCCGGGCCACGGCCTCGGTGACGACCAGGACGGCCGCCTCGCCGCCGGCGAGCACGTAGTCGCCGATGGAGACCTCGTAGACGGGCATCCGGGTCGCGTACTCGTCCATGACGCGCCGGTCGATGCCCTCGTAGCGGGCCGGCGTGAAGATCAGCCAGGGGCGCTCGGAGAGTTCGACCGCCAGTTCCTGGGTGAAGGGACGGCCGCTGGGGGTGGGCACGATCAGGGCGGGGGTGCGGTCGCCGGACTCGTAACCGTCGGCGAGCACCGTGTCCAGCGCGTCGCCCCAGGGCCCGGTCTTCATGACCATGCCGGGTCCGCCGCCGTAGGGGGTGTCGTCGACGGTGTTGTGCCGGTCGTACGTCCACGCGCGCAGGTCGTGGACGTGGACGTCGAGCTGCCCGCGCGCGCGTGCCTTGCCGACGAGGGAGACGTTCAGCGGCTCCAGGTACTCGGGGAAGATCGTGACGACGTCGAGCCTCATGCGTCCTCTTCCCGGGACGAGGCGATCTCGGCGCGGTCGTCGATCAGACCCGGCGGGGGCGCGATGACGGCCTTCTGCTCCTCGAGGTCGATCTCGGTCACGATCTCCTCGACGAAGGGGATCATCACCTCGCTGCCGTCCGGGCGCTCGACGATGAACAGGTCCTGGGAGGGCAGGTGGGAGATCTCGGTGATCCGGCCGACCTCCGTGCCGTCCTCGGTGACCACGTCGAGGTCCATGAGCTGGTGGTCGTAGTACTCGTCCTCGCCCTCGGGCAGTTCCTCGGGGTCGATCTCGGCGATCAGCAGGGTGTTGCGCAGGGCCTCGGCGGCGCTGCGGTCCCCGACGCCCTCGAAGCGCAGCAGGAGCCGTCCGCTGTGCACCCGGCCGGTGGCGATGGTGAGGGGTCCGGCGGAGGCCGGTTCGGTGGCCAGAACGGCGCCCGGGGCGAGCCGCAGCTCGGGCTCGTCGGTACGTACCTCGACGGTGACCTCGCCCTTGATGCCGTGGGCGCGGCCGATCCGTGCGACTACCAGCTGCACTGTGCTTGATCTCCTGTCGATACGACTACGGGCCGGGGACGGCCCAGTGGCCCTCCCCGGCCCGAGCCGGTGCTGCGTTGAGCGTCAGCGGACGTGGTCCACGTCGACGAGGTCGACACGGACACCGCGGCCGCCGATGGCACCCACGACGGTGCGCAGAGCACGCGCGGTACGGCCGTTGCGGCCGATCACCTTGCCGAGGTCGTCGGGGTGGACCCGGACCTCCAGCACGCGCCCGCGGCGCAGGTCACGCGAGGCGACCCGCACATCGTCAGGGTTGTCGACGATGCCCTTCACGAGGTGCTCAAGCGCCTCTTCGAGCATGGTGCTCAGGCCTCGGTCGACTCGGACTCGGCAGCGGCCTCGTCCTTCTTCTCAGCCTTCTTCTTCTGGGTGATGGCCTCACCCTTGCCCTCGTCGTCACCGCCGAGAGCCTCGAACGACGGGCGCGTCGACTTCGGCTCCGCGACGAGCAGCGGCGCGGGAGCCGGCTCGCCCTTGAACTTCTGCCAGTCGCCGGTCTTCTTCAGGATGGCGAGGACGGGCTCGGTCGGCTGCGCGCCGACACCCAGCCAGTACGCCACACGGTCGGCGTCCACCTCGATGACCGACGGGTTGTAGGTCGGGTGGTACTTGCCGATCTCCTCGATGGCCCGGCCGTCACGGCGGGTACGGGAGTCGGCGACGACGATGCGGTAGTGAGGCGAACGGATCTTGCCCAGACGCTTCAGCTTGATCTTGACTGCCACGGGAGTGGATTCTCCTGGTTTTGACGTGGTTGGGCACGGCGAGTTGCCGCGTGGGGTTGCGGTACCCGAATGCCCGATGGACGCGTCAGCCGGAGGAGAGAGGGGTCCTGTGCGACTGTCGAGTACAGCTAGCCATTGTGCCATACGCGCCGGGTCACTCCCCGCCACGGGGTGAGCGCCGGACCAGGGCACGCCGGAGCGGCACCCGGCGCGGGGGTGAGGCCGCGTCGGGTGCGCCGCTCGGCGCCGCGGACCGCCGCCGGCGGCCGCGCGGGGACGAGTCCGCTTCCGGCACCCACGAGATGCCGGTACTCGCGGCTCGCGGCTACGCCACTCCCACGACCTCCGGGATCTGGAACGGCTTGCCGCAGCCGCCGCACACGATGGGGGCCTGGGCCAGGACCGAGGGCACCACGCGGACGTTGCGGCCGCAGTCGCAGACCGCCTTGACGCGGACGCCGCCGCCGGAGGAGCCGTGGCGGGCGGCCGGGCCCCGGAAGGTGCGGGAGGTGTCGGCGGAGGTGGCCGCCGTGTGGGCCTTCAGGGCGCGCTGCAGGCGCTCGATGGTCGGACGGTAGCGCCGCTTCGCCTCGGGGTTGAGCGTGACCAGCGAGAAGCCGCTGCTGGGATGCGGCTCGTCGGGGTGGTCCAGGCCCAGTTCCTCGGCGACGGCCAGGAAGCGGCGGTTGTGGTAGCGGCCGGCGCGGGAGGTGTCGCGGACACCTCGCGCGGCGGCGATGCCGTGGACGGCCTCGTGGAGCAGGCGCTCGAAGGAGAGTTCGTGACCGCACGCGGACGACGACTCCCCGATCAGGGACTCTGGCGCGGCAAGGTCCGGCAGTTCGGGGTGGTACCGCTGAATGTCGGCCCACGCCTGTGCCAGCTCTGCGGCGAGAACAGGTGGTGTCTGTGTCGTGCTCACGTAATGACAACGAGCGTGGGTGCCACTGTGTTCCTATTCCGGGGCATCCCAAATAATTTGCACGTACCCGTCAGTTGCCGCTGATGCGTCCTGACGAGGGCGGGTGCGCTGATCTGCGGAGAAGCCTCACAGCTCATACCAAGCCGGTGCGTAGTCCGACGTACGACGCGGCGCGTAAGCGGTGCTGTGGACGGGGGCGGCCGGTGCGCAAGGCGTGTTTCGGTCGCTCTCGCGTGGCGCCGTCGCCCGTGCGGGCGTCCGCGCCGATCGCGACGTTACCGGGTGGGCCCGCGCCCCTCGTCACCGGCCCGCCCCCACGGGAGCGGACACCGTACCGGTCGCCCGGGTTGCGTGGATGTGAAATCTCGCCACATGTGCGCTCAGTCCCCAAGCGGGGCCCCACGCCCCCTGGACGGCACCGCGAGCCGGGAGTTACCTGACATAGGTGGAGGGTGCGAGCGATCGGCACGGGGGCCTCGCAATCGGGCACTGCGACGAACTGTCGGCGGATAGGGGCGCTTACCCATGACACCTACGCTCGCGCGGGAGCACTTGGCCCACCCGGGTTCAGCACCACCCGGAGTGAACCCGTGCGCACGCGCGCGTGACTGGTCCGAGATCCAGGAGCGGATGCTGGTCCCGCTCTACGAGGCGGTGTACGAACGGCTCGACGTGGGCCCGGCGACACGGCTGCTGGGCCTGCGCTGCGGTTCCGGCCTGGCCCTGCTGATGGCGGCCTCCAGAGGGGCCGCCATGACCGGCGTCGACTCCTGCCGGGAACTGCTCGCCCTCGCGCGCGGGCGCCTGTCACCGGACCCGGGGCACGGCACGCGCGCGCGTGCGGGCGCAGAGGCGGACGCGGGCACGCGCACGAGGCTGGTCGAGGAACTGCCGGGGGACGCGGCCGGCGCGGGGACGCGCGGGTACACGCTGGTGACCGTCTTCGAGCCGATCGGCTGTCTGGCGGGCGACTCCGAGGGCCTGGGCGGCCTGCTGTCGGGCGCGCTGCCGCTGGCCGCGCGCGGCGCGGCCGTGGTGCTCGTCGGCTGGGGGCCGCCCGAGCGGTGCGCCACCTCCTCGGTGCTGCGGGTGGCGACGAAGCTCGCCGATCCGCTGCGCAGCGCGCGGAGCTGGCGGCCGGCCCGCCGCGACGACCTGGAGGAGGTCGCCCAGCGGGCGGGGCTGAAACCGGACGGCTCGGGACGGGTGGCCTGCCCGTTCGGGTACGCCGACGCCGACAGCGCCGTGCGCGGCCTGCTGTCGACCGGGCTCTTCGACGCGGCGATCGCGGCCACCGACGGCAAGCAGGTGGACAAGGAGCTGGCGGAGGCGCTGCATCCCTACCGGCGCGCGGACGGGACGGTCTGGATGCCGAACGTCTTCCGCTATCTCGTCGCCCGCGTGCCGTAGAGGTGCTTGCGGCGATCGGCCCGCCCGCTAGGCCTCCACGTCCTTGGTCAGGCGGGTGATGCCGGCGATCCGGTAGGCGTCCGCCTCCTCCAGCGTCTCGTTCTCCAGCAGCGCGTGCGCCAGCGCGTCCAGCCGGCCGCGGTGGTCGCGCAGCTTCTGGCAGGCCTCCTCGTAGCACTGGTCGACGATGCGGCGCATCTCGTCGTCGATCACGTCGAGGGTACGCGGGGCGGCCGACAGTCCGTACGCCTGCTGGGCGTCGCTGGGGAGCGCGGAGAGCCGGCCGACGCGCTCGCTCATGCCCCAGCGGGCCACCATCCCGCGCGCGATGTTGGTGACCTGCTCGAGGTCGCTCTCGGCGCCGGTGGTGACGACTCCGTAGACGACCTCCTCCGCGGCCATGCCGCCGAGCGCGCCGATGATGCGGCCGCGCAGGTAGCCCTCCGAGTGGGCGTACCGCTCCACCTCGGGCGTGGACATGGTCACCCCGAGCGCCCGGCCGCGCGGCACGATGGTGATCTTGCGGACCGGGTCGGCGCCGGTCTGCAGCATGCCGAGCAGGGCGTGGCCGCTCTCGTGGTACGCGGTGCGGCGGCGGTCCTCCTCGGGCATGACCAGGGTGCGCTCGGCGCCGAGCTGGACCTTCTCCAGCGCTTCGGACAGATCCGCCCGCGTCACCCGCTCCCGCTTGGCCTTGACCGCGAGCAGCGCGCCCTCGTTGGCGAGGTTGGCCAGATCCGCACCCGTCATGCCGGGCGTCACCCGGGCCAGCTGCGCCAGGTCCACATCGCCGGCGAGCGGCATCTCGCGGGTGTGGATGCGCAGGATCGCCTCGCGTCCGCCGCGGTCCGGCGGGGCCACGCTGACCACCCGGTCGAAGCGGCCGGGCCGGGTCAGCGCCGGGTCGAGGATGTCCGCGCGGTTGGTCGCCGCGATGACGATCACGCCCTCGGAGCCGGAGAAGCCGTCCATCTCGGTGAGGATCTGGTTCAGGGTCTGCTCGCGCTCGTCGTGGCCGCTCATCGAGGCGCCGCCGCCGCGCACCCGGCCGATGGTGTCGATCTCGTCGATGAAGATGATCGACGGCGCCACCTTGCGGGCCTCGGCGAACAGCTCGCGGACCCGGGAGGCGCCGACGCCGACGATCATCTCGATGAACTCGGACGCCGAGGCCGAGAAGAACGGCACCCCGGCCTCGCCCGCGACCGCGCGCGCGAGCAGGGTCTTGCCGGTGCCCGGGGATCCGGCGAGCAGGACTCCGCGGGGCAGCTTGGCGCCCATCCTGCGATAGGTGTCGGGGTGCTTCAGGAAGTCGACGACGTCGTCCAGCTCGCCCTTGACCTCGTCGATGCCGGCCACGTCGGCGAATGTGGTGCGCCCGGTGCCGGGCCGCAGCTCGACCGGTCTGGGCGGCGCCTTGCGCCCGAACATGCCGCCCGCGCCGCCCAGCCCCGTGCCGACCCGTCGGGCGATGAAGATCCACACGGCCGCCAGCAGCACGATCGGGATCAGGGAGATCAGCAGGTTGGACAGGAGCCCGCGCTCCTGCACGACGGGACGCGCCGTCACGGTGACGCCGTGGCTGGTGAGGTTCTGCCACAGCCTGTCGTCGGCGAAGGCGGGCCGCTGCGTCCGGAACTTGGTGTAGTCGCCGCCGCCGTCGGGGTTGGCCCGGGGGCTCTTGAGCTGGCCCTGGATCGCGTCGCCCTTGGAGTAGATCTTGGCGACGTTGCCGGCGCCGACCTCCCGGCTGAACTCCGTGTAGGAGATCGTCGGTTCGTTTCCCTGGCCGAGGTAGTTCAGGCCGACGTACGCCAGCAGGAAGACGATCACCGCGGTGACGAGCAGGCCCCACCACTTGCCGCCGCGCAGTCCGCCGCCGGCCGGCCGGGGTCTCTCGTCCGGGGTGCCCTCGGCGCGCCACGGCTGGTCAGGGGCTTTGCGGGGTGGCGCCGCATTGCTCATACCTGGACGTTACGGCACCGCGCCTGCCTCGGCATGCGCTGAGGGCGCCCCCCGGTCCGGGAGGGCGCCCTCAGGGACGTGCGGGCGGGAATCAGCCCATGAACTTCTTGAACTCGTCGGGCAGCTCGAACTCCTGGCCGCCCTGCTGCGGCAGCCCGAAGGCGCCGCCCTCGGCGGCCGCCGCGCGCCGGGCCGCCTCCTCCTGCTCCTGCTGCTTGCGCTTCATCGGGTTGCCGGAGCGCTGCTTGCCCTTGGCCTTCTTCGGCTGCTTCTTGGTACGGCCGGGGCCGCCGCCCATGCCCGGGATCCCCGGCATGCCCGGCATGCCGCCGCCCTGCGCCATGCGGGACATCATCTTGCGGGCCTCGAAGAACCGCTCGACGAGGTTCTTCACCGCGCTGACGTCGACACCGGAACCCTTGGCGATACGGGCGCGCCGGGAGCCGTTGATGATCGTCGGGTCCTGCCGCTCGACCGGCGTCATCGACTTGATGATCGCGGCGGTGCGGTCGACGTCCCGCTCGTCCAGGTTGTTGATCTGGTCCTTGATCTGGCCCATGCCCGGGAGCATGCCGAGCAGCTTGGAGATGGAGCCCATCTTCCTGACCTGCTCCATCTGGGCCAGGAAGTCGTCCAGGGTGAAGTCCTGGCCCTTCTTGGACGCCAGCTTCGAGGCCATCTTGGCGGCCTCTTCCTGGCTGAAGGTCTTCTCCGCCTGCTCGATCAGGGTGAGCAGGTCACCCATGTCGAGGATGCGGGAGGCCATCCGGTCCGGGTGGAAGGCGTCGAAGTCGTCGAGCTTCTCGCCGTTCGACGCGAACATGATCGGCTTGCCGGTGATCTGCCGGATCGACAGGGCCGCACCACCGCGGGCGTCGCCGTCGAGCTTGGAGAGCACCACGCCGTCGAAGCCCACGCCGTCGCGGAAGGCCTCGGCGGTGTTGACGGCGTCCTGGCCGATCATCGCGTCGACGACGAACAGGATCTCGTCCGGGGAGACGGCGTCGCGGATGTCCGCGGCCTGCTGCATCATCTCCTGGTCGATGCCGAGCCGGCCCGCGGTGTCCACGATCACGATGTCGTGGACCTTGGTCCGCGCGTGCTCGATGGAGTCCTTGGCGACCTTCACCGGGTCGCCGACGCCGCTGCCCGGCTCGGGCGCGTAGACGGCGACGCCGGCGCGCTCGGCGACGACGCTGAGCTGGTTCACGGCGTTCGGGCGCTGGAGGTCGGCGGCGACGAGCAGCGGCGAGTGGCCCTGCTCCTTCAGCCACCGGCCGAGCTTGCCCGCGAGGGTGGTCTTACCGGCGCCCTGCAGACCCGCGAGCATGATCACGGTGGGCGGCTGCTTGGCGAAGCGGAGCCGGCGGGTCTCGCCGCCGAGGATGGTCACCAGTTCGTCGTTGACGATCTTGAGGACCTGCTGGGCGGGGTTCAGCGCCTTGGAGACCTCGGCGCCGAGCGCGCGTTCCTTGACGTTCTTGATGAACGTCCGGACGACGGGCAGGGCGACGTCGGCTTCGAGGAGTGCGATGCGGATCTCGCGCGCCGTGGCGTCGATGTCCGCTTCGCTCAGTCGGCCTTTCCCACGGAGGTTCTTGAAGGTCGCACTGAGGCGGTCGGAGAGGGTATCGAACACGGCGGCGTCGGTCCTCGGGAGTCGGGGGCGTTCTGGGCTGCCCTCCAGGATATCCGCCCGGAGAGCGGATATCCCCCGCCCGCTCCCCGCCCGCCGCGTGCGGCGGACGGGGAGCGCGACGCCGCGTCATCCGCGCAGGGTCTCCTCGAGCACCTTGGCCGTCGACGCCGCGTCCTCCGGCGGCAGCGGCGCCCCGGCGCCCGTCGTCACGTAGAAGGCGTCGACCGCGTTGGCGCCCAGGGTGCTGACGTGCATGCTGCGCACTCGCACCGCCGCCTTCTCCAGGGCCATGCCGATGCGGAACAGCAGCCCGGGGGCGTCCTGGGCGCGCACCTCGATCACCGTGGCGTGGTGGGAGGCCGCCGAGGCCACCGTCACCCGGGGCGGCGGGGCCACCCATCCGCGGCGGCGCGGGTAGGCGGCGTCCCGCTCGGCGAGGCGGCCGGCGATGTCGAGGGAGCCGTCGAGGGCGCGGACCAGGTCGGCGCGCAGCCGGGTGGCCTGCGGCAGGGAGCCGTACTCCGCGGCGACCCGCCAGTTCAGCAGCAGGACCGACGCGTCCTCGACGTCGTGGGGCAGGCGCAGGGCGCGCAGCCCGGCCGTGCGGACGGTCAGCCGGTGCACGGCGAGGACGCCGGCGACCGCCGGGAGCACACCCGGTTGGTCCGGTACGGCGATGAGCAGCTCGACGCCGAGCGGTTCGGGCTCGCCCGGGCCCTCCTCCTCGGGCGCCGGTTCGGGCTGCGCGCGCAGCGCGAGGACGGGGCCGCCGGTGCGGAAGGCCTCGATGGCGAGGCGTTCCTGCTCGGCGGTGGGCGCGGCGGGCTCGGGTTCCTCGGCCGCGTCGCCGGCCAGGGCGGCGGCCACGCGGCGGACCAGGTCGGCGACGAGGGAGCCGCGCCAGGCGGACCAGGCGGCGGGGCCGGTCGCGAGCGCGTCGGCCTCGGTGAGGGCGTGCAGCAGCTCCAGGGTGCTCTGGCTGCCGACGGCCTCGGCGACCGCGTGGACGGTGGCGGGGTCGTCCAGGTCACGCCGGGTGGCCGTCTCGATCAGCAGCAGGTGGTGCCGGACGAGCGTGGCGAGCACCGTGACGTCGGCGCGGTCGAAGCCGATCCGCGCGGCCACGTCCTTGGCGATGATCTCACCGGCCACGGAGTGGTCGCCTGGCCAGCCCTTGCCGATGTCGTGCAGCAGCGCGGACACGAGGAGCAGGTCGGGGCGGCTGACGCGGCGGGTGAGCTCGGAGGCGCGGACCGCGGTCTCGATGAGGTGCCGGTCCACGGTCCAGATGTGGACGGCGTTGCGCTGCGGCCGGCAGCGGACCCGTTCCCAGTCGGGCAGAAGCCGGCTGATCAGGCCCTCCGCCTCCAGCGCCTCCCAGACGTCGATGGTGGGGCGGCCGGAGCCGAGCAGGGTGACCAGTTGTTCGCGGGCCTCGGCGGGCCAGGGCGTGGGCAGCGGGCGCGTGGTGGCGGCCATGCGCCGTACGGCGTGCAGGGAGAGCGGAAGGCCGGCCTGGGCCGCGGCGGCCGCGGCGCGCAGCGGCAGCACGGGGTCGCGTTCGGGGCGTGCGGCGCGGGCGAGCACCACCTCGCCTTCCTGCTCGACGACGCCCTCGGCCAGCGGCGACCGCTCGGTGGCCGGTTTCCCGCCCAGCATGGCGCGCAGGCGCGGACGGACGGCGCGGGAGCGCAGCACGCGCCCCACCTCGCGCCAGGTGACGTCGCTGGCGTACGAGATGACGCGCGCCGCCTCGTACACCTGGCGCAGCAGGGTGTCGGCGTCCAGCAGGCCGAGCCCGGCCGCGACCTGGTCCTGTTCCTGGAGCGCGAGCCGGTCGGTGGCGCGGCCGGTGGCCAGATGCAGGGCGTCCCGGACGTCGAGCAGCCGCCGGCGGGCGTCCGCGAGGCCCTCGCGCGGGGCGTCGGCCAGCCAGGAGGCGGCCACGGCGCGCAGGGCGGTGGCGTCGCGGAGGCCGCCGCGGGCCTCCTTGAGGTCGGGCTCCAGGAGGTACTGCAGCTCGCCCTGCCGTTCGGCGCGCTCGGCGCAGAGTTCCTGCAGCTCGGGGAGGCGTTTGGGGGCCTGGTTGCGCCAGTCGGCCAGGACGGCGGTGCGCAGCGCTGCGGTGAGGCCAAGGTCTCCGGCGAGGTGCCGGGCGTCCAGCAGGCCGAGCTGGACCTTCAGGTCCTCACCGGCGGTCCGGCGGGCCTCGGCCGGGGTGCGCACGGAGTGGTCGAGGGCCAGGCCGAGGTCCCAGACCGGGTACCAGAGGCGGTCGGCGAGGGCGGCGATCGCGCCGGGGTCGCCGCCGTCGTGCAGCAGCAGGAGGTCGAGGTCGCTGCGCGGCGACAGCTCCCCGCGGCCGTAGCCGCCGACGGCGACGAGCGAGACGCCTCTCGGTTCCCGGGCCGCGGCCGTGAAGAGGCCGGCGAGCCAGTCGTCGGTCAGCCCGGCGAGGGCGGAACGGCGCGGCGGCCCTGGCCGCGCCTCCTCGTTGAGGAGACGCAGCCGGGCCGCCGCGTAGCCGCCGGGTCCCGAGTCGTCCGTGTCCTTGCGTACATCCGTACCCGTCACCCAGCGACTCCTGTCCTCGCGTCGTGTCAGAGCGCGTCCGGGCCGCGCTCGCCGGTGCGGACCCGTACGGCCGTCTCCACCGGCAGCGACCAGACCTTGCCGTCACCGATCTTGCCGGTGCGGGCCGCCTTGACGATGACCTCGACCAGCTGCTCGGCGTCGTCGTCCTCGGCCAGTACCTCGATGCGGATCTTGGGAACCAGGTCGACGGTGTACTCGGCACCGCGGTAGACCTCGGTGTGGCCCCGCTGACGACCGTAGCC
The DNA here is from genome assembly GCF_042875075.1 of Streptomyces sp. NPDC003720. Classification (NCBI taxonomy): domain Bacteria; kingdom Bacillati; phylum Actinomycetota; class Actinomycetes; order Kitasatosporales; family Streptomycetaceae; genus Streptomyces; species Streptomyces sp. NPDC003720. The sequence goes on from NZ_JBIANZ010000011.1 coordinate 137,482, forward strand.
GCTGGCCTCGGTGACCGTCAGTCCGTGGACGCCGAAGGCCTGGAGGGCCTCCTTGATCTCGTCCAGCCGGTGCGGCTTGACGACGGCGGTGATGAGCTTCATGCGTCCACCTTCTTGGAGGGCTTGGCGGCCGCGGCCGGGCCGGGGGCCGGGGCTGCGGAGCCGATGACGCCGCCGCCGGTGCCGCTGAAGTCGTAGGCGCTCTCGGCGTGCTCGGCCTGGTCGATGCCGGAGACCTCCTCGTCCTCGGTGACCCGCATGCCCATCGTCCTGTCGATCAGGAAGGCGAGGACGGCGGAGGCGACCAGGGAGTAGGCGAGGACCGCGAAGACGCCGGCGCACTGCTTCCACAGCTGGTCGAAGGAGTGGTCGCCGTAGAAGACGCCGGTCGCGTCGGACTGGCCCTTGCCGGTGGCGAAGAAGCCGATGAGCAGCGAGCCGATGATGCCGCCGACCATGTGGACGCCGACGACGTCGAGGGAGTCGTCGTAGCCCCACTTGAACTTCAGGCCGACGGCCGCTGCGCAGGCGACACCGGCGATGGCGCCGACGGCGATCGCGCCGAGCGGGGAGACCGCGCCGCCCGACGGGGTGATCGCGACCAGGCCGGCGACCGCGCCGGAGGCGGCGCCCAGCGTGGTGAACGCGCCGTGGCGGATCTTCTCGTAGGCGAGCCAGGCCAGCATGGCGGCGGCGGTGGCGACCTGCGTGTTCACGAACATCAGCGCGCCGACGCCGTCGTCGTTGCCGAGCCAGGAGCCGGCGTTGAACCCGAACCAGCCGAACCACAGCAGACCGGCGCCGAGCATGACCAGCGGCAGGCTGTGCGGGCGCATCGGGTCCCGTTTGAAACCGACCCGCTTGCCGATGACCAGGATGACGCCGAGGGCCGCGGCGCCCGCGTTGATGTGGACCGCGGTACCACCGGCGAAGTCGATCACACCGAGCTTGTAGGCCCAGCCGTCGGCGCCCCAGACCCAGTGGGCGACCGGGACGTAGACGATCGTGACCCACAGCGCGATGAAGAGCGACCAGGCCGAGAACTTGACGCGGTCGGCGAGCGCGCCGCTTATCAGGGCCGGCGTGATGATGGCGAACATCAGCTGGAAGACCATGAAGACGTAGATCGGGATCGTGTAGCCGTCCCAGAGTTCCGTCAGGCCGATGTTGCTGAGGCCGAGCCAGTCGGCGTTCCACCCGAGCAGGCCGGATCCCGAGCCGAAGGCGAGGGAGAAGCCGTAGAGCACCCAGAGGATGGTGACGATGCCCATGCTGATGAAGCTCATCATCAGCATGTTCAGGGTGCTCTTGACGCGGACCATGCCTCCGTAGAAGAAGGCCAGGCCCGGGGTCATGATCAGTACCAGGGCGGAACAGATGAGCATGAAGCCTGTGTTCGCGGCGGACAACTTGGGTGCCTCCGCGGCAAGCGTGATGGCTGGTGCCATCGGCGTCTCCTCGTCGGTTGGTACGGCCCCGTGCGGGCGGTGCCTGGGCGGTCCGGTCGGGTGAGGGGTGGGGCTGTTCTGCGCCATGAGACTCGCGCAGCGCCGTTTCGGTGGAAGCCCCTCGTTATTTCGCCGGGGTGACGAAGGCGCCCTGCGTGTTACGCGTCGGTGAAGAGCGGGATGTCCGGCTGCGGGATCGTTATCGTGGCGCAACCTCCACGGTGCGAAGAGAACCGGCCGCGGCGGGCCTCTCCGATGACCTGGCGCGGGGGAGCCGAGTCGGGCGGTTCGGGAGGACCGGCCGCGGCCGGCGCTTGGGTGTCCTGCGGGGTCAGACGGCCTCTGCGGCCTCCGGCAGGTCCACGGCGAGCTGGTCGGTGAGGTCGACGACGGCGGTGAGGTCGCCGAAGTCGCGCACGGCGGTGTCGACCGTCTTGCGGATCCGGGTGTTGACCCGCTCGGAGCGCACCTTCTTGGCGACGCGCATGGCGTCGGAGGCGTACTGGGTGCTCTGCTCGGGCTCGCGCCGCAGCAGGTGCACGGTGGCCATGCCGATCAGGTTCAGCGCGTACGACCGCTGGTGCTCGCGGTCCTCGGCGAACAGCTCCACGGCCCGCTCCATCAGCGGCTGGGCCAGGGAGGCGTAGGTGGGGCTGCGGCCGGCCACGTAGGCGAGGTCGCGGTAGGAGTGCGAGTTCTCCGCGAACAGCTCGGCCTCGGAGAAGAAGCGGATCCAGTCGGGGTCCGGCTCGTCCCAGTCGTCGGCGTCGGCGAAGGTGTCCTCGGCCATGCGGACCGCCCGCTTGCACTTCCCGGGCTGGCCCATGTTGGCGTAGGCGCGGGCCTCCATCGCATACAGCATGGCCTGGGTGCGCGGGCTGGCGCAGTCGCGGCTGCCGTACTGCGCGAGGTGGATCAACTCCAGGGCGTCGTCGGGCCGGCCGAGGTGGATCATCTGGCGGCTCATGTTGGACAGCACGTAGGAGCCGAGCGGTTTGTCGCCGGCCTCCTTCGCCGCGTGCAGGGCGAGGACGAAGTACTTCTGCGCGGTGGGCTGGAGACCCACGTCGTACGACATCCAGCCCGCGAGTTCGGCGAGTTCGGCGGCGACCTTGAAGAGCTTGCGGCTGGTCGCCTCGGGCTGGGGCTCCTGGAGCAGGTCGGTCACCTCGTGCAGCTGGCCGACGACCGCCTTGCGGCGCAGGCCGCCGCCGCACTGGGCGTCCCACTGGCGGAACATCCGCGTGGTGGACTCCAGCAGGTCCAGCTCGGGCTTGGACAGCCGGCCCGGCCTGCGCGAGTCGAGGACGGTCTCGGGCTGGGACGGGGCCGCCGAGGAGGGGGCGGGCACGAGCCAGCGCTGCAGGGGCTCGACCAGGGACGGGCCCGCGGCCAGGGACAGCGAGGTCCCGAGGAAGCCGCGCCGCGCCAGCATCAGGTCGCTGCGCGAGAACTCGCTGAGCAGGGCCACCGCCTGCGGGCCCGTCCAGGGCAGGTCGACGCCGGACGCGGAGGGTGCCGGGCGGGCGGCGCGCAGACCGAGGTCCTCGACGGAGACGACGCAGCCGAAGCGCTCGGAGAACAGCTCGGACAGGATCCGCGGGATCGGCTCGCGCGGGTTCTCCCCGTCCAGCCAGCGACGCACTCGCGAGGTGTCCGTGGAGATGTGGTTGGCGCCGAGCTGGCGGGCCCTGCGGTTCACCTGGCGGGCCAGCTCGCCCTTGGACCAGCCGCTGCGCACGAACCACGAACCGAGCAGCTCGTTGGGGCGCTTGTCAGCGATCGTCCCGCTTCCGCCGTTGCCGCCCACTGGCACGCCCCCATCCCTGAGACCACTTGTCGCCGAGTGCGCCAAGCCCTATCAGAATGCCGGTAAATAGGGCCTCCCGTCCGCCGGTTCTCACCCTTCGAACGAACCGACGGCCTTGCCTCCGGCATACCCGCGAGAGCATGTGCCCTCAGGCCTCACACACTCACAGTAATCCCACGATCACCCGTCCAGCCATGGCGAACCTGGAAACGCCACCATTCGCCACCCCTTCGAATGAACTCACCGTCCGCACAACGCGATTCACTTGACATAGGACGACAGGACGTCGGCGGGGTGATGCACGCGGGGGCGCACGTTCCTCCTCGCGCCACCCGAGATGCTTCGACGCGCCGCCTCGGCCTCACGGAGCGAGCGGAACCGCGGCCGTAGCGTCACGTTCCGCTTCCGTCTCGTTCCGCGTCGTAACCACCGGCGCGCCGGACCCGTTGGAGGGGGCATGGGCTTCACGATCGGCGGCATTCGCGAGATCCGCTCCGGCACGCGCCGGCGTTTCCGTTCGTCGGAGTGCACGGCTGTCGCGGAGTTCACCGGCCTGTGCGGCTGGGACGTGGTGCCGGGCGCACGGGCCGCGGCGGGCGTCTGTTCCTGCGGGCACGCCGGCTGCCGGGCTCCCGGAGCGCATCCGCTCGGCTTCGCGCCGCCGGTGCCGGCCGGCGCCACCCTCGACGAGGTGACCAGGGCCTGGGCCGGGTTCCCGGGCGCGTCGGTGATGCTCGCGGTGGGTCGCGCGTTCGACGTCATCGAGGTGGCCGAGGCCGCCGGGCGCCGCGCGCTGGTCCGGCTGGAGCGCATGGGCCTCCCGCTCGGCCCGGTCACCGCGACCCCCGACGGACGCGCCCACTTCTTCGTCGCCCCCGGCGCCGCCGCCGACCTCCCCCAGCTGCTCTACCGCATGGGCTGGGACGACCCTTCGGCGCTGGACCTGCGCGGCCTCGGCCCGGGCACGTACGTCACCGCGCCCCCCTCGGACCGGGGCGGCCTCGGCCCGGTGCGCTGGCTGCGCCCGCCCGCGCTGGACTGCGCGACCCGGCCGCCCGCTGCCCGGCTGCTGCTGGGCACGCTGGCCTACGTGGCCCACCGGTCGGCGGCCAGGGCCTCCTGAACGCCCTCCGCGTGAAGTCCGGCCGCACGAGCAGCCGGCCGCGCGAAACCCCTCCACGGGAGGGGCCTCGGCGCACGCGCCGTCCACGTGAACGCCCGGTCCGCGAGAGCGCCGTCCACGTAGAGGCCCTCCGCGGGGTCCTCGGCGTACGCGCCGTCCACGGGGACGCCTTGTCCGCGAGAGCGCCGTCCACGTGGAGGCCCTCCGCCGGGTCCTCGGCGTACGCGCCGTCCACGTGAAGGCCCTCCGCACGAGCGCCGCCCGCCCGGGCGCCGGCCGCGAGCGTCCCGCGGCTGCGGACCGGGAACGACGAAGCGCCCGCCCCACTGTCCTGTGGGCGGGCGCTTCGTCGATCCGGCGGGTGAGCACACCCCGTCGTCAGTCACCGATGAGCGCGTCCACGAACGCCTCCGGCTCGAACGGCGCCAGGTCGTCCGCGCCCTCGCCGAGACCGATGAGCTTGACCGGGACGCCCAGCTCGCGCTGGACCGCGACCACGATGCCGCCCTTGGCGGTGCCGTCCAGCTTGGTCAGCACGATGCCGGTGATGTCCACGACCTCGGCGAACACGCGGGCCTGCACCAGACCGTTCTGGCCGGTGGTGGCGTCCAGGACGAGCAGCACCTCGTCCAGCGGCGCGTGCTTCTCGACCACGCGCTTGACCTTGCCCAGCTCGTCCATGAGACCGGTCTTGGTGTGCAGCCGGCCGGCGGTGTCGATGAGGACCACGTCGACCCCCATCTCCTTGCCCTCCTTCACCGCGTCGAAGGCGACGGAGGCGGGGTCGCAGGCCTCGGGACCGCGCACGGTGTAGGCGCCGACGCGCTCGCCCCAGGTCTGGAGCTGGTCGGCGGCGGCTGCCCGGAAGGTGTCGGCGGCGCCGAGCACGACGGTGCGGCCGTCGGCCACGAGCACCCGGGCGAGCTTGCCGGTGGTGGTGGTCTTGCCGGTGCCGTTGACCCCGACGACCATCACGATGCCGGGCTTGCGGCCCTCGGGTTCGGTCCTGACCGAGCGGTCGGCCTCGGTGCCGACCAGCTTGAGCAGCTCGTCGCGCAGCAGGCCACGCAGCTCCTGCGGGGTGCGGGTGCCGAGCACCTTCACCCGCTCGCGCAGCCGCTCGACCAGCTCCTGGGTGGGCTGCACACCGACGTCGGCGGTGAGCAGCGTGTCCTCGATCTCCTCCCAGGTGTCCTCGTCGAGGTGCTCGCGGGACAGCAGCGTGAGCAGGCCCTTGCCCAGGGCGTTCTGCGAGCGGGAGAGACGGGTGCGCAGGCGGACCAGCCGCCCCGCGGTGGGCTCCGGGATCTCGATCTCGGGAGCCTCGACGGTGGGCGGCTCCTCGACGACGACCGGGGCGGGGCCGCCGGGAAGATCCACCTCCTCGATCGTCCGGCGCGGTTCGTCGCGCGGCGTCTCGGCCTCTTCGCCGACGTGCGGCTCGGCCGGGGGCGCGGTGATGTCGGGCGTCCTGGGCGGCGGCGGGGGCAGCGGCTTGCGGCGCCGGCTGCCGACGATGAGCCCGCCGAGCGCGCCGAGGACGACCACGGCGATGACTACAGCAAGGATGATGGTTTCCATAACGCGTCCAGTATCGGCCATGGGTAGGCGGCTGCCGGGGTTCGTGGCTTCCTCCGAGAGACAAAAGCCACAGGAAGTCATCAGTCGGATCAAAGTACGATGGTTCCGGCTCCGTTCCCCCGCGTAGAGTCCCCGACATCCCCGTCCCCCACACCGAGGCACCCTCTTTCATGAGCAAGACAGCCGAGGCCGAAGGCGCACTCGAGACCCGAGGCATCGAGCAGGTACCCGACGACGAACGGACCGCGAGAACCCGCGAGCTCTTCCCGACCTGGGTCGGCGCCAACATCAGCGTGCTGCTGCTCACCATGGGCGCGAGCCTGGTGGTGGCGTACGGCCTGAACATCTGGCAGGCCCTCGTCGTCGCGGCCGCCGCGCCCGTCGTGGCGTACGGGCTGGTCGGCCTGATCGGCATCGCCGGCAAGCGGGGCGGCGCCCCGGGCATGGCGCTGTCGCGCGCGGTGTTCGGCCAGCGCGGCAATCTGCTGCCGGGTTCGCTGATCTGGGTAGCCCGCTGGGGCTGGGAGACGATCAACGCGGTGACCGGCGCGTACGCGATGCTGACCATCCTGGACATCGTGTTCGGCATCCGGGCGAACAGCCTGCTGGACATGGTGATGCTGCTGGCCTTCGTCGTCGCGACCTTCGCGATCTCCGGTCTCGGCATCAACGCCGTGCAGAAGTGCAACAAGTACGCGACCTACGTGTTCGGCGTCTTCTCCGTGCTGGTCCTCGGCTACCTGGCCGCGACCACGGACTGGTCGAAGGTGATGCACCACGGCGCGGGCTCCACGGCCGCCGTGATCACCGGCATCGGAATGATCGCGGCGGGCGGGGTCAGCTGGATCCCGTCCGCGCCGGACTTCACCCGCTACCTGCCGCGCACCGCCTCGTCGAAGGCGATCGTGGGCACCGCGGTGGGCGGCGCCGGGATCGTCGTACTGCCGATGGTGCTGATGGGCGCGGTGATGGCGGTCTCGACGCCCGACCTGGCCTCGGCGGCGGACCCGGTCTCCTTCCTCGGCGAGATCCTGCCGACGTGGATCGCCGTGCCGTACCTGCTCATCGCGCTGATCGGCATGCTGCTGATCAACTCCATGTCGATGTACTCGGCGGGCTTCACCGCGCAGACCCTGGGCTTCCGAGTGCCGCGGCACTGGGCGGTCTCGGTGAACGCCGTGATCTCGCTGGTCTTCGGCGGCGTGCTGATGCTGGTGGCGACGAGCTTCATGGGTTCGTTCATCGCCTTCCTCTCCCTGCTGGCGGTCGCCTTCTCGGCCTGGGTCGGCGTGTTCGGCGCGGACATGCTGCGGCGCACGGAGTACGACGGCCGGGCCATGGCCGACACCACGCGCACCAGCGCCTACTGGTACCGGGGCGGCTTCTCCCCCGCCGCGGTGGCGGCCTGGGCGGTCGGCCTGGTCGCGGGACTGCTGTTCACCACCTCGGACTGGTTCACCGGGCCGCTGGCGAAGAACAACGTCATCGGCGAGTACGGCCTCGGCTGGGTCGCCACGGTCGTGATCTCCGGGCTGCTGTACACCGCTCTGCCGAAGCCGGCCGTGGTGCGCCCGGCGGAGGCCGCCCACGAGCCCGCCGCCGGATCCGGCGAGCCCGCCGAGGCACCCGCGACCGCCGGCGTCTGAGCGCGCCCGCCCCGCCGGTTCGCGTCGGCGGTCATCTGACGTTCCGTCAGACGGCGTCCCCCTGCACCCACCCGGTGCAGGGGGACGCCGTCATGCCCGTCACGGTCGTACGTCGCGACCTGGCCGAGCACGGCGCCGCCCCGGCCCCCCTCTCCGCGCGCTACCGCACCGCGCCGGACCACCTGCGCCGACGGGCACGGGGTCACCTCCGTGCCCGTGCCTCCGGATCTCCGTGACGGTCGTGGCGATCGGCCCGCGGCACGATCCGCTTCCACAGCGCGTCCCTGCCGCAGCCGGCGGCCTCCTGCGAAGAGCCGCTCACCGAGTGCGGCACCGGGGACTGGACGGCGATGGCCCCGACCGGGCCCGGGCCGAGTACGGCCAGCACTTGCCGCACGAGGCGCGGACGTACGCCTTCCGGCGGTCCGGCGGGACGCGCTCGGCGGCCACGACGACGGTGCGCTACCCGCGCGCGGAGGGCGTGGACCGGATTCTCGCCGCCGAGCAGTGCGCGCAGGGCGACCGATCCCGGCGGGGCCGCCCGCCGGCCTGCGCCGGACAGCGAAGCCGCCCCCGCTCGGGCAGTGACCGAGCGGGGGCGGCGGGGGTTCGAGGAGAGGGGCAGCGGGGACTTGGCCCTTCTCCTCGGGACTCGGCGGGCGGTCAGCCCATCTCCTCCAGCGTCTTGCCCTTCGTCTCCTTGACGAACTTCAGGACGAACGGGATGGAGAGCGCGGCGAAGAACGTGTAGATCACGTACGTGCCGGACAGGTTCCAGTCGGCCAGCGACGGGAAGCTCGCGGTGATCGCCCAGTTGGCGATCCACTGGGCGGCGGCGGCCACGCCCAGCGCGGCGGCACGGATCCGGTTCGGGAACATCTCGCCGAGCATGACCCAGACGACCACGCCCCAGGACAGGGCGAAGAAGAGCACGAAGACGTGGGCGGCGACCAGGGCGACCCAGCCCTGGGTCGCGGGCAGCTTGCCGTCGACGAGGTGGTACGAGAACGCCCAGGCCTCCAGCGCCAGGCCCACGGCCATGCCGACGGAGCCGATGAGGGCGAGCGGCTTGCGGCCGATGCGGTCGACGAAGATCATCGCGATCACGGTGCCGACGATGTTGATGATCGACGTCGTGAAGGAGTAGAAGAACGAGTCCGTCGGGTCGACGCCGACCGACTGCCACAGCGTCGAGGAGTAGTAGAACGCGACGTTGATGCCGACGAACTGCTGGAACACCGACAGGCCGATACCGACCCAGACGATCGGCTTGAAGAAGAAGCCGCCGCCGAGCAGGTCCTTGAAGGTGGACTTGTCCTCGCTCTTCATCGCGTGCTCGATCTCGGCGACGCGGGCGTCCAGGTCCACGTCCTTGCCCTCGACCTCGGCGAGGATCGCGCGGGCGCGGTCACGCTTGCCGACGGAGAGCAGGAAGCGCGGGGACTCGGGGATGGCGAAGGAGAGCAGGCCGTACAGGGCGGCGGGGACCACCATGACGCCGAGCATGACCTGCCAGGCCTCGAGGCCCATCAGCGTGCCGCGCTGGTCGCCGCCGGCGGCGTTCAGCAGGCCCCAGTTGACCAGCTGGGAGATGGCGATGCCGACGACGATCGCGGCCTGCTGGAAGGAGCCGAGCCGGCCGCGGTAGGCGGGCGGGGCGACCTCGGCGATGTAGGCCGGGCCGATGACGGAGGCCATGCCGATGGCGAAGCCGCCGACGATGCGCCAGAACGCGAGGTCCCACAGCGCGAAGGGCAGCGCGGAGCCGACGGCGCTGACCGTGAACAGCGCGGCGGCGATCTGCATGCAGCGGATGCGGCCGATCCGGTCGGCTATCCGGCCGGCGGTCGCGGCACCGATGGCGCAGCCGATCAGGGCGATGGCGATGACCTGGGCCAGGGCCGCGGACCCGATGTCGTAACGGTCCCGGATGGCCTCGACGGCGCCGTTGATCACGGAGCTGTCGTAGCCGAACAGGAAACCGCCCATGGCGGCCGCCGCCGCGATGAAGATGACGTGCCCGAGATGATCGGGGTGAGCCGTCCCGGCTCGTGGCTTGGGTGCCTGCGCTGTGCTGGTCACGAATAACTCCTCGGGCCACGGCAACGCTGCCGTGTGGGGGTGAGCCCTTACAGGTATCCAGTGATGCCGCGTTCACACCACTTACACCTGAAGGTAAAAGCAACGTTGCAGAGACTATGCCTTCAAGTTTCGAAGTCAATACCCGTACGGCTGTGAGTTTTGAGACGTGGCCGATCACCTCGTGTTCAAAAAGTGAACACGAGGTGAGTTGATCTTGGATTGCCGGTCAGCGGAGGCGCTGCGAGATGACCTTCGACACGCCGTCGCCCTGCATGGAGACGCCGTAGAGCGCGTCGGCGACCTCCATCGTGCGCTTCTGGTGGGTGATCACGATGAGCTGCGAACTCTCCTGGAGCTCCTGCATGATCCGGATCAGCCGCTGGAGGTTGGTGTCGTCCAGGGCCGCCTCGACCTCGTCCATGACGTAGAACGGGCTGGGCCGGGCCTTGAAGATCGACACCAGCAGCGCCACGGCGGTCAGCGAGCGCTCGCCGCCCGAGAGCAGGGACAGCCGCTTGACCTTCTTGCCCGGCGGGCGCGCCTCGACGTCCACGCCGGTGGTGAGCATGTTGTCGGGGTCCGTCAGCACCAGGCGGCCCTCGCCGCCCGGGAACAGCCGGCTGAACACGCCCTCGAACTCCCGGGCGGTGTCCCGGTAGGCCTCGGTGAAGACCTGCTCGACGCGCTCGTCCACCTCCTTCACCACCTGAAGGAGGTCGGCGCGGGTCTTCTTCAGGTCCTCGAGCTGCTCGCTGAGGAACTTGTGCCGCTCCTCCAGCGCCGCGAACTCCTCCAGCGCCAGCGGGTTGACCTTGCCGAGCTGCTGGTAGGCGCGCTCGGCGGCCTTGAGCCGCTTCTCCTGCTCGGCCCGCACGAACGGCCGGGGCAGGTTGCGCGGGTGCTCCGGATCCTCCGGCAGCTCCTCGCCGGCGGCGGGGAGAGAGGGCGGCACGAGCTGGTGCGGGCCGTACTCCGCGACCAGCCCCGCCGGCTCGACGCCCAGCTCCTCCAGCGCCTTCGTCTCCAGTTGCTCGATCCGCAGCCGCTTCTCGGCGCCGAGCACCTCGCCCCGGTGCACCGAGTCCGTCAGCTTGTCGAGCTCCGACTTCAGCTCGCGGCCCGTGTTCCGGGCGGCGGCCAGCTCCTGCTCCCGGCGGGCCTTCGCGGCCTCGGCGGCGGCCCGCTCCTCCTCCGCCCGGCCGAGGGACACCTCGACGTGCGCGAGCAGTTGCCGGGCGCCGGAGGAGACGGCCTCCGCGACGGCGGCCTCGTGCCGGAGCCGGGCCCGCCGCTGCTCGGCACGCGCGCGTGCCTCGCGCTCCGCCCGGGCGGCCCGGTCCAGCGAGTCGGCCCGTCCGGCGAGTGCCTTGACCCGCTCCTCGTGCGTACGGGCCTGGAGGCGGGCCTCCATCTCGGTCTGCCGCGCGTTGGCGCCGTCGGCGGCGAGCCGGTCCCGCACCGAGGTGTCCGGTTCCTCGTCGACCGGCGTCTCCTCGGCGACGGCGAGCCGTTCGGCCAGCTCCTCGGCCTCCTGTACTGCCTTGTCCAGCGCCTCCTGCGCGCGTGCCGCGGCCGCGGCCGACCGCTCGGCCTCCCCCGCCGCGCCCCGCGCCTGCCCGGCGAGCCGCCCGAGCTGCTGGGCCACGGCCGACTTCTCCCGGTCGGCGGCCCGGCGCCGCTCCCCCAGCTCCTCCACGAGCGCGGCGGCGTCGGTGCGCCGCTCGGCCGCCGTGTGCTGGGCCCCGGTCAGCTCCTCGCAGCGGACGGCCAGCTCCTCCAGCTCGGCGGCCGCCTCGTCCACGGAGGCCTGCACCTCCAGCAGGCTGGGCGCGCCGGCCGAGCCGCCGTGCGCGAAGTGCGCGCCGAGCAGGTCGCCCTCGGCGGTGACGGCGGTCAGCCCGGGGTGCGCCTGGACCAGGTCCTCGGCGTCCTCCAGGGTGCTGACGACCACGATCCCGTGCAGCAGCCGCCGCACGGCGGGCATGAGCCCGACGGGACCCTTCACCAGGTCGGCGGCGTAGAGCGGGGCAGGGCCTTCCTCACCGGCGGCGCCACCGCGATGAACGTCCACGTCGGCCGCCGGCGGGGGGTCGCCGGCGCCGGTCCGGCCCGTCCCGTCGGCGCCCGTCGAGCCCGTCCCGCCGGCGGGATCGGTCGCGGGAGGCGCAGGTGCCGCCGAGGCGCCGGGGCGGGGCGCGTCCGGGCCGGCCCCGCCGTTCACGCCGGCCGGATGGCCGGGAACACCGGTGCCGGCCGCGGCGTCGCCGGAGGCGTCCTGCCGGGTGTCGGTCAGCAGCAGGGCGGCCCGGCCCCCGTCCTGCTTGCGCAGGAGGCGGATCGCTTCGGCCGCCGAGGCCGGGGACGTCACGGCGACGGCGTCGGCCGCCGCGCCGAAGGCCGCGGCCAGCGCGGCCTCGTGGCCGGGGGTCACCGTCAGCAGTTCGGCCGCCGGGCCCAGGACTCCGGTGATGCGGTCCCGGGCGCCCAGGAGTATGCCGGTGCCGTCCTTGCGCCTCAGGCCCAGCGACAGCGCCTCGTGCCGGGCCTGGGTCGCGGCGCGCCGGCGTTCCGCGGCGGTGGCCGCCTCGCGGGCCTCGGTCAGCGCGGCCTCGGCCTCCGCGAGCGCCCGCTTCGCCGTCTCGTGCCGCCCGGCGAGGTCGGCGTCGTCGGCGTCGAGTCCGTCGACCTCGGCCTTCAGGACCTCGTACTCCTCCTGGGCCCGGACCGCGCGCTCCTGGGCCTCGTCGCGGCCTGCGGCCAGCCGGTCGATCTCGGCCTGGGCCGAGGCGGCGCGCGAGCGGGCCGCGTTGACCTGTCCGGAGAGGCGGGCGAGGCCCTCGCGCCGGTCGGCGATGGCGCGGGCGGCGTCCTTCAGTCGGCGTTCCTCGACGGCGAGTTCGCGCTCCAGCTCGGCGCGGTGGGCGACCGTGTCGTCCAGGGCCCGCTGGGCGGCCTCCAGAGCCGCCTCCAGCTCGGCCTCCTGCTCGCGGATGCGGGCGGCCTCGCGCTCCATGTCCTCCGGGTCGCGGCCGCGGCGCTCCTCGGGGGGCGCGGAGGTGGCGCTCTTCACCCGGGCGTCGGCCAGCGAGACGGTGCCGCGCACCCGCTCGGCCAGCTGGGACAGCTCGTACCAGGTCTGCTGGGCGCGCTGCAGGCGCGGGGCGAGCCGCCGTACCTCGTCCTCCAGGGCGGTCTCCCGCTGGAGCGCCTTGCGCAGCTCCCGCTCGGCGGTCTCCTTGCGCTCCTTCAGGGCCGCCTCGTCGGCGATCTCGGACTTCAGCGCCTCGCGCAGGCGTACCAGGTCGTCGGCGAGCAGACGCAGCCGGGCGTCGCGGAGGTCCGCCTGGATGACGGCGGCGCGGCGGGCCACCGCCGCCTGCCGGCCGAGCGGCTTGAGCTGGCGGCGCAGTTCGTCGGTGAGGTCCTGCACGCGCGCCAGGTTGGCCTGCATCGCGTCGAGCTTCCGCAGCGCCTTCTCCTTGCGCTTGCGGTGCTTGAGGACACCCGCCGCCTCCTCGATGAACGCCCGGCGGCCGGTGGGGTCCGCGTGCAGGACGGAGTCGAGCTGCCCCTGGCCGACGATGACGTGCATCTCGCGGCCGATGCCGGAGTCGGAGAGCAGGTCCTGGATGTCCAGCAGTCGGCAGGTGTCGCCGTTGATCTGGTACTCGCTGCCGCCGTTGCGGAACATGATCCGCGTGATGGTGACCTCGGCGTACTCGATGGGCAGTGCGCCGTCGGAGTTGTCGATGGTCAGGGACACCTCGGCGCGGCCCAGCGGCGGGCGGCCGGTGGTGCCGGCGAAGATGACGTCCTCCATCTTGCCGCCGCGCAGCGACTTGGCGCCCTGCTCGCCCATGACCCAGCTCAGCGCGTCCACCACGTTGGACTTGCCCGAGCCGTTCGGACCGACGACGCACGTGATCCCCGGTTCGAACCGGAGCGTGGTCGCGGAGGCGAACGACTTGAACCCGCGGAGAGTCAGGGCCTTGAGGTGCACGCCGCTGGACTCTACCCGCCGCCGCTATCTCACTCCACGGACACTCGCAACCGCACGGTTTCGCCAGTGAACACGGAGGGCAAATCAAACGTTGAAGAGGGTGAAAGGATGCGCGGGGGAAGAAAGAAGGGACGCCGAAGCGTCCCTTGCAACTCTGACGACCGGGTCGCGGACGCCGTCAACTAGTGCGGTTGATACGGGCACCCCAACCGCTGCGACTGCTTTCGTGGAGCGATGCAGCGATCAGGTGAGCGCAGGCTCCGCCTGGTGTGCGTCGATGCTCTCCATGATCCTGTCCTGAGAGGCGGCAGCCGCCAGCGCGTCGTTCTCCGCCTGGATCCGTACGAGCTCGGACTCCAGGTCCTGTACACGCTGCTGCAGCCGTCGCATCTCGGCGAGGAGTCGAGGGTCGGAGCCGCCGACGTAACCGAGAAGCGCCTTTGCCATGATGGATGGTCCTCCACAATGAGTGACCGACCGATGCGGTGTGGGTCGTGAGGGATTCGCACCCGCGGTGCTTGGCACACTCGAGTGTTGCTCTGCGTTCCTACATGCCAAACAGCTGAGGTGCGCGGGGCTTTCAGCGTCTCACCAAAAAGTTTGACGGTCAACACGATCACACCCCGTATTGGCGGGCGAACCCGGGGCGCACGGCCACCGGAACGTGGCGCTGCGTCTCCTGCGGGGCCCTCGGGGCGTGGCGATCAGCTGTACCAGCGGAGCCTGCCACGTGGCGCTCTTCTTGGCAACCACCAGCCCCTTTCTGCTGCCGGCACGTGCCAGAGGCAGGTCACCGCGCGGTGGCCTGGGCGGCTTTACAGAATCGGTTCACCGGATGGCGAAGCCGTCGTACCCGCCGCGGGGTGTGTCCCAGATCTCGGTGACACCGTCGACGCGTCCGGGCGTGTCGCCGTCCTGGAGCCAGTCGAGCAGACCTTCGCAGCCCTTCCGGGACCCCTCGGCGACGACCTGGACCCGTCCGTCGCCCAGATTGAGAGCAAAACCACTCAGGCCGCCGATCTCCAGCGCCTTGGCCCGCGTGAACCAGCGGAAACCCACACCTTGGACGCGTCCCCTCACCCAGGCGACCAGTCGAACATCCTCGCTCATGGGTGCAACCTAACCGGCCAATGTCACTCGGGACACATCCCGCCCCAGTGGCATGCGGTACCGTCCGGACCCAATGAATCTCATATGAAACTCACTCGTTCGAGTGAGTGGAGTTGGCCATGCGGAGTCGCCCACCAGGTGAGCGCCGGGACGGCCGCGAGACGAGGAAGAGGGCAAGGGCATGGGACGCCACCGACGCTCCGCCGCCGGCCGCGCCGCCACCGGCCGGGCCACAGGGGTCACACAGACGCACCACTCGGCCACGGGCGGCGGGAACCCGCAGGAGCCGTACGCGGGCGACCGCGAGCCCATGGGCATCGCGCCGTATCTGCACCCCGAGGCGTACGCCGAGACCACCGCCCGGAGCACCGCCTACCTGTACTCGGTGGACGACGAGCCCGCGCGGGTGGCCGGCGACGGCGGCTTCGCCCCGGCCGACGGCCCGTCCCACGGCCGCCGGCGCAAGAAGAGGGCGGCCACCCCGGTACGCACCGGACTGCTCGGCGTCTCCGCCGCCGTGGCCCTCGGCACCGTGGCGGTGGCCACCGGTGTCGTACCCGGACTGGAGAACTACCAGCTCGGCGGCGGCACGAACACCACCGGCGGCGACCGGGTGCAGGCGGCGGACTCCCCCAGCAACACCGCGTCCGAGCAGGGCGGAAACTCGGGCAGCGCGGACCGCCCGGGCGGCGGCGGTTCCGCCGCGAGCCGCGACAGCGGGCGGGCGGCCTCGTCCGCTCCCTCCGGCGACGCCTCCAGGTCGGCCTCGGCGTCCCCCACCCCGACCAGGACGCCGTCGAAGAAGCCCTCGCCGACGGCGAAGGCCCCCGAGCGGAAGAGCATCCCGTCGCGCCCGGCGACGACGCCCCCGAAGGCGACCTCCGCGCCGGTGACGGTGTCGACGCAGGCCGCCGTCGAGGCGGAGGTGCTCAAGCTGGTGAACGAGGAGCGGGCCAAGGTCGGGTGCAGCGCCCTGTCGGCGAACTCCTCGCTGACCGCGCTGGCCGAGGCCTTCAGCGACGACATGGCCGCGCGAGGCTTCTTCGACCACACCGACCCCGACGGGGCCACCCCCTGGGACCGGGCCGCGAAGGCGGGCATAACCGACCTCGGCGGCGAGAACATAGCCCGCGGCCAGGCGGACGCGGCAGCGGTGATGGAAGCCTGGATGAACAGCCCCGGCCACCGCGCCAACATACTGAACTGCGACTTCAAGACCCTCGGAGTCGGCGTGCACACGGGCCCGGGCGGCCCCTGGTGGACGCAGGACTTCGGCTATTGAGATAACCGCAGGTCAGACGGCTAAGCACCCTCCTGGGCCGTGTCGGGGCCGTCAGCCGTGGGTTCCTCGTCCGCGAAGACGCGATCCACGGCGGCCCGAGTCCGCGTCCCGCTCGACGGCATCAAGTGCGTGTACGTCCGCAGCGTGAAGCCGGGGTCATGGTGGCCCAGGTACTCACTGAGAGCCTTGATGCTCTCCCCCGCGTCCAGCAGCACCGAGGCGTAGAAGTGCCGCAGCGCGTGCATGCCGTTGTCCCGTCCGGTCTCGACGCCCCCGGCCCGAAGTGCCGGCCGCCATACCCGGTCGTTGAAGCGGTTCCGATCCAGCGCCAGCCCCATGGGTCCGGTGAAAATCAGCGAGGCCGTGACGGGCGGACCGTCGAGGGTCTTCCACGGCAGCGTGATCCTCGTGGCCGGATGCCGCTTGAGGTGACCGGCCAGCGCGAAGGCGACGGACTCAGGCAGAGGGACGTCACGCTGCTTGCCACCCTTCGGCGGGGCGAACACCGGCCGGGACAGCCGCAGTAGCTTGACCTGCCGTACGACGTGCACCACTCCCCCGAGGAAGTCCACGTCTTCCACGGCCAGGCCGAAGGCCTCACCCTGACGCAGGCCGCACCCGGCCGCGATGTTGACGAGGGCCTGGTAGCGGTCCGGCAGTGCTGAGCGCACGGCCTTGATTCGTTCGGCAGGCCACGGCTTGACCTTGCGAGGCTCCAGGCGCGGCGCCCGCACAGACCGAGCGCTGCACGGGTTGGCCCGGATGATCCGGTCCTCGACGGCAGCCGTGAAAACAGTGGAGACATGGGCGAAGATGCCGCGCCGGTACCCCGCGGAAAGCCCACGATCCTCCAGGGTCCGCAGCCAGAGCCTCAGGTGTGACGGCGTAAACGACGCCAGTGGCCGCGTGCCGAGGTACGGAATGGCGTGCAGCCGCAGCCGACTCTCCACGGACTCACGGGTCAGCGGGTCCGTGATCTGCGTGGCCATCCACGCTACGGCGTACTGCTCGAACGTGACCTTGCCAGCGTCGGGGTCGACGTAATCGCCGCGCGACATGTCGGCCTCGATGTTGGCGAGCCACTGTTCCGCCTTGCGTTTCTGCTTGTCCGGAAAGCTCTTGGACTTCTCGGACCCGTCCGGGCCGATGTAGCGGGCTCGGTAGCGGAGACCGACGCCGAAGCGTTCAGTCTTGACCTTCACGGGCTTGCCGTCCGGTCCCGGCTCAGTCTTGTACCACCGGTCTTGGATGTGTCCGGCCATCAGGCGGCCCCTTCCATCAGAGACTCGACCCAGGTGCGGACGTCTTCGGGGTCGAAGCGGAGATGCCGGCCGACGCGGAAGCCGCGGGGGCCGGTGCCCTTGCGCCGCCACTGGTAGACGGTCTCGACCGGCACACCGAGCAGGTCAGCGACGTCGATCGGGGTCAGATAGCGAGAGGGCAACGAGCGCTTCATGCGGCCCCCTCCCAGGCGTCAAGGTCTGCCAAGGCTTCACGTGCTGTCTCGCGGTTCAGCCGGATATCCCGCGCGATGGAGGAGGCGAGCCAGGATTCACCGGGGGTGTGTCCCTGCCCGGCGTAAGCCCAGTGGGCGAGCACGAGCGTGGAGCCCTCCGAGTCGTCGAGGTCTTCGGAGAGCCCGCGTTCGCGGCGTTCCTGCCGGGCCCGGAAGTCGGCCCGCGCCTGGCGCAGCGCGCCGAGAGTGGTTGAGTAGCTGCGGGACTTGGTGGAGAAGTGGCCACGGAAGCCGAGCATGTGAGCCCACCGGGCCAGCAACCGTTCCGGGTAGGCGTCATCCAGCGCCCAACAGGCTTCGATGAGCCGCCGGGTGTGTCCAGGCAGCGGCAGCTTGTCCAGCTCCGCCAGCTCTCCGATGCGGCGGTCGACGGTGCCCGTGGTCTCGGCGGCCTTCGTGGCGTACTTCGCCACGTAGGAGGCGACCGCCTGTTCAGTCAGTTCCTCACGGCCCAGCGCACCGATGGCCTGCACGTCGACCTGCGAGCCCCAGCGCAGGACCCGCTCCGGATGGTCGCCGGACTCGGGCACCAGCACCGAGACGCGCCCAGCGGCGGCCCGGATCGCCCCGTCCAGCAGAGCCACCGTTGCCCAGGCTGGCGGAGCGGTGTCGGGACCAGCCGGACCGTCCAGGCGCACCACGGCGTGGAAGTGCACGGCCCCGCGCTTCTGGAACTCGGCGACCTTACCGAAGGAGACCCGGCACACCTCCCGCAGCGCCGACTGTGTCAGCCCCGCCCGCGCGGCGATCTCCCGGCGCAGATAGATAGTGAAGCGCCGCCACAGATCCCCGGCGTAGTTGTTGAACAGCACCGCGCCCGCGTAGTCGTACCGCTCCGGATCAAGGGCTGTGCCGAGGGCCGGGTCATCCTCGGCGTGGGAGCTCCCGCAGCGGCAGCGGCCAGAGTCGGGCCGGTTGTGTACCGGGCCGAACGACGGGGCAGTGAGGGTGGCGAAGACTCGAGGATGATCCCGCACAGTCGCAGGCACGTCCTTGCGATCATCCCCCGTGATCCCAGCCCGGATCAGGTGATAGGTGTCGCCCGCGTAAGTCCACGCGCAGGCCGGGCAGCGGGAGGCCCGCCGGTTGCCGCAGGCGACTCGCAGCATGCCGCCCGGCTCCTGCTCAGTGCTGTAGGAGTACAGCACGTCACCAGTCTTGGCATCACGGGTCACGGTCTGGCCCATGAGCCGGATCGGGTGAGCGCAGCCGCCGGTACGGCGCACCTGGTCCTGCCACCGATCGAAGTCGGGCGAGTTCGCCACCCGCAGCAGGTCTGCCAGGGTCAGAGGGTCGACGCCCATGGAAGCCGCAGCACCGGCCACGGCCTCCGGAGAGACGGGGAACACCGTCACGCGGCACCCCCGCACAGCGAGCACGGGCCGTAGCCCTCCTCGTACCAGTCCGCATCCACGTCGACGGCCCAGCACGCCCACACCTGTCGGGTGTCGCCACACTCGGGGCACGGCCCGTCCAGCAGGAACCGACCGCCACGCTCCCGAGCCTCATCGCTCATGGAGGAGAAGTGCGTAACAAGCGCTGCAAGCTCCCCAGCCCGCCGGTCGCGCTTGCGGTTCGGGAACCGCTCGGCGTGGGCTCGCTTCTGCTCAGCCGTAACCCTCTTCCGCGCTTCAAGACGCCGGAATCCGGCATCCAGTGCGGCGACGTGACGGAGCCGGTCCAGGCCGACCCGGGCGACCCCCTGAATGATCCAAGCGACAAGCTGCGCTTCGTCCCCGCGCTTGTAGCGATAGCCGTCCGGCAGATCCGAGGCGTACAGCGCCACAGTCCGCTCGCCGTTCGACAGGTCTTCGACCGACACGGACGGCACAGATAAAGCGACCGAGGGGGCGTGCTTAGCAACCAGAGTCGCGGGCATGATGGGACTTCCCTTCGAGGGATCCAGGGGCGGCGGTTCTTCTTGGCGGTTGAGCGCCGCCCCTGGGCAGGCGTAGTTGGTGCTGAACCTCGCTCATTCAGCAGCAGGTACATCCCTAAGGTTCCCTAGGGCACCTTAGGGTGTCAAGGGGTACGCTAGGGATGCAGTCAACTGAGACAAGGGAGCTGACCCGATGGCAGACCAGGCCGACAATCGAGCGCCCTATGCGCAGATTGCCGCCCACTACGCGGAGCTGATCACATCCGGCGGACTTCAGCCGGGATCCCTTCTGCCGAGCATCAAGAACCTCTCCCAGGAGTGGAGCGTCAGCGCCGCGACTGCCGAGAAGGCGTTGCGGAAGCTGCGCAACGAGGGCCTTGTCAGGGGCATCCACGGCATCGGGACCGAGGTCCTGGACCGTCCTGCCCCAATGTCCTCCGGGTCTCAGCGCCAGGACCGAGGCCGCCGCACCGGGTCTAGTTGGGGAACCGGCGAACGGTCCGACTCGCATCAGGCTTCGGTGGTGCCGGCGCCCGCAAACGTGGCGCAAGCGCTGGATCTCAAGCCCGGCTCGAACGTGATCCGGCGCAGCCGGGTCTACCGCGACCGACACGGCATCGTCGCGCACTCCACGTCATGGATTCCCGTCAGGTATGGAGAGCTGATCCCGCAGCTCACCAGCAGTGAGCGACTGTCCGGGGGAACGTCGCTGCAACTCATCGTGCAAGCAACCGGCCGCCCCATCACGCACCGGTTCGACACCGCGTCGGCTCGACTGCTCACCCCGGAAGATGCCGAGCTGCTGGAGCTGGACCCCAAGAAGGCCCTGCGGGACCCGGTAGTCGTCATGACTGCGAAGTTCGTCGACAGTGAAGGCACCGTCGTTGAGTACGGCGTCGACCTCGGCGGCCCCGGTCGTACGTGGCAGACGGAATCGGAAGTCACCCAGTGACCGCCGCGGACACCGCTCGTCAACCGTTCTGTGTCCTCATGGCGGGGCTTCCCGGCTCAGGGAAGACCACTCTGGCCCGTGCGCTGACAGCACGAGGCTTCGTCAGGCTCTGCCCGGACGAAGAGATGTTCCGCCGACACGGCGTGTACGGGGTCGACTTCCCACGAGGGACGTTTCCGACCCTTGAGCGGCCGATCCTCGAAGAGACATCGGTAGAGCTCCGTGAGCAGCTCCAGGCCGGGCACGATGTGGTGGTGGACCATGGCTTCTGGACGCCGGAAGACCGTGCTCACTGGCGATCGGTTGCAACCGAAGGCGGCGCCGTCTCGGTCGTGGTCTACCTCGAGGCCAGCCACGAGGAGCTGTGGTCCCGTGTGAGCAAGCGCAATGCCCGGCACGAGGACGATCCGAACTCGATCTACTTTGCCGAGAGCGACCTGATCCGCTACCGGAAGCGATTCGTGGCTCCGATGCCCGACGAGCCGCACCTTGTCTATGACGGGGACCCTGAGTCTGTCTTCAAGACTCTGCACTCAGCGCTGGACCGCTCATAGCCGGGACCACGAGGCCGCCAGAGCACGAGTTACAGGTTTCTCTACCTCATCAAGCACCCGTCGTCGCTTCGCTCCTCCGGGCGGGCGCGGGCGGCCGGCGGCGCCCGCGCTCATGTCTCCGCCCCGCTCGGCACCGCCGCCCGCCCGCTCCCGCCCATGAGGCAGGCACACGGGCATGAGGTCAGAACACGTC
Organism: Streptomyces sp. NPDC003720; assembly: GCF_042875075.1. Lineage (NCBI taxonomy): Bacteria > Bacillati > Actinomycetota > Actinomycetes > Kitasatosporales > Streptomycetaceae > Streptomyces > Streptomyces sp. NPDC003720. The sequence continues at coordinate 158,658 of NZ_JBIANZ010000011.1, forward strand.
GTGGCTGAGGCGGTCGGCTCCGCGACTTTAGCCAGCCACTTTGGCGCGAGCCTCGAAGATCATGGCCCCAACGTCGTGCTTTACCGGGCAGGTCCACAGACTGCCCGACGCGCCGGAAGCTTACGGGGCCATGATCACTCGCGCCAAAGCAGCTCCCGGCCAAAGTCGCTACGCCGACCGCGTGGGCAGCTACCCGGGTGGTCGTGTCCCCGCCACGTGGTGTAGCGGATCAATCGGTTTGTGCTCGCCCCACACGATCGGCTCCCCTAATCCGGGCTTCCTGGCAGTTCCTCCTCGGTATCGGTGACGGGCAGCCCGGTTGCGGCTTCGAGCCGTCGTATCAGCTCCCGCCGAGTTTCCGCGCCCTGCCGGAGCTGCTCACGGTAGGTTTCGGCGTCCTGCCGGATCCTCTCGCGGTAGGTTTCGGCGTCCTGCCGGATCTTCTCGCGTTCCGTTTCCGACTTGTTCTTACAGAGATCTACTACGGCCTTGAGGGCGGCGACTGCAGTACCGGCGCCGAGGAGCACCTTCACGGCGGAGGCGAAAGTCGCGATCGTCTCGGGGGGGACTACGCTCCCCGGGCCCACCGCCACACGCCCCAAGACTGGCGCTGGCCACGTCCAACGCGCCCTTCGCAGATCCTGCACCTCTGGAGGCTCTCCCCCGGGCCACGGCAAATCTGGACGGGCTCTTCGTTGCCCGGCCCACTCACGCGTGCCGTCCTCCTGGCCTTCCGGCAGTGGAAAGATGCGGTATGCACCATCGCTACTGACCTCGAGCATCGATGTTTCTTGAGGTTCTCGTAGGTCGAAGACGATGACCCAGCCTCCGCCGAGGGCCGCCGTACGAGCGACGATCTCGGAGCGGACAGCATCGTCGGGACAGCACCAGTAGCAATGGCCGGTGTCGAGTTCCGCGATGGCTAACTCCCTGCCGCCGGGGTCGACGACGGCGAGGTAGACGTTGTTGTCTGACATCACCACAGAATCGGCGCTTGCCTCATACACGGTCCAGGGATTCTCGGGATCTCCCCAGCCCTGATGTCGATTATTGATCGCCTACACCACTTCGTGGTGCGCCATCTTGCGGGCCGTCGTAGGGCCGTCGAAGGGTGCTCAACGACGACCAACGCTGACAACCGACGACAGCTAAGTCGCAGGTCGCAGCGTTGATCGATTGCCCGGCCGCAGGTCAGGACCCCGGCCCACCACTTCTTCGGCTACTGAGCCCTCCGCTCGATGTGGATCCTCGTCAGCGCGAACAGGATCAGGAGGTCGAGCGTCATCACGGGGATGGCCCACAGCGGGTAGTACGGAACGAACATGAACTGGGTGATCAGGCTGACCGCGGCCACCGCTCCACCGGCCCCGCGCCCCCAGCTCCGGTCCGACAGGACTCCCAGGCCGGCGATCACGAGTACCACTCCGATCACCAGGTGGATCCAGCCCCAGGCGGTCACGTTGAACCGATAGGCGTACTGGGAGGCGGCGAACAGGGTGTCATGCGCGATCCCGGCCGCGCCCATCAGGATGCTCAGGGGCCCGCTGAGGAGCATCAGGATCCCGGCGAAGCGGGAGGCCTCGTCGTTGATCTCATCGCCGCCGGACACCCCGTGTCCTCGCCGCGTTCCGTCAGGCACCGTTGTCATGGCAGCAGCCTTCCTGTACGGCCCGATCGCGTTCCCGGCTTTCATGATGGATCTTCCCGGGACGCCCCGCCTCCCGGGCGGCCCTGCGCACCGGCACGGCCGGTCGTAGCCTGATCGCATGCGCGAGTTCCTGGTGGAGATCGTCACCGACATCCCAGAGGGCACCGACCCCGCCGAGGTCGACCGGCGCCGAGCCGCCGAAGCGGTCCGGGCGAAGGAGCTGGCGGCGAGCGGCAACCTGGTCCGGCTCTGGCGCCCGGTCGGCGAGCTGCGGAGCATCGGCCTGTGGCGGGCCGCCGACGAGGCGGAGCTGCACGAGAAGGTGCTCGGCACGCTGCCGCTCAGGTCGTGGATGACCCTGACCGTCACCGCGGTCGAACCCCATCCGAACGACCCGGGCAGGCCCGACGTCACGGCGTGATCGCGCGAGCCTGCCCCACCGCTTCCCGCTCGCTCAGGCCGCCGCGCGGCCCCGGACCAGGACGCGAGCGGTCTCGGTGACCCGGCGGCCCAGGTGCTCCGCCGTGGCGATGTCCGCCTTGTGCACGGCGTCCGGGCCCTCGTCCACGTTGGTCTGGGCGGCGGCGCCCGCGAAGACGCCGAGGCGGTTGAGGTCGTGCTCGGAGCCCTCGCTGTTGTTCCAGCCCGGGTGCAGGCCGAGGTTGACCCAGTGCATGCCGTGCTGCCCGGCGAGGATCTGGAAGAACTGCAGCGTGTGCAGCTTGTCGCCGCTCTTGGAACCGGAGTTGGTGAAGCCGGCCGCCAGCTTGTCCTTCCAGTCCTGGCCGAACCAGCGCTTGGAGGACGCCTCGGCGAAGACGTGGAAGGCGCCGGAGGCGGTGCCCATGTAGGTGGGCGAGCCGAAGACGATCGCGTCGGAGCGGTCCAGCGTCTCCCACTGCTCGTCGGTGATCTCGTCGACCGCGATCAGGTGGACCTCCGCGCCCGCCTCGGCGGCACCGGCGCGGACGGCCTCGGCGAGCACGGCGGTGTGGCCGTAGCCGGAGTGGTAGGCGATGGAGACAACGGGCGTGGTCATGGGAACTCCTCGGAGGTACACGAAGGGGCTGCTCACTGAAGATGACGAAAGGAAAGCACTAACTTCTGGTTAGTGCAACCTGGTGGTGAGCGCTGCGTTCGCGTACGCTTGTGGTATGAGCACAGACCAGCAGCCCGCCATCGGGGACGACCTCGCGTTCAACGTGTTCGCCAAGGCGTGCCCCTCGCGCGGCACCCTCGAGCACGTCACGGGCCGCTGGGGCGGACTGACCCTCGGCGCGCTCCACGAGGGCTCGCTGCGCTTCAACGAGCTGCGCCGCCGGGTCGACGGCGTGAGCGAGAAGATGCTGTCCCAGACGCTGCACGCGCTGGAGCGCGACGGTCTGGTGCACCGCGAGGCCCAGCCGACCAACCCGCCCCGCGTGGACTACGAACTGACCCCGCTCGGCCACCGCGTCGCGGAGCGGCTGCTCGCCCTCATCCACTGCGTGGAGGGTTCGATGGACGACGTGCTCGCGTCCCGCGCGGCCTACGACGCCCGGCAGCCGTCCTAGTCCTCCGCTCGGCTACTGGGCGCGTCGGCTACTGGGCGCGCGGCGCCCGCTGGCACTTCGGGCAGAAGTAGCTGGACCGGTTCATCCACGGGCGGCGGCGCATGGGCGTACCGCACCGCTTGCACGGCAGGCCCTCGCGGCCGTAGGCGTCAAGGGACCGGTCGAAGTAGCCCGACTCGCCGTTGACGTTGACGTAGAGGCTGTCGAAGCTGGTGCCGCCGACGGCGAGGGCCGCGTTCATCACGTCCCGTACGTGGCCGAGGAGTTCGGCGGTGCGCGGCCGGGTGAGGCCGGCCGTGGGCCGTTCGTAGTGGAGGCGGGAGCGCCACAGGGCCTCGTCCGCGTAGATGTTGCCGACCCCGCTGATCAGCGACTGGTCCAGCAGGGCCCGCTTGATGGTGGTGCGCTTGCGGCGCAGGGCCAGGTGGAAGGCCTCGTCGTCGAACAGCGGGTCGAGGGGGTCGCGGGCGATGTGCGCGATGACGTCGGGCAGCCCGTCGGGGGTGTTGTCGTGCAGCGAGAGCCCGCCGAAGGTGCGCTGGTCGACGAAGCGCAGCTCGGTGCCGAGGGAGTCGGCGAACCGGACCCGGACGCGCAGGTGCTTCTCGTCCGCCGTCTCGTGCGGCTGCACCAGGAGCTGGCCGCTCATGCCGAGGTGGGCGAGGACGGACTGGTTCGTCTCCTCCAGCGGCAGCCACAGGTACTTGCCGCGCCGGCTGGGCGTGCCGATGTGGTGGCCCTTGAGCCGGTGCGCGAAGTCGTCGGCGCCGGCGACGTGCCGGCGCACGGCACGCGGGTGCAGTACCTCGACCTCGGCGACCGTGCGGTGGGCGACCCACCGCTCCAGGCCGCGCCGGACGACCTCGACCTCGGGCAACTCGGGCATCGTGACCCCCGTACGAACCGTGGGATGAAGGCGAGCGCCCACCCCGGCGTGAACGGCGGGGCGGGCGCTCGGTGTTGCTCGTCAGGCGGGCGCGGACGACGTGTCGTCGTCCTGGACGGCCTCCGCGGCCGTCTTGGCGCGCTCGTCCGCGGCGGACCGGATGGCCCGCCAGGCGGACTCGGCGGCCTGCTGCTCCGCCTCCTTCTTGCTGCGGCCGGTGCCGGTGCCGTACGAGACGCCTCCGACGCGGGCGGCAGCAGTGAAGGTCTTCTCGTGATCCGGGCCGGTCTCCGTGACCAGGTACTCGGGGACGCCGAGCCCTTCGGTCGCGGTCAGCTCCTGGAGACTGGTCTTCCAGTCCAGGCCGGCGCCGAGATTCGAGGACTTCTCGATCAGCGGGTCGAACAGGCGGTGCACCAGTTCGGAGGCCGCGTCGAGGCCCTGGTCGAGATAGACCGCGCCGATCACCGCTTCAAGGGTGTCGGCGAGGATGGACGCCTTGTCCCGGCCGCCCGTGCCCTCTTCACCCCGGCCGAGCCGGATGAAGGCGCCCAGGTCGAGGCCGCGGCCCACCTCCGCCAGCGCACGCGAGTTGACCACCGCGGCCCGCAGCTTGGCCAGTTGGCCTTCGGGGAGGTCGGGGTGGGTGCGGTACAGCGTGTCCGTGACGACGAGGCCGAGCACGGAGTCCCCGAGGAACTCCAGCCGCTCGTTCGTCGGCAGACCGCCGTTCTCGTACGCGTAGGAACGGTGGGTCAGCGCACGCACCAGAAGGGCGGACTCGAGCTGATAGCCGAGCCGCCCTTCCAGAAGCGTGTGGGACGAGGCCTGGTTTTCCGTCGCCTTCTTGGGACTGGACACAGTGCCTCTCACCAGCCCGCTCAGACTTCGAGGACCTGGCGCTTGTTGTAGGTGCCGCAAGACGGGCACGCGATGTGCTGCAGCTTGGGCTCGTGGCAGCGCTCGCACGCAACCAGGGTGGGGACCGCAGCCTTCCACTGCGACCGGCGGTGGCGCGTGTTGCTGCGCGACATCTTCCGCTTCGGAACAGCCACGGCTACTTCTCCTGCTTCTCGTCGACGCCCGGTTCGGCGCCGCTCATCTCGTCCTTCTCGCCGTCCTGCATGGTGCCGGCGAGTCCCTGCAATGCCGCCCAACGAATGTCGACGGCGTCGTGGTGGTGGTCCGGGTCGTCCGCGAGCCGCGCTCCGCACTCGGAGCACAGGCCCGGACAGTCTTCCTGGCACACCGGCTGCATCGGCAGTGCGAGCACCACCGCATCGCGCAGCAGAGGTTCGAGGTCGAAGAGTCCGTCCTCGAGGTAGAACCTGTCCTCGTCGTCCTCGGCGTCGTCGCCCGGTTCCGCGATCACGCGGCCCCGGTCGTCGGCGTCAGGGTACGAGAACAGCTCCTGGAAGTCCGCTTCGAGCTCAAGCCCGACCGGCTCCAGACACCTTACGCACTCCCCCTCGGCCTGTGCACGGGCGGTGCCTGTGACGAGCACCCCTTCCATGACCGACTCGAGCCGGAGTTCGAGCTCCACCGGGGCGCCTTCCGGCACTCCGATGACTCCCTGCAGACCGAGGTCCCTGGGGGCGTCGATCGTGCGGGTCAGGCGCTGCAGCGCGCCAGGACGCCGACCCAGCTCGTGCGTGTCGAACACGAGGGGGTTGCGGTGGTCCAGCCGTGCGTTGGAAGCCATTCCTGCTTTCGATCTTCGAACTCGGAGGGCCGCCGCCCGACGGTGTTCCGGGCAGCGGAGATCGCGGACGTACACGCGACCGAAGAGCCAGGATACTGGACCTTTCGCTCAGGGCCCAATCCGGTGGTGGCTCAGGGGGCCCGGGCCTACAGACCGCGCCCCTGTTCGTACGCCCGCAGCTGCTCCGCGCTGATCATGCCGGTGTCGAAGAGGCTGGTCTCGTCGAGGGCGTAGCCCTGCTGGTCCTGCGCCTGCTGGGACTGGTGCGGCTGCTGGGACTGGTGGACCTGCTGCGGGTCGTACGGCGCCTGCTGCGGGTCGTAGGCGGCCTGCTGGGGGTCGTAGCCGCCCTGATAGGCGTAGGGGTCGGCCTGCTGATAGCCGTACTGGTCCTGCTGCGCGTAGTCGGGTTGCTCCGGGAAGGACCCGTAGGCGTCGGGCTGCTGCTGGTAGCCGTAGGCCGGCTGCGGCTCGTACGACGGCTGCGGGGGCTGGGCGGGCTGCTGCGGCCGGGCCGGGGCGGGGCGCTCGGCCGGGGTGTCGGCGAGGGCCGCGAGGTCGGCCAGGTAGTCGGCGTCGCTGGAGTGCTGGAAGGTCGTGGTGTCGTCGGCGAGGGCGCCGAGGTCGTCCGTGGCGATCCGGCCGTGCAGCTTCTGCCGGCCGCGGCCGACCGCCTCCAGGGTCTTGGCGAGGACCGCCTCGAAGGCGCCGAGCTTGACGTCGACGTACGCGTCGGCGTTGTGGCGCAGGGTCTCGGGGTCCTGGCTGCGCTCGGGCGCGTCCTCGTCCTCGTAGCCGTTCTCGTCCAGGCCGGGGCCGGTGCCGAGCAGCTTCTCCCGTCCGCGGCCGACCGAGCCGAGGGTCTTGGTGAGGACGACCTCGAAGTTGGCGAGCTTGGAGTCGACGTAGTCGTCGGCCTCGGCGCGGATCTCCTCGGCCTCCGTGCGGGCCTCGGTGAGGATCCGGTCGGCCTCGGCCTGGGAGCGGCGGACGATCTCGGTGTCGGAGATCAGCGAGCCGCGCTCGGCGTGGGCGTTCTCGATGATCCGCCCGGCCTCGGCGCGGGCCTGCTCGACCATCTGCTCACGGTCGCCGATCAGCTCCTGCGCCTGTGCGAGGGAGCCGGGCAGCGCCTGGCGCACCTCTTCGAGCAGCGCGAGCAGCTCGGCGCGGTTGACCACGCACGAGGCAGACATCGGCATGGACCGGGCGCCGGAGACCGTGGAGACGATCTCGTCGAGCTTCTTCTGGACGTCCACCTGTGCTCGCCACTCTCTACTGCTGTGTTGGAGACGGACGGGACGACTGTAGTCCCATCAGCCCTTGTGCAGACGTCCGTTCAGGGCCTCGAGAACCGCGGGCGGCACCAGGTGGGAGACGTCACCGCCCCAGGCCGCGACCTCCTTGACCAGTGAGGAGGAGAGGAAGCTGTAGGTGGGGTTGGTGGGCACGAACAGCGTTTCGACACCGGTGAGGCCGTTGTTCATCTGGGCCATCTGCAGCTCGTAGTCGAAGTCGCTGACCGCGCGCAGGCCCTTGACGATGGCGGGGATGTCGCGCTGCTTGCAGAAGTCGACGAGGAGGCCGTGGAAGGCCTCGACCCGGACGTTTCCGTACTCGGCGGTGACCTCGCGGATCAGCTCGATCCGCTCCTCGATCTCGAACAGGCCCTTCTTGGACTGATTGATCATCACCGCCACGTAGACCTCGTCGTACAGACGCGAGGCGCGGGCAATGATGTCGAGGTGTCCGTTGGTGATCGGGTCGAACGACCCGGGACAGACGGCGCGGCGCACTAGTGATCCCTCGCTCTCCGGTCCGGTCATCGTGCGTCTTCGCACGTAGAGGCGGCGCGACCGTACCAAAACGTTCCCTCGCCGTAACGACGGGACCGGATCGCCTCGAAGCCGTCCGGCCAGTGGAACGGGCCGCCTCTGGTGCTGCGCTCCACGGTGACGAGGGCTTCCTCGGCGAGCCAGCCCTCCGTGCGGAGTGTGAGCAGAATCTCCCGAAGATCGTCGTCCGTGACGGCGTACGGGGGGTCCAGGAAGGCCAGTTCGTAGGGGGCGGCCGGCGGTGCCGTTCTGATCACCTGTTCCGCCTTGCCCGCTCTCACCTCGGCGCCGGGCAGGCCCAGGCTGCGCACGTTGTCCCGGACGGTCCTCGCCGCGCGGGCGTCCGCCTCGACCAGGAGGGCGTGGCCCGCGCCCCGGGAGAGGGCCTCCAGGCCCACGGCGCCGGATCCGGCGTAGAGGTCGAGGACCCGTTCGCCGTCGAGGGGGCCGCCGAGCAGGGACTGCCAGGTGGAGAAGAGACCCTCGCGGGCGCGGTCGGAGGTGGGGCGGGTTCCGGTGCCGGGTGGTACTGACAGGCGCCGTCCGCCGGCCCGGCCGGCGATCACGCGGGTCATGTGGGGTCCTTCTCCGTGGGCGGTGGTACGCCTCATTGTCGCCGGTCGCGCCCGCGCGGCGGTAGCCGCATACGCCGTACGGCCGGGCGCCTCCTCGTCGGCCCTGGTCAGCCCTTCTCCAGGTACTGCTCCCGCTCCGCGTCCAGCAGGGCGTCCAGAGCGGTCCGCAGTCCCGGAAGGCCCTCCAGCTCGGGGTCGGCCGCCACCACCGCCGCCGCCTCCTGTCTGGCCTCGGCGATGAGTTCCTCGTCCTCGATGACCGCGAGGACGCGCAGGCTGGTGCGGGCGCCGGACTGGGCCTGCCCGAGGACGTCGCCCTCGCGGCGCTGCTCCAGGTCGATGCGGGAGAGCTCGAAGCCGTCGAGGGTGGAGGCGACGGCGTTCAGCCGCTGGCGGGCGGCGCTCGCTTCGGGCATCTCGCTGACCAGGAGGCAGAGGCCGGGGGCCGAGCCGCGGCCCACCCGGCCGCGGAGCTGGTGGAGCTGGGAGACGCCGAAGCGGTCCGCGTCCATGATCACCATGGCGGTGGCGTTGGGCACGTTGACGCCGACCTCGATGACCGTGGTGGCGACCAGGACGTCCGCCTCGCCGGCCGCGAAGCGGCGCATGACGGCGTCCTTGTCGTCCGGGTGCATCCTGCCGTGCAGCACCTCGACCCGCAGTCCCCGCAGCGGGCCGCGGGCGAGCTGGTCGGCCACCTCGAGCACCGCGAGCGGCGGGCGCTTCTCGGCCTCGTCCTCGGCGGACTTCCTGGCGCCCTTCCCGGACTCGTCCTCCTCGTCGCCGATCCGCGGGCAGACCACGTAGGCCTGGTGGCCGTTCTCCACCTCCTCGCGCACCCGCTCCCAGGCGCGGGCGAGGAAGTGCGGCTTGTCGGCGGCGGGGACGACATGGCTGGCGATCGGCGAACGGCCGGCCGGGAGCTGGTCGAGGACGGAGGTCTCCAGGTCGCCGAAGACGGTCATGGCGACCGTGCGCGGGATGGGGGTCGCCGTCATGACCAGCAGGTGCGGGGGCTGCTTGCCCTTGCCGCGCAGGGCGTCGCGCTGCTCGACGCCGAAGCGGTGCTGCTCGTCCACGACCACCAGGCCGAGGTCGTGGAACTGGACCTTGTCCTCGATCAGGGCGTGGGTGCCGATGACCAGGCCGGCCTCGCCGGTGACCAGGTCCAGCAGGGCCTGGCGGCGGGCGGCCGCGCCCATCGAGCCGGTGAGCAGCACGACCTTGGTGGCGTGCTCGGCGCCGCCCAGCATCCCGCCCTCGGCCAGCTCGCCCATCATCTCGGTGACCGAGCGGTGGTGCTGCTGGGCGAGGACCTCGGTGGGCGCGAGCATCGCGGCCTGGCCGCCCGCGTCGACCACGGCGAGCATGGCGCGCAGCGCGACGAGCGTCTTGCCGGAGCCGACCTCGCCCTGGAGGAGGCGGTGCATCGGGTGCTCGGTGGCGAGGTCGTCGAAGATCTCCTCGGAGACCTTGCGCTGGCCCTCGGTGAGGGTGAAGGGCAGCCGGTCGTCGAACGCCGTGAGGAGGCCGTCAGGCCGGGGTCTGCGGGCCACCGCCGGGAGCTGGGCGTCGGCGTGGCGGCGGCGGGCGAGGGCGACCTGGAGGACGAAGGCCTCGTCCCACTTCAGGCGGGCCCGGGCGTCGGCGATGTCGGCCTGGGTGTGCGGGCGGTGGATCTTGAGCAGGGCCTCGGGAAGGGTGACCAGGCCGCGCCCCTGCTGGAGGGAGGGCGGCAGCGGGTCGACGGCCTCCTGGGCGGTGGGCAGCACCGTCTGGACCGCCTTGCCGATCTTCCAGGACTCCAGTTTGGCGGTCGCCGGATAGATCGGGATCAGGGCGCCGGCCCAGGTCTCGACGGTCTCCTCGCTGTCGCCGTGAAGCAGTTCGTAGGCCGGGTGGGCGAGCTGGAGGCGGCGGTTGAAGACGGACACCTTGCCGGCGAACATCGCGCGGGTGCCCGGAAGCAGCTCCTTGTGGGGCTTGTGCACGCCGTTGCCGAAGAAGACCAGCGTGAGCCTGCCGCTGCCGTCGGTGATCGTGACCTCGAGGCGCTGCCCCTTGCCGCGCGGGGCCCTGGACGAGGCGAAGGTGTGCAGGCGGGCGTCGGCGACCTGGGCGACCACCGTGACGTGCTCGTCCATCGGGAGCTCGGCGAGGGGGGTGAGCCGGCCGCGCTCCTCGTATCTGCGCGGGTAGTGGTGCAGGAGGTCGCCGACGGTGGCCAGGCCGAGGTGCTCGGCCATCACCTTCGCGGTGGCGGGGCCGAGCACTGACTTCAGTGACTGCTTCAGTGGTTCTTCCAGTGCGGGCACGAGATCCATTGCACACCACCGCACTGACAAAGCCGTAGCGAACGCCCGGCGGCTTCGGGTCCGCGCCTCGTAAGGATTCGGGAAACCGCTGGTCAGGCGGCTCGTTCCGGCCCTAGGATGGCGCGCTCCGGCCATCCCCCGCGGTCACCGCCCCACCTGGGACCGCCCGACCCCGCGCCGAACGCACGCTCCCCCCGCCGGCGCCGCGACGATGGACTCCCAGATCCCACAGTCACCCCAGGCATCCCCGTCACCCCACACGTTCCAGGTCGACCTGCGCGGTCTGGTGGACCTGCTCTCCCATCACCTGTACTCCAGCCCCAGGGTCTATCTGCGCGAGCTGCTGCAGAACGCCGTGGACGCCATCACGGCCCGGCGGTCCGGGGATCCCGGCGCCCCGGCGCGGGTGCGGCTGCACGCGGCGGACGGGACGCTGCGGGTGGAGGACACCGGCGTCGGGCTCACCGAGTCGGACGTGCACAGCCTGCTGGCGACCATCGGCCGCAGCTCCAAGCGGGCGGACGGCGTGCAGGAGGCCCGGGCCGACTTCCTCGGGCAGTTCGGCATCGGTCTGCTGGCCTGTTTCGTGGTCGCCGAGCGGATCCGGGTGGTCAGCCGAAGCGCCCGTACGCCCGGGGCGCCGCCGGTGGAGTGGACGGCGTGCGACGACGGTTCGTACACCGTGCGCACGCTGCCGGACGCGGAGCGGCCCGAACCGGGCACCACCGTGCACCTGGTGGCGCGGGCCGGTGCGAAGGAGTGGCTGTCGCCCGAGCGGGTCCTGGACCTGGCCCGGGACTTCGGCTCGCTGCTGCCGTACGACGTCCGGGTGGGCGAGGAGGCGGTCACCGACCTGCCGGCGCCCTGGGACCGGCCCCACCCGTCGCCGGCCGCCCGGCGGGTGGCGCTGGCCCGGCACTGCCAGGAGCTGTTCGGGTTCACGCCGCTGGACTCGATCGGCCTGGACGTACCGGTCGCCGGGATCCGCGGGGTGGCATACGTGCTGCCGTCGGCGGTCAGCCCGGCGCAGCGGGCCACGCACCGGGTGCACCTGAAGGGCATGCTGCTCACCGAGCGGGCCGAACAGCTCCTGCCGGACTGGGCGTTCTTCGTGCGCTGCGTGCTGGACACCGACAGCCTGCGGCCCACGGCCTCGCGCGAGGCGCTGTACGAGGACGAGACGCTGGCGGCCGTGCGGGAGGCGCTGGGCGAGCGGATCAGGTCCTGGCTGACCGGGCTGGCGGCCGGCGATCCGGAGCGGCTGGGCGCTTTCCTCGCCGTGCACCATCTGGGGGTGAAGTCCCTGGCCCGGCACGACGGGGAGATGCTCCGCACGATGCTGCCGTGGCTGCCGTTCGAGACCACCGACGGCCGGCTTTCCCTGGAGGAGTTCGCACAGCGGCACCCGGTCGTGCACTTCACGCGGACGGTCGAGGAGTACCGGCAGGTCGCGCCGATCGCCTCCGCGCAGGGCGTCGGGGTGGTCAACGGCGGTTACACGTACGACAGCGAGCTGGTGGAGGCGCTGCCCTCGGTGCGGCCGGGCACGGTGGTCGCCGAGCTGGACGCGGACACGGTGACCGCGCACCTGGACGCGGTGGACCCGGCGGAGGAACTGGCCCTGTCCGGCTTCCTGGCGGCGGCGCGCGCGAAGCTCGGCCCGCTGGGCTGCGACGTCGTGCTGCGCGCGTTCCACCCGCTGTCGGTGCCCGCGCTGCACCTGGACGACCGGGCCGCCCGGCACGAACAGGCCCGGGCCGAGGCCGAGGAGCGGGCCGACGACCTGTGGGCGGGCATCCTGGGCTCGCTGCGCGGCGGCGCACCGCGCGCGCGGCTGGTGCTCAACCACCTCAACCCGCTGGTCCGGCGGATCGCCGCGGTCCGGGACCCGGAGCTGATCGGCACCGCCACCGAGTCGCTGTACGGACAGGCGCTGCTGATGGCGCAGCGCCCGCTCAGGCCGGCGGACTCGGCGCTGCTGAACCGGGCGTTCATCGGCCTGCTGGAGTGGGCCACACACGGGGAGAACGGTCACTGATGGACGGGATCGCGGACTTCGACGCGCTGCGCCGGGCGATGGCGGAGAACGCGGAGCGGCCGGAGGGGCCGGCCCGCAACGCGCGCGCGGAGGAGCTGCTCGCTCAGGCCGAGCGGCTGAACAACCCGCTCGCCGTGATCGAGGCGCTCGGGCACCAGCTGAAGGTCTACAACTACAGCTCCGAGAAGGACAGGATGTTCGTCCCGTTCGCGCGGCTGCTGCGCCTGTGGGACGAACGGCCCGGGGACTTCGACGAGTACGAGACGCACTCGCTGCACTGGGTCTTCAAGTGGATGTCGGCGGGCATGCTGGACCAGCCGCACGTGCCGCTGGCCGCGGTCGAGAAGTGGCTCGGCGAGATGGAGCACCGCTACCGGCTCGCCGGGCACTCCGAACGGGCCGTGCGGGCCTCCGAGTTCGGCGTGGCCTCGCACATCGGCGACCTGCCCCGGGCGCGGCGGGCGTACGCCGCCTGGCTGGCCGCGGACCGGGACGCGATGGCCGACTGCCACGCCTGCGAGCTGCACGTGCAGGGCGCCTGGCAGGTCGAGTGCGGTGAGGACGCCGAGGCGCTGCGGCTGTGGCGGCCGGTGCTGGAGGGCGAGTACGGCTGCGCCCACGAGCCGCACACCGTGCTGGCCTCCTCGCTGGCGCCGCTGCTGCGCCTCGGCAGGACCGACGAGGCACGCGCCCACCACCTGCGCGGTTTCCGCCTGGTGCGCCCCATGGAGAGCATGCGCGGCGCCTACGCCGACCACGTCGAGTTCTGCGCACTGACCGGCAACGAGGCGCGCGGTCTCGAGCTGCTGGCCGAGCGGCCGTCGTACTTCACGGACACCGGGCATCCGCGCAGCCGGCTGGACTTCCTGGCCGTGGTGGCCCTGCTGATGGACCGGCTGACCGTGCTCGGTCTGGGCGGGCGGCCGGTGCCGGGGCCGGCCGGGCGGGCCTGGACCGCCGGGGAACTGGCCGCCCACGCGCGCGCGGAGGCGGTGGAGCTGGCCGCGCGGTTCGACGCGCGCAACGGCACGTCGTACGTCGGCGACCGCGTCCGCGCACGGATGGCCCAGGAGCCGTCGGCGGAGCGGCTGCCGCTGGGGGTGCGCACGGCGCGCGCCCACCCCGCCCCGGTGGTCGCGCCGCCCGCGCCGGAGGCGCCCGAACCAGCCACGGCCTCCGGCGAGTCCGGCCTGGCCGCGCTGCTGGCCGAGGCGCGCCGGCTGTCCCAGACGCTGCGGCCGCACGCGCTGGAGGCGTGGGCGGCGGTCGCGCGGGCGGCCGAGGGAGCCGAGCTGGAGCCGCGCGCCCGGGCGGAGATCGCGGACCACCAGGCGATGGAGCGCGGCCCCGAGGGCCTGCCTCTGTTCGAGCGGGCCGCCGCGCTGTACGCGGAGGCGGGCGATCCCGGCGAGGCGCTGGCGGCACGCGCGCGCGGTGCGTACGTGCGGGCGCTGGCGGGCGAGGTGGACGCCGCGGTGCCGGCGGTCGCCGCGCTCCGCGACGAGGTGCTCGCGCTCTACGCCGCGGAGGGCACCGGGGTGCGGCAGACGGCGGCGGTGCTGATGAGCCGGGCGCGGGTCCTCGTGCGGCGGCTGCGGGAGTACGGCGGCGGCGTGGGCGGTGATCCGCGGGAGGCGCTCGCGGAGGCCGGGCGGGCCGTGCGGGAGGTGCTCGCGCTCGTCGGGGGACACGCGGACGGCGACGTACGGCTGGCCGCCCGGTCCGCCGAGGCGCGCGGGATGCTCGCCGGGCTGGCCGCGCTCGCCGGGGACGCGGAGCGGGCCGCCGAGGGCAACCGGCGGGCCGCCGCCGAGTACGTGGCGGCCGGTCTGCCCTGGTTCGCGGTGGAGCACGAGGTCGAGGCGGCCGGGCTGGCCCACGGGCTGGGCGACCCGGCCGGGACCGAGCGGGCGCTGCGGTCGGCGCTGGAGCACGGCGGCCCGTACCTGGAGCCGGCCGGGCGGGCCCAGCTCCATATGCAGCTCGCCGAGGTGATCGGCGGCCGGGGCGGGACCGGGGAGGCCGCGGAGCACGCGCTGGAGGCCGCGCACTGGGCCGACGAGGCGGGCGAGAGCGGCACCCTGGGCGCGTGGGCACGCCACCAGCTCGGCGGGTTCCTGCTGCGCGAGGGGCGGTACGCGGAGGCCGCCGAGGTGCTGGAGTCGGTGCTGCCGGACCTGACCGCCGAGACACACGGCGAAGAGGCCGTCGTACAGGCGCGGTGGTGGCTCGGGGACTGCCTGAGCGAGCTGGGCGAGCACCGTGCGGCGGCCGAACGGCGGCTGGGGGCGGCCGAGATCGCCCGGCACTGGCCCGAGCAGCAGGACCACGCCACGCTCGCCCATCTCGCCGCCGAGTCGCTGGGCGACGCGGGGCTGCTCGCGGACGCGGACCGTGCCTACGCGCGCGCGGGCGAGCTGTGGCGCGGGCTCGGCAACCCGTACTTCCTGGTGCGTTCGCTGCGCGCCCGCGCCTGGCTGGCCTCCCGCGGCGAGGGGCCCGCGGACCCGGCGCGGGAGCTGATGGCGGAGGCGGTGCGCGAGTGCGAGCGCGCCCTGGCGGCGGCGGAGCCGGCGGCCCGGGACGGGCTCACCGCGGAACTGGCGACCACACACCGCCAGTTCGGTGATCTGCTGGCCCGGTCGGCCGCGGGCGACGGGGACGGGGACCGGGACTTCGAGGAGGCCTTCGAGGCGGCGCTGGAGCAGGTGGACCGAGCGGCCGGGCTGTTCGGCACGCTCGGCGCCGAGGGGCTGCACGACCGCACCGGCGCCGAACTGGCCGCGGGCCGGCTGGAGGCCGACCTCGGCCGTCCGGCTCGGGCGGCGGCCCGCGCGCGCGGGGTCCTCGCGGCGTACGAGGGCGCCGGGGCCCCGGACGACACGGCCCGCTCCCGCCGCGCCGAGGCCGAGGCGCTGCTCGGCGCCCTGCCGGACCACTGAGCGGGCGGCTCACGGCGCCGGGGTCACTCCACGCCGATGAGCAGCGGGGATCCCTGCCGGCCGCCTCGGTAGACCAGGGTGTCCACCGCCAGGTAGGACTCGCGGACGTGGGTCTCCAGGTGGGCGGCGACGGACTCGGGGGCCTCGTCGCCGACGACGAGGGTGACGAGTTCGCCGCCCGACCGGAGCATGCGGTCCAGGAGGGTCTCGGCCGTGGCGGTGAGGTCCGGCCCGATCACCGCCACGTCGCCGTCGATCAGGCCCAGCACGTCTCCGGCCTGGCAGATGCCGGCCGACGTCCAGGACTGGCGTTCGGCGACGATGACCTCGGCGTACCGGGTGGCGCCCGCCGCCGAGGTCATCTGGACGACGTCCTCGTCGAAGCGGCGCTCCGGCTCGTGCACGGCGAGCGCGGCGATGCCCTGGACCGCCGAGCGGGTCGGGATCAGGGCGACCCGGATGCCCTCGGCGCGGGCCTGCTCGGCGGCAGCGGCGGCGGTGTGGCGCAGCTCGGCGTCGTTGGGCAGGAGCACCACCTCGCGCGCGTGGGCACGCCGTACGGCCTGGACCAGCTCACCGCTGGCGGGCGGCTCCCCGGGGCGGGCGAGCACGGTGGTCGCGCCCGCCTCGCCGTACAGCCCGGCCAGGCCCTCACCGGGCACGACCGCGACGACCGCCCGCTGGGCGCGCTCGCGCGGCGGCCGCTCGCCGCCGGTGTGCACGTCCCCGGCCCCGAAGTGGGTGATCCGGATCCGGTACGGCCGGCCGGCCTCGACGCCGGCCTCCACGGCGGCGCCCGCGTCGTCGACGTGCACGTGCACGTTCCACAGTCCGTCGCCGCCGACCACGACGAGGGAGTCGCCGAGGGCGTCGAGCCGGGCGCGCAGCCGGGCCACGGCCTCGTCGCCGGCCTCCAGGAGGTAGATCACCTCGTAGGCGGGGCCGTCGTCCTCGGCGCCGTCGGCGCAGGCGCCGGCGCCGGAGACGGCCTCCACGCGCGCGTGCGCCTCGGCGACGGCGGCCGCGGACTCGCGGACGGTCTCCCGCGCCCGGGTGATCTCGTTGACCGCCTCTCCCGTGCAGGCCTCCACCAGCGCGCCGAGCACCGTGACCAGTCCCCGGCCGCCCGCGTCGACCACTCCGGCCCGGCGCAGCACGGCGAGCCGGTCCGGGGTCTGCGCCAGGGCCAGGCCGGCGCCCTCGTAGGCGGCCCGGGCGACCGCCCCGCAGTCGCCCTCCATCTCCTCGGCGGCGGCCGCGGCGGCCGCGGCGACGGTGAGCACGGTGCCCTCGACGGGGTGGGCCACGGCCCGGCGGGCGGAGTCGGCGGCGTGCCGCAGGGCCCGGCGCAGCCCGGCGCCGTCGCAGTGGGACGCCTCGCCCGCCTCTCCCCCGGCGAGCACCTGGGCCATCCCCCGCAGGAGCTGCGCGAGGATCGTGCCGGAGTTGCCCCGGGCCCCGATGAGCGCCCCGTGGGCCATCGCGCGCGCGGCGTCCGCGAGGGAGGGCTCCTCGGTCCCGGTCCCGTACCCGGCGAACACGGCCTCGACGGCGGTGGCGGCCGATTCCACGGTCAGGTAGAGGTTGGTCCCGGTGTCCCCGTCGGCCACGGGATAGACGTTGATCGCGTCGATCTCCTCGCGCGCCCGCCCGAGCGCGCGCAGCGCCAGACCGCACCAGGTGCGCACCGCGAGAGCGTCCAGTGTCTGCGGCACCTGCGCCACCTGCGCCTCCCTGAGCTGCTCGGACGTGGACGCAGCGTAGACCCCGGAGCGGTGGCCTCCGGAAGAGGGCCGGGAGCGGACCCCTGAGCTGCCGTGGTAGTTTCGCGGTACGGACGCAGCCGTTGTATGCTGCTCCGGTTGCCCGATCCTGGTCGGGCCATTCCCCCTGGCAACGCCACTCAAGATCTCAGATCCCTGGATCTCGATCCCGGCATGCCGGGATCAACCGTAAGTGCATCTGAAGTCTTTGGAGTGACCCGTGGCTGCCAACTGCGACGTCTGCGGCAAGGGGCCGGGCTTCGGCAACAACATCTCGCACTCGCACCGCCGTACGTCCCGCCGCTGGAACCCGAACATCCAGCGTGTGCGTACCGTGGTCGGCGGGACGCCGAAGCGCGTGAACGCCTGCACCTCGTGCATCAAGGCCGGCAAGGTCTCGCGCTGACGCATAGCTGAGCGCGCGGCCACTGCTGGTTCGCTGCACTGAGCCGGTCCACCTCCGGGTGGGCCGGCTTTTTGCCGTACCCGGGATCACTCCGCCGTACCCGGGATCACTCCGGTGAGCGCGACCGCCACCCGTGGTCCACCGGTCCGATGCCGGCGCCCAGCGCGAATCCGGCGGCGATCGCCCCGGTCACGTACTCCTTGGCCCGGGTCACCGCCTCCGGCACGGTCAGGCCCTTCGCCAGCTCCGACGCCACGGCCGAGGCGAGCGTGCAGCCCGTGCCGTGCGTGTGCCGGTTGTCGTGGCGCGGGGCCCGCAGCCAGTGCTCCTGCGAGCCGTCCGTGAGCAGGTCCACCGCGTCGCCGGACAGATGGCCGCCCTTGATCAGCACCCATCGCGGCCCGTACTCCAGCACGGCCGCCGCGGCCCGGCGCAGATCGCCCTCGGACTCGACCCTGATCCCCGTGAGTTGGGTCACCTCGTCGAGGTTGGGCGTGGCGACGGTCGCCACCGGCAGCAGCCGGCCGCGGACCGAGTCCAGGGCGGAGGCGGCGAGCAGCGGATCGCCGTGCTTGGAGACGCCCACCGGGTCCACCACGGCCGGTGCGTCGGTGCCGGAGATCAATTCGGCCACCGCCTCGACCAGTTCGGCCGAGGCGAGCATCCCGGTCTTGACGGCCTGTACGCCGATGTCGTCGACGACGCTGCGGTACTGGGCCCGTACGGCCTCCACCGGCAGCTCCCAGACGCCCCGCACGCCCAGCGAGTTCTGCGCGGTCACCGCGGTGATCACGCTCATCCCGTGGACGCCGAGCGCCAGCATCGTCTTCAGGTCGGCCTGCACGCCCGCGCCGCCGCCGGAGTCGGACCCGGCGACCGTGAGCACCCGGGGGATCACGACTCGATGTCCCCGAAGTGGTCCCAGCCGCCCTTGCTGGTCCACGGGGCGCCGTCGACGGTCACCTGGGGCAGCGCCGAGGGGTTGAGGACCTCGCCGATGACCTTCCAGCGGGCCGGGAGCTTGGCGTCGGGCGGGAACGTGGCCACGATCGCGTGGTCCTCTCCCCCGGTCAGCACCCACTGGAGCGGGTCGACGCCGACGGCCTGCCCGATGTCGTTCATCTGGGTCGGGATGTCGATCGCGCCGGAGCGGACGTCGATGCGCACCTTGCTGGCCTCGGCGATGTGCCCTAGGTCGGCGATCAGGCCGTCGCTGACGTCGCACATCGCGGTGGCGCCGAGCGCGGCGGCGGCCGGACCCGCGTGGTACGGCGGCTCGGGGCGCCGGTGCGCCTCCACGAAGGCGCGCGGCGAGCGGAAGCCGCGGGAGAGCACCGCGTAGCCGGCCGCGGACCAGCCCAGCCAGCCCGTGACGGCCACGAGGTCGCCGGGCTGGGCGCCGGCCCGGGTCACCGGCTCCTGGTTGCGCAGGTCGCCGAGCGCGGTGATCGACACCATGATGGTGTCCCCGCGCACGACGTCCCCGCCGACCACGGCGGCGCCGGCGACCTGGCACTCGTCGCGCAGCCCGTCCATCAGCTCGGTCGGCCAGGTGACCGGGAGTTCGGCCGGGACGACCAGGCCGAGCAGCAGCGCGGTCGGCACGGCGCCCATCGCGGCGATGTCCGCCAGGTTCTGCGCCGCGGCCTTGCGCCCGACGTCGTACGCCGTGGACCAGTCGCGGCGGAAGTGCCGTCCCTCCAGCAGGATGTCGGTGCTCGCCACCACCCTGCGGTCGGGCGCGGCGACCACCGCGGCGTCGTCACCGGGGCCGACCCGGACCACCGGGGTCGTGGTGAGACGGGAGGTCAGCTCCCGGATGAGCCCGAACTCACCCAGCTCACCCACTGTGCCCTTCATTGCCTCAAGCCCCTTCTGTGCCTCTGCGTGCCCGGTCGCGCGTCCTCAGTCTCCCCGATACCGTCGAGGTGACCGTCAACTTCTGTCGTGCCTGCACCCCTGGCGCGCAAGCCCGGTCCCCGCGGGTCTCCCCGCGAGGAGCGGCGACGCGATACCGTGGCGTTCCTTTTCCCCACATGATCCTCGTGGCCGCCCTGGAGGTTCCGTGGTACAGGCGTACATCCTGATCCAGACGGAGGTCGGCAAGGCGTCGACCGTCGCCGAGACGATCGGCAAGATCCCTGGAGTGATCCAGGCCGAGGACGTCACGGGACCGTACGACGTCATCGTGCGCGCCCAGTCCGACACGGTCGACGAGCTCGGCCGCATGGTGGTCGCCAAGGTCCAGCAAGTGGACGGCATCACCCGCACCCTGACCTGCCCGGTCGTCCATCTGTAGCCCCCGTCTACGCTTGGCCGGTGAACTTCTTCCGCCACCGGCCGTTCGGTCTGCTCGCGCCCGCGCTGCTGATCGCGGTCGCGGGCTGTTCCACAGCGGACGACAGCTCCACGGTCGCGGTTCCCACCCCCGACGCGAAGACGGCGAAGGTCTGCCGGGACCTGCACCGGGCGCTGCCCGGGAAGCTCGACGGACGGAGCCGTCACGACCCCGAGCCCCGGTCCGCCTACACGGCGGGCTGGGGAAGCCCGGCGATCATACTGCGCTGCGGTGTCGTACGGCCGCCGAAGATGGTCGACCCCAGAGTGGCCGAGGGCGGCGATCCGGACGCCGTCGCGGGCGAGGTGAACGGTGTGGGCTGGCTGATGGAGAAGCAGGGCGACGGCACCTGGCGGTTCACCACGGCGAACCGCGTGGCCTACGCGCAGGTGAGCCTGCCCGCGGGGATGTCGGCGCAGGACGAGGGCGCCTCGGTGCTCACGGAACTGGCGGGAGCCGTGAAGAAGGCGATCCCCGTGGGGATCGCCTCCATGCGGTGAGCGTGCGGGGTCAGCGCAGTCCGGTCGGGCGGCGCAGGGCCGCCTGCACCAGCCGGTCCACCAGCTCCGGGTAGCTGATCCCGGTGGCCTCCCACATCTTCGGGTACATCGAGATGGGCGTGAAGCCGGGCATGGTGTTGATCTCGTTGATCACGAACTCGCCGTCCTCGTCGAGGAAGAAGTCGGCGCGGACCAGGCCCTCGCAGGAGGCCGCCTCGAACGCCTCGACCGCGAGTCGCCGCACCTCGGCGGTCTCCTCGTCGGTGAGCGGAGCGGGGACGACGCCGGGCGTGGAGTCGATGTACTTGGCCTCGAAGTCGTAGTACGCGTGCGCGTCCGGCGGCGGGATCTCGGCCGGCACGGAGGCGCGCGGCCCGTCCTCGAACTCCAGCACGCCGCACTCGATCTCGCGGCCGCGCACGGCGGCCTCGACCAGGATCTTCGGGTCGTGCGACTGGGCCTCGGCGATCGCCTCGTCGAGGCCGGCCAGGCCGTCGACCTTGGTGATGCCGATGGAGGAGCCCGCGCGCGCGGGCTTCACGAACAGCGGCCAGCCGTGCTCGCCGGCGAAGTCGACGATCCGCTTGCGGGCCGCGGACTCGTCCCGCTCCCACTCGCGGGGGCGGATCACCAGGTACGGGCCGACCTTGAGCCCGAAGGAGGTGAACACCCGCTTCATGTACTCCTTGTCCTGGCCGACGGCCGAGGCGAGCACGCCCGAGCCCACGTACGGCACCCCGGACAGCTCCAGGAGGCCCTGCAGGGTGCCGTCCTCGCCGTACGGCCCGTGCAGCACCGGGAAGACGACGTCGACCTCGCCGAGGGCCTTGGGCACCGAGCCGGGCTCGCTGTAGACGACCTCGCGGTTCGCGGGGTCGACGGGGAGCACCACGCCGCCCTCGTGCGACTCGGCCAGCTCCGCCACGCTCGGGGTGCGGCGGTCGGTGATGGCCATCCGGTCCGGCTCGTCGGCCGTCAGCGCCCAACGGCCGTCCGCGGTGATGCCGATCGGCAGGACGTCGTACTTCGTCCGGTCGATGGCCTTGAGGACGGCGCCCGCGGTGACCACGGAGATCCCGTGCTCGGAGCTGCGCCCGCCGAACACGACGGCCACACGCGGCTTGCGGGACGGCTGGTCAGGGCTCTGGGGGAGGTTCTCGGTGCTCATATCGCGTTGAGAGTACCCGGTGGTATCCCCCAAGTCAGCGGCCGCTCCGGCGCGGTCGCTCAGCGTCGCACGGACGGTCGCTCAGCGTCGCGCGGACGGAGGCGCGGCGCCGCGCGGACCGGGGGTTCAGCGCCGTTCGGGCTTGGCGCTGCGCGACATCAGCTCCTTGACGGCGACCACCGGCGGCTTGCCCTCGTGCACGATGTCCACGACCGTCTCGGTGATGGGCATCTCGACGCCGTGCCGGCGGGCCAGATCCGCCACGGACTCGCAGGACTTGACGCCCTCGGCGGTCTGCCTGGTGACCGTGATGGTCTGCTCGAGGGTCATGCCCTTGCCGAGGTTGGTGCCGAAGGTGTGGTTGCGGGACAGCGGCGACGAGCAGGTGGCCACCAGGTCGCCGAGGCCCGCGAGTCCGGAGAACGTCAGCGGGTCCGCGCCGAGCGCCATGCCGAGCCGGGTGGTCTCGGCGAGGCCGCGGGTGATGAGCGAGCCCTTGGCGTTGTCGCCGAGGCCCATGCCGTCGGCGATGCCGACCGCGAGGCCGATCACGTTCTTGACCGCGCCGCCGAGTTCGCAGCCGATCACGTCGGTATTGGTGTACGGCCGGAAGTACGGCGTGTGGCAGGCGGCCTGGAGCCGCCGGGCGACGGCCTCGTCGGTGCAGGCCACGACGGCGGCGGCGGGCATGCGGGCGGCGATCTCCCGGGCCAGGTTGGGCCCGGTGACGACGGCGATGCGGTCGGCGCCGACCTTCGCGACGTCGTCGATCACCTCGCTCATCCGCATGGTGGAGCCGAGTTCGACGCCCTTCATCAGGGAGACGAGCACGGTGCCCGGGGCGAGCAGCGGGGTCCACTCGGCGAGGTTGGCGCGCAGGGTCTGCGAGGGGACGGCGAGGACGGTGAAGTCCGCGCCGCGCAGCGCCTCGGCGGCGTCGGCGGTGGCCCGGAGGTTGCGCGGGAGTTCGACGCCGGGCAGGTAGTCGGGGTTGGTGCGGGTGGAGTTGACCGCCTCGGCCAGCTCCGGGCGGCGGGCCCACAGGGTCACCTCGCAGCCCGCGTCGGCGAGAACCATGCCGAACGCGGTGCCCCACGAGCCGGTGCCCATGACTGCGGCACGGACGGTCTTGCTCACTTGCCGCTCTCCTCTTCCGTGCCGGTCCGCGAGACTTCCCGGCCGGCCTGCGCGGCCTCCGGGCCGGCGGCGGCCTCTTCGGCGCCGGCCGCAGCTCGCGCGGCCTGCGCGGCGGTCCTGCGGCGCTGCTCGATCCGCTCGCGGCGCGGGTCGTAGGGGGTGTCGGGCGCCTTCTCGCCGCGGATCTCCTCGAGCTGGCGGGTGATGGCCGCCATGATGACCTCGGTGGCCTCCCTGAGGACGTCGGCGGTCATCTCCTTGTCGTAGAAGCGGGAGAGGTCCACGGGCGGGCCGGCCAGGACCCGGTGCGTCTTGCGCGGCAGGAGGTGGGGCTTCTTGGCGTAGGGCGGCAGCAGTTCGTTGCAGCCCCACTGGGCGACCGGGATCACCGGGCACTTGGTCTGCAGGGCCACGCGGGCGGCGCCGGTCTTGGCGGTCATGGGCCAGCCGTCGGGGTCGCGGGTGAGGGTGCCCTCGGGGTAGAAGGCGACGCACTCGCCGCGCTCCACGGCGTCGATCGCGGCCCGGAACGCGCTGAGCGCGTCCGTGCTCTCGCGGTAGACGGGGATCTGCCCGGTGCCGCGCATGGCGGCGCCGACGAATCCCTTCTTGAAAAGGCCGCTCTTCGCCAGGAATCGCGGAACCCGTCCGGTGTTGTACTGATAGTGCGCATACGCGAAGGGGTCCACGTGTGAATTGTGGTTCACCGCGGTGATGAATCCGCCCTCGGCCGGAATGTGCTCCATTCCGCGCCAGTCCCGCTTGATCAGAACCACCAGCGGCGGTTTGCACAGGACCGCAGCGAAGCGGTACCAGAACCCGATTTGGCGGCGGGGCACGCGGACACCTTCCTCTAGGCCTCTAAGGGCTGTCACCTCGGCACCTCGGCCGGGGGGCCGCACAAGTGTCGCCCCAGGCGGCCGGTCTGTCGAGAACACCGTACGCCCGCCCGTCCCCGGCCACCGCCCCGCCGTGAGCGTCGCGTCCGCACCGGTAGCCCGCCCGGCCGGACGCGGCCGGGTGACAATGAGCGCGACAAGAGAGGGACGGTACGCCGGTGCAGTGGACCTTGGTCATCCCCCTGAAGCCTCTGGCGCGGGCCAAGAGCAGGCTCGCGGACACCGCGGCGGACGGGGTGCGCCCCGGGCTGGCGCTGGCGTTCGCGCAGGACACGGTGGCCGCGGCGCTGGCCTGCGCGGCGGTCGAGGATGTGGTGGTCGTCACGGACGACGAGCTGGCGGAGCGGACGCTCCGGGCACTGGGCGCCCGCATCGTCCCGGACGCACCGGGCAGCGGGCTGAACGCCGCGCTCGGGCACGGGGCCTCGGTCGTACGGCAATCGCGCCCGGCCGCCGCGGTCGCGGCGCTGAACGCGGATCTCCCGGCGCTGCGCCCAATGGAATTGTCCCGGGTGCTGGACGCGGCGGCCGAATATCCGCGTGCCTTTCTCGCGGACGCGGCCGCGGTGGGCACGACTCTGCTGAGTGCGGCGCCGGGACGGCCGTTGCGGCCGGCATTCGGCACCGATTCCCGGGCCCGGCACCGGGCGTCGGGTGCGGCGGAACTCGGGCTCGCGGAGGTGAATTCCGTACGGCAGGACGTGGACACCGGTGAGGATCTGCGGGCCGCGCTGGCGCTGGGGGTGGGGCCGTACACGGCGGCGGTGTCCGCGGGGCTGCTGATCCCGGGGTCCTGAACGGCGCACCGAAAGGCGCGGGGAACGGCGCGAACCGCCACGACGGACCGGCCTCGGCGCGCGTACCGCGGCCCGACGGCGGGTGGTCGTCAGGCACTACGCTGGCCGTCATGCAGGCCACCGCTTACACGTACGACTCCGGCACCCGCAGCGGGCAGGTGCTG
This sequence comes from Streptomyces sp. NPDC003720, assembly GCF_042875075.1. NCBI lineage: Bacteria > Bacillati > Actinomycetota > Actinomycetes > Kitasatosporales > Streptomycetaceae > Streptomyces > Streptomyces sp. NPDC003720. The sequence continues at coordinate 183,324 of NZ_JBIANZ010000011.1, forward strand.
CTCGACGACGGGACCCCACTGCCCTTCGACGCGGCGGCGTTCGACGCGGGCGGGCTGCGGTTGCTGCGGCCCGGGCAGCGGGTGCGGATCGAGACGGAGCGCGAGGGCGCGGCCGTGCGGATCACCCTGGTGACCCTGCAGACGTTCTAGGGGTGTTGATCAAGGCCGCACACACGCCGCGGGCCGGGCTCCCCAGGGGAGTCCGGCCCGGCGCGTGAGTGCCCTGGCGGCCTCAGGAGGCCTTGCGGGCGGTGGCCTTCTTGGCGGTGGTCTTGCGGGCCGTCGACTTCTTGGCCGGGGCCTTCTTGGCGGTGACCTTCTTGGCCGGGGCCTTCTGGGCCGTCGCCTTCTTCGCGGTGGTCTTCTTCGCCGCGGCGGTCTTGGCGGTCGCCGGGGCCTTCTTGGCGGTGGTCTTCTTCGCCGTGGTCTTCTTCGCGGCGGCGGTGGTCTTCTTGGCCGGCGCCGCCTTCTTGGCGGTGGCCTTCTTCGCGGCGGCCGCCTTCGTCGTCTTCTTGGCGGCGGCCTTCTTGACCGTGGCGGAAGCGCCGCCGGTCAGGCTGCCCTTGGGCGCCTTCTTCACCGAGACCTCGCCACCCCGGGGCAGCTTCTTCGAGCCGCTCACCAGGTCCTTGAAGCCCTGGCCCGCGCGGAAGCGCGGCACGGAGGTCTTCTTGACGCGAACCCGCTCGCCCGTCTGGGGGTTACGCGCGTAACGGGCCGGGCGGTCCACCTTCTCGAAGGACCCGAAGCCGGTGACCGAGACCCGCTCGCCCGCGACGACCGCGCGGACGATGGCGTCCAGGACATGATCGACAGCCTCGGCGGCCTGCTGGCGGCCGCCCATCTTGTCGGCAATCGCTTCTACGAGCTGCGCCTTGTTCACGTCTTCCCCTTCGGAGACATCGCCAGAACGAAAGTGTTCAAGCTTTTTCGCACGTTAGGCAGATATATACCGCAAATCAAACACGAAACGGGCTTATCACCCTTGTGCCGCAGCGAAATCGGCTGCCCCGGAACGCTCAGTGATCCTCTTCGGGGATCCGTCCCTCGTCGAGGTCCGCGTTGAACCGCTCCAGTCGCCTTGCCGCACCGGCGAGATCGTGCTTGGCCGCGGCCGTAATGACCAGCAGCTTCCGGGTCAGCGCCATCCGTACGCCCTCCGGGACTTGCAGTGCGCGCACCCTTGAGTGCGCTTCCTTGAGTTGGTCCGCGACCGCCGTATAGAGCTCGAGTTGGCCGTCGTGTTCCATGCACAGATTGTGCCATCTGGGGCGAGTTGTCGCCTGCGCAGGGTGCAACTGCCGCGCCGGAGAGTCCTGTCGGCGCTCGCGCGGACGCCGTCCCCGCGGTCCGGCTACCCGGCCAACCACCGCTCTAACGTGGGACGTTGCGCGGGTCGAGGGGCCGGTGCGGGGCCGTTCGGGTACGAATACGGCTGTACCCCCGATCGTGGCGATCGGGGGTACAGCCGGTGTGTTGGGGTGGCCGAAAGTCGACCTGCCGGGGGCGCCGGGTCAGACCTGGAGCGTGCGCGGCTTGTAGGCGGGCCGCTTGCCCTCGTAGTCGGCGATGTCGGACTCGTTCCGCAGGGTGATGGAGATGTCGTCCAGCCCGTTCAGCAGCCGCCAGCGGGAGTTCTCGTCCAGCTCGAACGAGGCGGTCACGCCCGCGGCGCGCACCTCGCGGCTCTGCAGGTCCACGGTGATCTCGGCCTGCGGGTCCGCTTCGGTGAGCTCCCACAGCGCGTCCACGACCTTCTGGTCGAGCACGACCGTGAGCAGGCCGTTCTTCAGCGAGTTGCCCCGGAAGATGTCCGCGAAGCGGGAGGAGATCACGGTCTTGAAGCCGTAGTTCTGCAGCGCCCAGACGGCGTGCTCCCGGGAGGAGCCGGTGCCGAAGTCGGGACCGGCGACCAGGACGGTCGCGCCCTGCCGCTCGGGGCGGTTGAGCACGAACTCCGGGTCCTTGCGCCAGGCCTCGAACAGCCCGTCCTCGAAGCCGTCCCGGGTCACCTTCTTGAGCCAGTGGGCGGGGATGATCTGGTCGGTGTCGACGTTGCCGCGGCGCAGCGGGACGGCCCGGCCGGTGTGGGTGGTGAAGGCTTCCATGATCTCTCAGACTCCAGCGGGCACGGGGGCGTCGGACAGGTCGGCGGGCGAGGCCAGGTGGCCCAGGACCGCGGTGGCCGCCGCGACCTGCGGCGACACCAGGTGGGTGCGGCCGCCCTTGCCCTGCCGGCCCTCGAAGTTGCGGTTGGAGGTGGACGCGGAACGCTCGCCCGGGGCCAGCTGGTCGGGGTTCATGCCGAGGCACATCGAGCAGCCCGCGTGCCGCCATTCGGCGCCGGCCTCCTTGAAGACCACGTCCAGACCCTCGGAGACGGCCTGCAGACCGACCCGGGCGGAACCCGGGACGACCAGCATCCGTACGCCGTCGGCGACTTTGCGGCCGCGCAGCAGCTCGGCGGCGGCCCGCAGGTCCTCGATGCGGCCGTTGGTGCAGGAGCCTACGAAGACGGTGTCCACACCGATCGAGCGCAGCGGCTGGCCGGCCTCCAACCCCATGTACTCCAGGGCCTTTTCGGCGGCGAGGCGCTCCGAAGCGTCTTCGTACGAAGCCGGGTCGGGGACGGACGCCGAAAGCGGCGCGCCCTGCCCGGGGTTGGTACCCCAGGTGACGAACGGCGACAGCTCGTCGGCGGCGATGACGACCTCGGCGTCGAAGACGGCGTCCTCGTCCGTGCGCAGGGTCTTCCAGTACTCGACCGCGGCGTCCCAGTCGGCGCCCTCGGGGGCGTGCGGGCGGCCCTTGAGGTACTCGAAGGTGGTCTCGTCGGGGGCGATCATGCCCGCGCGGGCACCGGCCTCGATCGACATGTTGCAGATGGTCATCCGGGCCTCCATCGAGAGCTTCTCGATGGCGGAGCCGCGGTACTCCAGGATGTAGCCCTGGCCGCCGCCGGTGCCGATCCGCGCGATGATCGCCAGGATCAGGTCCTTGGCGGTGACGCCCTCGGGCAGCTCGCCGTCGACGGTGATGGCCATGGTCTTCGGGCGGGCCATCGGCAGCGTCTGGGTGGCCAGCACGTGCTCCACCTGGGAGGTGCCGATGCCGAACGCCAGCGCGCCGAACGCGCCGTGCGTCGAGGTGTGGGAGTCACCGCAGACCACGGTGGTGCCGGGCTGGGTCAGACCGAGCTGGGGGCCGACGACGTGCACGACGCCCTGCTCGACGTCGCCCAGCGGGTGCAGGCGCACCCCGAACTCGGCGCAGTTCTTGCGCAGCGTCTCCAGCTGGGCGCGGGAGACCGGGTCGGCGATGGGCTTGTCGATGTCGAGGGTCGGGGTGTTGTGGTCCTCGGTCGCGATGGTGAGGTCGAGGCGGCGCACCTGACGACCGCTCTTGCGCAGCCCGTCGAAGGCCTGCGGGCTGGTCACCTCGTGCAGCAGGTGCAGATCGATGTAGAGGAGGTCGGGCTCGCCCTCGGCGCGCCGGACGACGTGGTCGTCCCAGACCTTCTCCGCGAGTGTCCTACCCATCGCTTTCCCTCCGGCCGGCGAACGTCCTCCGGCCCAACTCGAGATCTTGGGGTGACGGCGCCCGCGCCCCGGTGTGTATCGGACGTCCGCCGCCGGGCCCTGTGGTGCACGGGCCGCTGTGTGATTCCAGGGTGGCGCGTTCCACGGAAAATTGAACTTGCGTTTCACAGAGTGAGACGCGAGTATCGTTGCATGGACAACAGTAGCGGCGTCGGCGTTCTGGACAAGGCGGCCCTCGTCCTGAGCGCTCTGGAGTCCGGTCCGGCCACCCTCGCGGGTCTGGTCGGCGCGACCGGACTGGCACGACCCACGGCCCACCGCCTGGCCGTGGCCCTGGAACACCACCGCATGGTGGCACGCGACATGCAGGGCCGGTTCATCCTCGGCCCGCGCCTCGCGGAACTGGCGGCGGCGGCCGGCGAGGACCGCCTGCTCGCCACGGCGGGCCCCGTGCTCACCCACCTCCGCGATGTCACCGGCGAGAGCGCGCAGCTCTACCGGCGCCAGGGCGACATGCGGATCTGCGTGGCCGCGGCGGAGCGCCTGTCCGGCCTGCGGGACACGGTCCCGGTCGGCTCCACGCTGACCATGAAGGCCGGCTCCTCGGCCCAGATCCTGATGGCCTGGGAGGAGCCGGAGCGGCTGCACCGCGGTCTGCAGGGCGCCCGTTTCACGGCGACGGCCCTGTCGGGTGTGCGCAGGCGCGGCTGGGCCCAGTCCATCGGCGAGCGCGAGCCGGGCGTGGCGTCCGTCTCCGCGCCCGTGCGCGGCCCCTCCAACCGCGTGGTGGCCGCGGTGTCCGTGTCGGGCCCGATCGAGCGCCTGACCCGTCACCCAGGCCGTATGCACGCCCAGGCGGTCATCGACGCGGCGGCCCGTCTCTCCGAGGCGCTGCGCCGCTCGGGCTGAGCCCGGGCGTCCCGGGAACGTCACCGGGGAGGGCCCGCCCCAACGCCGCGGCGAGCCCTCCCCGGGTCCCCCGGTCCCCCCGCCGCCCTCGTCAGACGGTCTTCTCGGGTTCCGCCGCCCGCTGCGAGCGGTACGCGAACCGGTCCCTGGCGTACCGCCCGCGCTTCTCCAGCGGCACCTGCCCGTGGGCGGCGGCCAGCCCGAAGGCCGGCATGTCGCCGTAGACGGATTCGTAGCGGCCCTCCGGGACGACGTACGTCTCGTGCCAGATGCCGACGTGCCCGCGCACCTTCCCGGCCCGCTCCCTGCGGTTGATCAGCGCCCAGACCCGGTGGTGGAAGGCGTCGGGCGCGGTCGCGTAGGCGTAGAGCTTTTCCTTGGACTCCCAGTACTGGACGACGTAGTAGGTCCGCGGCGAGGCCGTGAGCAGGACGCGCCCCAGCAGTCCCCGGTCCTCGTCCCGGGCGAGCTCGCCCAGCATGCGGAACATCGCCAGCATGACCGGGAGCCACTGGTGCACCGCCCAGAAGTGGTTGACGCGCATGCCGATCAGGAGGACGACCACGTCGCCCTCCGCCGCCGCGGTGGTGCGGCCGAGTACCGGTTTCGCGGACATCGCGACCCCCTGCGCACTGATCGGATAGCACCACTATCCATTCGGCTGATGCTTGGATAGTGACACTCCCCGAGGAGAGGCGCAAGAGATGCGGCTGGCCGAACTGAGCGAGCGCAGCGGTGTGTCCACCGCGACGATCAAGTACTACCTCCGTGAGGGGTTGTTGGCCCCGGGCCGGCAGATCAACGCCACGACGGCGGAGTACGACGAGGAGCATCTGCGGCGGCTGCGGCTGGTGCGCGCGATGATCCAGGTCGGCCGGATCCCGGTGGCGACGGTCCGCGAGGTGCTGGGCCACGTCGACGACGACTCGCTGGGCCGCACCATCCGGCTGGGCGCGGCCCTGTGGGCGCTGCCGCAGGTGCCGGAACCCGACGAGGAGGACGAGGCCGTCCGGGCCGCGCACGAGGAGGTCGGCGCCCTGCTCGACCGGCTCGGCTGGGGGAACGCCAGGCGGCTGACGACCATCTCCCCCGCGTACCGCTCGCTGGTGGTGGCGGTGGCCGCGTTCCGCCGGCTCGGCTACGACTGGGGGGCCGAACAGCTCGCCCCGTACGCCGAGTTGATGCACCGGACCGCCGTGCTCGACCTGGACAACATGGAGGCGCACCCCTCGGAGGCGGAGCGGGTGGAGTTCGCCGTCCTGGGGGCGATCCTCAACGAACCGGTGCTGCGGGCGCTGCACCGGCTGGCACAGGAGGAGGAGTCGGCGCGGCGGTACGGCTTCGAGTAGCCGGCGCCGGGCACGGCGAAGGCCCTCCGCCGAAGCGAAGGGCCTTCGTGTTGTACCCCCGACCGGATTCGAACCGGCGCTACCGCCTTGAGAGGGCGGCGTGCTAGGCCGCTACACAACGGGGGCGTGGACACTGCGTTTCCGCAGGTCCGAGCTGGTCTACCTGGACTCGAACCAAGACTAACTGAACCAGAATCAGTCGTGCTGCCAATTACACCATAGACCAATGATGGTTTAGACCAGTCAGTACCCCCGACCGGATTCGAACCGGCGCTACCGCCTTGAGAGGGCGGCGTGCTAGGCCGCTACACAACGGGGGCCCTAGCGATCCTGCATCGAGGTGAGGGGGAGCTACCCGAACTCTCCTCGCGGGAAGGATCTGTACCCCCGACCGGATTCGAACCGGCGCTACTGCCTTGAGAGGGCAGCGTGCTAGGCCGCTACACAACGGGGGCTTGCGGATGTGATCCGCGGCGCAGATGAGCTCTGCGAGCTGGCCTACCTGGACTCGAACCAAGACTAACTGAACCAGAATCAGTCGTGCTGCCAATTACACCATAGGCCACTGGAACTCAAGCCCCTGAAGGGTTCTCGTTCTAGTTCGCTCCTCCGGTTCCGGCCTTTCGGCCCGCTCCCCGGCGGCGCAGGAAGAACATTACCTGAAGGTGGACGGGGCTCCAAAACGACTATCCGCGCCGAGGAGCCCGGGCAGTTCGGAGAGGGACGCGATGCGGTGCGGTCCGGTGGGCGGGTCCAGGGTCGCGTAGGCGCCGCCGCGGTCGATCCAGACCGACAGCAGCCCCGCGTCGGCGGCGCCCCGGCCGTCGATCTCCGGGTGATCGCCAACGTACGCGACCTCGTGCGGGGCGAGCGAGAGCGCGTCGCAGGCGGCGAGGAAGGCACCGGCCCGGGGCTTGGAGACGCCCAGCTCGGCGGCGCAGAGCAGGGCCTCGAAGCGGTCGCGCACGCCGAGCAGGCGCAGCTTGCGGTCCTGGACGGTCAGGCTGGAGTTGGACAGCACCGCGTGCCGGTGGCTGGCGGCCAGGGCGTCCAGCACCGGCAGGACGTCCGGGAACAGGGACCAGGCGGCCTCGTAGTGCCGCACGTACCGCTGGAACCAGTCGTCGGCCTCGGCGTCCGTCAGCTCCGGCCGGTCCAGGAAGACCCGGGCGCGGTCGCGCCGCTGTGTGACGAAGTCGACCTCGCCGGCGGCGAAGCGGGCCCACTGCTGGTCGGTGATCTCCCGCCAGCGCGCGAGCGCCTCGTCCGGCGACCCGTACCCGGCGAGGAGCCCTTCGGCCACCAGATGGGCGCGCATGCCCTCGCGGTCGGCGGTGGTGTAGTCGAAGAGGGTGTCGTCGACGTCCCAGACCACGGCGCGAATGCTCATGCCCCGACCGTAACCGGCGGGCGGCCGCCTTGTCCGGGCACGGGACGCGCCCGGCGCGCGGACCGGGGAGGGATACGGCGAAGGGCGGCGCCCGGCCGTACCGGGTGCCGCCCTCGACGTGTGTTCCGTTACGCCGCGAGCCGCGCCAGCGCCGCGTCGATGCGGGCCAGCGTCTTCTCCTTGCCCAGGACCTCGAGCGACTCGAAGAGGGGCAGGCCGACCGTGCGGCCGGTGACGGCGACGCGGACCGGGGCCTGGGCCTTGCCGAGCTTGAGGCCGTGGGCCTCGCCGGCGGCCAGGACCGCCTCCTTCAGGGACTCGGGCGAGGTCCAGTCCGCCGACTCCAGCTTCTCGCGCGCCGTGCGGAGCAGGGCGTCGCTGCCCTCCTTCATCGCCTTCGTCCAGGACGCCTCGTCGAAGACCGGCTCGGCGAGGAAGAGGAAGTCGACGTTGTCGGTGATCTCGGACAGGACCTTCAGGCGGGTCTGCGCGTGCGGCGCGATCGCCTGCCACTTGGCCTCGTCGAAGTCCTCCGGCGCCCACGGTGCGGCCGGGGCCTTCAGCCACGGCCGGCAGCGCTCGGTGAAGTCCTTGACCTCCAGCATCCGGATGTGGTCGGCGTTGATCGCCTCGCACTTCTTCAGGTCGAAGCGCGCCGGGTTCGGGTTCACGTCCGCGATGTCGAAGGCGGCGACCATCTCCTCGACCGAGAAGATGTCCTGGTCGGCCGAGAGCGACCAGCCCAGCAGCGAGAGGTAGTTGAGCAGGCCCTCGGGCAGGAAGCCGCGCTCGCGGTAGAGGTTCAGCGAGGACTGCGGGTCGCGCTTGGAGAGCTTCTTGTTGCCCTCGCCCATGACGTACGGCAGATGCCCGAAGGCCGGGATCCCCTTGGCGATGCCCAGCTCGGTCAGCGCCTTGTACAGGGCGACCTGGCGCGGGGTGGAGGAGAGCAGGTCCTCGCCGCGCAGGACGTGGGTGATCTCCATCAGGGCGTCGTCGACCGGGTTCACCAGCGTGTACAGCGGGGCGCCGTTGGCGCGCACGATGCCGTAGTCCGGGACGTTCTCCGGGAGGTACGTGATCTCGCCGCGGACCAGGTCGGTGAAGGTGATCGTCTCGTCGGGCATGCGGAAGCGGACGATCGGGGTGCGCCCCTGGGCCTTGTACTCCTCGACCTCCGCCTCGCCCAGGTCGCGGCAGTGGCCGTCGTAGCCGGACGGCCGGCCCTCGGCGCGCGCGGTCTCGCGGCGGCTGTCCAGCTCCTCCTGGGAGCAGTAGCAGTGGTAGGCGTGCCCGGCGTCCAGGAGCTTCTGGGCGACGTCCTTGTAGAGGTCCATGCGCTGCGACTGGCGGTACGGCGCGTGCGGGCCGCCGATCTCGGGGCCCTCGTCCCAGTCGAAGCCCAGCCAGCGCATCGCGTCGAGCAGCTGGTTGTAGGACTCCTCGGAGTCGCGGGCCGCGTCGGTGTCCTCGATGCGGAAGACCAGGGTGCCCTGGTGGTGCCGGGCGAACGCCCAGTTGAACAGGGCGGTGCGGACCAGGCCCACGTGGGGGTTACCGGTGGGCGAGGGACAGAAACGGACGCGTACGGGGGAGCCGGGTGCGCTAGCCACGCTTGACAACCTTGTTGGTGAGAGTGCCGATGCCTTCGATGGTGACGGCGACCTCGTCGCCGACGTTCAGGGGGCCGACCCCCGCGGGGGTGCCGGTGAGGATGACGTCGCCGGGGAGCAGGGTCATCGCCTCGGAGATGTTGACGACCAGGTCCTCGATGGGGTGGATCATCTCGCTCGTACGGCCGAGCTGGCGCTGTTCGCCGTTGACGGTGAGCTGGACGGTGAGATCGTTGGCCCGCTCCAGGTCCAGGTCCGTCTCCACCCAGGGGCCGAGCGGGCAGGAGGAGTCGAAGCCCTTGGCCCGCGCCCACTGCTTCTCGCGCCGCTGCACGTCGCGCGCGGTGACGTCGTTGGCGCAGGTGTAGCCGAGGATCACGTCCTTGACGCGCTCGCGCGGGACCTCGCGGCACATGCGCCCGATGACGACGGCCAGCTCGGCCTCGTGGTGCAGTTCCTGCGAGAAGGACGGGTACCGGATCTCGTCGCCGGGGCCGATCACCGAGGTGGAGGGCTTGAAGAAGGCGAAGGGGGCGTCGGGCACCTCGTTGCCCAGCTCGCGCGCGTGCTCGGCGTAGTTGCGGCCGAACGCCACGACCTTGTTGGGGAGCACCGGCGGGAGCAGCCTGACCTTGCTGAGCGGCACCTTCGTGCCGGACAGCTCGTGGTCCGCGAACGGGATGCCCTTGATGATGTCGAGGACGAGTTCGTCCTCCTTGTCGCCCTCGACCGCGCCGAAGGCTACGTTCCCGTCGATGGAGAACCTGGCGATGCGCACGGGATCCTGCGCCCCTCAACTAGAACCGGCGTACTGACGCCCCAGGTTAACCGGTCGGGCCCCGCGGCGTTCGGGCAGTGCGGCGTGGCGTCCTTTTCCGGTTCGCGGATCCGCCTGCGGCGATCCCGAATTCCGCGGGATTACCCGCACGGGCCATTCGCCGATTACCCGGGGAATTCGCGGCGGGGTCCGCGTGCGCGGCGGGGCCGTGCGGCGCCCGGGCCAGGGGCCTTCCAAGGACGGCGGCCGGGCCGGGCGGCGGGGCGGGCGCCCTGGGACGCCGCCGCCCGTCGCGGACGCCGAAATGACGCGCGGCCACCGCGCTCGCGTATCGGACCGGTGGCGGTGGCGCCGAATCCGGGGCGGGAGGAAAAAGAGGCGGGAGAGAGAATGCCGGTGGAAAACGAGCGCGGCCCGGAGATCATGCGATCTCCGGGCCGCGCTCGGTGTGTCCGGTGCCGGGCTCGGCTACTCGCCGGCCGCGGCGGCGCCGACCGGTACCTCCATGAGGACGGTGCGCCGCGGGTTGGCCGTCTGGGCCGGGAGGTCGACGGAGTGCTCCGGCAGCTCCGGCGTCTGCAGTTCGTCGGCGTCCTCGAGGTGCGCCAGCGTCGTGCGCCGCGGGTTGGCTATGTTGCGGAACATCATCGTCGTCTTCACCGTTGTCATCCTGTGGCCGAGGGTGGGGGTTGACAGGGCATCTCATCCTGTAAAGCGCAAGGCTAAACATCGGATTCCCCGCCACGGACGTGAACTCCACAGGATCTTCATGTGAGTTTGCTCACGACCCCATGGGCAATTCGGGCAATTCCGACTCACGCCTCTTTGCAGGGAAACGGACATTGACCCCCTGAAGCGCTCATTCCGCTCCCGATCATGGCGACTGGGACACCGGATGGTGACCGGCGAGTCGCCGCGATACGTCCGTTTTGCGGGAGATCGACTTACACGGGTCGTAGCCTGGGCCTCACGTTCCGTCACGTAGGTCACAGCTCGGCTCACGGCCCTTGTTGGAGATCCGGCACTGTGCTGGAATTCCACGGACCGCCGCGGGATCGAGCCGGCGCGCAGGGGGCGCAACGCAGCGCCGAGTGGCGGCGAGAAGGGGGAACCAGCGCCGGGTCACTCAAGACCACCGGGGGGCGTATTCAGGGCGCTCTCCAAGACGCCGACACCGTGTCTCTCCGTTCGCGCGGGGAGGCGCCTGGTCCAGAGGTTGCGACGCTAGTGCAGGGACGTTTCAAGAGGGATGGCAGCGCTTCGGCGGAGCCGGAGGCGCACGGCGGGACCGACCGCGGTTCCTCCCCCCAGCACGCCCAGAACCCGGGCCCGGCCCAGTCCGGCGACAGCGGCGAGCGCTCCGGGCGCTCCGGCACGTCGTCCACGGCGGGCCCGGCAGGTTCGGCGAAGGCCCAGAACCCCACCCCGGCCGCCAAGCCGGCCGGCAAGAGCCCGAGCGGCCCCGGCTCGCGCATGGCACTGCGCAACTGGCGCATCTCCACGCGCCTGGTGTCGCTGCTGGCGCTCCCCGTCGTCGCCGCGACCTCGCTGGGCGCGCTGCGCATCGGCGACTCGATGGACGACATCCAGCAGCTCGACAACATGAAGCTGCTGACGCTCATGACCAAGCAGGCGACCGAGCTGGCCATGGCGCTCCAGGACGAGCGCGACCAGTCCGCCGGCCCGCTGGCGCACGGCCTGAAGTCGACCGACTACACGGTCAAGGGCTACCAGGACAAGACGGACCGGGCCCGGGAGAACTTCCTCGACTCCTCCGAGCAGATCGACGAGGCGAGCAAGAACGGCAACCTCCAGGGCGTCCGCGACACCCTGGTCAGCCTCGCCAACCAGCTCGACGGCCTCGCCAAGATCCGCCAGGACGCCTACCAGTCGAAGAACAACTCGACGCAGACGGTCGAGGCGTACCACCGGCTGATCACCCAGCTGATCGACCTCTCCCAGTCGATGGCCGAGGCGTCCAGCAACCCGGAGATGATCTCGCGCACCCGCGCCCTGGCCGCGTTCTCCAGCGCCAAGGAGTACGCCTCCGTGCAGCGAGCCGTCATCGCGGCGGCCCTGACCTCCAGCAACACCTCCAAGGGTGAGCTGTCCAAGAACGACCAGCTCTACGGCGAGTCGGCGTACTCGAGCGAGAAGTCGCAGATCGCGATCTTCCGCAAGATCTACAGCAGCCACAACCCGGACGAGCTCCTCAAGCCGATCGAGGACACCAACCCGACGATCCAGGCGGCGGACCTCTACGCCAAGCGCGTCCTGGAGTCGCCCGGCGGCCTCAACGACCTGCCCGCGCGCTCCTACCGCGACTGGGTGGACGACAGCTCCACCAAGATCCAGCAGATGAAGAACATCGAGCACTCGCTGCTCGAGGACATGGAGCAGAAGGCCCGCGAGCTGAAGTCGTCCTCCGAGCAGGAGGCGATCCTCTCCGGTGCGCTGATCCTCATCGTGCTCGGCGTCTCGCTGGTCGGCGCCTTCGTCGTGGCCCGGTCCATGATCCGCTCGCTGCGCCGGCTGCAGGACACGGCCACCAAGGTCGCCCAGGACCGGCTGCCCGAGCTGGTCAAGCAGCTCTCCGAGTCCGACCCGCAGGACGTGGACACGTCCGTGGAGTCGGTCGGTGTGCACTCCCGGGACGAGATCGGCCAGGTGGCCGCGGCCTTCGACGACGTGCACCGCGAGGCGGTCCGCCTCGCCGCCGAGCAGGCCCTGCTGCGGGGCAACGTCAACGCGATGTTCACCAACCTCTCGCGCCGCTCCCAGGGTCTGATCCAGCGTCAGCTCTCGCTGATCTCCGAACTGGAGTCCCGCGAGGCCGACCCGGACCAGCTCTCCTCGCTGTTCAAGCTCGACCACCTCGCGACCCGTATGCGCCGTAACGGCGAGAACCTCCTCGTCCTCGCGGGTGAGGAGCCCGGCCGCCGGTGGACCCGCCCGGTCCCGCTGGTCGACGTGCTCCGTGCCGCCGCGTCCGAGGTGGAGCAGTACGAGCGCATCGAGCTGGCCGCCGTGCCGACCACCGAGGTCGCCGGCCGCGTGGTCAACGACCTCGTGCACCTCCTCGCCGAGCTGCTCGAGAACGCCACCTCCTTCTCCTCGCCGCAGACCAAGGTCAAGGTCACCGGTCACGCGCTGCCCGACGGCCGCGTCCTGATCGAGATCCACGACACCGGAATCGGCCTCTCCCCCGAGGACCTCGCGGCGATCAACGAGCGGCTCGCCTCGCCGCCCACGGTGGACGTGTCGGTGTCCCGCCGCATGGGTCTGTTCGTGGTCGGCCGTCTGTCGCAGCGGCACGGCATCCGCATCCAGCTCCGCCCGTCCGACTCCGGTGGCACGACCGCGCTGGTCATGCTGCCCGTCGACGTCGCCCAGGGCGGCAAGAAGCCCGCTCCGGGCAAGCCCGGCGCGCCCGCGGCGACCGGTGGCCCCGCCGCCGCGCAGGCCGCGGCCGGTGTCGCCGCCGCCCGCCGCAACAACGGCGGCGGCCAGGGCGGCGCCCTCGGCGGCGCGCCGTCGGCCGGGCGCATCGGCGCCGGTCAGGGCCCCCGTGGCCAGGTCGGCTCCGCCCAGGGTCCGCGGGCCGCGCTGCCCGGCACGGGCCAGGGCGGCCGTCCCGGTGCGCCGGGCGGAGCGCGCGGTCCGCAGGGTCCGGGTGGTCCGCAGGGCCCGGGCGGCCCGCAGCAGGGCCGGCCGGCTCCGGCCGGCGCGGGCGCGGGCGGCTTCGGCGGTCAGATGCCGGGCGCTCAGGGCCAGCAGGCCGCGGGCGGTCCGCAGCAGGACATGTTCGGCGGTCGCGGTCCGGCGGCGCAGCGCGGTGGCGCGGGCGCCCCCGACCAGGGCCGTCAGCCCCAGCTTCCGCCGCGCGGCGGCCCCCGGGCCGAACTGCCCGGCGGCAACCCGCAGGCCGACCCCGCCGACTGGCGCGGCAACGCCCAGGCGCCGATGTCACGCGCCTCGCTGGACGCCCCGCGCGGCCACGACGAGCAGGACCCGGGGCAGACCTCGCACATGCCGCGCTTCGACGACCGGCAGGGCCCGGGCTCGACGGCGGAGATGCCGCGGATCGACTCCCAGGGTCCGTCCTCGACCGGCGAGTTCCCCCGCCCGGACTTCGGGATGAACGGCTCCACGGGCCAGTTCGCGCGTCCCGGCGCCGAGAACCCGCAGCAGACCGGGCAGTTCCAGCGTCCGGCCGCACCGCGGGACAACGGCCAGTACGGCCAGCAGGACGGCAACAGCCAGTACGGCCAGCAGGGCGACAACGGCCAGTTCGTCCGCTCCGACGTCTTCGGCACCTCGGCGTCCGGGCAGCAGGACCCGCAGAGCACCGGCCAGTTCGCGGCCCCGCAGGCGTACAACGGCGGCTCCACCGGTCAGCACGCGCTGCCCGGCAGCCAGTCCCCGTCCGACACCGGCCAGTTCGAGCGCCCGCAGCCCGGCCCCCGCGCCGACTTCGGCGCGCCCCGTCCGCCGGCCCCGCAGCAGCAGCCGCAGCCCCAGCAGCAGCGTCCCGTCCGCCGTGAGCCGGAGGCCCTGCCGCCGGCCGCCGGTCCGGGCGACGGCCGCACCCCGCTGTACGACACGCTGGAGACCAACTGGTTCCACGGTCACCAGCAGGAGCGGCAGCCGGACAGCACCCCGGCCGCGGCGCCGCAGCAGCAGGCGCCCGCGCCGGCCCCGCAACGTCCCGCCGCCACCGGTTCCTGGCGCACCTCGCCGAACGACGAACTCGTCCGGCAGGCGGAGCGCGTACGGCAGCCCGCGGCGGGCGGCGTCACCACCTCCGGCCTGCCGCGCCGGGTGCCCCGGGCGAACCTCGTCCCGGGCACGGCTCAGCAGCAACAGCACCAAGCCGGTCCGCAGGTCTCGCGTGCGCCTGACGACGTACGCGGCCGGCTGACCAATCTCCGTCGGGGCATCGCGCAGGGCCGTCAGGCCGGCAACGGCCAGTCCGGCAGCTTCCCGAGCCCCACTCACCAGCAGGAGCGTTAGTTGAGTCCGATGAGCCAGGCGGCACAGAACCTGAACTGGTTGATCACCAACTTCGTGGACAACACCCCCGGGGTGTCGCACACGGTGGTGGTCTCCGCCGACGGCCTTCTGCTGGCCATGTCCGAAGGTTTTCCGCGCGACCGCGCCGACCAGCTGGCGGCCGTCGCGTCCGGCCTGACCTCGCTGACCGCCGGGGCGTCCCGGATCTTCGAGGGCGGCAACGTGGCGCAGACGGTCGTGGAGATGGAACGCGGGTTCCTCTTCCTCATGTCCGTCTCGGACGGGTCCTCCCTCGCGGTCCTGGCCCACCCCGAGTGCGACATCGGCCTGGTCGGCTACGAGATGGCACTGCTGGTCGACCGCGCGGGGGCGGTACTCACCCCGGACCTGCGCGCCGAACTCCAAGGCAGTCTGCTTCACTGACCGGCCCCGGCACCACCCGCCTCACAAAAACACCGTCCGGCCGCCACAATCCCCCCACCGGCCCCTTCCGACGGCTCGACTGACCGACTTGCTGTCCCGCCCGGAGGATTCATGACCCCGCCCACCGCCTCTCATGATCCGTACGCGGAGCCGTACGGGGACGAGGGCGACCAGCCGCTGGTACGTCCGTACGCGATGACCGGCGGCCGGACCCGGCCGCGCTACCAGCTCGCCATCGAGGCGCTGATCAGCACCACGGCCGACCCGGCAGCGCTCATGGGACTACTCCCGGAACACCAGCGCATCTGCCACCTCTGCCGTGAGGTCAAGTCGGTCGCGGAGGTGTCGGCGCTGCTGGCCATGCCGCTCGGCGTGGCCCGGATCCTGGTCGCCGACCTCGCAGAGGCCGGCATGGTCGCCATCCACCAGCCGGGTGGCGACGAGAACAACGGCGGCGCTCCGGACGTGACGCTGCTCGAAAGGGTGCTCAGTGGACTTCGCAAGCTCTGACGCGGGCCGGGCCACCACCTCCGCGAAGATCGTGGTGGCGGGCGGCTTCGGCGTGGGCAAGACCACGTTCGTCGGCGCCGTCTCGGAGATCAACCCGCTGCGCACAGAGGCCGTCATGACGTCCGCTTCGGCCGGCATCGACGACCTGACGCACACCGGCGACAAGACCACCACCACGGTGGCCATGGACTTCGGCCGCATCACCCTGGACCAGGACCTGATCCTGTACCTCTTCGGTACGCCCGGTCAGGACCGCTTCTGGTTCATGTGGGACGACCTGGTCCGCGGCGCGATCGGCGCGGTGGTCCTCGTGGACACCCGCCGTCTCGCCGACTGCTTCCCCGCGGTCGACTACTTCGAGAACAGCGGCCTGCCGTTCGTCATCGCCCTCAACGGCTTCGACGGACAGCAGCCCTACACCCCCGAAGAAGTACGGGAAGCGCTGCAGATCGGTCCGGACGCCCCGATCATCACGACGGACGCCCGGCACCGCGCGGACGCCAAGAGTGCGCTGATCACGCTGGTCGAGCACGCCCTCATGGCCCGTCTGCGGTAACACCCAATTGGAACGTGCCGTACGGCAGTTGTCGTAGCGCAAGCGGAGCCGGCTGTGGCCTTTGACACGGTCGGCTCCGGTGTTCATAACAGTTCGGCAGAGGAATCGCCGTTCTTCGCCACGCGACGCGGTCGGACGGTGCCGCTGCGCGCACGACCGCCCCGTCTTTTGGCGGGGCTCGCTCTTTATGCCCGTTTTATCTAGGGCTTACATCGCTCGGAACCTCAGGTTCCGAGTGTTTGGTGGAGCGGTTGCCGACGTGCTGGAATGCCTGAACTGCCCATTAGTCAAAGACGTACTGAGGTCGATGGCGAACCGGGCTCTGAGAGACTGCGGCACGACGTAGGTGCCGACCGCCGAGAGGTTGTTGGTCGAGTGAGGCGAAGCAAGAACGGTCCCGAGCCGTCGGCACGGGGCAACTTCACCCCGCCGCCGCGCGCTGCGGTGCCCACCCCTGTGCCGGGTGCGGAGCCCTCGGCCGCTCCCCCGGCCGGCGGTGGCCGTTTCTCACCGCGCAACTGGCGGGTGCCCACCCGCCTGAACGCCATCCTGCTCATACCCGTGGCCGTCGGCCTCATCATGGGCGGCTTCCAGGTGAAGAGCTCGATCGACACCTGGAACGAGGCCCGGGACGCGGAGAACACCGCCCGCCTGGTGCGCGCCTCCCTCAGCTACGCCGACGCCCTCGAGAACGAGCGTGACGTCACCGCGGCCCCGCTGCTGCTGGGCAACCAGAAGGACGTCGTCACCGCGGCCCGCAAGCAGACGGACCAGGCGGCCGCCGTCTTCCACGAGGCCGCGCAGAACGTGCCGGACAAGCCCGGCGTCACGCGGCGTCTGGACCTCTTCCGCAAGGCCGAGCCCACGCTGCAGACGCTGCGCAAGGTCGCGTACAGCAAGAACACCACCGGCGTGAAGACCGAAGAGGGCTACGTCGAGGTCGCGCACCCCCTGATGGAGTTCGCCAACGAACTCGGTCTGGGCACCGGCAACATCACCTCCTACGGCCGTACCGTCTACGCCATGTCGCTCACCAAGGCGGCGCTGTCGCTGGAACGGTCGATCGGCATGCACCTGCTGGTCAAGCCCGGTCCGGACGACCCCAACCTGGCGACGCAGCGGGTCTCCCTCTCCTCGTACGCCTACCTGGAGCGCATCGCGCTGGAGGAGTACCTCGGCGGTGGCACCGACGAGGACGCGCAGAAGCTGACCGACGCGCAGGCGAAGATCAAGACGGACGGCGCCGCGCTGGTCGCGCAGGAGAAGCAGAAGGACCCGAAGTACGTCGCGCCGCCGTCCAAGCCGAACGCGATGGTGTCCGCGCTGGCGACGATGAAGGACACCACCCCGCTCACCCGCCAGCAACTGGCGGCGGGCGGTGTGACGGCCAAGAACTGGTGGGCGGTCAACACCCTCAAGTACAAGGCCTACCGCCAGATCGAGTCGGACCTCGCGGACAAGGCCGTGAACGAGGCGTCCGGCATCGCCGACGACGCCAAGACCTCGGCCATCACCACCGGCGCCGTGGTCGTCGTGGCTCTGCTCCTCGCCTTCATCCTGGCCGGCGCCGTGGCCCGCCAGATGAGCCGCGCGATGCGCCAGCTCCGCAACGCCGCGTTCGGCATCGCCGAGCAGCGCCTGCCGATGCTGGTCGACCAGCTCTCCCGCACCGACCCGGGCCGGGTCGACACCCGGGTGGCCCCGATCCCGATCACCACCAAGGACGAGATCGGCGAGGTCGCCCGCGCCTTCGACCAGGTCCACCGCGAAGCCGTACGGCTCGCCTCCGAGCAGGCGCTGCTGCGGGGCAACATCAACGCGATCTTCACCAACCTGTCCCGCCGCAACCAGTCGCTGATCGAGGGCCAGCTGACCCTCATCACCGACCTGGAGAACAACGAGGCGGACCCGGACCAGCTCGAGAACCTCTTCAAGCTGGACCACCTGGCCACCCGTATGCGCCGCAACGGCGAGAACCTCCTGGTCCTCGCCGGCGAGGAGCCCGGCCGCCGCTGGGACCAGCCGGTCCCGCTGGTCGACGTGCTGCGCGCCGCCTCCTCCGAGGTGGAGCAGTACGAGCGCATCGAGCTGTCCGGCGTGCCGGAGGCCGAGATCCACGGCCGCGCCGTGACCGACCTCGTGCACCTGCTGGCCGAGTTGCTGGAGAACGCCACCACCTTCTCCTCGCCGCAGACCAAGGTGCGCGTCACCGCGACCCGACTGCCCGACGGCCGCGTCATGGTCGAGATCCACGACAAGGGCATCGGCCTGACCGCCGAGGACTTCGCGGACATCAACCACAAGCTGGCCAACCCGCCGACCGTGGACGCCGCGATCTCCCAGCGCATGGGCCTGTTCGTGGTCGGCCGGCTGTCCGACCGGCACGGCATCCGGGTGCAGCTGCGCCCCTCGGGCGAGCAGGCCGGCACCACCTCGCTGGTCATGCTGCCGGACGCGATCACGCACGGCGGCGGCGGCGAGGCCCCGCTGGACCGCGAGGAGTTCACGGTCTCGCAGATCATCCCGGAGCAGCAGTTCCGGGGTGAGGACTTCGCCCAGGTGCAGCACCAGCCGATGCGCACCGCCGCCGAACTCGGTTTCGACGACAGCCGTTACGCGGAGGTCCCCGACGACCTGCGCGACCTGGACCCCGTGGGCCGCTCCCTGATGCGCGAGGAGCGCCGTGCCGCGCTGGAGGCCCAGTCGCACGGCGAGCCGCAGCAGGAGGCCGACGGGCAGCGCGGGTACGCGGACGAGTTCGACGCCCGGCAGGCCGGCTACGACGCCGCCGCCGGCTTCGGCGAGCAGCCCGCCCAGCCCGCCGCCTACGACGGGCAGCAGGCCTACGGCGACCAGCGGCAGGCGTACGACGAGCACCGGAACGCCGGGTACGAGCCGTCCTACGACGACCAGTACTACGCGCCGAACGACGGCATGCCGCACGACGACGGCTTCGCCCCGAACGGCGGCGGCTACTCCGAGCCCGCGTATGCGGAACCCGCCCAGGAGGAGCAGGCCCCCGCTCACGGCTCCGGGTCCGACGGGTTCGGCTCCTACGAGAGCCGGTCCTACCAGGACGACTGGCCGCAGCAGGACAGCTACCAGAACGGTTACCCGGCCCATTACGCTCCGGAAACGGAATCCCGGTCCGCTGACGCGGGCGAGCGGAACGGCGTAGGCTTCGACCGTCCGGGAACGGCCGCTTCCGCGGCTCCCCGGATGACCGACGCCGGCCTCCCCCGTCGCGGGTCAGCGAGCGGTCCCTCGGGCGCCAACGGCGCCGGGCGCGTGCAGCCGGAGGCGCCGGCTCCCGCGGCGAACACCCCGCAGAGCAACGGCAACGGCGACGGCGACTGGCGGTCGGCCAACGACGAGCGCTGGCAGCAGGCTTCGCAGCTCCGCAAGCCGAAGGCGGGCGGCGTCACCGCCTCCGGCCTGCCCCGGCGGGTACCCAAGGCCAACCTGGTCGAGGGCACGGCCGAGAGCACCCCTCAGGGAGGCCCTCAGGTCTCCCGCGCCCCGGAGGACGTCCGGGGCAGGCTGAGCAACCTGCGTCGGGGCGTCCAGCGCGGACGCAGCGCAGGCAGTGAAACGAACGGCCAGGCCACTGGGAATCAGCACAGTGGTCCTGACAGCACCTACAACCAGGAGCGTTAGTGTGAGCCCGATGAGCCAGGCGGCACAGAACCTGAACTGGTTGATCACCAACTTCGTGGACAACACCCCGGGGGTGTCCCACACGGTGGTGGTCTCCGCCGACGGACTCCTTCTGGCGATGTCCGAAGGGTTTCCCCGCGACCGCGCGGACCAGCTCGCGGCGGTCGCCTCCGGCCTGACGTCGCTGACGGCAGGCGCCTCCCGCATCTTCGAGGGCGGCAGCGTGAACCAGACAGTTGTGGAGATGGAGCGGGGATTCCTCTTCATCATGTCCGTCTCCGACGGTTCCTCCCTCGCCGTTCTGGCCCATCCGGAAGCGGACATCGGCCTCATCGGGTACGAGATGGCACTTCTCGTGGACCGCGCGGGCACGGTTCTCACCCCGGATCTCCGCGCGGAGCTCCAGGGAAGCCTTCTCAACTAACAGACGAACGGTGTGTATTCGCGTCCCGGGGCCGTAAGGTTTCGGGACGCGGCTCCACACGGATGGGTGCCCGGCACAGTCGGAGGAGGAGAAAGTGGCAACACCCCCAGGCGGTTCGCATTCGGGGAACTGGTCGTACGGCCCTGCCCAGGGCCAGAGCGACGGTTCGGCGAACGGGTACAACTTCCCCTCCACTCCTGGAAACCGCCAGCCGTACGCTCCGCAGGGCCCCGGGCCCTCGCCGTACGACCAGCCGCCGGCCCCGCGGATCCAGCCGGTGCAGCCGCAGCGCCGCCCCGAGCCTGCGCCCGCGTCCGCATCGAACAACCCCCTGGTGCGTCCGTACGCCATGACCGGCGGCCGGACCCGCCCGCGCTACCAGCTCGCCATCGAGGCACTGGTGCACACCACCGCCGCTCCGCACCAGATGCAGGGCCAGCTGCCCGAGCATCAGCGGATCTGCAACCTGTGCCGGGAGATCAAGTCGGTGGCCGAGGTCTCGGCCCTCCTCACGATCCCCCTCGGCGTCGCCAGGATTCTCGTCGCCGACTTGGCGGAGGCGGGCCTGGTCGCCATCCATCAGCCCGGCGGCGACGAGAACGCCGGTGGCCAGCCAGACGTGACACTGCTCGAAAGGGTGCTCAGTGGACTTCGCAAGCTCTAGCGGCGGTCCTTCCCGCTCCACCACCTCCGCGAAGATCGTGGTGGCGGGCGGCTTCGGCGTGGGCAAGACCACGTTCGTCGGCGCCGTCTCGGAGATCAACCCGCTGCGCACAGAGGCCGTCATGACGTCCGCTTCGGCCGGCATCGACGACCTCACCCACACCGGCGACAAGACCACCACCACGGTGGCCATGGACTTCGGCCGCATCACCCTGGACCAGGACCTGATCCTGTACCTCTTCGGTACGCCCGGTCAGGACCGCTTCTGGTTCATGTGGGACGACCTGGTCCGCGGCGCGATCGGCGCGATCGTCCTCGTCGACACCCGCCGTCTCGCCGACTGCTTCCCCGCGGTCGACTACTTCGAGAACAGCGGCCTGCCGTTCGTCATCGCCCTCAACGGCTTCGACGGACAGCAGCCGTACAACCCGGACGAGGTCCGCGAGGCCCTGCAGATCGGCCCGGACACCCCGATCATCACGACCGACGCCCGGCACCGCGCGGACGCCAAGTCGGCGCTGATCACGCTGGTGGAGCACGCGCTCATGGCGCGCCTTCGCTAGCAGGCCGGTACTTGAGACAACCCGCGTCCCGGAGAGGGGCGCGGGTTCTTCTTTTCCCCGTTTCTCCGCTTCCCTCCTCCCCTCCCGCGTGGGCACAGCGAGAAGGGCCCCTCCGTCCCGGAGGGGCCCTTCTCGTGTCGTGCGGGGCGGCCCGTGGGGCCTGCGCCGGTCAGCCGTGCCAGCTGTGCGGGGCGCGGAAGCCGGGCTCGCGCTCCAGCCGGCGCCAGCCGGCCTTGGCACGGCCGCGGTGCGCCGGGGCGGCGGGCTGGGCGGCCGCACGGGCCAGCAGGACGGCCGTGATGGCGGCGACTTCCTCGGGCTCGGCGTGGCCCTTCTCGACGCGGATGTCAGTGTTCATGGGTGTCAGTCTCCGTCAGGAAGAGGTCCGCGGGGTTGCCGCGGCGGGTCCGCTCGGTTACTGCGGGGGGTTGCCGTGCTTGCGGGAGGGCAGGTCGGCGTGCTTGGACTGCAGCATCGCCAGCGACTTCACCAGCACCTCGCGGGTCTCGGCGGGGTCGATCACGTCGTCCACCAGGCCCCGCTCGGCCGCGTAGTAGGGGTGCATCAGCTCGGCCTTGTACTCCTTGACCATCTTCTGCCGCATGGCCTCGGGGTCCTCCGCGTCGGCGATCTGCCGGCGGAAGATGACGTTGGCCGCGCCCTCGGCGCCCATCACGGCGATCTCGTTGGTGGGCCAGGCGTAGGTGAGGTCGGCGCCGATCGACTGGGAGTCCATCACGATGTACGCACCTCCGTACGCCTTGCGCAGGATCAGCGAGATCCTCGGCACGGTGGCGTTGCAGTAGGCGTACAGCAGCTTGGCGCCGTGCCGGATGATTCCACCGTGCTCCTGATCGACGCCGGGGAGGAAGCCGGGTACGTCCAGAAGAGTGATGATCGGGATATTGAACGCGTCGCACATCTGTACGAAACGGGCGGCCTTCTCGGACGCCTCGATGTCCAGCACGCCCGCCAGCACCTGGGGCTGGTTGGCGATGATGCCGACGACCTGGCCGTCCAGCCGGGCCAGCGCGCAGATGATGTTCCGCGCCCAGCGCTCGTGGACCTCCAGGTACTCGCCGTCGTCGACGATCTCCTCGATCACCTTGGTCATGTCGTACGGGCGGTTGCCGTCGGCCGGGACCAGGTCGAGCAGGACGTCGGAGCGGCGGTCCACCGGGTCCGAGGAGTCGGTGCCGGGCGGGTTCTCGCGGTTGTTCTGCGGCAGCAGCGACAGGAGGTAGCGCACCTCGGCGATGCACGTCTCCTCGTCGTCGTAGGCGAAGTGGCAGACGCCGGAGGTCTCGGCGTGCACGTCGGCGCCGCCGAGGCCGTTCTGGGTGATCTCCTCGCCGGTGACCGCCTTGACGACGTCCGGGCCGGTGATGAACATCTGCGAGGTCTCGCGGACCATGAAGACGAAGTCCGTCAGCGCCGGGCTGTAGGCCGCGCCGCCCGCGCACGGGCCCAGCATCACGGAGATCTGCGGGATGACACCGCTGGCCTTCGTGTTCCGCTGGAAGATGCCGCCGTAGCCGGCGAGCGCGGAGACGCCCTCCTGGATACGGGCGCCCGCGCCGTCGTTGAGGGAGACCAGCGGCGCGCCGGCCGCGATGGCCATGTCCATGATCTTGTGGATCTTCGTGGCGTGGGCCTCGCCCAGGGCGCCGCCGAAGATCCGGAAGTCATGGGCGTAGACGAAGACCGTACGGCCCTCGACCGTGCCCCAGCCCGTGATGACACCGTCGGTGTAGGGCTTCTTCGCCTCCAGGCCGAAGCCGCTCGCCCGGTGCCGGCGCAGCTGCTCCACCTCCTGGAAGGATCCCGGGTCCAGGAGCAGCTCGATGCGCTCCCGCGCCGTCAGCTTGCCCTTGGCGTGCTGGGCGGCGGTCGCCTTCTCGCTGGGACCGGCCACGGCCCGGGCACGGATCTCGTGCAGCTCGGCGACCCGCCCACGCGCGTCCGCCGGCTCCGCGGTCGGCTCACCCGTCGTCTCTTCCAAAACGGTCATGTAGTGACCTTACGAAGGACACCAAGGAAAGCGAGCCGTCGACTCCGTACAGTCTCCGGACCGTTTTCCTGGTACGACTGAACAGAACCACAGCGACATGCAGGCGTTCCGACTGCTCAGAGGGCGCTTCCGTTGTAGGGGCGCGACAAAGGCGTCACCCGAGAAAGACCTCACATTGGTGGGTGGCACATGCCATCCCTGGAGTGACACGGAGCCTCAGACGGCGGTCGGCGGCGAGGACCTCGACGGTGTCGTCGGCGTGCACGACGGAGCGCACCGGACGGTCCCAGACGATCTCCAGCGGCGCGCCGGTGCGCGGCGGCTCGCTGATCCACAGCGTAGCGCTCCGGCCCCGGCGGCGGAGGAGGACGCTCGCGCCCGCGGCGGCGTTCAGGCCGCCGGCCGCGCCGGCCTGCCAGAAGTTGACGGCGGTCACGCCGAGGGAGGGGACTGCGACGGCCTGGCGGCGGGCGTCGTTGGCGAGGACGCGCAGCCAGTGGCGGTCCGCGGCCCGGGCGGCGACCTCGCCGCGGCCCGCTCCGGGCATCAGGACGTAGACGTAGGCCGCGTCGGCCGGATCGGTGCCGTGATCGAGCCAGAGGGTCTGCCAGCGGCGGGTGCGCCGCTCGTCGGTGCTGGTGGTGTTGATGTCGGACCAGGCGCCGGTGCGGTCCTCGCGCAGGGTGCGCAGCACGCCGCCGTGCCGCAGCAGCCAGCCGCCGTGGCCCTCCAGATGGGCCCAGCCGGGGCCGCGCACGAGGGTCTGGGCGCCGCCCTCGCCGAGGTTGCGGTTGTCGACGACCGTCTCCACCGGGACGCCGTCGGCGCAGCGGATCCCGGCGCCGAGGCAGACCACCGCGTCGTCGAGGAAGAACCAGGACTTGCGGGCCTCGAGCGTGGATCCGAGCCCTTTCAGGTGCTGGCCCACGGCCGCGTACTCGCCGTCGGTCGTGCCGCCGACCCAGCGGACGTCCGGCCGGGGCACGCCCCACTCGCCGCCGGCCCGGTCGGCGAGCCGCCGGGTGGAGACGGTGGTGCCGGGCAGCCGGTACCAGTCGACGGTGGGCCAGTACCAGTCCGTGTACTGGTCGGACCGCGTGCCGGGTCCCGCGGGCCACCAGGAGAGCATCCCGGAGCCGGTGTGCCAGCCGCGCGGGTTCTCGCCGTTGCCGCACTCGTAGTGGGCGATGCGGTCGCCGGCCATGGCGAGCGCCGCGGTGAAGCGCGGACGGCGGTGGACGGCGCGGTCCATGGCCGGGAAGAGCCGGTGGCCGAGGGGTTCGGGGGCCGCCGGCACGGGCGAGGCGGCGACCGCGTGCAGCCTCGCCAGGTCCGCGATTCCGAACGGAGGAGCGGTCAGCAGCGGTGTGACCGTGTCCCGTTCGATCCAGCCCTTGACGCGGCCGTACCAGCGCTGCCGTTCCTCCTCGCCGGCGCCGCCGGCCAGCAGGGCGATCGCCGCGATCAGCGCCTGGCCGTGGTAGTGGTCGCCGCGCATGATGTGCTGGTCGTCGTCGCGCAGGTAACCCCGGCTGACGGCACGGCCGTTGACGCAGTCCATCACCAGTCCGTCGTGGATCAGCGGGGCGTAGGCGCGGTCGACGCCGTCCAGGACGTTCCGCCGGGCGGGGTCGGTGATCTCCCACGGGGAGCCGGCCAGCAGCGCGAAGAGCCGGCCCAGGCCGTCCAGCAGGACCTGGCCGTAGGTGCCGGAGTAGGCCACCCAGGTGTGCTGCACGAAGGAGCCGTCGGCGTAGAGGCCGTCGCCTTCGGTGACGTACGGGAAGACGGGCGAGAGGGCGTCGCGGGCGAGCGCGAGGCGGTCGCCGGCCCTGCCGAGGATGCCGCGCAGGGCGACGGAGCGGCACAGGTCGACGCGGTTGGCGCCGGTGGAGGTGCCGGAGTACTCGGTGAGCATCGCGTCCGGGACGAAGTGGTCGACGGCGGCGCAGGCGGCCGCGACACGCTCCGCGCCGAGCCGGTCGTACAGGGCGGCCGTGATGTCGGTCAGCAGCCGGGGGCTGCCGATCTGCCACTCCCACCAGTTGCCGTAGCGCGTGGTGGCGGGGTTGTAGACGGTCGCGGAGAGGTGGTCGAGGCCGCGCAGCACGCCGGCGAGGAGGGCGTCGTCGCCGGTGGATCCGGTGCCGGGCTGGACGTACGCCTGGGCCATGGTCCACAGGCGGCCGTAGCTGAAGGTGATCCCGGCGGGCGGGTCGAAGGGGTGGCCGGGCCACAGGGAGCCGGCGGCGGGTGCCATCCCGGCGTGGAACCCGCGTGCCGTCGAGCCGAGTTGGGCGAGGCGGGCGGCGTACGGCTCGGCGGCCGGGTCGTATCCGGTGCCGAGGGCGATGTCGAGCCACCGGCGGCGCAGGACGTCGAAGGGGTCGGCGCCGGCCGCCGCCGCGCGGGCCACGGGCGCCGCGGCGGCGGTGAGGGCGGCGGCCAGCAGCAGTGCGCGTCGGCTGGGTCCGGTGCTCATGCGGCCGGTCACCGCCCTCCCGGCTCAGCAGCCGCCGCAGTTGTAGTACAGGACGTCCCAGTGGCTGCCCTCGTCGGCGTAGATGTTGCCGGAGCCGGACTTGTACTGCGGAGCGCCGTCGCCGCGCAGGCCGATGTAGCTGAAGTTGTTCTTGATGTACGAGGTGACGCAGGTGTTCTTGCCGTAGTCGAGCTTGTAGCCGTTCCAGTGCGAGTAGGTGCCCGAGGCGTGGCCCGTCTCGGTGCCGCCGGTGATGTTGAGGGCGCAGCCGCTGGCCGACTTCAGGGTCTGGGCGCCCTGGGCGGTGGCGAGGTTGAGCTGTTCGAAGGAGGTGCAGGTGGAGTTGTACCGGTCGGAGCAGTTGCCGGAGGACGACCAGGTGATGCCCGAGGCGCGGAACATCCCGGTGGCGGTGGAGTGACTGATCTTGGTGACGGCGAAGGCGTCGGTGGCGGTGCCGACCACGGCGACGCCGGGGGCGACGACGAGGGCGAGAGCGGTGAGGACGGAGCGGGCCTTCAGGGCCTTCATGGGGAGACCTTCCTGCGGTGGGCCGGGCTTCCTGTGGTTCGGCTGTGCAGGTGGTGCGGGTGCGCAAGGAGATGGTGCCCGAGGTCTACGCGCGTTCGCCAGAGGGCGTACCCGGTTACTCTCCGGTTACGCGGAAACACGTGGCGGATGACGTTGAAAACTCAACGGAATAGGTCTACCGTCGGAGTCGTTGGTCTAGTTGAACGTTAAACAGAAACCGTCGCGGCTGCCCCACGGAGCCGCGGCCGTCCCCAAGGAGCGTCACATGGGCATCTTCGGCCGCAAGGAAAACACCCCCGCCACCCAGGCCCCCGCCGCCGCCAATCCCGAGCTGGCCGCGCTGACCGGCGAGTACACGCTGGACCCGGCCCACACCACGATCGGCTTCGTGGCCCGCCACGCGATGGTCACGAACGTCAAGGGCAACTTCCACGAGTTCACCGGCGCGCTGCACCTGGACGGCGCCGACCCCGCGAAGTCGACCGCCACCCTCGACGTCCGGATGGACAGCATCGACACCGGCAACGCCGACCGCGACGGGCACCTGAAGTCCGCGGACTTCTTCAAGACCGACGAGTTCCCCGAGATGACCTTCCGCTCCACCAAGGCCGAGGCCCTCGGCGGCGACGACTACCGCATCACCGGCGACCTCTCCATCCTCGGCGTCACCAAGCCGATCTCCATCGACCTGGAGTTCAACGGCGCCGCCAAGGACCCCTTCGGCAACGAGCGCGTCGGCTTCGAGGGCAAGACCGAGATCCTGCGCTCCGAGTGGGGCCTGACCTGGAACGCGGCCCTGGAGACCGGCGGCGTCCTGGTCTCCGACAAGATCAAGCTGGTCTTCGACATCTCGGCCATCAAGAACGCCTGAGCCCACGGCGCCGCACCGCGCCCCCGGTGGCCCTCCCGGACCGCGCCCGCCCTCCTACTCCCCCGAACGGGAGGGCGGGCGCTGCCGTGCCTCGGGCCCGGGCGCACCACTGGTGAAGGCGGGTCAGAAGCCGCCGCCGAAGTCTCCGCCGCCGCCTCCGCCGTCGAAGCCGCCGCCGCCGTCGCCGAAGCCTCCGCCGAAGTCGCCGCCGAAGTCGCCCGGGTCGAAGTCCGCGCCGGAGACGTCGCCGCCCTGGTAGCCCGCCGTGCCGAAGTCGCCGTAGCCGGCGCCGTAGTCGGAGGCGTAGGACGGGGTGGACATCATGCTGCCGAGCAGGGTGCCGACCAGGAGGCCCGGGAGGATGCCGCCGCCGAAGTAGCCGCCGGCCCAGGGTCCGTAGGCGGGGCCTGCGTCCCAGTAGGGGCGGCGGCCGTAGTCGGTGTCGACCTCGCGGACCACCGGGTCGCGGCCGTCGGCAAGGCGGGTGGCGTCGGCGGCGCAGACCGGGACCTCGCGCGTGCTGCCGCCGGGCGGGGTCCAGGCCGCGTCGGTGACCGAGGGGCCGTGGCGGGGGTCGAAGAAGCAGGGCGGACGGCGCTCCGGCAGGGGGCGGCCCTCGCGGCGGGCGGCCAGCTGCGCCAGGGAGAAACGGCCGTCCTCCAGGGCCTCGGTGACCGGCCGGACGTCCTCGGGCCTGCGCGCGCCGGCCATGTACTGCTTGGCCTTGTCGTAGGCGTCCAGGGCCCGTTCGTAGTCCGCGCGCATCGCGTCGTCGGCGCCCGGTTCGGCCGGGTGGAAGTCCAGCCGGTCCAGCTCCTCGCCGAACGCGGTGATGTCCTCGTCCACGACCACCCGCAGCCGGTCCAGCGCGGCCCGCTGCTCCTCGTCGCGACGGCGGCGGCCGCGGCGGACCAGGGTGTAGGCGCCGGCGCCGGCGGCCACCAGGACGACGCCCGCCGTGATCAGCGCCGTGCTGGACGCGCCCGACCCGCCGCCCTGGCCGCCCCAGCTCGCGGGGGCGCGGCCGCCCATGTTGGCCAGGGCGCGGTCGGTGAAGTCGGTGAGCTGGGTCCGGGCGTCCTCGCCCTGGACGCTGGCGACCAGGTTGCGCACGGCGGTGCGGGAGAGGACCGAGGAGTCCGCGCGCGCGTCGAAGCGGTCGCCGAGCCGGATGGCGTACAGACCGGTGACGCCGGTGGCCGTGCGCAGGTCGGAGAAGAGGTTCGCGGTGGGGTAACCGGCGGGCAGGACGGCGACGAAGAGGGGTTTGCCTGCGCCCCTGATCTGCTTGGCGAGCCCGTCGGCGGCGGTCCCGGACAGCTGGCCCGAGGCCGCCGGGTCCACGTAGACCGGGCTCTGGCGCAGGGCCTGGGCGATGCCGGACACGCTGGTGGCCGCCATCGCGCCCGGGGCCAGGGTGGTCGCGACGACCAGCGCCAGTGCGGCCAGCAGCAGCGCCGGGAGGCTTCGGGTCCGAAGGACGGCCTTCACCCTTCGAAACTACCCGAAGCCTCCCGAACCAGTCATTCAAGCGGAGCGGCGCGGGGACTCACGCGGCCCGGTACGCCTCCGTGAGCTTCTGCACCGCCTTTCCGTAGTGGCCGGTCAGCAGCAGGTGGTCCGCGTCGGCGAAGGGCTTCGCCACCGCCGCCGTCATCCGGTCGCCCGCCTGGTGCTGGACGATCAGCCGGGCCCGGGTGACCAGCTCCCGTCCGGCCCGGTCGGCGCCCGTCCGCTCCGCCGCCGTCGCCGCCAGTGCGAGCGCCCGCAGCGTGGCCGCGCCGCCCCGCGGGACGGGGGTGAGCGTGGTCAGACCCCAGCCGTAGGGGTACTGCGGGTCGTACGACGCGTCCCCGACGTTGATCGGGAGCTGGGCCTCCGAGCGGGGCCAGGTGACCGGGAGCTGTCCGGTGAACGGCCGCCTGCCGTAGAGGACGTCGGCGACGCCGGCGCCCTCGGTGCCCGGCAGCCAGGAGGCGACCAGGGCGTCGATCCGGCCGAGCCGGTCGCCGATGAGCTGCGGTCGCCCGGAGACGATCAGCACCACGCACTTCATGGCCGCGCACACCTTGTCCACGGCGGCCTGGTCTGCGGCCGAGAGGGTGAGCCGGTGTCCGTTGCCGACGTCGCCGACCCCCTCCGCGTACGGGGTCTCGCCGACGACGACCACACCGGCGTCGTAGCCGCCGGTCGGCGCGGAGGCGTCCTTGGAGTACGTGACGTCCCCGCCCGCCTCGCGCATGCCGTCGAGGATCGTGGTGCCCGTGGTCGTCTTCCCCGAGCCGCCCTGCCAGGTGACGGTCCAGCCGCCGGTCTGGTTGCCGATGTCGTCGGCGTTCGACCCGGCGACGTAGACCTTCCGGCCCTTCCTCAGGGGCAGCAGCCCTCCGCTGTTCTTCAGCAGCACCTGGGACTCGGCCGCCGCCTCGCGGGCCACCGCCCGGTGCGCCGGGGAGCCGATGGCGGCGGCGCCGCGGGTGTCGGCGTACGGGTGCTCGAAGAGGCCGAGCCGGAACTTCTGGGTGAGGATGCGGGAGACGGCGTCGTCGATCCGCCGCTCGCTGATCCGGCCGGCCCGCACCTCGTCGACGAGCGTGCTGGTGAAGTCCTTGTACGTGTACGGCACCATCATCATGTCCAGGCCCGCGTTGACCGAGGTGCGGACATGGGCGGCGTAGTCGCCGGGGAGCTGGTCGATGGCGTTCCAGTCGCTGATGACGAACCCGTCGAAGCCCATCCGGCCCTTGAGCACACCGTTGATCATGTCGGCCCGGGCGTGCATCTTCACCGGGCCATGGCCGTCGCCGATGACGTCGAGCGAGGAGTACGACGGCATGACCGTGCCGACGCCGCGGTCGACGGCGCTCGCGAACGGCGCCAGGTGGACGGCCTCGAGCTGCTGCCGGGTGACCTTGGTGACGCCCTGGTCGATCGTGTAGGTGCCGGTGGTCGAGGAGCCGTACTCGGTGCCGCCGTCGCCGACGAAGTGCTTGGCGGTGGCGAGCACCTTGTCACCGCGGTTCAGGTCCCTGCCGTCGGCCCGGCCCTGGAGGCCCTGGACGACGGTCTCCATCGACTCCACCAGCGCCGGGTCCTCGCCGAAGGACTCGTAGGAGCGTCCCCAGCGTTCGTCGCGGCTCACGCACAGGCAGGGCGCGAAGTCCCAGGGGATGCCGGTGGCCCGGACCTCCGCCGCCGTCACCGCGCCGGTCCGCTCGGCCAGTCGCGGGTCACGGGTGGCGCCGAGGCCGACGTTGTGCGGCATGATCGTCGCGCCGACCAGGTTGTTGTGGCCGTGGACGGCGTCCACACCGTAGATCAGCGGGATCTGGAAGCGGGTCGCCTGCGCGCGGAGCTGGAAGCCGTCGATCATTTCGGCCCAGGCGTCCGGGGTGTTGGGCGTGGGCGTCGAACCGCCGCCGGACAGCAGCGAGCCGAGCGCGTACCCGGCGATGTCGCCCTGGTCGGTCAGGGCGCCCCGCTCGGCCTGGGTCATCTGCCCGGCCTTCTCCGCCAAGGACATCCGGCCCAGCAGGTCCGCCACCCGCTTCTTCACCGGCGTGCCGGCGTTGAGGTAGGGCAGCCCGTGGGCGTCGATGACGACCTGCGGCGTCTCGGCGGGCGCCTTGGCGCCGGTCACCGTGAGCTTCAGCGGGACGGTCTCGGCGGGCTCGGCGGCCTTGTCCCGCAGGGTGGGCACCCGGACGGTCCGCGAGGTGCCGGATGCGGTGCCCGCCGGGAAGGTGAGGGTGCCGGAGACCGGGGTGTAGTCGCTGCCGGGGCCGGCGGTGCCGCCCGCCGTCGTGTACGTGACGGTCACGGGTTCGTCCAGGGGCCGGGCGCCGGTGGTGGTCACGGTGACCCCGACCTTCGCCGTTCCGCCCTCTTCGACGGGGTACACGGCCGCGCCGGTGCTCACCGAGGCGCGCAGCGTCTGGTCGGCCTTGCCGTACAGCTCCACGTCGTCCATGGCGAAGCGGCCCTTGACGCCGGTCGGGAGCGTGACCGCGTAGCCCCACATCCGGTCGAGGCCGAGGACGTGGTCGATGCCGCCGACGGGCTGGTAGTCCGTGCGGTAGGTGAAGTCGGCGAAGGGGAGCTCGATCTGCTTCCAGCCGGTGAAGTCGTCGGTGAAGGAGGTGGTCCACAGCTCGGAGGCCTCGCCGTGGGCGCCGCCGTCCTTGATCTCGAAGGCGACCTTCCTGCCGTTGTCCTGGCCGTCCCACCAGAACCGGATGCCCCGGTAAGCGGACCAGTCGTGGCCGGGCTCGGTGGCGGCGAAGTCGTGGGTGAAGCCCCCGTAGCCGCTGATGTCGTAGGAGCCGCCGAGGACCTTGGCGCCCTCGGGGGCGTCGGCTCGGGCGGCCAGTTCGAGGGCCGGCGGGTCGTCCGTGTCGCCGCCCCAGGTGAAGATGCCCTCGGCGGGCTGGGCGGCGAAGGGGACCTCGCCCTCGAAGCGGTCGACGGGTACGGGGGCGGGATCGTCGGCGGCGCGGGCGGTCGCCCACGGGAGCAGCCCGGTGAGGAGTGCGGCGGAGACGAGCAGGGCGGTTCTTCGCATGTACCTTCCCTCGGCTCTTGATTCACTCATGACTTAGATCACGTCGTGAGTTAACTGGGTCAACACGACGCCGTCAATACTTCACGTCAGAAGTGGTACGAGGTCAACTCATGGCCGGATGAAGGCGGTTGTGTGTTCGGAAGCTGAATGCGCAACCTCTTGACGCGCCCCCGAAGCCGTCATTTACTCACGGCTCGCACGCCCCCATCCCCCACCTCCCGAAGGGCGGCGCTCCATGAGGCGACCCCTGCGCACGGCCCGGCTGCTGCTCGCCGGCCTGCTGACCACCGTCGGGCTCACGGCCGTCGGCATGCCCTCCGCGCACGCGGCCGGCGAGCAGGTCACGGCCTGGCTCACCACCACCGACGACTCCGGCGGACGCCACGTCGTGCGCGGCCTCCAGGCGCAGACGCCGTTCGCCTTCCAGTCCGGGGCCGGCGGCAGCGGCGAGAACATCACCGTCGACGAGAACACCCGCTACCAGACCTTCACCGGCGGCGGCGCGTCGTTCACCGACACCGCCGCCTGGCTGATGAACAGCAGCGGCGCGCTCTCGCAGGCGACGCGGGACGCGACGATGCGGAAGCTGTTCTCGCCCACGGACGGCATCGGGCTGTCGTTCCTGCGCAATCCGATGGGCGCCTCGGACCTCGCGCGGTACGGGTACACGTACGACGACGTGCCGGCCGGGCAGACGGACCCGAACCTCAACGGCTTCTCCATCGCGCACGACCTCCCGGACGTCGTCCCGCTGACCAGGCAGGCCCTGCAGCTCAACCCCGCCCTGACGGTCATGGCCTCGCCGTGGACGGCTCCGGCCTGGATGAAGGACAGCGGCTCGCTCAACGGCGGCTGGCTGAAGGCGGAGGACTACGGCGCCTACGCCTCGTACTTCGTGAAGTACCTCCAGGCGTACAGGAGCCAGGGCATCGACGTCTCGTACGTCACCCCGCAGAACGAGCCGACGTGCTGCTCCGGCTATCCCTCGATGAGCTGGAACGCC
The DNA here is from genome assembly GCF_042875075.1 of Streptomyces sp. NPDC003720. NCBI lineage: Bacteria > Bacillati > Actinomycetota > Actinomycetes > Kitasatosporales > Streptomycetaceae > Streptomyces > Streptomyces sp. NPDC003720. Next base: position 216,170 of record NZ_JBIANZ010000011.1, read on the forward strand.
TCCGGCATCCAGTACTTCCTCAAGAGCGAGCTGCTGCCCAGACTCCAGTCCGCGGGCCTGCGGACCAAGGTGCTGGCCCACGACTGGAACTGGGACGTCTACGACTCCTACGCGGCCCAGAGCGTCGACGACCCGGCGATCCGCGACCACCCCAACTTCGGCGGCATCGCCTGGCACGGCTACGGCGGTGACGTCGCCGAGCAGACCGCCGTCCACAACCGGTACCCGAGCCTGGACGCGTTCGGCACCGAGCACTCCGGCGGCACCTGGATCGCCAACCAGCAGCGCGAGGACATGAACAACATCATCGACTACACCCGCAACTGGGCGAAATCGGTGACCAAGTGGTCCCTCGCGGTGGACCAGAACATGGGCCCGCACAACGGCGGTTGCGGCACCTGCACCGGCCTGGTCACCGTGCACGACGGCGACGGGGCGAGCGGGACCGTCGACTACACCGTCGAGTACTACACGATGGGCCACCTGACCAAGTTCGTCCGGCCCGGCGCCCAGCGCATCGCCTCCACCGCGTCGAGCGCCGTGCCCAACGTGGCGTGGCGCAACCCCGACGGGAGCAAGGCGCTGATCGCCTACAACGACTCGGCCTCGGCGAGGACGGTGACCGTCAACTGGGGTTCCCAGCACGCCACCTACTCGCTGCCCGGCAGGACCTCGGCCACGTTCACCTGGTCCGGCGCCCAGTCCGGCGGCTCCGCGAGCAGCGGCTCCTTCGTCGGGCTCGCCGGCAAGTGCCTTGACGTGGCGGGCGGTTCCAGCGCCAACGGCACGGCGGTGCAGCTCTACGACTGCAACGGCAGCGCGGCGCAGAGGTGGACGGTCGCGGCCGACGGCTCGGTCCAGGCGCTCGGCAAGTGCCTCGACGTCACGTCCGGCTCGACGGCGGACGGGGCGAAGGTGCAGCTGTACGACTGCAATGGAACCGGTGCCCAGCGGTGGTCGTACAACGACGCCACCGGTGATGTGGTGAACACGGCGGCCGGCAAGTGCCTCGACGTCACCGACAACTCGTCGGCGAACGGGGCGCGGGCCCAGATCTGGTCGTGCACGGGCGCCGCCAACCAGAAGTGGAAGCTGCGGTAGGGCGGGGCGCCTCCCACCCGTGAGGGGCGGGACGTGCGCGGGAGTGCCGTGGCGGCGACGGTCGCCGGGTGCCTGCTGCTCGGCGGCTGCGCGGCGGTCGACCTGCCGCCGGTTCCGGAGTGGGGATCGGGGCGGACGGCGCGCCGTACGCGCTGATCCGGCCGTGCGGCGACGACGCCTGCCAGGGTCCCCACCTGGTCGGGCGGCCGCCTGGCGGCGGCGAAGGGCCCGTCACCACGGGAGGGGACGTGCGACAGGAGGGTCTGCACGGGGACGCCGACTTCCCGCTGTTCACGCCGCCCGGGAGCCGGCGGGCCCGGCACCGGGGCGAACGGCGGCTGCTCCCCCGCCACCGGTGCGAGCCGGGCTTCGGGCGTCTGGGCCGGCGGCCGGGTGATGAGCCGGGCCGGCTTCGAGCGGCTCGCGGCGGGGGCCTGCTGGGTGGCGCCGCCTTGTCGCGGATCGGCCTCCCACGTTTCATGGTGGTCGTAGGAGAAGCCGTCCGGGACCGGGAGCGCGCCACATGACCACAGCACGGGATCTGTTCATCGTCGCCACCGACGTCTCGGGCGACCGCCCCGTGGAGCAGGGCGAGCTGTCGCTGGCGCTCGCGGGCGCCGAGCTGGTGGACCTGCTCGGCGCCCGGGCCGTGTCCCTGGAGGGCGAGCGCCTGGTACCGGGGCCGCCGCTGGCCCTGGACGACCGGATGCTGGACGAGGCGGGCTCGGCGCTGGTCCGGCAGGAGCCGTACGAGACGGCCGAGGACTGGCTGTGGCGCCGGGGCGAGGGGCTGGCCTCGGCCTACTTCGACGTCCTGGACACCGAGGGGCAGCTCACCGGCGAGCGCAGGCCCTGGTTCCCGCGCCGGCCGCGGACCGCCGCCGCCGACACCGCGGCCCGGCGGCAGGCCACCGACCGCTGGGAGGGCCGCGAGCCGGTCCTCGTCACCCTCGCGGCCGCCCTGGGCATCGGGAGCGGGGAGGGGGCCGGGGAGGAGTTCACCGACGAGCCGGTCGTGACCGTGCTGGCCGCGGTCGGCGACGCGGTGACCGAGCTGACCGCCGTGCGGCAGCGCCGGGAGATCGAGAACGCGGCCTTCGACAACATCTGGCGGGCGCCCTGAGTCAGCGCACCGGCTGCCCGATGCCCAGCAGGTTGCCCTCGCTGTCCCGGAACCAGGCGCCGCGCTCGCCGCGGGCGCCCTTGCTCGGGTAATTGCCCTCGATCTCGGCGATGCCGTCCCGGGTGCGGAGCCCGGGCGCGTCGACCTCCTCGAAGACCACCCCGCGCCGCCTCAGCTCCGCCACGACCGCGTCGAGGTCGCCGTCGGTCTCGAAGCCCATCTGGGTGAAGGTGCCGGGCGAGGACCCGGTGGAGCGGAACAGCACGAAGTCCGTTCCGCCGCACCGGTACAGCAGCCCGCCGGGACGTTCGTCGACGGGCCGCAGGCCGAGTTTCTCGGCGTAGAAGCGCCTGGCCCGGTCCAGGTCCGCGGCGGGCAGCCGGGTCGCCACGCGGGCGCCGGACAGGAGGGCGCCGTCGTCTTCGGTCATCCCTCCACTGTGCCTACTCGGCCGGTTCCACGCCCGCCCGCAGCAGCCCGTAGGTGTAGGCGTCCTCCAGGGCCTGCCAGGACGCGGCGATGACGTTCTCCGCCACGCCCACCGTGGACCACTCGGCGCCGCCGTCGGAGGTGGAGATGAGGACCCGGGTGGTGGAGGAGGTGCCGTGCACGCCCTCCAGGATGCGGACCTTGTAGTCCACCAGCTCCAGCTTGGCGAGCTGCGGGTAGATCTTCTCCAGCGCCACCCGCAGGGCCCGGTCCAGGGCGTTGACCGGGCCGTTGCCCTCCGCGGTCGCGACGATCCGCTCGCTCTTGGCCCACAGCTTCACGGTGGCCTCGTTGGCGTGGGTGCCGTCCGGCCGGTCCTCGACGATGGCCCGCCAGGACTCGACCTCGAAGTACCGCAGCGGCCTGCCCTCGACCTCGGCCCTGAGCAGCAGCTCGAAGGAGGCGTCGGCGGCCTCGAAGGTGTAGCCGCGCAGCTCGCGCTCCTTCACCCGATCGACCACCCGGCCGACCAGTTCCCGGTCGCCACCGAGGTCGATGCCGAGCTCCTTGCCCTTCAGCTCGACGGAGGCGCGGCCGGCCATGTCGGAGACCAGCATGCGCATGGTGTTGCCGACCAGCTCGGGGTCGATGTGCTGGTACAGGTCGGGGTCGACCTTGATAGCGGAGGCGTGCAGCCCGGCCTTGTGGGCGAAGGCGGAGACGCCGACGTACGGCTGGTGCGTGGAGGGGGTGAGGTTGACGACCTCGGCGATCGCGTGCGAGATCCGGGTGGTCTCGCGCAGCCGACCCTCGGGCAGCACCTTCTTGCCGTACTTCAGCTCCAGGGCCGCGACCACCGGGAACAGGTTGGCGTTGCCGACGCGCTCGCCGTAGCCGTTGGCCGTGCACTGCACGTGGGTGGCGCCGGCGTCGACGGCGGCCAGGGTGTTGGCGACCGCGCAGCCGGTGTCGTCCTGGGCGTGGATGCCGAGCCGTGCGCCGGTGTCGGCGAGGACGGTGGAGACGACCGCGTGGACCTGGGCGGGCAGCATGCCGCCGTTGGTGTCGCAGAGGACGACGACGTCGGCGCCGGCCCGCGCGGCCGTGCGCACGACCGCCTTGGCGTACTCGGGGTTCGCGCGGTAGCCGTCGAAGAAGTGCTCGCAGTCCACGAACACCCGGCGGCCCTGTTCGCGCAGGTAGGACACGGTGTCCCGGACCATCTCCAGGTTCTCGTCCAGCGTGGTGCGCAGCGCCAGCTCGACGTGCCGGTCGTGCGACTTGGCGACCAGCGTGATCACCGGGGCGCCGGAGTCGAGCAGGGCCTTGACCTGGGGGTCGTCCGCCGCCTTGGCACCGGCGCGGCGGGTGGCGCCGAAGGCGACCAGCTCGGCGTGCCGGAAGTCGATCTCCGCCTGCGCCCGCGCGAAGAACTCGGTGTCGCGCGGGTTGGCGCCGGGCCAGCCGCCCTCGATGAAGCCCACGCCGAAGTCGTCCAGGTGCCGTGCGATGGCGAGCTTGTCCGCGACCGTGAGATTGATGCCCTCGCGCTGCGCGCCGTCGCGCAGCGTGGTGTCGAAGACGTGGAACGAGTCGTCGAGCTCGCTGGTTACCGTCTCGGTCATGAGTTCAAGGCTCCTGATTGTGAATCTTCGGTCTTACCGGAATGTCCGGCTCCACCGCCCCTGCGATACTCCTCGCGCCCCGCCTCCCGGCCGTGGGTGAGCCGGAAAACGAAAAGACCCCTCGCGGGTGCGAGAGGTCTGCGCGCGGGTCTGAGACGACGATGGCCACCCGCACCTGGTAGTACGAGATGGTCACTGCGGACCGGCGCGCCTGCTGCCGATAATCATGGCGAACGAGGGCACGGAGGAAGTTTCGCACAGTCCCGGCCCCGCCCGGCCGGGTGTCTCAGCATCCGGTCGCCGCGGTGGACGGGTGCCGCCCGGCCCGCCCCGGACGTCAGTCGTCCCGCTCCCGCGGTGCGTGCAGCGACTCGGCGAGGAAGTCCCGCACATGGGCGATCACCTGCTCGCGGTCCGTGCCGCGCAGGCCGATGGCGACGTGGATGGAGAAACCGTCGAGCAGGGCGCGCAGCCGGGTGGCGAAGCGGTCCGCGTCGACCGGCCGGAACTCGCCGCGCGAGACGCCCTCGGCGATCAGCGCGACCAGGTCGCGGTGCCAGGCGCCCTCGATGGCGGCCTGTCGCTCCCGGGCCTCCTCGGCGGCGTTCTGCGAGCGGTTCCAGACCTCCAGCCACAGGGTCCAGTGCGGGTCGCGGTGCCCGTCCGGGACGTACAGGCCGACGTAGGCCTCCAGCCGCTCGCGGGCGGAGCCCGCACGGGTGAGCAGCCGGCCGCGCTCGGCGCCGAGCCGGCCCTCGCTCCACTCCAGGGTGCGCAGCAGCAGCTCGTCCTTGGAGCGGAAGTAGTACAGCAGATGGCCGCTGCTCATCCCGACCTCACGGCCGAGCGCCGCCATGGTGAGCTTCTCCAGACCGCGCTCGGCGATCATGTCCATGGCGGCGGCGAGGACGTCCTCGCGCGGCGGCGCGTTCCTGCGCGCACCGGCCATCGGCTGCTCCTAGCTCTTCGGCTGCTGCTGGGTGATGCAGTGGATGCCTCCACCGCCGGCGAAGATCGTACGGGCGTCCACCTGCGTCACCTCCCGACCGGGGAAGAGACGGCGGAAGACGCCCGCCGCCACCTCGTCGTTCGGGTCGTCGAAGGCGCAGAGCACGACGCCGCCGTTGCACAGGTAGTGGTTGATGTAGGAGTAGTCGACCCAGTCGCCCTCCTCGTCCTTCAGGACGGTGGGGGCCGGCACCTCGACGACCTCCAGCGGGCGCCCTTGGGCGTCGGTCTCGGCGCGCAGGATCTCCAGGTACGTCAGCGAGCGCGCGTGGTCCGGGTGGGCGGGGTCCCGCTGGGTGTGGACGAGGACCGTGCCGGGGCGGGCGAAGGCCGCGACGATGTCGACGTGGCCCTGGGTGCCGTACCTGCCGTAGTCGCCGGACAGGCCGTGCGGGAGCCAGATCGCCTTGCTGGTGCCGAGCCTGGCGTGGATCTCCGCCTCCACCCGCTCGCGGCTCCAGCCGGGGTTGCGGCCGGCCCCGAGCTGGACCGTCTCGGTGAGCAGCACCGTGCCCTCGCCGTCGACGTGGATCGCGCCGCCCTCGTTGACGAGTCCGCTGCTCAGCACGGGCACCCCGGCCAGGTCCGCGACCTGGCGGGCGATCTTGGAGTCGTGCTCCCAGCGGGCCCAGTCCTGGCCGCCCCAGCCGTTGAACACCCAGTCCACGGCGGCCGTCCTGCCCTGCTCGTCGAGCACGAAGGTCGGGCCGATGTCGCGCATCCACGCGTCGTCCAGCTCCCGCTCCACCAGCTCGACGTCCGGGCCGAGCAGCGCGCGCGCCGACTCGCCCTGACCGGGGCCGTGCACCATCGTCACCGGCTCGAAGCGGCGCACGGCGCGGGCCACGTCCGCCCAGGCGGCGCGGGCCGCGGCCAGCTCCTCGTCGTCGGCGAAGGTCGGGTTGGGCCCCGGCCAGGCCATCCAGGTGCGCTCGTGCGGGGCCCACTCGGGGGGCATGCGGTAGGTCATGGGCAGGTCCTTGGATCAGAGGAAGTAGAGCCGGTTGAGGGACACGGACTCGGCGGGTTCGGAACGCAGCGGGTCGCCGTCGAGGGTGACCAGGCCGGTGCGCCCGTCCACGTCGACCGCCCCGGTACGGGAGTTGAGCCGCAGGTCGGCCGGGCCGATGCCGCGGGTGCCGCGGACCGCGACCCGGCGGCGCCGGGTGGGCATCGTGTCGCTCCCCTGCTCGGCGGCGGCGCGGGCGACGAAGGCCACCGAGAGGTCGGCCGCGGTGGCGCCGTACGCGCCGAACTGCGGCCCCAGCACCAGGGGTTCGCAGGTGTCGGTGGCCGCGTTGGGGTCGCCGGTCACGCCGTAGGCCGGGAAGCCGGACTTGAGGACGAGCTGCGGCTTGGCGCCGAAGTACTCCGGGCGCCACAGCACGATGTCGGCGAGCTTGCCCGTCTCGATCGAGCCGACCTCGTGGGAGAGGCCGTGCGCGATGGCGGGGTTGATGGTCAGCTTGGCGATGTAGCGCAGGACGCGGGCGTTGTCGTCGCCCTCGCCGTCGCCCTCCAGCGGGCCCAGCTCGGCCTTCATCTTGCCGGCCATGGCGAAGGTGCGGCGGACCGTCTCGCCGGCGCGGCCCATGCCCTGCGCGTCGGACGAGGTGATGCCGATCGCGCCCAGGTCGTGCAGGACGTCCTCGGCGCCCATCGTGCCGGCCCGGATGCGGTCGCGGGCCATGGCGGCGTCGCCGGGCAGGTCGGTCTTCAGGTCGTGGACGGAGACGATCATGCCGTAGTGCTCGGCGACCGCGTCCCGGCCGAAGGGCAGGGTGGGGTTGGTGGAGGAGCCGATGACGTTCGGGACGCCGGCCATCTTGAGCACGTTCGGCACGTGGCCGCCGCCGCAGCCCTCGATGTGGAAGGCGTGGATCGTACGGCCCTCCAGCACCCTGAGGGTGTCCTCCACGGACAGGCACTCGTTCAGGCCGTCGCTGTGCAGGGCGACCTGGACGTCGTGCTCCTCGGCCACCCGCAGGGCCGTGTCGAGCGCGCGCGTGTGCGCGCCCATGTCCTCGTGCACCTTGAAGCCGCTCGCCCCGCCCTCGGCGAGCGCCTCGACCAGCGGCGCCTCGTGGGACGACGAACCCCGGCCGAGGAAGCCGATGTTGACCGGCCAGGCGTCGAAGGCGCCGAACGCGTGCCGCAGCGCCCAGGGCGAGTTGACGCCCACGCCCCACACCGGGCCGAACTCCTGCCCGATGATCGTGGTCACGCCGGAGGCGAGGGAGGCCTCCATGATCCGCGGCGACAGCAGGTGCACATGGGTGTCGACGGCGCCGGCGGTGGCGATCAGCCCCTCCCCGGACACGATGGACGTGCCGGTGCCGACGACGACGTCGACGCCGTCCAGGGTGTCGGGGTTGCCGGCCCGGCCGATCGCGTGGATGCGCCCCTCGCGGATGCCGATGGACACCTTGCGGATGCCCTGGACCGCGTCGATCACGACGACGTTGCTGATCACGACGTCGCAGGTGTCACGGACGGCGGCGGCCTTCAGGTGCAGCCCGTCGCGCGCCGTCTTGCCGAACCCGGCGAGGAACTCGTCGCCGTAGCGCTGGGCGTCCGACTCGATCCGGACGGTCAGCCCGGAGTCGCCCAGGCGGACGCGGTCACCCGCCCGGGGTCCGTGGGTCGCCGCGTAGGCATGGGGGTCGACGTGGATCGACCGGCTCACCTCGCGTCCCTTCGAGCGGCTCATCGCTCCTCGCCTCCGTCCTCTGCGTCCTGCTCAGCGACTCCGAGGTATCCGCAGGCCGCGGCCCTGCGCAGCGCCTCCCGCCGCGCGCCGGGCGCGTCCAGCGGGCCGTCGACCAGGCCGGCGAAGCCGATCGCGATCCGCTCGCCGCCGATCGGCACCAGGCCGACCTCCTCGCTCTCCCCCGGCCCGAACCGCACCGAGGAGCCGGCGGGCACGGCGAGGCGCATGCCGTAGGAGCTCGCGCGGTCGAAGTCGAGCCGCGGGTTGGCCTCGAAGAAGTGGAAGTGGGAGGTGACCGAGACCGGCACGGACGCGGTGTTGGTGACCCGGAGCCGGACGGCCGGCGCGGGGTCGGCGTGCTCGGGACCGGGCAGCAGCGCACCCGGCGCCCGCTCCCCCGGTCCGCCGCCGATGGGGTCGGAGACCACCGCGAGCCGGGAGCCGTCGTCGAAGACGGCCTCGACCATCACCTCGGTGACGACGTCGGCGACGCCCGGCAGCACGTCCTCGGGGCCGAGCACCGAGCGGGCCGCCTCGACGGCCTCGGCGAGCCGCCGGCCGTCGCGGGCCGCCTCGCAGACCGTGTCCGCGATCAGCGCGGTGACCTCCGGCACGTTCAGCCGGAGACCGCGCGCCCGGCGGGCCCGGGCCAGTTCGGCGGCCCCGAAGAGCAGCAGCCGGTCCCGCTCGGTGGGAGTCAGTCTCACGGCACGGCACCTCCTTGTCGTCCGACGTTTAGAGCATCACTCTAAACGCAGTCCGGAAGCAAGAGGTGTGCTGGCCGGTTCGGCTCGCCGAATGTCACATTGAGCGTTGCTCTAAACCGTCTGAGATGAGTCCGGGGCGAAGCGTCTCCGAACGCACATGGGGCCGCCCCGGACGCGTGGTCCGGGGCGGCCCCTGAGCGTGCCGGCCGGGCGTCAGCCCAGCTTGTGCATCCAGCCGTGCCGGTCCTCGGCCTTGCCGCGCTGGATGTCCAGGAGGGCCTGGCGCAGGCGGACGGTGACCTCGCCGGGCTCGCCACCGCTCTGCTGCCACTCGGCGCCGGCCCGCTTGACGGTGCCGACCGGGGTGATCACGGCCGCGGTGCCGCAGGCGAAGACCTCGGTGAGGGTGCCGTTCTCGGAGTCGCGCTGCCACTGCTCGACCGAGACCCGGCCCTCCTCGGACGTGTAGCCGAGGTCGCGGGCGACGGCGAGCAGGGAGTCACGGGTGACGCCCTCCAGGATGGAACCGGTCAGGGTGGGCGTGACGATCTTGTCGCCGTACACGAAGTACAGGTTCATGCCGCCCAGTTCCTCGACCCACTTGTGGTCCACGGCGTCGAGGTAGCAGACCTGGTCGCAGCCCTTGGCGGCGGCCTCGGCCTGGGCGAGCAGAGACGCGGCGTAGTTGCCGCCGGTCTTGGCGTCGCCCATGCCGCCGGGGACGGCGCGGACGCGGTCCTCGGAGACCCAGATCGACACCGGCCGGACCCCGCCCGGGAAGTACGCGCCGGCCGGGGAGGCGATCACGATGAACAGGTACTCGTTGGCGGGCTTGACGCCCAGGCCGACCTCGGTGGCGATCATGAACGGGCGCAGGTAGAGGGACTCCTCGCCACCGTGCGCGGGCACCCAGTCCTTGTCCTGCTGGACCAGGAGGTCGCAGGCCTCGACGAACGTCTCGACCGGCAGCTCCGGCATGGCGAGACGGCGCGCGGAACGCTGGAAGCGCTTGGCGTTCTGGTCCGGGCGGAAGGTGGCGACCGAGCCGTCGGGCTGGCGGTAGGCCTTCAGGCCCTCGAAGATCTCCTGGGCGTAGTGCAGGACGTTGGTGGCCGGGTCGAGGGGGATCGGCGCGTACGGAACGAGCTGGCCGTCGTGCCAGCCGCGCCCCTCGGTCCACTTGATCGTCACCATGTGGTCGGTGAAGTGGCGGCCGAATCCGGGGCTGGCCAGGATCGCCTCGCGCTCCGCGGCGGCGAGCGGGTGGGCGGAGGGCTTGAGCTCGATCGTGGGCGTCGTCATGAGTGGGTGTCCTTCACCGGTGAGTAGTGACCGGGCCGCGCTCACGCCCCGCACCGGCCGGTGGCCGGTGCTAGGACATCCGAGCTTTCCCTCATGTCGCGGCTCCGCGTTCGATTATCGCGCGCGGACCACGGCGGACGGAATCGGGGTGAGAGCGGCCCAGTGGTTGATGGTGGCACCCGGCGAGGCACAAAAGAAGCCGCCGGGTGCGTGTGCGACCCGACGGCTTGAGCGTGGCGCGGCGGGTCAGCCGGCTACGCGTACGGCGAGGGCGTCGCCGATCTCGGAGGTGCTGCGGGCGGGCTTGCCCACCCGCTCGGTGAGGTCGGCGGCGACCGCGGCGTCGATGCGGTCGGCCTCGGCGTCGTGGCCGAGGTGGCGCAGCAGCAGCGCGACGGAGAGGACCGTGGCGCTGGGGTCGGCCTTGCCCTGGCCCGCGATGTCCGGGGCCGAGCCGTGGACCGGCTCGAACATGGACGGGAACTCGCGGCCGGGGTTGATGTTGCCCGAGGCGGCCACGCCGATGCCGCCGGAGACGGCCGCGGCGAGGTCGGTGATGATGTCGCCGAAGAGGTTGTCGGTGACGATCACGTCGAAGCGGGCGGGGTCGGTGACCAGGTAGATGGTCGCCGCGTCCACGTGGATGTAGTCGGTGGTGACCTCGGGGTACTCCGCGGCCACCTTGTTGAAGACGTTCGTCCACAGGTGCCCGGCGAAGGTCAGCACGTTGTTCTTGTGGACCAGCGTGAGCTTCTTGCGCGGGCGGGCCTGGGCGCGGGCGAAGGCGTCGCGGACCACGCGCTCGACACCGTAGGCCGTGTTGACGGAGACCTCGGTGGCGACCTCGTGCTCGGTGCCCTTGCGGATGGTGCCGCCGTTGCCCGTGTAGGGGCCCTCGGTGCCCTCGCGGACGACCACGAAGTCGATCTCCGGCTGGCCGGCCAGCGGGGTGGAGACGCCGGGCAGCAGCTTCGACGGGCGCAGGTTGACGTGGTGGTCGAAGGCGAAGCGGAGCTTGAGCAGGAAGCCGCGCTCCAGGACGCCGGAGGGGACCGACGGGTCGCCGATGGCGCCGAGCAGGATGGCGTCGTGCTGCTTGAGGGCGTCGAGGTCGGCGTCGGTGAGGGTCTCACCGGTGGCGTGGTAGCGCTTGGCGCCGAAGTCGTACTCCTTGGTCTCCAGCTTCACATCCTGCGGCAGGACGGCGGAGAGGACCTTCAGACCCTCGGCCACGACCTCCTGGCCGATGCCGTCACCGGGGATCACTGCGAGATTGATGCTGCGAGACATGTCGGCACCCTACTCCTCGTCCCAGAGGATGACATGCCCTGTCCGCGATGCGGACATGAGAGCCGCCGGCCGCCTCCAGCGGCGCGGCGCGACGGCGGGGCCGCGCCGCGGAGGGGATGCGGCTCCCGGATCGGTGGCGGCTCAGTGGCCGGTCTCGCCGCCGTTGTCCCGGCGGTCGAGGGCGCGCTGGAGTGCGGCGGCGGCGTTCTTGCGCTCGGACTCGGTCGAGCGGGAAACGTGGCGGACTCGGCGGCGGCTGGTCGTCTCGGCCATGGTGAATCGACTCCTTCGGGAAACCGGAGTACGGCAAGGGGGTTGCGAGACTCCCCCACTGCCTGATGGGCACGGGCGGGGGCCCCTGAGGGCGGGGAGCGGTGCCGCAGGGGTTGCCTGCACGGGGCCCGGCTCACGACCGCCGCTCGCTGGATCGAGCGAGACGTTCGACTCCTACAAAACTAAGCGAGCCCGCCGCGCCTGTCTGCACAATTACTCGGACTTCCTACTATCTGAGACGGCGGATCCCGTCACACGGCCACGACCTGCGCCTTGTCCGAGGGGAGGGCGCGGCGGACGGAGGCTCCGAGCGATCCTGCGAGGGCGGGATCAGACGACGTCGCCGTCCCGCCAGTCGAAGACCAGGTCGTGCCCGGGGTCGAGCGGCCGCCCGGTGCGGACGGGCCGGAGGAGGACGTTCCCCTCCTCCTCGGGCAGGCGGACGACGCCGGAGGGCGAGAGGGCGCACACGCGCCCGCCCCACCGCCGCCAGCCCCGGGCCGTGTACAGCGGGGCGCCGTCCTCGCTCGCGCAGAGCGCGCCGAGGTCGTAGGCCCGGTCGACGACGTGCTCCAGGGCCGACATCACCCGCCCGCCCAGCCCGGTCCGGCGCACGTCGGCGCGCACGGCGACGGCCTCCACGTATCCGGTGCGCAGCCAGTGGCCGCGGTGCAGCGTCCGCCGCATCACGACCGAGCCGTGCGCGGCGAGCCCGGCGCCGTCGTGGACGAGGGCGTGCATGCCGCCGAGTCCGTGGTCCCAGTCCTCGTCGCTGAAGTCGCCGTCGAAGGCCTCGTCCAACAGGGCCCGCACGCAGCGGAGTTCGGCGGGCGTCAAGGCGGAGGTGTGGGCGGTGCGCAGGCGAGGCGTCATGACCCCAGTATCGCCCCCGCCGGTTCGACCTAACCGTCAAATTATTCTTGACAGGTTAGACAGACGCGTGCTGGACTGCACCCATGTCCACTCACCGGGTCCACCACCGCACCGTCACCGTCCGCGGTCTCGAGGTGTACTACCGCGAGGCGGGCCCCTCCGACGCCCCGGTGCTGCTGCTCCTGCACGGCTTCCCGAGCAGCTCGCACATGTTCCGCGACCTGATCCCGCTGCTCGCGGACCGGTACCGGGTGATCGCCCCCGACCACATCGGCTTCGGCCGGTCGGCGGCGCCCGGTCCGGCGGAGTTCTCGTACACCTTCGCCGAACTCGCCGCCGTCACCGACGAGTTCACTCAGCGGCTCGGGCTGGAGCGGTACGCCCTCTACATCCAGGACTACGGCGCCCCGATCGGCCTGCGCCTGGCCCTCGCGCACCCCGACCGGGTGACCGCGATCGTCACGCAGAACGGCAACGCCTACGAAGAGGGGCTCGGCGAGGAGGCCTGGGCGCCCGTGCTCGCCCTGATCGAGAAGCGGACGCCCCGGACGGAGGCACCGGTACGCGAGATCTACTCCCCCGAGGGCGTCAAGTGGCAGTACCTGCACGGCGTTCCGGACCCCTCACTGGTCAGCCCGGACGCCTACGAGCACGACGCGGCGCTGCTGGGCCGCCCCGGCCAGTCGGAGATCCAGCTCGACCTGATCTCCGACTACGGCGCCAACTTCGCCCTCTACCCGGCCTTCCACGACTACTTCCGGACCAGCCGGGTCCCGCTGCTCGCGGTCTGGGGCGGACACGACGAGATCTTCGTGCCGGCCGGCGCGCTCGCCTTCCAGCGGGACCTGCCGGAGGCCGAGGTGCACCTGCTGCCCGCCGGGCACTTCGCCCTGGAGACGCACGCGGACACGATCGCCGCGCTCATGCGGGACTTCCTCGGCCGTCACCTGCCCACCGGCTGAGCAGTTCGCGGAAGCCCTCGGGATCGTCCACCCACGGCATGTGCCCCGCCCGCGGAAGGGTGACCCGGCGGACGTGCGGCAGCGAGACGGCGAGGGAGTCGACGGCGCTCCGGGGGCGGATGTCATGGGCGCCGTCGACGATCAGCACCGGCACCCCGAGGTCCCGGCAGGCGGCGTGCAGCGCGGGGGTCCCCCAGGTGCGCTCGCGTTCCGCGTTGAGGGCGCCGGCGCACTCGGAGTTGACGCCGAACCACGGCTCGGCCATGCGCCCGGCCGGCTCCAGGGCCCGGTCCCGGTCCTCGAACTCCACGGACCAGTGCAGCACGGCCCGCTCCCGCTCCGCGTCCGGCGTGCGCTCGGCGACGCCGGACAGCTCCCGCCAGCGGGCGAGGCGTTCGGGGTGGTCGGCGAGGCGGGCGAGGAAGTTCTCCTTGTACCCGGGGCGCCAGTCGGCGTCCGGGCCGATGCCGGTGCCCGAGACGTACACCAGCGCGCTCACCCGGTCCGGGTGCGCCAGCGCGTAGCTCAGGCCGAGCTGGGCGCCCCAGGAGTGGCCGAGCAGCGCCATCCGCTCCAGGCCGAAGTGCCGCCGTACGGCGTCGAGGTCGGCGACGAACCGGGCGCTGGTCCAGGGGCCGTCGCAGCGCTCCGAGCGGCCGCAGCCGCGCTGGTCCCAGCGGACCACCGGGGTGACGTCCGCGAGCAGTGCGGCGAGGTCGCCGAACATGTCCCACAGGCCCGGCCCGCCGTGGCACAGCACCAGCGGGTCACCGGCGCCGCCCGACCGCTCCGCCCACAGCCGCACCCCGTCGTCCGCCGTCACCGTCATGAACGCATTGTGGCAGGGCCGGAATTGGCAACGGGCCGGGAAGCCTGCTCGGGGGTCAGGCTTCCCGGCCCGAGTTCACGGGGCGGGCGGAGGTCAGCCCATGTGCGGGTAGGAGTAGTCGGTCGGCGGGACCAGGGTCTCCTTGATGGCGCGGGTCAGGGTCCAGCGCATCAGGTTCTGCGGGGCGCCCGCCTTGTCGTTGGTGCCGGAGGCGCGGCCGCCGCCGAAGGGCTGCTGGCCGACCACGGCGCCGGTCGACTTGTCGTTGATGTAGAAGTTGCCCGCGGCGAAGCGGAGCTTCTCCATGGTGTACGCCGCCGCGGCGCGGTCGTTGGCGATGACCGAGCCGGTGAGGGCGTAGTCGGAGACCGACTCCATCTGGGTCAGCATCTCGTCGTACCGGTCGTCCTCGTAGACGTACACGGCGAGGAACGGGCCGAAGTACTCGGTGGTGAAGACCTCGTTCTCCGGGTCGGTGCACTCGACGACGGTCGGGCGGACGAAGTAGCCGACCGAGTCGTCGTAGGTGCCGCCCGCGACGATCGTGCAGGTCTCGTCCGCCTTGGCGCGGTCGATGGCGGCCTTGTTCTTGGCGAAGGACCGCTCGTCGATGACGGCGCCGATGAAGTTCGACAGGTCGGTGACGTCACCCATGGCGAGGCCGTCGACCTCGGCCGCGAACTCCTCCTTGAAACCGGAGTTCCAGATGGACGCCGGGATGTAGGCGCGGGAGGTCGCCGAGCACTTCTGGCCCTGGTACTCGAAGGCGCCGCGGGTCAGGGCGGTCTTCAGGATCGCGCGGTCGGCGCTCGGGTGGGCGACCACGAAGTCCTTGCCGCCGGTCTCGCCGACCAGACGCGGGTAGGAGCGGTACTTCTCGATGTTGTTGCCGACCGTCTTCCACAGGTACTGGAAGGTCTTGGTCGAACCGGTGAAGTGGATGCCCGCGAGGTCCCGGTGCTCCAGGGCGACCTTGGAGACCTCGATGCCGTCGCCGGTGACGAGGTTGATGACGCCCTTGGGCAGGCCCGCCTCCTCCAGGAGCTGCATGAGCAGCACGGCGGCGTGGGTCTGCGTCGGGGACGGCTTCCACACCACGACGTTGCCCATGAGCGCGGGGGCGGTGGGCAGGTTCGCGGCGATGGCACTGAAGTTGAACGGCGTGATCGCGTAGACGAAGCCCTCCAGCGGGCGGTGGTCCATGCGGTTCCAGACGCCCGGGGAGTTCGCCGGGGGCTGCTCGGCGAGGATCTGGCGGGCGTAGTGGACGTTGAAGCGCCAGAAGTCGACGAGCTCGCAGGGGCTGTCGATCTCGGCCTGCTGGGCGGTCTTGGACTGGCCGAGCATGGTGGAGGCGGCGATGGTCTCGCGCCAGGGGCCGGACAGCAGCTCGGCGGCGCGCAGGATGATCGCGGCGCGGTCGTCGAAGGACATGGCGCGCCAGGCCGGGGCGGCGGCGAGGGCGGCGTCGACGGCGTCCCGGGCGTCCTGCTGGGTGGCGTGCCGGCCGGTGCCGATGACGGCCTTGTGGTTGTGCGGCTGGACGACCTGGAAGGGCTCACCGCCGCCGAGGCGCTTCTCGCCGCCGATGGTCATCGGCAGCTCGATCGGGTTCTCGGCCAGCTCCTTGAGCTTGACCTCCAGGCGGGAGCGCTCGGGCGAGCCGGGGGCGTAGCCGTGCACCGGCTCGTTGACCGGGGTGGGGACCTGGGTCACAGCGTCCATGGGTTCCTTGACTCCTTGTGCGTGAGCGGGTGTTCGGGCTCAGCCCTTGCTGACCATGCTGCGCAGGAAGAAGCGCAGGTTCGCCGGCTTCTCCGCGAGACGGCGCATGAAGTAGCCGTACCAGTCGGTGCCGTAGGCGGTGTAGACGCGCATGCGGTGGCCCTCGGCGGCCAGCCGCAGGTGCTCGTCGCCGCGGATGCCGTACAGCATCTGGAACTCGTACTCGTCCAGCTTGCGGCCGGCCTGGTGGGCCAGCTCCTGGGCTATGGAGATCAGGCGCGGGTCGTGGGACCCGATCATCGGGTAGCCCTCGCCCTCCATCAGCGTCTTCAGGATACGCACGTACGCCTTGTCGATCTCGTGCTTCTGCTGGTGGGCGACCTCGGCGGGCTCCTTGTAAGCGCCCTTCACCAGGCGCACCCGGCTGCCGGCCTCCGCGAGGCGGCGGGCGTCGGCCTCGGTGCGGAAGAGGTAGGCCTGGATGACGCAGCCGGTCTGCGGGAAGTCCTTCCGCAGCTCCTCGTGGATGGCGAACATCGAGTCCAGGGTGGTGTGGTCCTCGGCGTCGAGCGTGACGGTGGTGCCGATGGCCGCGGCGGCCTCGACGACCGGGCGGACGTTGGCGAGGGCGAGCTCGTGGCCGCCCTGGAATGCGGGGGCGGGCCCGGAGGGCCCATCGGTCAGGGCGGTGGCGGGCGACGGGAGGGCCTGTCCGAACATGGACAGCTTGACGGACATCTCGACCTTGTCGCCGAGCTCCAGCTCCTCGAGCCGTGCGACCAGCTCCAGGTAGGCGTCCCGGGCGGCGGAGGCCTGCTCGGGGGTGGTGATGTCCTCGCCGACGACGTCCATCGTCAGCTCAAGGCCCTTGGCCGTCAGGTCCCGGATGATCGGGACGATGTCGGCCACGCTCTCGCCGGGGATGAAGCGGTCCACGACCTGCTTGGTCACGGGGGCCGCCGAGATCAGGCGTCGCATCCGGTCGCTGCGCGACGCGGCGAGAATCACGGGACCCAGCACGGGGCACCTCCACTACAGAAACACCGAAGACGGGCCGGGCCCGACGATTCGGGTGCGGCACGGAGAACCACCGTGAAACCTATGGATTTCTCCGATCGTCGGCCATCGACAGCTGTCACGCATCCGTGGCCGCGATCTCAGACAGATGTATGAAGAGCGCGGGAGGATGCGGGAGAATGCGGGGGTGACGTCGGACTACAAGGCTGACTACCAGGAGCTGGTGGACGAGATCTCGGAGCTGCTGGGGGTCCCGGCGACCTTGGAGAACCGGGACTTCGAGCTGATCGCCTTCGGTGCGTACGACAGCGAGGGCGACCTGGACCCGTCGGCCCTGGACCCGGTGCGCACCCGCTCGATCCTGACCCGGCGCTCCACCGCGGCGGTGCGGGAGTGGTTCGAGGGCTTCGGCATCACCCGCGCGACCGGACCGGTGCGCATCCCGCCGACCCCGGAGGCCGGCGTGTACCGCGGCCGCATCTGCCTGCCGGTGCGCCATCGCGGTGTGGTCCTCGGCTACGTCTGGCTGCTGGACGACGACCCGGGCCCGTCGGAGGCGCAACTGGCCGCCGCCATGCAGGTGACGGGCCGGATCGGCGCCCTGCTCGCGGACGAGCAGCGGGCCGGAGCGGGTCTGGGCCGGGAGCTGCGGGCGGTGCTGACCGCGGAACGCGGCTGGCAGCAGGACATGGCGGTGGCCGAACTGCGCACCGCCCTCGGGACGCGCGCGGACGGTCCGCACACGCTGGTCTGCGTCGCCCCCTGGCCGTCGGCCGACCCGGACGACGCGCCGTCCGTCCGCACCGTCCCGCACGCCACGGCGTTGTGCACGGTCCCGTGGGGGGCCGCGGAGCAGAGCCTTGCGGTGCTGGTGCGGCTCCGTTCGGCGGACGTGGCGGCCCCGGCCCTGACGGCGGCGTCCCGGGTGCTGAAGGAGTCCGCGGGGACGCGCGGCGCGCGGCGGACCAGGGATGCCGCGGCCGCCGGGGTCGGCGAGCCCCGTGTCGGGCTCGCCGAGCTGGGCGACGTCTGGCAGGAGGCGTCCGCCGCGGCGCGGGCGGCGCTGGCCGAGCCGCGGTTCGGGCCGGTCGCCGAGTGGGGCCGGGTCGGGCCGTACCGGCTGCTGACCGCGCTGCCGCCGCAGACCGCCCACGACCCAGCGGTCGGCCCGCTGCTGGCCCCGGCCCACCGGGAGCTGGCCCGCACCGCCGAGGTCTACCTCGACTGCGCGGGGCAGGCCGGCCGCACGGCGGCCGAGCTGGGCGTCCACCGGCAGACCCTCTACTACCGCCTCTCCCGCGTCGAGCAGCTCACCGGCCTCGACCTGGACGACGGCGAGGACCGGCTGCTGCTGCACATGGCGCTGAAGCGGGCGCGGCTGAGCTGACCGGCGGACCGCGCCGGGGTCAGCGCGGACCGGGCCGGGGGTCAGCGGCTCGCGGCCGCCACGATCAGGCGCAGGCCCTCGGTCAGCGCGTCCCCGTCGGGCGCGGTCTTCGGGTCGAAGGTCCACTGGGCGATGAGCCCGGTCATCAGGGTCAGATAGAACCGGCCGAGGGTGTCCGCCGTCTCGTCCGGCACGTCCTCCTCGCGGCCGCCCATGAGCATCGGGATGAGACCGCGGCCGGCCTCCCGCTGGGCGAGCGCCAGATGGTCGCGCACCTCGGGCAACTGGTCGCCCATGACCACGATCTCCATGCTGAGCCGCCACATCGAGCCGGGCTCGCGCATGGTGGCGACGATGTTCGACCACACCCACCGGAAGCGCTCCAGGGAGCCGGGCGCGCCCTCCGGCTCCACCGCGCCCCCTCCGTCGAACGCGCCGGACAGCCCCTCCACCAGCGCGACGTACGCCTTGGCCAGCAGGGCGTCCTTCGAGCCGTAGTGGTAGCCGATCGAGGCCAGGTTGGTCCCCGACGCCTTGACGATGTCGCGCGCCGTGGTGCGCGCGAAGCCCTTCTCCAGCAGGCAGCTCTTGGCGCCTTCCAGCAGATCCTCACGGTGTCCCATGCGGGCAAGCCTAGCGCCGGATCCATACGGCCGTCCTAGACAACTGACTTATACAATCGTTCTAGACAAGCGTTTAAGACGTCCGTACAGTCACCGTCATGACGAACTCGACGAGCACCGACTCCCCCGGCGGCCGGGCCGGCCGCCGCGAATGGACCGCGCTGTGCGTGCTGATGCTGCCGCTGCTGCTGGTCTCGATGGACGTCTCCGTCCTGTACTTCGCCATCCCGGCGATCAGCGCGGACCTGCGGCCGAGCGGCACCCAGCAGCTGTGGATCTTCGACATCTACGCCTTCGTCCTAGCCGGCCTGCTGATGACGATGGGCTCGCTGGGCGACCGCGTCGGCCGGCGCCGGCTGCTGCTGGCCGGCGCCGCCGCCTTCGGCGCCGCGTCCCTGGTGGCGGCCTACGCGAACAGCGCGGAGACCCTGATCGCGGCCCGCGCCGTGCTCGGTGTCGGCGGCGCGACCCTGATGCCGTCGACCATGGCGCTGCTGCGCACGATGTTCACCCACCCCGCTGAGCGGGCGAAGGCTATTGGGATCTGGTCGGGCGTCATGACCGGCGGCATCGCGCTCGGTTCGGTGCTCAGCGGCGTCCTGGTGCAGTACTTCTGGTGGGGCTCGGTCTTCCTGGTCAACCTGCCCGCTATGGCGCTGCTGCTGCTCCTCGGCCCGGTGCTGCTGCCCGAGTCGAGGAACCCGGAGCCCGGGCGCTTCGACCTGCTGAGCGTGCCGCTGTCGATGGCCGCGGTGCTCCCGGTGGTCTACGGCCTCAAGGAGATCCCGTCCGAGGGCTGGCACCCGCGCTACGTCGTCCCGGTCACCGTCGGCCTGCTGTTCGCGGCGCTGTTCGTGCACCGGCAGCGCACCGCCGCCTCCCCGATGATCCCCCCGGCCCTCTTCCGGGGCCGCGGCTTCGCCCCCGCCGTCGTCCTGAACCTCGTCTCCGCGCTGGCGATGATGGGTTCGGCGTTCTTCACCACGCAGTACCTGCAGTCGGTGCTGGACAAGAGCGCGATGGAGGCGGCCCTGTGGTCGCTGCTGCCGTCGGTGCCGATCGGCCTGGCGGCCCCCGCCGCGACCGCCCTGGTCCAGCGGGGCGTCGACCGCGCCCACGTGGTCACCGCCGGCTTCGCCGTCGCGGCGGCCGGCTACGGGATGCTGGCCCTGACCGGCACGGACTCGCTCTGGCTCGTCCTCGCCGCGTGCGGCGTGCTGGCGTCCGGCATCGTCATGGTGATGTCCCAGATGACGGACCTGGCGATGGGCACGGCTCCGGTGGAGCGGGCCGGCGCGGCATCGGCGCTGCTGGAGACCGGCCAGGAGTTCGGCGGCGCGCTGGGCATGGCGGTCCTCGGCTCCATCGGCACGGCGCTCTACCGACACGAGATGCCGGCCGCGGCCCCGGCCGAGGCGCACGAGACCCTGGGCGGCGCGCTCGCGGTCGCCGGCCGGCTGCCGGGGCGCACGGGTGACGCCCTGGCGGTCGCGGCCCGGGAGGCGTTCACCACCGGGATGCACGGGGCGGCGATCGCGGGGGCGGCGGTGCTGGTGCTCGCGGCCGTGGCGGCCGCGGTGACGCTGCGCGGGACCGGGACGCGGCGCGCGCAGGCGGACCCGGCCGAGATGGAGACCGCGGCCTGAGGCGCGGGGCGGACACGAAGAAGCGCCGGACGGGTCCACGACCCGTCCGGCGCTTCCCGGTCGCGGTCCGGTCAGACCAGGTTCACCGAGCGGGCCGACGTGGCCCCGATCTCCTCGGCGACCTCGGCCAGCACACCGGCGGCCACCGTGTCGTCGACGGTCAGGACGGCCAGCGCCTCGCCGCCCGCCGCCGCGCGGGCGACCTGCATGCCGGCGATGTTGAGGCCGGCCTCGCCGAGGATGCGGCCGACGGTGCCGACGACACCCGGACGGTCCTCGTAGCGCAGGACGACCATGTGGTCGGCGAGGGCGAGGTCGACGTCGTAGTCGCCGACCGCCACGATCTTCTGCAGGTGCTTCGGGCCGGCCAGCGTGCCGGAGACCGACACCTCCTCGCCGCCCGCCAGCGTGCCGCGCACGGTCACCACGTTGCGGTGCTCGGCGGACTCGGAGCTGGTGGTCAGGCGCACCTCGACACCGCGCTCCTGCGCGAACAGCGGGGCGTTGACGTACGACACCGTCTCGTCGACGACGTCCTCGAAGACGCCCTTGAGCGCGGACAGCTCCAGCACCTTCACGTCGTGCTGGGTGATCTCGCCGTACACCTCGACGTCGAGGCGGACCGCGACCTCGCCCGCGAGGGCGGTGAAGATGCGGCCCAGGCGCTCGGCGAGCGGCAGACCCGGCTTGACGTCCTCGGCGATGACGCCGCCCTGGACGTTCACCGCGTCCGGCACCAGCTCGCCTGCGAGCGCCAGGCGCACCGACCTCGCGACGGCGATGCCGGCCTTCTCCTGGGCCTCGTCCGTGGACGCGCCGAGGTGCGGGGTGCAGACGACCTGGTCCAGCTCGAACAGCGGGGAGTCCGTGCAGGGCTCCTTCGCGTACACGTCGAGGCCGGCGCCGGCCACCCGGCCCTCCTTGAGCGCCGCGTACAGCGCCGCCTCGTCGACGATGCCGCCGCGGGCCGCGTTGACGATGCGCACGCTGGGCTTGACCTTGCGCAGCGCCTCGTCGCCGATGAGGCCGAGGGTCTCGGGGGTCTTCGGCAGGTGGACGGTGATGAAGTCGGAGACCTCGAGCAGCTCGTCGAGGGACAGCACCTTGACGCCCATCTGCGCGGCCCGCGCGGGCTGCACGTAGGGGTCGTAGGCGACGACCTTCATGCCGAAGGCGGACATGCGCTGGGCGACGAGGGCGCCGATGCGGCCCAGGCCCACGACGCCGAGGGTCTTCTCGGCCAGCTCGACACCGGTGTACTTGCTGCGCTTCCACTCGCCGTTCTTCAGCGCGGCGTTGGCCTGCGGGATGTTGCGGGCGGTGGCGAGGAGCAGGCCGCAGGCCAGCTCGGCGGCGGTCACGATGTTGGAGGTCGGGGCGTTGACGACCATCACGCCGGCCTTGGTGGAGGCGGAGACGTCGACGTTGTCCAGGCCGACGCCGGCTCGCGCGACGACCTTGAGCTGCTTCGCGGCGGCGACGGCCTCCGCGTCGACCTTGGTGGCGGACCGGATCAGGATCGCGTCGACGTCGGCGATGGCGGGGAGCAGCTCGGCGCGGTCCGCGCCGTTGCAGTGCCGGATCTCGAAGTCCGGGCCAAGCGCGTCGACGGTGGCGGGCGACAGCTCTTCAGCGATGAGTACGACGGGTTTCGAGCTCACGTGAGTCCTCACAAGTCCAATGCGGACGGCCGTCCCGACGGCCGCTGGCGGTGGAGGGGGGCTAGCCGCGGAAGACGCACGACGCTGTGGGCCTGACGCGTATGTTGTGCAGCAGTCTAGTGGCGTGCCGGAGGCCGTCTTGCGCCTCTGCGGAAGGATCACCCGTCCGTGGCTGGACGGGGTGGACAAAGGGGGCCGGAGCAGTGTGCCCCGACCCCCTGACGTGGGGCTTACGCCTCCTCGTTCACCCAGCTCATCAGCTTGCGGAGCTGCTTGCCGGTGGTCTCCAGCAGGTGCTCGGAGTCCTGCTGCTTGTACTCGTTGTACTTCTTCAGACCGCCGTGGTACTCGTCCATCCAGTTCTTGGCGAAGGAGCCGTCCTGGATCTCGGCGAGGACCTTCTTCATCTCGGCCTTGGTGGCGTCGGTGATGATGCGCGGGCCGGTGACGTAGTCGCCCCACTCGGCGGTCTCGGAGATGGACCAGCGCATCTTCTCCAGGCCGCCCTCGTACATGAGGTCCACGATCAGCTTCAGCTCGTGCAGGCACTCGAAGTAGGCGATCTCGGGCTGGTAGCCCGCCTCGGTCAGGGTCTCGAAGCCCGCCTTCACCAGCGCGGCGGTGCCACCGCAGAGGACGGCCTGCTCGCCGAACAGGTCGGTCTCGGTCTCCTCGGTGAAGGTCGTCTTGATGACGCCGGCCCGGGTGCCGCCGATGCCCTTGGCGTAGGACAGGGCGAGGGCGAAGGCGTTGCCGGAGGCGTCCTGCTCGACGGCGGCGATGCAGGGAACGCCGCGGCCCTCCTCGTACTGGCGGCGGACCAGGTGGCCCGGGCCCTTCGGGGCGACCATGCAGACGTCCACGCCGGCCGGGGGCTTGATGAAGCCGAAGCGGATGTTGAAGCCGTGGCCGAAGAACAGCGCGTCGCCGTCCTTCAGGTTCGGGGCGATGGACTCCTCGTAGACCTGGCCCTGGATCGGGTCCGGGACGAGGATCATGATGACGTCGGCCTCGGCGGCGGCCTCGGCGGGAGTCACCACGCGCAGGCCCTGCTCCTCGGCCTTGGCCTTGGACTTGGAGCCCTCGTGCAGACCGACACGGACGTCGACACCGGAGTCGCGCAGCGACAGCGCGTGGGCGTGGCCCTGGCTGCCGTAGCCGATGACCGCGACCTTGCGGCCCTGGATGATGGACAGGTCGGCGTCAGCGTCGTAGAACAGCTCGGCCACTTTGGGTTCTCTCCTTGGTGTGCAGTTTCTGCTCCCACCGTATGCCGGTGAGGGGGAAGGAAGTTTCGGGGTCTCGGCATACGGGCGGCCGGTGCGGGCCGGCCGCCCGTACCCAGCCTTACGCGGATCGGTCCAGAGCGCGAAGCGACCGGTCCGTGATCGAACGGGCGCCGCGGCCGATCGCGATCGTGCCGGACTGCACCAGCTCCTTGATGCCGAACGGCTCCAGCATCTTGAGCATGGCGGACAGCTTGTCGCTGGACCCGGTGGCCTCGATGGTCACGGCCTCCGGGGAGACGTCCACGGTCTTGGCGCGGAAGAGCTGGACGATCTCCACGATCTGGGAGCGGGTCTCGTTGTCGGCGCGGACCTTCACCAGGACGAGTTCGCGCTGGACGGCCTGCCCGGGCTCCAGCTCCACGATCTTCAGCACGTTGACGAGCTTGTTGAGCTGCTTGGTGACCTGCTCCAGCGGGAACTCCTCGACGCTGACCACGATGGTGATCCGGGAGATGTCGGGGTGCTCGGTGACTCCCACGGCGAGCGAGTCGATGTTGAAGCCGCGACGGGAGAAGAGGGCGGCGATCCGGGCGAGGATGCCGGGCGTGTTCTCCACCAGGACGGAGAGCGTGTGCTTGGACATGTCTGGTCTTCCTCTTCGCTCTTCCGGCTCAGTCGTCTTCGCTGTCGCCGAAGTCCGGGCGGACGTCCCGGGCGGCCATGATCTCGTCGTTGGAGGTGCCGGCGGCGACCATCGGCCACACCATCGCGTCCTCGTGGACGATGAAGTCGACGACGACCGGGCGGTCGTTGATGGAGTTCGCCTCCTCGATGACCTTGTCCAGGTCCTCCGGGCGCTCGCAGCGGATCGCGTGACAGCCCATCGCCTCCGACAGCTTCACGAAGTCGGGGACGCGGGTGCCGCGGGCCTCCGGGTTGACGTCCTGCGGACCGGAGTGCAGGACGGTGTTGGAGTACCGCTGGTTGTAGAACAGGGTCTGCCACTGGCGGACCATCCCGAGGGCGCCGTTGTTGATGACGGCGACCTTGATCGGGATGTTGTTCAGGGCGCAGGTGGTCAGCTCCTGATTGGTCATCTGGAAGCAGCCGTCGCCGTCGATCGCCCACACCGTGTGCTCGGGCTGTCCGGCCTTGGCGCCCATGGCGGCCGGGACCGCGTACCCCATGGTTCCGGCGCCGCCGGAGTTCAGCCAGGTGGCGGGCCGCTCGTACTGGATGAAGTGCGCGGACCACATCTGGTGCTGGCCGACGCCCGCGGCGAAGATCGTGCCCTCGGGCGCGAGCTGCCCGATCCGCTCGATGACCGCCTGCGGGGACAGCGAGCCGTCCTCGGGCTGGTCGTAGCCGAGCGGGTAGGTGTCGCGCCAGCGGCTCAGGTCGCTCCACCAGGCGGTGTAGTCGCCCTTGTTGCCCTCGCTGTGCTCCTTCTGCACGGCCTGGACCAGGTCGGCGATGACCTCGCGGGCGTCGCCGACGATCGGCACGTCGGCGGCGCGGTTCTTGCCGATCTCGGCGGGGTCGATGTCGGCGTGGACGATCCTGGCGTACGGGGCGAAGCTGTCCAGCTTGCCGGTGACGCGGTCGTCGAAGCGGGCTCCGAGGGCGACGATCAGGTCGGCCTTCTGCAGCGCGGTGACGGCGGTGACCGCACCGTGCATGCCCGGCATTCCCACGTGCAGCGGGTGGCTGTCGGGGAACGCGCCGAGCGCCATCAGGGTGGTGGTGACGGGCGCTCCGGTGAGTTCGGCGAGGACCTTCAGCTCGGCGGTGGCCCGCGCCTTGAGGACGCCGCCGCCGACGTAGAGGACGGGGCGCTTCGCCGTGGTGATCAGCTTGGCGGCCTCGCGGATCTGCTTGGCGTGCGGCTTGGTCACCGGGCGGTAGCCGGGCAGGTCCGTGACCGGCGGCCAGGAGAAGGTGGTCTTCGCCTGGAGGGCGTCCTTGGCGATGTCCACCAGGACCGGGCCGGGGCGGCCGGTGGAGGCGATGTGGAAGGCCTCCGCGATGGTCCGGGGGATGTCCTCGGCCTTGGTGACGAGGAAGTTGTGCTTGGTGATCGGCATGGTGATGCCGACGATGTCCGCCTCCTGGAAGGCGTCCGTGCCGATCGCCTTGGACGCGACCTGGCCGGTGATCGCCACGAGCGGCACCGAGTCCATGTGCGCGTCGGCGATCGGGGTGACCAGGTTGGTCGCGCCGGGACCCGAGGTGGCCATGCAGACGCCGACCTTGCCGGTGGCCTGCGCGTAGCCGGTGGCCGCGTGGCCGGCGCCCTGCTCGTGCCGGACCAGGACGTGACGGACCCGGGTGGAGTCCATCAGCGGGTCGTACGCGGGCAGGATCGCCCCGCCCGGAATGCCGAATACCGTGTCCGCGCCGACCTCCTCGAGGGAGCGGATGAGGGACTGCGCACCCGTGACGTGCTCGACGGGGGCGGACTGAGGTCCTCCGGATCGGGGCCGGGGCTGCGGATGGGCCCCGGTGGCCTGCTCGGTCATCGGCATTCTCTTCTCGATGCTGAGGTCTTATGCGAGGTTTGGGCGGAGTCGAAGCGCTGCACGAAAGGCGCTCGTGCAACAAAAAACCCCTCGTGCCGGAAGGCAAGCGAGGGGAGCGCGCCGGGGAGGTCGCTGGGGATTCCGGATCGTCCTCCGGTGGGTCCCAGCTCAGCCGACGCGCTGTCCAAGTACGAGAATTCGGGTGCGCATGGCACTGACCCTCCCCCCGGCACGCACCACGTGTCAAGTGGGTGGGACGGGCGTCTCACTATGTGAGCGACGGGCACTGCCACCTCCGATGACGGCGGACACCCCTCCGGTGGACACCCCGGCCGTGCCGCCGGCGAACGCCGGTTCGACCGGGGTGTGCGGCACCGGATAGTGGCCGGATCCGAGCGCCCTCCGCAGCCGGTACTCGTCCAGCGGACCCGCGAACGCGCTGCCCTGGCCGTGGGTGCAGCCCATCGCGCGCAGCGCGGTCACCTGCTCCGGCAGATCCACGCCCTCGGCCACGGACTGGAGCCCGAGGTCGCAGGCGATGCGGAGCAGCCCGCTGGTGATCTTGTGCAGCCGAGCCGACTCCACGACCCCCTCGACCAGGCCGCGGTCCAGCTTGAGGATGTCCACGGGCAGCCGCCGCAGGGCCGTGATGGCCGCGTGGCCGCTGCCGAAGCCGTCGAGCGCGATCCGCACGCCGAGCCGGCTGAGCGCGGTCAGCCGCCGCTCCAGCTCCTCGAGGGAGGTCCGGTGGTCGGTGTCGGACAGCTCAAGGATCAGCGCGCCGGGCGGCAGCCCGTGCCGGGTCAGCAGCGCCTCCACGGTGCCCAGCGGCATCGAGCGGTCCAGCAGCCGCCGGGCGCTCAGCCGCACGGCGACCGGCACGACGTGGCCGGCGGCGGCCCGCTCGGCGGCCCGGTCCACCGCCTCCCGCAGGATCCAGCGGTCCAGCTCGGCGGTCTTGTCACCGTCCTCGGCCACTCTCAGGAACTCGGCCGGGGTGAACAGCACCCCCTGCGAGGAGCGCCAGCGCGCCTGCGCGGAGACCGCCGTGATCCGGCCGTTGCCGAGGCTGACCACCGGCTGGTGCAGCAGCGCGAACTCGCCGTCGTGCAGCGCGGCGCGCAGCCGGGTGGCCAGCTCCGCCTTGCGTACGACGTCCTGCTGCATCTGCGGCCGGTACAGCTCGACGCGGCCCTTCCCGGCGGATTTCGCGCGGTACATGGCGAGGTCGGCGTTGCGCAGCAGCTCGCCCGCGCCGAGTCCCGGCTCGGCGAAGGCGACGCCGATGGAGGCGTTGACCCGGACATCGTTGCCGTCGATGCAGTAGGGCTGGGAGAGCGTGGTCCTGAGGCGGTCGGCGAGCTCCAGGATGTTCCGCTCCCGGGCGGCCGGGTCGCGGGTGCCGTCCCCGGCGATCAGGGCCGCGAACTCGTCGCCGCCCAGCCGGGACGCGGTGTCCCCCTGCCGTACGGCGTCCTGGAGTCTGCGGGCGGCCTGGACGAGCAGCTCGTCCCCGGCCTGGTGCCCGATCGTGTCGTTGACGGCCTTGAAGCCGTCCAGGTCGATGAAGAGCACGGCGGTGCCGCGCAGGGCGGCGCCCCGGTCGGTGGCGCGGCGGCCGGAGAGGGCCTGCTGGACGCGCCGGGTGAACAGCGCGCGGTTGGGCAGGTCGGTGAGCGGGTCGTGCTCGGCGTTGTGCTGCAACTGGGCCTGGAGGCGCACTCTTTCGGTCACGTCGCGGCTGTTGAAGATCAGACCGCCGTGGTGGCGGTTGACCGTGGACTCGACGTTGAGCCAGCCTCCGTCGCCCGACCGGAAGCGGCACTCGATGCGGGTGGTGGGTTCGTCGAGCGGGCTGGCGGCGAGGAAGCGGCGCACCTCGTGCACCACGCAGCCCAGGTCCTCCGAGTGGATCAGAGCGGCCAGTTCGGTGCCCACCAGGTCCTCGGCGGGCCGTCCGTAGACCCCGGCGGCGGCCGGGGAGACGTAGCGCAGGATGCCGTTGGGCGCGGCGATCATGATGACGTCGCTGGAGCCCTGCACCAGGGAGCGGAAGTGGTTCTCCTTCTGCGCCAGTTCCTGGGTGAGGGTGATGTTGTCCAGCAGCATGATGCCCTGCCGCATGACGAGCGCCAGCACGACGGCGCCCGCCGTGATCAGCACGACGTGGTCGGGCCGTCGGCCGTTGAGCACGTTGTACAGGATGCCGAGGGTGCACACGGCGGCGGCCAGGTACGGCGTGAGCGCGGCCAGTGAGCCGGTGATCGGCCGGCCGGGCAGGTACCGCGGGTGGTCGCCGCCGCCCTGCGCGGGCGGCGGCGGTGGCACGTACGGCTGGCCCGGGCCGCGCTGCCCCGGCACGTGCTCGTGGACCACGCGGGAGTGCCCTTCGGGCCCGCGCCGTTCGCCGTCCGGCGCCCCGGTGCGGTGGGGTGCGGCCCAGGGGGCGTAGGCGAGCAGCAGCGAACCGGCGAACCAGCCCGCGTCCAGCAGCTGCCCGGAGTGGTAACTGCTGTGCAGCAGGGGCGAGGTGAACAGCGCGTCGCACATCACCGTCAGGGCGAGCGCGCCGATCGCGGTGTTGACCGCCGTGCGGTTGCCCGGGGAGCGGCGGAAGTGCAGCGCGAGCACCATGCTCACGAGCACGATGTCCAGCAGCGGGTACGCCAGTGACAGCGCGGTGTGCGCCACGCTCGGCCCGTCGAACCGGGCGGCCTGGGCCAGCGCGAGGCTCCAGGACAGGGTGAGCAGCGAGCCGCCGATCAGCCAGGCGTCCAGCGCCAGGCAGATCCAGCCGGCCCGGTTCGCCGGCCGCTGGGCGAGGACCAGCAGGCCCACGATGGCCGGCGGCGCGAAGCACAGGAAGAACAGGTCGGCGTAGCTGGGGCTGGGCACGGGCCGGTCCAGGACGACCTCGTACCACCCCCAGACCGCGTTGCCGAGGGACGCCATGGTGGAGGAGAGCGCGAAGAGCAGCCAGGCCGGCCGGAACCGGATCCGGGGGGCGCGGGCGTAGCGGAAGCAGGAGACGGCGGCGGCGCCGGCCGCGGCGCTCAGCCCGAAGTCACCCATGAACAGGGCGAGTTTTTCCGAGCCCCAGTCGAACATGGAGCCGATCGCGTAGGCCCCGCAGACCAGGGCGAGGACGAGCTGAGGCACCAGCCGCGGGCCCTCGGCGGCGGACGGCCGGCGGGCGGGCGCCGGGGCCGGCGGCGCGGGCGCGGTGAGCGGCGCGCCGTCGAGGGCGCCTGTCAGGGCGGGCGGGGCGTTCACCGGGGCCTCCCGGTGCGTGCCGCTCCCGGCTCCCCGGTGTCCCGGTGCGCCGCGTGCCTGCCGCGGCCCGTCGGTTTGCGGTGGCAGTGATGGCTCGTGTGATGGCCGCGTCTGCGCGCGGTCGTGCGCCAGGGTCCCCGCCGGCGGCTCCGCCGCGTCGGATCGTTCGTCCATAGGCCGTGCATCGCCCGTCGCCCCCCCTCACAGGTCCGATCTGTCCATCCCCGGCGCCGAACGGGTCGGCGGCGCAGCCCCTGTCGGGACGATACACCAGGATCGTCACTCAGGGACATAGCTTCTCTACGCTCCGTGACGACCAGCGAAGATGTCAACACGTTCCGCGCTCGAAAGATTGCGGAGGGTGCCGGGAGTGTGTCAGGTCCCCGTAGTGAGGATCACGTTCCGCAGGGGCTCGTGGTTCACGAATCGGTGCAACTGGTCCACCAAGAGCCGTTTGGCGCGCGGCAGGAAGGCGGAGGTGGGGCCGCCGACGTGCGGGCTGATGAGCACACCGGGCGCCGTCCACAGCGGGTGCCCCGGCGGCAGCGGCTCGGGGTCGGTGACGTCGAGGGCGGCGGTGATGCGTCCCTTCTGCACCTCGGTGAGCAGCGCGTTCGTGTCCACGACAGGGCCGCGGGAGACGTTGACGAGCAGCGCCCCGTCCTTCATCAGGCTCAGGAAGTCCGCGTTCACCAGACCCCTGGTCGCCTCCGTCAACGGCGTGGAGAGGATCACGACATCGGCTTTCGGAAGCAGTGCGGGCAACTCGGTGAGCGCGTGGACGGGACCGCGCGCCGTTGTGCGCCCTGAGCGCGCGACGCGCGCCACCCGCGCGAGTTCGAAGGGCACGAGCCGGTCCTCGATGGCGGCGCCGATGGCGCCGTAGCCGATGATCAGGGCGGTCCTGTCGGCGAGGGCGGGGTGGAAGCCCCCGCGCCACTCACCCCGGTCCTGCGCCCGGACGAAGTCGGGGATGCCCCGCAGGGAGGCGAGGACGAGCGCCAGGGCCAGTTCGGCCGTGCTGGCCTCGTGGACCCCGCGCGCGTTGCACAGCCGGACTCCCGGCGGCAGGTGCCGCAGACCCGGGCTCACGTGGTCGACGCCGGCCGACAGCGTCTGCACGACCCGGACGGTGCTCATGCGGGCCATCGGCCGCAGGCCGACGGTGCTCGGACGCATGTACGGCACGACGTAGAACGCGCAGTCGGCGGGATCGCCGGGAAACTCCGATTCGCCGTCGTCGCCTCCGTCCCAGAACAGGTAGCGGGGCCCCTGGGGAAGCCCCTCGATCTCCTCCGGCGCGATGGGAAGCCACACGTCTTGTGTCATGGCAGGAGGCTATGTCAGGCGTACGGAGGCGGGGCGTTAGGTTGGGGGACCGGACGAGGGAGGTTCACGAGCAGGTGGAGCGCAGGACGATCGGCGCGGGTGCGCTCGCGGTGGGGGCCGTCGGACTCGGGTGCATGCCGATGAGCTGGGCCTACACCGGCTCCCGGCAGCGGGGCGACGAGTCGCTCAGAACCGTGCACCGGGCGCTGGACGCGGGCTCGAACCTGCTGGACACGGCCGACATGTACGGCCCGTTCACCAACGAGCTGCTGCTGGGCCGGGTGCTCAGGGAGCGGCGCCGCGACGCCTTCGTCTCGACCAAGGCGGGGCTGCTCGTTGGCGAGCAGCACATCGTGGCCAACGGCCGCCCGGGCTATGTGAAACGGGCCTGCGACGCATCGCTCCGGCGGCTGCAGACGGATGTGATCGACCTCTACCAGCTGCACCGCGCCGATCCCGAAGTCCCCGTGGAGGAGACCTGGGGCGCGATGGCCGACCTGGTGCGGGCCGGGAAGGTGCGGGCGCTGGGCCTGTGCGCGGTGGGGGCGCGGGCCGGCCGCCGCTCGGGCGGCCGGGTCCACGACACCACGCTGCGTCAGCTGCACCGGGTGCAGCAGGTCTTCCCGGTGAGCGCGGTGCAGGCGGAGCTGTCGGTGTGGTCGCCGGAGGCGCTGGACACGCTGCTGCCGTGGTGCGAGGCGCGGGGCGTGGGCTTCCTGGCCGCGATGCCGCTGGGCAACGGCTTCCTGACCGGCACGCTGACGCCCGGCGAGGGCTTCGAACCGGACGACGTGCGCGCCCGGCACCCCCGCTTCACGGCCGAGATGATGGCGGCCAACCAGCCGATCGTCGCCGGTCTGCGCCGCATCGCCGCCCGGCACGGCACGGACGTCACCCCGGCGCAGGTGGCGCTGGCCTGGGTGCTGGCACAGGGCCGTCAGGTGATCGCGCTGCCCGGCGCCAAGCGGGAGCGCTGGGCCGCGGAGAACGCGGCGGCGGCCGCGTTGCGCCTGACCGCGGAGGACCTGGCGGAGGTCTCCCGGCTCCCGGCCGCGCGCGGCTCCTGGGACTGAGCGGTCCGGCATGCGGTGCGCACCGGGCGGGAACCCGGGCGGGACGGGCGGAGTATGAGAGGGAGAAGCTGTCGTACGTCCGCCGCTGCGAAGGGACCATGATCGTGCAACGCCGAGTTGTGACGGCCGTGTTGGCCGCGACCGCGCTCCTGATGACGGCGGGCTGCTCCTCCGGCGGCGAGAGGTTGCCCGGTGGCGGCGGGAGCACCGCGCCGAGGGGGACGGCGACGGCCACCGCCCCGTCCGGCCGGGCGAGCGAGTCGGCGCCGCCGGCCAAGGGCTCCGTGAAGGTGCTGCGCACCGTCGCCGAGGGCCTGAAGACGCCGTGGGGCCTGGCCCCGCTCCCCGGCGGCGGTCTGCTGGTCTCCTCCCGGAACGACGGCACGATCACCCGCGTCGACGAGAAGACGGGCCGCGAGACCCTGGTGGGCACCGTCTCCGGGGTCGCGCCGGAGGGCGAGGGCGGGCTGCTCGGCATCGCCCTCTCCCCCGGCTTCGCCTCGGACCACATGATCTACGCCTACTTCACCTCGGCCTCGGACAACCGCATCGTCCGGATGCTGTACGACGCGGGCAAGCCGGCCGGTGAGCAACTGGGCGCCCCGGACACGGTCTTCAAGGGCATCCCCAAGGGGTTCATCCACAACGGGGGCCGGATCGCCTTCGGCCCGGACCGGATGCTGTACGCGGGCACGGGCGAGAGCGGCGACCGCGGCCTGGCCCAGGACAGGAAGTCGCTGGGCGGCAAGATCCTCCGCCTGACCCCGGAGGGTGAACCGGCCCCCGGCAACCCGTTCCCCGGCTCCCCCGTGTACTCGTACGGCCACCGCAACGTCCAGGGGCTGGCCTGGGACTCCAGGCAGCGCCTGTTCGCCTCGGAGTTCGGCCAGGACACCTGGGACGAGCTGAACGCGATCGTGCCGGGCGGCAACTACGGTTGGCCGGACGCCGAGGGGCGGTCCTCCGGCTCCCGCTTCCGCGACCCGGTGGCCGAGTGGCACACCGACGAGGCCTCCCCGAGCGGGATCGCCTACGTCGACGGGGTGATCTGGATGGCCGCACTCAAGGGCGAGCGGCTGTGGCGCGTCCCGCTGCGCGGCACCTCCGCCTCGGCCGCTCCCCAGGCGTTCCTCACCGGCGAGTACGGCCGGCTGCGCACCGTCGTTCCGGCGGGCGGCGGCAAGGTCTGGCTGGTCACGAGCAACACCGACGGCCGGGGCAAGCCGAAGAAGGGGGACGACCGGGTGCTGGAGGTCTCGGTCCGCTGACCGGCCGCCCCCCGTCGCGCGCCGCTCGTGTCCGCCGCCGCTAGCCCGCCACCAGCCGCTCCTCGGCGTCCGGCGGGAAGAGCCCGAGCCGGTGAGCCACCGCCGCCGCCTCGCCCCGGCCGGAGACGCCCAGCTTGGCGAGGATGTTGGAGACGTGCACGCTCGCGGTCTTCGGGGAGATGAACAGCTCCTCGGCTATCTGGCGGTTGGTGCGGCCTGCGGAGACCAGGCGCAGGACGTCCCGCTCCCGGCTGGTGAGGCCGAGGGCCGCCACCGGATCGGGGGGCACGAGGGACCGGCGCGGGGCGTGGCCGAGGGTGAGCCGGGCGCGCTGGGCGAGGCGGGCGACCGCGTCGGCGAGCGGACGGGCCCCGAGGTGGCCGGCGACCGCCCCGGACAGCCGGAGCAGTTCCACGGCCCGCTCCCGGTGCTCCTCGCCGCCGCCGTTCAGCAGCGCCTGGGCGAGACGGTGACGCACCCGGGCCAGGTCGTAGGGGCGGTCCAGGCTCTCGAACGCCGTGACCACCGGTGACCAGGTGGCGTCAGTGTCGCGGCCCTCGGCCCGGCGCAGTTCGGCGCGGGTCCACTGGTCGTAGGCGCACCACAGGGGGGCGTCGGCGATGAGCCGGCGGGCCGCCTCGGAGAGCCGGCCGAGCAGGTCCGCCCGGCCTGCTTCGGCGGCGGGCAGGGTGGCGGCGTCGGCCTCGGCGGTGGCCATCGCCAGCAGCAGGGGCCAGGCATAGCGCTGGGTGCCGGCCGGGAAGCCGCCTTCCAGGGCGGCCAGGAACTCGGCGCGGGCGTCGAGGAGCCGGCCCTCCCAGGCGGCGACGCCCACGGCGATGCGGGCCAGGGGCAGCCCGTTCTGGGGCATCGGATCGCGGGTGCCGTAGTGGGCGCGGGCGGTGGCCAGTTGGCGGGCGGCCTCCGCGCCGTCGCCCTGGGCCAGAGCGAGGTGGGCCAGGCGCAGGGCGCCCGCGCCGCGGGGTTTGGCGCTGCGCCCGATGCGGATCGCCTGGCCGGCCGCCTCGGCGGCCTCCTCCCACCGGCCCGTCGAGTACAGCGCGTCGGAGAGGTTGCCCCACACCCAGGCCTGGGAGTCGGGCAGCCCGTACCTGCGGGTGAAGGCGATGCCCTCGCGCAGGATGGGCTCGGCGTCCCGGTCCCGGCCGACGGACTGCAGCGAGCCCGGCAGGTTCACGTGGGCGCGGCCCGCCACCTGGGACACGCCCTCGGCGATCGCCTCGTCCTTGACCCTGACCATCTCCGCGAGCCCGGCCTCGATGTCCCCGGCGTCGACCATGAGGCCGCCCAGGGTGAGGCGGGCGTTGAGCTCGATCTCGCGGGCGTTCACCATGCGCGCGTACTCGACGGCCTGTTCGGCGTCCGCGAGGGCCTCGGGGCCGGGCCGGTGCAGCATGGACCAGCCGGCGGACTCCGTCAGCACCTCGGCGTGCACCTCGGAGGGCGGCAGGCCCCGTACCAGCTCCTGCGCGGTGGCCAGTTCCTGCCAGCCGTCGCCGCGGGCCAGCGCCTGGACCAGGCGGGAGCGCTGGACCCAGAACCAGGCGGCGCGCAGCGGGTCCGGATCGTCCTCGAGCAGTTGCAGCGCCCGCCTGACGATCTTCAGGGCGCGTTCGCGTTCACCGCCGAAGCGGCCCGCGACCGCCGCTTCGGCCATGAGATCCAGATAGCGCAGCGGGGTGGTGGCCGGGTCGCAGCCGCACGGGGGGTAGACGCCGGTGTAGTCGACCGGGCGCAGGGCGGAGCGGACCTCCTCGGGCACGGTGTCCCACAGCTCCATCGCCCGCTCCAGCAGCCGCAGTTGTTCGGTGTAGGCGTGCCGGCGGCGGGCCACGACGGAGGCTTCGAGGACGGTGGGCAGGGCCTTGGCGGGGTCGTGGGCGTGGTACCAGTAGCTGGCCAGGCGCATCACGCGGGCGCCGGCCGGCACCAGCGAGGGGTCGGCCTCCAGGGCCTCGGCGTAGCGGCGGTTGAGGCGGGAGCGCTCACCGGGCAGCAGGTCGTCGGCGACGGCCTCGCGGACCAGTGCGTGCCGGAAGCGGTACCCGTCGCCGTCCGGGGTGGCGGTGAGGATGTTGGCGCCCACGGCGGCCCGCAGCGCCTCGATGAGGTCGTCCTCGGTGAACCGGGCGACGGCGGCGATCAGCCGGTACTCCACGGTGGAGCCGCCCTCGGCGACGATCCGGGCGACCCGCTGGGCGCTCTCGGGCAGTTTCTCCACCCGGACCAGGAGCAGGTCGCGCAGGGAGTCGGAGAGGCCGGTGCAGCAGCCCTCGCAGGCGGCGACGGCCAGCTCCTCGATGAAGAAGGCGTTGCCGTCGGAGCGTTCGAAGATCGCGTCGACCTGGGCGGGGTCGGGTTCGGCGGCGAGGATGCCGGCGATCTGGCGGGCCGCCTCCTCGCGGGTGAACCGGGCGAGTTCGAGGCGGCGGACGGTGCGCAGCCGGTCGAGTTCGGCGAGCAGGGGGCGCAGCGGGTGGCGGCGGTGGACGTCGTCGGCCCGGTAGGTGGCCAGGATCAGGAGGTGGCCGGTGCGCAGGGTGCGGAAGAGGTAGGCGAGCAGGTGGCGGGTCGAGGCGTCGGCCCAGTGCAGGTCCTCCAGGACGAGCACGACCGTGCGCTCGGCGGCGGCCCGCTCCAGCAGCCGGGCGGTGAGTTCGAACAGGCGGGCCGTGCCCTGCTCGTCGTGGCGGCTGGAGGCGGCCTCGCCCAGCTCGGGCAGCAGCCGGGCCAGTTCCTCCTGCTGTCCGGCCGCGGCGGCGGCGAACTCCTCGGGCAGGGCGTCGCGCAGGGCGCGCAGCGCGCTGGAGAAGGGGGCGAAGGGCAGCCCGTCGGCGCCGATCTCCACACAGCCGCCCACGGCGACGACCGCCGACCCGCGATGGGCGACGGCGGCGAACTCCTCGACGAGGCGGGTCTTGCCGACCCCCGCCTCGCCGCCGAGCAGCAGCGCCTGCGGCTCGCCCGCGGCGGCACGGGCGAGCGCGTCGTTCAAGGTGTCCAACTCGTCGGCGCGGCCGACGAACACGGGACTGACGGACCTGTTCTCCACGGGCCCGAGCATCGCACGAGGTCCGCGGGGCGCGGGACCCGTTTTCCACAGACTCGGTGCGATGGTCCTACGAACGGCCGGGACGGCCGTGCCGGTACCGGCGCCCGCGCCGGTACCGGCGCCCGCGGGCCCGGCGCTCACGCGGTGCGCGGGAGCCGGTGCCGGCGGGGGCGGCCGGTATGGGGTTCGGCACCGGGGGCGCCCGTGAGGGTCTCCTCCGCGCGGCGCGCGGCGCGCCGGGCGTCGACGGCCTCACGGGCCAGGCGTTCCCGGGCGGCCGCACGGCGCAGCTCGGCGTGGCGGAACCGGTGGGTCTCGAACTCGTACATGGCGTGGTCCTTCCGGAGGCCGGTGTCGGCGTCGCTCCTTGCGATGCCTCCACACTCGTCCCCCAGGGGGGTGCGCCACATCGGGAGGGTTCCGCATCTCGGGGGCCTGCGTCCGGCGCCCGACGCGGGTAAGGGGCCCCAGGGGATCCCTAAGGTGCTCGGATATTCCCTAAGGCCCCTGCGCGGACCCGGGGTGCTCAGCCCGTGGAGGGCAGGGCGAGCAGCGCGTCGGAGTACTTCAGGACGGCCAGCAGCAGGCCGATGACGCCGAGCGAGACGCCGCCCCAGGCGACCGACCTGATCCACGCGGCCTGCGGGCGGCCGGGGGCGCCGAGCGCCTGCCGGACGAGCACGACCGCGCCGGTGACGAGGGCGGCCAGCGCGAACAGGCCGGCCCACAGGGCGGTGGTGTGCCACGCGTCGCCGTAGACCTCCTTGATCTGCTGGGCGACGCTCGCGCCGGAGGAGGTCCGGAGCTGGCCGACCAGGGTCTCGCGGGCGGCGGCGACGGTGCCGATCCAGCCACCGGTGAGGGAGACCAGGCCCAGCCCGGCGGAGACCACGGCGCCGGCGCCCGCTCCGACCTCGGAGGGCTCCTTGCGGGCGGGCTCCTCCTCGAAGGCGTCGTCCTCCCCGGAAGCCTCCGGCCCCTCGGGCTCCTCGCGCCCCTCGGCCTCCGGCGTCCGCCAGGCCCCGCGCGGCTCCTCGCCCTCGCCGGCCCGCCGCCCGGCCGGTCCCGCGCCGTCCGCTCCGTTCGCGGCGTCCGCCCCGGCGGCGGCCGCTGCCTCCTCCGCCGCCCTCTCGTCGTCGGTCCTGTTGACGTCCTGCGTGTTCGTTGCCATGCCCGGCACCGTACGGACGCCGTCTGAGAGGTCCCTTAATGATCGTCCGGCGCGGTACGCGCGCGTGCCGCGCGCCACTCGGGCGCCAGCACCGACCAGATCTCCGTGTCCGTGCGCACGCCCCGGTACGGGTAGTTCTCCCGCAGCACGCCCTCCCGGGTCATGCCGAGGCGCCGGGCCACGCCGATGCTGGGCTCGTTGGCCGACGACACGTGCCACTCCACCCGGTGCATGCCGCGCTCCTCGAACGCCCAGTCCAGCAGCACCCGCATCCCGCGCGTGACCAGCCCGCGCCCGGCCGCCGCCGGCTCCAGCCAGCAGCCGGCCTCGCAGACTCCGCTGGGGGTGTCCCAGACCCGGAACAGCAGTCCCCCGGCCAGCCTCCCGTCCAGCCACACGCCGTGCAGGCTGCCGGTGTCGGCGCCGCGCTTCTCGGCGTACGACGCGAGGTAGGCGCGGGCGGCGTCCAGGTCGGTCACCACGTCCGGCAGTCCGACGTGCCGACCGATGAACTCGCGCCCCCGGTCGATGTTGGCGAGCAGGTCCGCCGCGTGCCAGACCTCCAGGGGCCGCAGTTCGGCGCCGTCGTCACCCAGGGACATCGCGTACATCGCGCTGCCGCTCCTCCCGCTGTACCACCGTCCGGACGCCGCTCACCCTCTCATGGGCGCGGGCCGCTCAGTCGAACTGGTCTCCGAGGGCCATGACCGCCGTACCGGCCACCAGCAGCCACAGGGCCCGGCGCGTGCGGCCGCGAACGCCGAGGACGGCCGCGAGGGCGCACAGGGCGGCGCCGAGGGCGTAGGCGGCGGGGACGAGGGCCGGGGACGCGCCGGTGAGCCGGAGCAGCGCGGCGGCACAGCCCGCGAGGAAGAGCAGGCCTCCGGTGCCGGCCGCGGTCCACCGGGCCCTGCGGGCCTCCCCCGCGTCCTCCACGTCGTCAATGTCGTCCGCGTGGTCCATGTCGTCCGCGCCGTGCACGTCGTCGTGGCCGTCCGGCCCGTCCGCCTCGGCTATGGCGGGTTCGGCATCGGAATCGGTACGTCCACTCATGGCGGGTGAGCGTATAACGCCGGTCACCGAAAACCCGGTGCGGGGCCGGGTCTCCGGCTGGTACCCATGGTCCTTCGTGACCGAGACGACGAACATCCGGGATGGACTCACCGCCCGCCTCGCCCACCCCGACTACCCGCGCAGCAGCCGCTACGACGCCCGCTGGACCATCGAGAACCAGATGGGCCCGCACGCGCTGTGGCTGCTGGAGTGGCTGGCGCCGGCGCTGGGCCTCGACCGACTGCCGCCCGGCGCCCGGGTACTCGACCTGGGGTGCGGACGTGCCATGACGTCCGTCTTCCTGGCCAAGGAGTACGGACTGCGGGTGGTGGCGGCCGACCTGTGGGTGAAGCCCGGCGACAACGCCGAGCGCCTCGCCGAGGCCGGTG
Organism: Streptomyces sp. NPDC003720; assembly: GCF_042875075.1. Lineage (NCBI taxonomy): Bacteria > Bacillati > Actinomycetota > Actinomycetes > Kitasatosporales > Streptomycetaceae > Streptomyces > Streptomyces sp. NPDC003720. Next base: position 254,838 of record NZ_JBIANZ010000011.1, read on the forward strand.
TCGCCGACCGCGTGCTGCCGGTCTTCGCGGAGGCGCACGACCTGCCCTTCGCCGAGGGCTCCTTCGACGCCGTCGTGTCCGTGGACGCCTACCAGTACTTCGGCACCACCGACCTGTACCTGCCCACCGTGACCCGGCTGCTGAAGCCCGGCGGGCGGATCGGGATCGTCGTGCCCGCGCTGCGGGAGGAGATCGACGGGACGGAGCCGCCGGAGCACCTCCGGCCGCACTGGGACCCAGGGTTCTGGGCGTTCCACTCCCCCGAGTGGTGGCGGCGGAACTGGACCCGCACGGGGGCCGTGCGCGTGGAGACGGCCGACTGGCTGGAGGACGGCTGGCGCGACTGGCTGCTGTGGAGCGAGGTCTGCGCGCAGGAGAGCCCGAGCGAGTTCATGGCGGGGATGGCACGCGACTCGGTGGAGCTGCTGCGGGCGGACCGGGGCCGGGCGCTCGGGTTCGCCCGCGTCGTGGGACGCCGCGAGCAGGCGTAGGCCGCGCGGCGGGCCGGCACGGGCAGTACGGCGGGCCGGCACGGGCAGCGCGGCGGGCGGGCACGGGCAGCTCGGCGGCCGGCACGGGCAGCTCGACGGGCCGGCACGGGCAGCTCGACGGGCCGGCACGGGCAGCTCGACGGGCCGGCACGGGCAGCACGGCAGGCCGGCACGGGCAGCTCGCCGGGCCGGCACGGGCCGCGCGGGGAGGGCCGCCCGCCGTACGCCGCGAACGGACGGCGAGCAGCGCGACGGCCCCGGAGGGGGATGCCTCCGGGGCCGTCGTGACGGTGGCTCAGCCCTCGCTGACGCCCAGCTTCTCAAGGATCAGCTCCTTGACGCGGGCCGCGTCCGCCTGACCCCGGGTCGCCTTCATGACCGCGCCGACCAGGGCGCCGGCCGCGGCCACCTTGCCACCGCGGATCTTGTCCGCGATGCCCGGGTTGCCGGCGATGGCCTCGTCGACGGCGGCGGTCAGCGCGCCCTCGTCGGAGACGACCTTCAGACCGCGCTTGTCGACCACCTCGTCCGGGGTGCCCTCGCCCGCGAGGACGCCCTCGATGACCTGGCGGGCCAGCTTGTCGTTCAGGTCGCCCTTGGTGACCAGCTCGGTGACCCGGGCGACCTGCTGCGGCGTGATGGCCAGCTCGTCCAGCGCCTTGCCGGACTCGTTGGCGCTGCGCGCCAGTTCGCCCATCCACCACTTGCGGGCGGAGGCCGCGTCGGCACCGGCGTCGATCGTGGCGACGATCGGGTCCAGCGCGCCGGCGTTCAGGATCGCCTGCATGTCGGTGGCCGAGATGCCCCACTCGGCGAGCAGCCGGGTACGGCGGGCCAGCGGCATCTCCGGCAGCGCGGCGCGGATCTCCTCGACCCACTCGCGGGACGGGGCGACCGGGACGAGGTCGGGCTCCGGGAAGTACCGGTAGTCCTCGGCCTCCTCCTTCACCCGGCCGGAGGTGGTGGACCCGGTGTCCTCGTGGAAGTGCCGGGTCTCCTGCACGATCGTGCCGCCGGACGACAGCACGGCCGCGTGCCGCTGGATCTCGAAGCGGGCCGCCCGCTCGACGGACCGCAGCGAGTTGACGTTCTTCGTCTCCGAACGCGTGCCGAACTTCTCGGTGCCGTTCGGGCGCAGCGACAGGTTCACGTCGCAGCGCATCTGGCCCATCTCCATACGGGCCTCGGAGACGCCGAGCGCCCTGATGAGCTCGCGCAGTTCCCGGACGTACGCCCGGGCGACCTCGGGGGCGCGCTCGCCGGCGCCCTCGATCGGCTTGGTGACGATCTCGATGAGCGGGATGCCCGCGCGGTTGTAGTCCAGCAGCGAGTGGGACGCGCCGTGGATACGGCCGGTGGCGCCGCCGACGTGCGTCGACTTGCCGGTGTCCTCCTCCATGTGGGCGCGCTCGATCTCTACGCGGAAGCTCTCGCCGTCCTCCAGCTGCACGTCGAGGTAGCCGTTGAAGGCGATCGGCTCGTCGTACTGGGAGGTCTGGAAGTTCTTCGGCATGTCCGGATAGAAGTAGTTCTTCCGGGCGAAGCGGCACCACTCGGCGATCTCGCAGTTCAGCGCGAGGCCGATCTTGATGGCGGACTCGACGCCGGTCGCGTTGACGACCGGGAGCGCGCCGGGCAGGCCGAGGCAGACCGGGCAGGTCTGCGAGTTGGGCTCGGCGCCCAGCTCGGTCGAGCACCCGCAGAACATCTTGGTCTTGGTGCCGAGTTCGACATGGACCTCGAGGCCCATGACGGGGTCGTACGACGCCAGCGCGTCCTCGTACGACACCAGGTCGGTCGTGGTGGTCACGGTGAAAACTTCCCTCTCAGCCCAGCAGGACGTCGTCGTCGCCCAGCCGCTTCAGCTCGCGGTAGAGGATGGCGAGGCCGGTGACGATCGCGACGGCGGACACGGTGGCGTCGATCAGCCGGAGTGTGTCCTGCTCGGCGCGCGCCTTCTTGATCTGCTTGGCCACACCGAACGCGCTGAACGCGGTCCCGGCCATCGACAGGTACGTGCCGGACTTCGACTTCTTGAAGCCCTTGGCCTTGTTCAGTGCGCTCACAGCGACGGAGCCTCCTCGATCAGCGGGTGCCCCCACCTTTCCACGAAGGCGGCCTCGACGGCGGCACCGACCTTGTACAGCCGGTCGTCCTTGAGCGCCGGGGCGATGATCTGCAGGCCCACCGGGAGGTTGTCCTCCGGGGCGAGGCCGCAGGGCAGCGACATGGCCGCGTTGCCCGCCAGGTTGGTCGGGATGGTGCACAGGTCGGCCAGGTACATCGCCATCGGGTCGTCGGCGCGCTCGCCGATCGCGAAGGCGGTGGTCGGCGTGGTCGGCGACACGATGACGTCTACCTGCTCGAAGGCCTTCTCGAAGTCACGCGTGATGAGCGTGCGGACCTTCTGCGCGGAGCCGTAGTAGGCGTCGTAGTAACCGCTCGACAGGGCGTAGGTGCCGAGCATGACGCGCCGCTTCACCTCGGGGCCGAAGCCCGCCTCACGGGTGAGGGAGGTGACCTCCTCGGCGGAGTGGCCGCCGTCGTCGCCGACCCTCAGGCCGTAGCGCAGGCCGTCGAAGCGGGCGAGGTTGGAGGAGCACTCGGACGGCGCGATCAGGTAGTACGCGGAGAGCGCGAGGTCGAAGGACGGGCAGTCCAGCTCGACGATCTCGGCGCCCAGCTCCTTCAGCAGCTCCACGGACTCGTCGAAGCGCTGCACGACGCCGGCCTGGTAGCCCTCGCCGCGGAACTGCTTGACGACGCCGATCCGCATGCCCTCGACGCTGCCGTTGCGCGCGGCCTCGACCACCGGCGGGACCGGGGCGTCGATGGAGGTCGAGTCGAGCGGGTCGTGACCGGCGATGACCTCGTGCAGCAGCGCCGCGTCCAGCACCGTGCGGGCGCAGGGCCCGCCCTGGTCCAGGGAGGACGAGAAGGCGACCATGCCGTAGCGGGAGACCGCGCCGTAGGTGGGCTTCACGCCGACGGTGCCGGTGACGGCGGCCGGCTGGCGGATGGAGCCGCCGGTGTCGGTGCCGATGGCGAGCGGGGCCTGGAAGGAGGCGAGCGCGGCGGAGGAACCGCCACCGGAGCCGCCGGGGATCTTGGTGAGGTCCCAGGGGTTGCCGGTGGGGCCGTAGGCGCTGTTCTCGGTGGAGGAGCCCATGGCGAACTCGTCCATGTTGGTCTTGCCGAGGATGACGACGTCGGCGGCCTTCAGCCGCTTGGTGAGCGTCGCGTCGTACGGCGGGATCCAGCCCTCGAGGATCTTCGAGCCGACGGTGGTCGGCACGCCCTCGGTGGTGAAGATGTCCTTGAGCGCGAGCGGGACGCCGGCCAGCGGGCCGAGCTTCTCGCCGCGGGCCCGCTTCTCGTCCACGGCGCGGGCCTGGGCGAGGGCGCCCTCGCGGTCGACGTGCAGGAAGGCGTGCACCTTCTCGTCGACGGCCTCGATGCGGGCGAGGTGGGCCTCGGTGACCTCGACGGCCGTCAGCTCGCCGGAGGCGATCTTCTCGGCGGTCTGCGCCGCCGTGAGCTTGATGATGTTGCTGTCCGTCATGGTCAGTCCTCCCCCAGGATCTGCGGCACCTTGAAACGCTGCTGCTCCTGGGCCGGGGCGCCGGAGAGCGCCTGCGCGGGGGTGAGCGAGGGACGGACCTCGTCCGCGCGCATGACGTTCGTCAGCGGCAGCGGGTGGGAGGTCGGCGGTACGTCTTGGTCGGCGACCTCGCTGACGCGGGCGACCGCGCCGATGATGTCGTCGAGCTGGCCCGCGAAGTGGTCGAGTTCTTCGGGCTTCAGCTCCAGACGCGCCAGCCGGGCGAGGTGGGCGACCTCCTCGCGCGTGATGCCAGGCATGCAGCGTTCCTCTGGGGTGAGTGTGTGTGGTTTGGGCTCAATCCTATGGGGCGGGGGGCGGTGCCCGTGAAACGGTTTGCCCGTGCCCCCGCCCCACGGCGGCGACGCCTGGGGTTCAGTGGCGCCGGGCGTCCCAGGCGCGGCTGCTCAGGAAGTGATTGTCGTACAGCTCCTGCACCTCCAGCAGGCTCTCGGGCGTGGCCTCGCCGAGGGCGATGCGCCGGAGGTGGCGGAAGTACTCGAAGCGTTCGACGCCCGGGGTGAGGACGATCAGCAGGTCGGCGTCGGCTCCGGGTACGGCGGCGAAGGCGTGCGGCCTGCCGGGCGGTACGACGACGAGGTCGCCCGGTCCCGCGGTGACGACGTCGTCGCCGGAGAGGATGTCGGCGGCGCCGTCGAGCAGGAAGAACATCTCGGCGGAGTGGTCGTGCCAGTGCGGCTTGGCGCCGTCGGCGCCCTCCCGGAGGGTGACGCGCTGGGTGGACAGGGCGCCTCCGGTCGCGCTGCTGTCGGCCAGCAGGCGGATGGTGATGGGCGCACGGCCGACCACCTCGGCCTCGGCCTCGCGGACGATCACGGTCTCGTCGAACTTCGGAACGAACAGCGACATCTTCGAACCCCCTGGTGACGGTGGCGCCGTGGTCAGACGAGGAAGAGCAGCGCGGCGCTGATCAGCACGACGGCCGCCGTGGCGAAGTGGACGCCGAACGCGACGGCCCGCGCACCGCCGTGCCGCAGGACTATCAGCGTGTCACCGAGCGGCACGAGCGCCACGCAGAGCATGAACCAGGCCTCCGCCCGCGCTCCGGCGAAGGCCAGCAGCACCAGGCCCAGCACGCCGAAGGCGCCGTCCCTGAGGCCCTTGATCGTGAGGTACGCCCCGGCGTCGCCGGCCGGGTCGGCCGCGACGCCGTACCCGGCCGCGGCGGGCCCGGGCCGGAACAGGAAGCGGTAGCCGAGGAACAGGCAGAACAGGTCGAGCACGACAGCCAGGGTGTACGCGGTGACGGTCATGTCATCCCTCCTTGCTAGCAGTGCTAGTGATGAAAGCGACGCTAGCAGAGCGTCGATAGAAACGCTAGCAGTGCTAGAATCCCAGTCATGTCGATCCAGACGCGCCGGGAGCGCGAACGAGCGGAACGCGAGCGGCTGATCGTCACGGCCGCACGGGAACTCGCGGAGGCGGAGGGCTGGGACGCGGTCACCACGCGCCGGCTGGCCGCCGAGATCGAGTACAGCCAGCCCGTCCTCTACAGCCACTTCAAGGGCAAGGGCGCGATCATGGCCGCGGTCGCGGTGCAGGGCTGCGCCGACCTGGCGGACGAGCTGCGCACGGCACGCGCCGGGGCCCGGGGCGCACGGGAGTCACTGGCGGCGGTGGCGCGGACGTACACGTCCTTCGCGCGGCGCCGGCCGGCCCTCTACGACGCGATGTTCACCCACCTGGTGGACCTGCCGTTCGCCACGCCTGAGGCGCCGGCGCCGCTGCAGGACGCGTTCGGGGAGCTGCTGCTCGCGGTGGAGCCGGTCGCGGCGGAGGGCGACGAACCGGGTCTGCTCACGGAGACGTTCTGGGCGGCGCTGCACGGGCAGGTGACGCTGATGCGCAGCGGACGGCTGCCGGAGGAGGCGCACGAGCGCCGACTGGCGCTGCTGGTCGGGCACTTCGCGGCGGGCTGACCGCCCGCGGCCGCTACTCGGCGGCCGGCAGCGCGGCCCGCGGCCGCTGCCAGCCCTGCGCCCCGCGGGCCCGCAGCCACGCGGTCGTCTCGTCCGGCGGCATCGCGGCGGCGACCAGCCAGCCCTGCACCGCGTCGCAGCCCAGGTCCCGCAGCCGCTCCCAGGTCTCGTCGTCCTCCACGCCCTCGGCGACGACCAGCAGCCCGAGCGAGTGCGCCAGGTCGACCGTGCAGCGCACGATCTCCGCGTCCTCGGTGTCCACGGCCAGCCGGGCCACGAAGGAACGGTCGATCTTCAGCTCGCTGACCGGGAGCCGGCGCAGGTGCACCAGCGAGGAGTAGCCGGTGCCGAAGTCGTCCAGAGACATCTTCACGCCGTGCCCGGTGAGCGCGGCGAGGGTGTCGGCGGCCCGCTGCGGATCCTCCAGCAGGACGTGCTCGGTGATCTCCAGCTGGAGCGCCCCGGCCGGGACCCCGTGCCGCGCCAGGCGGGCGGCGACCGAGCCGGCGAAGCCGGGCGTGTGCACGTCCCGCGGGGAGACGTTGACCGCCACCGGCACCCGCAGCCCCTGCGCCCGCCAGGCGGCGACCTGCCCGAGAGCGGTCTCCAGCACGTACTCGGTCAGATGGGGCATCAGACCGGAGGACTCGGCGATCGCTATGAACTCGTCCGGCGGAACCTTCCCGCGCTCGGGGTGCACCCAGCGGACCAGCGCCTCGAGGCCCGCGACCTGCCCGTCGAACCGCACCTTGGGCTGGTAGTGCAACTGCACCTCGTGGGCGTCCAGCGCCCGGCGCAGGTCGCCCAGCAGGCCCAGCCGGTCGGGCGTGTTGGAGTCCCGCTTGGACTCGTAGACCTCGACGCCGGTGCGGTCCCGCTTCGCCTGGTACATCGCCACGTCCGCCCGCCGCAGCAGGCCTTCGGCGTCCAGCGCGTGGTCGGGGAAGACGGCGACGCCGGCGCTGGCCTCCAGGACGAGGGTGAGGCCGTCGAGGTCGAGCGGGGAGCTGAGTTCCGCGACGAGGCCGCGGGCGACGCGGGTCGCCGAGGTGGTGGAGTCCGCGACGGGCAGTAAGACGGCGAACTCGTCGCCGCCGAGCCGGGCGGCCTCCGCGCCGCGCGGCAGGGCCTGGCGGAGCCGGTCGGCGATCTGCAGCAGCAGCCGGTCGCCGGCGAGATGGCCGAGGGTGTCGTTGACTGAGCGGAACCGGTCGAGGTCGATCAGCATGAGCGCGGCGCGGGCGCCGATCCGCTCGGCGTCGTCCAGGGCGGTCCAGATCCGCTCCAGCAGCCACTGCCGGTTGGGCAGCCCGGTCAGCGGGTCGCGCAACTGCTCCTCGGCGCGGGCCCGGGCCATCCACAGCGTGGAGTCGAGGGCGATCAGCGGGATGGCGAACAGCGGCAGCAGGATCGGCCGCGCGTCGGCGACCACGCACACCAGAGGTGCGATGCCGAGCAGCGCCACGGCGAGCAGACCCTGGCGGACCAGGGCGGAGCGGGCGACGGTGGGCAGGGGGCCGCCGCGCGGGGCGTGCGAGTACCACAGCAGGCCGCGGCTGACCGCGAGGTAGGCGGCCGCGACGAACACCACCTCCGGTGCGGTGGTGAGGCCCCAGCTGTCGGGGCGCCAGGGCTCCTCGACGCTCGGCACGCGCCCGAAGAAGCTCAGGACCAGGGCGCCGGCGCCGATGCCGAGGATGTCGACCGCGCCGTGCAGCACGCCCTGCCGCCAGCGCTGCCGCCTGGCCATGCCGACCAGGACGACGACGGTGAGGCTGACCATCCCGGCCGGCATCCAGCCGTACAGCAGCAGGACGGCCAGGGTGAGGGCCGCGCCGGAGCCCGTGCCGCCCCACCAGCGGGCGCGGCCGAGCATCACGAGGTGGCCGACGATGATGCCGGTGAGCACGGCCAGCGACCAGCCCGGCGTCTCGCACGGGAACAGGGCGTGGTGGCCGGCGAAGGCGCGGTAGAAGCCGGCGGCGAGGGAGAGCGCGGCGGCGGCCACGAGGGCCGCGTGCGACGCGGGCCAGGGCGGCAGGCGTTCGGGGTCGGCGCCGGACGGTGTCCGGGCGGCCTCGGCGGCCGGCGGGACCGTGGGGTGCGACTCGGGCGCGGCGCCCGCTCGGGCCGGGCGGGGCAGGGCGGGGGTGCGTGCGGCGCCCCGTCCCGTCCACCGGGCCGCCCGCCACGCGCCCGCACGGCGGCGCAGGCGCAGCCGTGCGTGCGGGGCGGCGCTCTCGGTCGGTTCCATTCCCGTCCCTCTCACAGCCGGCGGTGCCCACGCCACGCGGCCCGGTGCCCGACAACCATCAGCGGCTCCGCGCCCGGCAATCCTCTCCCCGCGCCCCTGGCGGGCAGGGGGGATGCCCCGACCGCTTGGGGGCACGGCAGGCGCACACCTCAACAGTAGGCCGCAGAAGGCTTCCTCGGGCAGCGGTCGTCGACGGTTGCCCGAATGCGCCCGGGCCACCCGTATGCATCTGATATGCACCGATCGGGTGGCCTTCAACCGCTACTCCTCGGTCGGAAGCGCCACTTCGGCCGCCGCGTCGGGCCCCTGCTCCAACAGGACGCCGAAACCCGCCTCATTCAGCACGGGCACCTTGAGCTGCATCGCCTTGTCGTACTTGGATCCCGGGTTGTCGCCGACGACCACGAACGAGGTCTTCTTCGACACCGAACCGGTCACCTTGGCGCCGCGGCTCTGCAGCGCCTCCTTGGCGCCGTCCCGGGTGAAGTTCTCCAGGGTGCCGGTGACGACGACGGTGAGCCCCTCCAGCGGACGCGGGCCCTCGTCCTCGCCGGACGACTCGTCCTCCAGCGGGACGCCGGCCGCCTTCCACTTGCGGACGATCTCGCGGTGCCAGTCCTCGGCGAACCACTCCTTGAGGGCGGTGGCGATGATGGGGCCGACGCCGTCGGTGGTGGCCAGCTCCTCCTGGGTGGCCTGTTCGATGCGGTCGATCGAGCGGAACTCGCGCGCGAGGGCCTGAGCCGCGACCGGGCCGACGTGCCGGATGGACAGCCCGTTCAGGAAGCGGGCGAGCGGACGGGTCTTCGCCGCCTCGATGTTCTCCAGCAGCGCCAGCGTGTTCTTCTTCGGCTCGCCCTTCTGGTTGGCGAAGACCGCGACGACCTTGTCCTCGCCGGTCTTGGGGTCCCGCTTGGGCAGGCCGCTGTCCGGGTCCAGCACATATGCCCTGATGGGCAGCAGCTTCTCCACCGTCAGGTCGAACAGGTCGCCCTCGTCGACCAGCGGCGGGTCGGCCGGCTCCAGCGGCTGGGTCAGCGCGGCGGCGGCCACGTCGCCGAAGTGCTCGATGTCCAGGCACTCGCGGCCCGCGAGATAGGACAGGCGCCCGCGCAACTGGGCCGGGCAGGTACGGGCGTTGGGGCAGCGGAGGTCGATGTCGCCCTCCTTCATGGGCCGCAGCGGGGTGCCGCACTCCGGGCACTCGCCCGGCATCACGAACTCCCGCTCGCCGCCGTCGCGCAGGTCGGCCACCGGACCGAGGATCTCGGGGATGACGTCACCGGCCTTGCGCAGCACGACGGTGTCGCCGATGAGCACCCCCTTGGCCTTGACGACCTCCTGGTTGTGCAGGGTGGCGAACTCGACCTCGCTGCCCGCGACCGTGACCGGCTCGACCTGGGCGTACGGCGTGACCCGGCCGGTGCGGCCGACGCCCACCTTGATGTCGATGAGCTTGGTGTTGACCTCTTCCGGGGCGTACTTGTAGGCGATCGCCCAGCGCGGGGCCCGCGCGGTGGAGCCGAGGCGGCCCTGGAGGCGCAGCTCGTCCAGCTTGACGACGACGCCGTCGATCTCGTGCTCCACGGAGTGCCGGTTCTCGCCGTAGTGGGCGATGAACTCCCGGACGCCGTCGAGGTCGTCGACCACCCGGTTGTGCGGGGAGGTGGGCAGGCCCCAGGTCTTCAGCAGGCCGTAGGCCTGGGAGAGCCGGGTCATGCCGGTGAAGCCCTCCAGGGCGCCGATGCCGTGGACCACCATGTGCAGCGGGCGGGTGGCGGTGACGCGCGGGTCCTTCTGGCGCAGCGAACCGGCGGCGGCGTTGCGGGGGTTGGCGAAGGGCTTGTCCCCGGCCGCGACCAGGCGCTCGTTGAGCTCGAGGAACTTCTCCATCGGGAAGTAGACCTCGCCGCGGATCTCCACCAGGGCGGGGACCTCGTCGCCCTTCAGGCGGTCGGGGATGTCGGCGATGGTCCGGACGTTGGGTGTGATGTCCTCGCCGGTGCGGCCGTCGCCGCGGGTCGCCGCGCGCGTGAGCCGGCCGTTCTCGTAGGTGAGGTTGACGGCGAGGCCGTCGACCTTCAGCTCGCACAGGAAGTGGTACTCCTGCTCGCCCAGTTCCCGGGCGATGCGGTCGGCCCAGGCGGCCAGTTCCTCGTCGTTGAAGGTGTTGTCCAGGGACAGCATCCGCTCGCGGTGCTCGACCGCGGTGAACTCCGTCGCGTAGGACCCGGCGACCTTCTGGGTCGGCGAGTCCGGCGTGCGCAGCTCCGGGTACCGCTCCTCCAGCGCCTCCAGGCTCTTCAGGAGCTGGTCGAACTCCGCGTCGCTGACGACCGGGGCGTCCTTCACGTAGTACCGGAAGCGGTGCTCCTCGATCTGCTCAGCGAGCTGCGCGTGCTTCTCCCGTGCCTCGGCGGGCACTGCCGTCTCCGCCTGCTGCTTGTCGCCGGCCACCGTGTCGTCCTCCCGTTACTCTGGGTTGTCCGCGAGGGACCTCGCCGCCCGGACGCAGTGGGCGAGCACCTGGCGTGCGTACGCGGGAGAAGCACCCGCGAGACCGCACGCCGGGGTCACCGTGACCGCCTCCGCGAGCAGCCCGGGACGCAGCCCCAGCCTGCGCCACAGCGTCCTGACACCCATGACGCTACCGGCAGGGTCTGACAATGGACCGTCCGTGCCGGGCACGACACCGGCGAACAGGCGCACGCCGGCCTCCACGGCCTCGCCGACGGCGTCGTCGTCACGTCCGGTGAGGAGCGAGAAGTCGAAGGAGACCGCGTCCGCGCCGGCCCGGCGCAGCAGGGCGAAGGGCACGTCGGGGGCGCACGAGTGGACGGCGACCGGGCCGTCGTGCACCGCGATCACGTCCCGCAGCGTGGCCTCGACCACCTGCCGGTCCACGGCCCGATGGGTGCGGTAGCCGCTGGCGGTCCGCACCTGGCCGCGCAGTACGGAGGTGAGCGAGGGCTCGTCGAGCTGGAGCACGAGGCGGGCGCCGGGGATGCGGCGCCGCACCTCGGCGAGGTGCAGCCGCAGCCCCTCGGCCAGCGAGGCGGCGAGGTCGCGGCAGGCGCCCGGGTCCGAAAGCGCCGCCTCCCCGTTCCTCAGCTCCAGGGCGGCGGCCAGGGTCCAGGGCCCGACGGCCTGCACCTTGAGGTCGCCCTCGTGGCCCTGGGTGAACTCCTCCAGCGCGTCGAGGTCCTCCCCCAGCCACGACCGGGCCCGCTTGGTGTCCCGGCCCGGCCGGTCGCCGATCCGCCAGCCGCTGGGCTCCACGCGCGCGTACAGCTCGACGAGCATCCCGGCGGTGCGCCCGATCATGTCGGCGCCGGGCCCGCGCGCGGGCAGCTCGGGCAGGAAGGGGAAGTCCTCGAAACTGCCGGTGACGGTCCTGGCGGCCTCCCGGGCGTCCCCACCGGGCATGGAGCCGATCCCGGTGGCCGCACCGAAGCGAATGTTGTCGTCCACGGGGTGAAGCCTACGTAGCCGGCGCGCCCCCGGTGACCGGCGGTCAGCGGCCGGGGCGCACCGTCAGGTCGTTGATCTCCGCGTCCCTCGGCAGGTCCAGGGCGGTGACGATGGTGGTCGCCACCGACTCGGGGTCGATCCACCGGGAGGCGTCGTACTCCTTGCCCTCCTGCTGGTGCACCTTGGCCTGCATGGGGCTGGCCGTACGCCCGGGGTAGACGGAGGTGACGCGGACGCCGTTGCCGTGCTCCTCCTGACGCAGGGAGTCGGCCAGCGCCTTCAGGCCGTGCTTGGAGGCGGCGTACGCGGACCAGCCGGCGTTGGCGTTCAGGCCGGATCCGGAGTTGACGAAGATCACATGGCCGCGGGCGGCCCGGAGCTGGGGCAGGAAGTGCCGGGTCAGCTCGGCGGGGGCGATCAGGTTGACGTTGAGCTGGTGGCGCCAGGACTTGGGGGTCAGCTCGCCGACCTCGCCGAGGTCCACGACTCCGGCGATGTGCAGGAGCGAGTCGACCCGCTCCGGGAGCGCCTGGTGGGAGAAGGCCCAGGAGAGCTTGTCGGGGTCGGCGAGGTCGCCCACCAGGGTGCGCGCGCCGGGGAACTCGGCCGCCAGCTCCTTGGCGCGGCCCGCGTCGCGCGCGTGCAGGACGATCTCGTCCCCGCGCGCGTGCAGGCGGCGGGCGACGGCCGCGCCGATGCCGGAACCGGCCCCGGTGATCACATGAGTAGCCATGCCCGCCATGCTCGCATCAGCCGGACGCCAGTGACTGCTCGAGGTGGGCCAGGGCGGCCGCCGGCTCCTCGGCGAAGTACATCAGCTCGGCGAGCGGGCGGGGCAGGAAGCCCTCCGCGTCCATGCGGAGGAACTGCTGCTGGAGCCCGTCGTAGAAACCCGCCGTGTTCAGCAGCACCACCGGCTTCTCGGTGCGGCCGTGCTTCTTCAGCTCCAGGATCTCGGTGGCCTCGTCCAGCGTGCCGGTGCCGCCGACCATGATCACCACCGCGTCGGCCTTCTCCAGCAGCAGCCTCTTGCGCTCGGCGAGGTCTGCGGCGATCACCATCTCGTCGGCGCCGGGGCGCGCCCTCGACGCGAGGAACTCCACGGAGACGCCCAGCAGCCTGCCGCCCGCCTCGTGCACCCCGTCGGCGACGACCTTCATCAGACCGACGTCGGAGCCGCCCCAGACCAGGGTGTGGCCGGCCTTGCCGAGCAGTTCCGCGAACTCGCGCGCGGGCCGGGTGTAGCGCTCGTCGAGGTCGGCGGCGGAGAGGAAGACGCAGATGTTCATGCCGTCCACCGTACGCGGGAAGAAGTCCGGGCCCGCAGGCGCTGTCCGGGTATGACCCGAGGACACACGATCACCATCGAACAGGGCGGGCGGCGCGTGCGCGCGGTGCACGGCGGCCGGGTGCTGGCCGAGACCGACCGCCCGCTGATCCTGCGCGAGACGGGCTGTCCGGCGCGGTACTACATCCCCGCCGAGGACGTCCGGCTCGATCTTCTGACGCCGTCCGGCACCCACACCGTCTGCCCCTTCAAGGGCACCGCCTCCTACTGGTCGCTGCCGGACGCGCCCGACCTGGTCTGGGCGTATCCGGACCCGAAGCCGGACGTGGCCGCGATCAAGGACCACCTGTGCTTCTACGAAGTGGAAGAGGTCGAAGAAACGTGACTCTCCACGACACCGACGTGTCGTGACCGGTGAGTCCGGCGCCGTGCGGCAGTCTGCACGGACATGGACAAGAAGACGACTTCCCGCGACGGCACCTCCCTCGCGTACCAAGTGACCGGCCGGGGGCCGACGGTGATCCTGGTGAGCGGCGCGATGTCCACCGGCGGCACCGTGGCGCCCCTGGCGCACCGGCTCGCCGACCACTGCACGGCCGTCGTCTACGACCGCCGGGGCCGCGGCGAGAGCGGCGACACGACGCCGTACGCGGTGGAGCGCGAGGTGGAGGACCTGGCCGCGCTGGTCGACGCGGTGGGCGGCGCGGCGGGTCTGTTCGGGGTCTCCTCGGGCGGCGCGCTGGTGCTCGAGGCGGCGGCGAGCGGCCTGCCGGTGCGTCAGGCGGCCGTGTACGAGGTCCCGTACGCCGACTTCCTGGACGGCGGCGCCGGGAAGCGGGCGTACACCGAGCGCCTGCGGGAGGCGCTCTCCGCCGGCCGGCGGGGGGACGCGGTGGAGCTGTTCCTGCGGCTGACGGGCCTCGGCGAGGAGACGATCCGCAGCGCGCGCGAGTCACCGATGTGGGCGGGCATGGAGTCCGTCGCGCCGAGCCTGGCCTACGACGACGCGGTCCTGGGTGACGGACTGCTGCCCCGGGAGCGGCTGGCCGCCCTCTCCGTGCCGGTCCTGTCGGTCGCGGGCGGGGCGAGCCCCGGGTGGCTGCGCGAGGCGGCCGAGACGGTCGCCCGGACCGTGCCGCAGGGCACGTACCGCGCCCTCGAGGGCCAGACCCACGCGGTGGAGCCGGAGGTGCTGGCCCCGGTCCTGGCGGAGTTCTTCACCGGCTGACCGGCCGGGGACCAGCCGGGGCGGTGTGCCGGGCCCGTCCCCGTCCTCGGGGTCGCTGCCCGGCCCCACCCCCCGAGGTGGGTCCGGGCAGCTTCGGAGTGCGTCCGGACCCCATGGGGGCCGTTCCCCGGGCCCACTCCCCGGTGCGAGGCGGACGACGTGCGGGGCCGTCGCCCGCGCGCACCCGTCGGAACGCGGGCGGCGCCTACGTGCTGCAGGTCGCCTTCGACCGGGCGGGGCTGCCGGTGCGGTGCCGGCGGGCCGGACGGCCCTCGGTGCAGGCGCCGCCCGAGTTCCTCGGCGACCTCACGCTGAACGCGCACGGCACGGTGCACATCGTGGAGCCCGAGATCCACCCCGGGCACGTGGGCGTGACCTGGGACTGGGAGTAGCGGCCCGGGAGCCGGGGACGGGCGGTCAGGCCACCGGGGCCTTCGCCCGCACCGTGGACGCGATCGTCGCCGAGCCGACCACGCGCGTGCCGTCGTACAGCACGATCGCCTGGCCGGGGGCGACGCCCCTGACCGGCTCGGTGAACGACACCTCGAGGGTGCCGTCGACGAGTTCCGCCGTCACCTCGGTCTCCCCGCCGTGGGCGCGGAGCTGGGCGGTGTAGGCGCCGGGGCCGGCCGGGGCGGTGCCGCACCAGCGCGGCTTGACCGCGGTCAGGGCGGTGACGTCCAAGGCGGCGGCCGGGCCGACGGTCACGGTGTTGTTCACCGGGGAGATGTCGAGGACGTAGCGCGGCTTGCCGTCGGGGGCCGGGGTGCCGAGCCGCAGGCCCTTGCGCTGGCCGATGGTGAAGCCGTAGGCGCCCTCGTGGGAGCCGACGACCGCGCCGGACTCGTCGACGATGTCCCCCTCGGCCTTGCCGAGCCGGCCGGCGAGGAAGCCCTGGGTGTCGCCGTCGGCGATGAAGCAGATGTCGTGCGAGTCGGGCTTCTTGGCGACGGCGAGGCCACGGCGCTCGGCCTCGGCGCGGATCTCGTCCTTGGTGGTGACCGTGTCGCCGAGCGGGAACAGGGCGTGGGCGAGCTGCCGCTCGTCGAGCACGCCGAGGACGTAGCTCTGGTCCTTGGCCATGTCGGAGGCCCGGTGCAGCTCGCGCGAGCCGTCCGCGCGCGTGATCACCTGGGCGTAGTGACCGGTGCAGACGGCGTCGAAGCCGAGGGCGAGCGCCTTGTCCAGCAGCGCGGCGAACTTGATCTTCTCGTTGCAGCGCAGGCAGGGGTTGGGGGTGCGGCCGGCCTCGTACTCGGCGACGAAGTCCTCGACGACGTCCTCGCGGAAACGGTCGGCGAGGTCCCAGACGTAGAACGGGATGCCGATGACGTCGGCGGCGCGGCGGGCGTCGCGCGAGTCCTCGATGGTGCAACAGCCCCGCGCGCCGGTGCGGAAGGACTGCGGGTTCGCGGAGAGCGCGAGGTGGACGCCGGTGACGTCGTGCCCGGCTTCCGCGGCGCGCGCGGCGGCGACGGCGGAGTCGACGCCGCCGGACATGGCGGCGAGGACGCGGAGGGGGCGCTGCGAGGTCTCAGTCATAACCCCTCCAGGGTACGGGGCCGCGGGAACCCCGGCCGTCGCGCATCCGTTGACGATCACAGCGGACGGGACAGGCATGAGGCGGGGGTGGCCATGACCGACACGGACCGGCGGCCGGGGCGGCGGGCACTGCTGATCGGCGGGCTGGCGGCCGCCGTGGGCACCGCGGCGCTGGCCCGGCAGGAGCTGTCCCACGCGTGGTGGCGGCTGCCCGGGGTGGAGAAGTCACGGGTGGCCGGGGCGGTGGACTTCCGGGGCGCGCGCTGGGTGGCGGCGGACCCGGCGAACTACCGCCGGGCGGACCGCCCGGACGACTACACCGTCGACCGCGTCGTCGTCCACGTCACGCAGGGCGGCTACCAGAGCGCCGTGCGGGCCTTCCAGGACCCGGCGCACGGCGCCGCGGCCCACTACATCGTGCGCAGGGACGGCCGGGTCACCCAGCTCATACGGGAGCTCGACGTGGCGTTCCACGCGGGCAACCGGGAGTACAACGAGCGCAGTGTCGGCATCGAGCACGAGGGCTTCGTGGAGGACGCCTCGTCCTTCACGGACGCGATGTACGCCGCGTCGGCGCGGCTGACGGCCGCGGTCTGCGCCCGGTACGGCATACCCGCCGACCGGGAGCACGTCATCGGGCACGTGCAGGTGCCGGGGGCCGACCACACGGATCCGGGGCCGCACTGGGACTGGAAGCGCTACATGCGGCTGGTGCGGCAGCCGGGGTGAACGGGTCGAAAAAATCTTCCCTTCGCCCCTTTTTGCCCGAAAAGAGAAGTTCTATGCTGAGAGCAGGCCTACGGGACGAGTGAGGGAGTTACAGCGGCGTAGCCGACTTCCGCGAGAGGCACGAGGCTTCCGCCGGGGCCGACGTCGACGCTAGGACTGAGAGGCCGGAAGGTCGCATGGACTGGACCGGAAGGCGACCCCCAGCCACCTGATCCGGGCAATACCGGCGAAGGGAACCCGTTTCGTAGGTCTTTCGCATGCGCCGGGCCGGGCGGCCGCCTCTCAGCTGAGGCCGGCCGCCCGCGCGCGTTCCACCGCGGGGCCGATGGCCCCCGCGACCGCCTCCACGTCCGCCTCCGTCGAGGTGTGCCCGAGGGAGAAGCGCAGGGTGCCGCGGGCCAGGTCGGGGTCGGTGCCGGTGGCGAGCAGGACATGGCTGGGCTGGGCGACGCCCGCGGTGCAGGCGGAGCCGGTGGAGCACTCGATGCCCTGGGCGTCCAGCAGGAGCAGCAGGGAGTCGCCCTCGCAGCCCGGGAAGGTGAAGTGGGCGTTGGCCGGGAGGCGGCCGCCGGGCGCCGGGTCGCCGCCGAGGATCGCGTCCGGTACCGCCTTGCGCACGGCGTCCACCAACTGGTCCCGCAGGGCGCCGATCTCGCGGGCGAACCACTCGCGCTGCTCGGCGGCGAGCCGCCCGGCCACCGCGAAGGAGGCCACGGCGGGCACGTCGAGGGTGCCGGAGCGGACATGGCGCTCCTGGCCGCCGCCGTGCAGGACGGGCACCGGGGTGTACTCGCGGCCGAGGAGCAGTGCGCCGATGCCGTAGGGGCCGCCGATCTTGTGGCCCGACACGGTGAGCGCGGCGAGGCCGGAGTCGGCGAAGCCGACCGGGACCTGACCGAAGGCCTGGACCGCGTCGGCGTGCAGCGGGACGCCGAACTCGGCGGCCGCTTCGGCCAGTTCGCGGATCGGCATGACGGTGCCGATCTCGTTGTTGGCCCACATCACGGTGGCCAGGGCGACGCTGCCGGGATCGCGGGCGATGGCCTCGCGCAGCGCGTCGGCGTGGACACGGCCGTGGGAGTCGACGGGGAGGTACTCGACGGTGGCGCCCTCGTGCTCGCCGAGCCAGTGCACGGCGTCGAGGACGGCGTGGTGCTCGACGGGGCTGGCCAGGACCCGGGTGCGGGCCGGGTCGGCGGCGCGGCGGGCCCAGTACAGGCCCTTGACCGCGAGGTTGTCGGCCTCGGTGCCGCCCGAGGTGAACACCACCTCGCTGGGGCGGGCGCCCAGCGCCTCCGCCAGGGTCTCGCGGGACTCCTCGACGGTACGGCGGGCCCTGCGGCCGGACGCGTGGAGGGAGGAGGCGTTGCCCGTGACGCTCAGCTGGGCGGTCAGCGCCTCCGCCGCCTCCGGAAGCATCGGGGTCGTCGCGGCGTGGTCGAGGTAAGCCATGGTGACGCCGATTCTACGGCGCTCTCCCGGCGCCCTCGGCTGCCCCCGGGCGCGCCTCACCCCTGCCGGGGCCGGGCCCGGCGGCGACGCGCCGGCGGCGACGGCGGCACGCCGGTCGCCTCACAGGCTCCAGGAGACCGTGTTGGACAGGTCCATCGCGAGACCCAGGACGGCCAGGTCGGCGACGCCCAGGGCCATGCCCAGCCAGGCGCGGCCGCGGCGGGCCGTGCCGCGCCAGAGGGCGACCGAGGCCAGCGCGATGGCGACCGGACCGAGGAAGACGTTGAGGACGAGCAGGCCGAGGAGGCCGAGGATGAAGGACGCCACGGCCATCCCGTCGGCGTCCCGCGTGCGCGGGCGGTTCTCCGTGCGGCCCGAGGCCGGTGCGGTGAGTTGCATGGTGCTCAGCTCCTGGAAGTCGGTGCGGACGGTCAGTCGGCCGAGGTGTGGCGGCGGCGGCCGTGGCGCTCGCGGATCGCGAAGATGCCGAGCCAGACGGCGATGACGGCGGCCGCGGCGGCGGTGACGGTCAGCGGCGCGTGGGCGACGGTGCCCAGCACGACACCGAGCAGCATGAGTGCGGCGACGAGGAACAGCATGGGATGAGATCCCCCCTCCGAGTTGCCTCGCGTTGTTCGCTTGTAAACTTTCGGTGAACAGTTGTAGTAACAGTTGTTCACTGACTTAGAGTCTAGCGCGTCTCACGGCTTTCCAATTCCAGAGAACAGTTGTTAACTGGATGACATGAGTCACACCCTCGGCATCCGGCAGGCCCAGAAGCAGAAGACGCGCCAGGCGTTCCTGGACGCGGCGCTCGCGCTGCTGGAGGAGCAGAGTCTGAGCAGCCTCGGCCTGCGCGAGGTCACCCGCGCCGTCGGGGTCGCTCCGACCGCCTTCTACCGGCACTTCCGCTCCACCGCCGACCTCGGGGTGGCCTTGGTCGACGAGGCGCTGGGCAGCCTCCATCCGATGGTGCGGACGACGGTGTCCGCGGCCGGCGACAGCACGGAACGCATCTCGCGCGCCGTCGAGCTGATCGCCCGCCACGTCGACGCGTACCCCGCCCACGTCCGTTTTATCGCCCGTGAGCGACATGGCGGAGTCCAGCCCGTACGCGAGGCCATCCGGGACCAACTGGCCCGTTTCGCCGAGGAGGTGAAGGCCGAGCTCGCGGGCGACCCCGAGGCGCGGGGCTGGGACGACGACGACCTGCGGATGCTCGCGCATCTCTACGTCGACCAGATGCTGCTGACCGCCTCCCTGTTCCTGGAGTCGCTGGAAGCGCCGGAGGACGAGCGGGAGCGCGTCACCGCGCTCGCCCGGCGGCAGCTGCGGCTCATCAGCATCGGCCGCCACCACTGGCTGGACTGACCGCACATCGGTCGCCGAGTACCGCGGACCCTTCGGCGCCGAGGGCTCGCCGGTGCTGTCGATCGAACAAAGCGCGCCTCAAGTCCCCTCCCGCACGTGGCACTTCAGCCGCCGTCCGAGTCGGCCTCCCCGTACAGGGCCGTCACGGAGCGGATCGCCCGCAGCAGTTCGGCGCGCGCCTCGGGCGGCCCGATGATCTCCACCTGGTCGGAGAAGCCGAGCAGCTGGCGCACCGCGCGCAGCACCGGGTACGAGAGCCTGGCGGTGACCCACTCGCTCACCCCGTCGTCGTCCGGGACCTCGGTCAGCTGCGCGGCGGCCATGCGCCGGAACATGTCGAGGCGTTCGCGCCGCACCCGTACGGTGACGTCGACGCCGTCCCCCGGCCGCTCCTCAACCTGCCGGCGCAGCTCCTCCCAGACGTCGGTGAGTTCGACGCCGGGCCGCCGCCGCACGGGGTCGTCGAGCAGCCGGGCCGAGCGCACCCGGTCGGCGCGGAACAGCCGGGGGGCGCCCCGGCGGTCGGCGACGAGGTACCAGACACCGGCCTTCGCGACCAGGCCGTAGGGGTCCACGGTGTACGTGGACGGCTCACGGTCCCCGCTGTGCCGGTAGCGCAGCCGGAGCCGCCGGTCGGCGAAGACGGCGTCCTGCAGCACCTCCAGGTCCACGGCCGGCTGGGGACCGCCGAGCCAGCGGGTGGCGTCGACCAGGATGCGGCGGCTGGTGACCTCGGCGGCGGGCCGGTGCGGCGCCGGCAGGGCGGCCATCACCTTGCGCAGGGCGGAGCCGAGGGCCGTGTCCAGGCCGAGCGCCGCGTGGGCGCCCTGCGCGGCCAGGATGAACAGCGCCCGGGACTCGTCCGCGGTCAGGCCGGTGACGTCGGTGCGGAAACCGGCGAGGAGTTCGATGCCGCCGTGCCGGCCGCGCTCGGCGTACACCGGTACGCCGGACGCCGACAGGGCCTCGACGTCCCGGTAGATGGTGCGGACCGACACCTCGAGCCGGCCGGCCAGTTCGCGCGCCGGGACGCGCCCTCGGGTCTGCAGGAGGAGCAGGATCGACAGCAGCCGGTCGGACTTCACGCGCCCAGAATCCCTTCGCGTCCCGAGTCCGCGCAAATGCTGACGGCGGATGTCAGGTTATCGGGCGATGCTCGGCGCACCGACTCACCGAGAGGCATGTCATGACGAACGAGTTCAACGACCCGCGCCCCCTCTACGTCCGCGCCACCGAGCAGGCGGCGGCGCTCATCAAGACCGTGCGCCCCGAGGACCTCGCCCGGCCCACCCCGTGTTCGGAGTTCGACGTCCGCGGCCTGCTCGGCCATGTCGTCGGCGGCACCCGGCGGATCGCGGTGGTCGGCGAGGGCGGTGACGGGCTCGCCGTCGACCCGTCCACCGACGGCGTCGCCGACGACGGCTGGGCGGCGGCCTACGACGAGGTCAGGGCCCGGGCGCTCAGGGCCTGGGAGAGCGACGAGCGGATGGCGTCGACGGTGCGGGTGCCGTGGGGCGAGGTCCCGGGCCACGCGGCGCTGTCGGGCTATGTGATGGAGATCGTGACCCACACCTGGGACCTCGCCGAGGCCCTCGGCCATCCGGGCGAACTCGACCCGGAGCTGGCCGAGTTCTCGCTCGCGAACGCCCGCAGGGTGCTGCCCGACTCCCGTCCCCGGGACGCCGCCACCCCCTTCGCCGCCCGTACCGGCGCCCCCGAGGGCGCCGGTGTCTACGAGGAGCTGGCGGCCTGGCTGGGCCGTACGCCGCTCAGCCGAGCCTGACCCGGGCGAGCTGCCGGGACTGGGCGACCAGCCGGTCCGCGCTGTCCCAGACCTCGGCGTCCTCCTCCAGGAAACCGCCGGCCAGGTTGCGGGTGGTGATCGACACCCGCAGCGGGCCGGGGGCCGGGCGGTGCCGTACGTGGACGGTGAGCTCCACCGTGGGCACCCAGCCCTTGAGGCCGATCTCGAAGGCGGTGGGCGGCAGCGCGTCCACCGCGAGCAGCAGCGACAGCGGGTCGGCGTCGCGGCCGTCGGCCAGCCCGAACCAGGCCCGCATCTCCCCCTTGCCGGAGGGCGCGCCGAGTGCCCAGCCGAGGGTGGCGGGGTCCAGCTTGAGCATCAGCCGGTCGGTGATGGCGGAGCTGCCCTCGACCGGGGCGGGGCCGTCCTCCGGGCCGAAGCACTGGTCCAGCGGCGGGATCGCCGGCGGGGCGGCCGTCGTGCGGACGTCGTCGGGCAGGGCGGCGAGGTCGCCGTAGGAGGCGAGGACGCGGATCCGCTCGACCTCGTTGCCGTCGTCGTCGTACTGGAACAGCGAGGCCTGGCCCGTGGAGAGGGTGCGGCCGGTGCGGACGGTCTGCGTGCGGACCACCGCCGGGCCCGGCTGGGACGCGGTCAGGTAGTGCGCGGAGACCGTGAAGGGGTCCGGGTGCGGGAGGGTGTCCGCGAGGGCCCTGCCGAGGACGGCCAGCAGATAGCCGCCGTTGACGGCGTTGATGATGGTCCAGCCGGCCGAGAGGTCGATGTCGTAGACACCGCTCTCGCGGCGGGTGACCGCCGTGTCGCGGTCGAACTCGCTGTCGCCGGTCACGGCCCGCGAGGCGGTGGGGGCGGAAGCTGCTTCTGGCATGGGTGAACGGTACAACAGGAAATTACTAAGCGGTAGCTTTTGAGTGTGGGAACGGGTGAACGCCATCCGGCCACGTGGCCCAGCCAGAAGGGCTCCCCGGGTGAGATTCCGGCAATTTCCAGGTAAGTGTCCGGACACGTCCACAACCCCCGGCCGACGATCACCCTCTATGGGGACATGAGCCTCACCGGGACTCCGTTCCTCTGCACGATCGTCGTGCTGTCCGTGGTCGCCCTCATACTGCCGCTCCTGCTGTGGTCGAGGACGCCAGGGCCCAAGCCGCTGCGCGCCGCGGCCCGCGTGCTGATGCTGCTGTTCGCCCAGGGCACGGCCGTCACGCTGGTCTTCGTGCTGGTCAACAACCAGAACGGCCTGTACGACAACTGGGCCGACCTCATCGGCACCGGCGACCACGTCCAGCAGGCCGCCGACCTCGGCCGGGACGGCACCGGCGGGATCGCCCTGAAGCGGCTGCCCAGGGTGGCGCAGGCCTTCCAGCCGGCCGACGGCGCCGGGATGCGCGCCGCGGGCGGGGTGCGCGTCACCCAGCTCCGGGGGCGGGTCTCCGGCGTGAACGCCGAGGTCTACGTCTGGCTGCCGCCCCAGTACGGCGAGCCCGCCTTCCGCCACCGCAAGTTCCCGGTGGTGGAGCTGCTGCCGGGCTACCCCGGCTCGGCGAAGGCCTGGTTCGGCGCGCTCGGGGCGCACGAGCAGCTGCTGCCGCTGATGCGCGAGGGCCGGGTGGCGCCCTTCATCCTGGTCGCGCCGCGCACCAACCTGCTGGCCGGCGTCGACACGGGCTGCGCCAACGTGCCCGGGCAGGTCAACGCCGACAGCTGGCTCAGCGTCGACGTGCCGAAAATGGTGCTGGACAACTTCCGGGCCCAGCCCGCGCCGTCGGGCTGGGCGGTGGCCGGCTACTCGGCCGGCGCGCACTGCGCGGTCAAGCTGGCCGTGGCCCACCCCGACCGGTACCGGGCGGCCGTGAGCCTGTCCGGCTACAACGACCCGATCGGCGAGCGCAACTCGCTGGCCGCCCAGAGCCCCGTCCTGCGCGCCCGGAACAACCCCTACCTGCTGCTGCGCAAGGCGGCCGAGCCGCCCAGGATCGCCCTCTACGTCTCCGGCGAGTCCGGCGACGGCTACCAGGCGGGCGCGGCGCTGCAGGCGGTCGCCAAGGCGCCGACGACCGTGCACGTGGTGTTCCTGCCGCGCAGCGCCGGGGGTCACACGATGGCGCTGTGGCGGCCGCAGGTGCCCGAGGTGTTCCGCTGGCTGACCCTGCAGATGGGCCAGAACCGGGCCAGGGGCCGGGACGGCTCGCTCGCCGGAGTCGGCACGGCTCCCCTGAGCGGCACCGGCGCCGGGATCGGGAACGGGGCCGCCGGGGCTACTCCTCCGTCACCGTCGAGCGCCGGTTCCACGCACGCGGCGCTCGCCAGTGGAACCTCATCGCGAGCAGCCGCAGGACGAAGGCGGTGACGACCGCGAGCCCGCTGGCGAGCGGGGTCAGGGCGTCGTAGCGGATGCACAGCGCCACCATGGTGGCGCCGACGATCGCCGGGACCGCGTACAGGTCGCGGTCCCAGCGCAGCAGGGAGGGGACCTCGTTGGCGAGCACGTCCCGCAGCACACCGCCGCCGACCGCCGTGGCGAGGCCGAGGGTCGCCGACGCGGTCAGGTTCAGGCCGTAGGAGTACGCCTTGGTCGTGCCGCTGACGCAGAACAGGCCGAGGCCGGCCGCGTCGAAGACGAGCACCCCCGTCTGGATGCGCTCCACGTGCGGGTGCAGGAAGAAGACCACGAGCGTGGCGAGGAGCGGGGTGAGGAAGTACCCGAGGTCGGTGAAGGCGGCCGGCGGCACGGCCCCGATGACCACGTCGCGGAACAGTCCCCCGCCCAGCGCGGTGACCTCGGCGAGCACGGCCATGCCGAAGACGTCGAAGTTCTTCCGGACCGCCAGCAGCGCGCCGGAGATCGCGAACACGAAGATGCCGATGACATCCAGCGTGTGCTGAACGGAGGGACTGAAGAGCTGCTGCATCTGCACCCTGACATTCTCACCCGTCAGGGGGCGTGCACCTTACATGTGCAGGCTCAGAGGGCATGCCGCCTGTCGTGTACAGCCGAACGGGAGAGTGCGGGGGTCGTCCCGCACTCTCCCGTTCCGGTGTGTACCTGACTGCGCAGGCCCCGTCGCGCCGCGCGCTACTTGCCGGTCGGCTCCTCGGAGTCCTTGCCCGAGGCGGGCTCCTCGGCGGCAGCGGCGGCGGCCTCGGGCTTGCCGGCCGAGGTCCTGGCGCCGGGCCCGGTGTGCACGGAACCGCCCTCGGCGGCGGCCTCGGCGGCCTCCGCCGACTCCTTCACCGCGTCGGGCTCCGCGTCGGCGTCGGACTCCGCGGTCGCGTCGGACTCCGCGGTCGTGTCCGCCTCGGCGGTCGCGGGCGCCTGCTCCTCGGCGGTCGCGGGCTTGTCCGCGACCTCGGCCTCGGCCTCGGCGGCGGGCTTCTCCTCCGCCTTGGCCTCGGCCTTGTCCGCGACCTCAGCCTTGTCCGCGACCTTCGCCTCGGGCTTCTCCTCGGCCTCAGCCTCGGGCTTGTCCGCGACCTCGGCCTCGGCGGCGGCGGGCTTCTCCTCCGCCTCGGCGGCGACCGCCGCCGGCTTCGCCTCGGGAGCCCCGGCGGCAGCCGCCGACTCCTCCAGCACGGCGTCCGGGACCAGCTCCGACGCTTCCTTCGCCGCCGACAGCAGGACCGTGTCCTGCGGGGCCTGGTCGGCGAAGTTCTCCGGGTGGTGGCAGGCGACCCGCTGGCCGGGCTTCAGCTCCAGCAGCTGCGGCTCGGTCGTCCGGCAGATCTCCGTCGCCTTCCAGCAGCGGGTGTGGAAACGGCAGCCGGACGGCGGGGCGATGGGCGAGGGCACGTCACCGCGGAGCAGGATGCGCTCGCTCTTCTGGCCCCGGCGCTTGGTGTCCGGCACCGGCACCGCCGACATCAGCGCCTTGGTGTACGGATGCATCGGCGCCTCGTACAGGGAGGTGCGGTCGGCCAGCTCGACGATCTTGCCGAGGTACATCACGGCGATCCGGTCCGAGACGTGCCGGACGACCGAGAGGTCGTGCGCGATGATCACGTAGGTGAGGCCGAGCTCCTGCTGGAGGTCGTCCATGAGGTTCACGACCTGCGCCTGGATCGACACGTCCAGCGCGGAGACCGGCTCGTCGGCCACGACCAGCTTCGGCTTCAGGGCGAGCGCGCGGGCGATGCCGATGCGCTGGCGCTGGCCGCCGGAGAACTCGTGCGGGTAGCGGTTGTAGTGCTCGGGGCTCAGACCGACCAGCTCGAGCAGCCGCTGGACCTCCTTCTTCACCCCGCCCTCGGGCTCCACGCCCTGCAGCCGGAACGGCGCGGAGACGATCGAGCCGATGGTGTGGCGCGGGTTCAGGGAGCCGTACGGGTCCTGGAAGATCATCTGGATGTCACGGCGCAGCGGACGCATCTGCCCGGTCCGCAGCTTCGTGATGTCCCGGCCGTCGAAGGTGATGCTGCCGCCGGTCGGGTCCTGGAGCCGGGTGATGACCCGGCCCATGGTCGACTTGCCGCAGCCCGACTCGCCCACCACGCCCAGGGTCTCGCCCTTGCGCACCTCGAAGTCGATCCCGTCGACGGCCTTCACCGCGCCGACCTGGCGCTGGAGAATGCCCTTCTTGATCGGGAAGTGCTTCTTGAGGCCCTCGACCCTGAGCAGCACCTCGCGGTCCGCCGAGTCGCCCGCGGGGGCCTGCGCCTGCTGCGGGATCACGGCCTCGTCCGTCTTCTTGGTCTCACTCACAGCTTCGGCGCAATCTCTTCGGTCCAGATCCGCTCACGGTCCTCGGCCGGGAGGTGACAGGCGGACCAGTGCCCGGTGCTCACCTGCTCCAGCTCGGGGCGCACCGTGCGGGTGACGTTCCCCTTGGGGATGTCCGCGTACGGGCAGCGCGGGTGGAAGGCGCAGCCCGAGGGGACGTTGATGAGGCTCGGCGGCTGGCCCTTGACCGGGATGAGCCGTTCGGAGGTGTCGCGGTCGATGCGGGGCATCGAGCCGAGCAGACCCCAGGTGTAGGGGTGCTGCGGCTTCTCGAAGACCTCGTCGGCCCGCCCGCGCTCGACGCACCGGCCGCCGTACATCACCAGGACGTCGTCCGCGATCTCGGCGACCACGCCGAGGTCGTGGGTGATCATGATGACCGCGGAGCCGAACTCCTTCTGCAGGTCCCGGATCAGGTCGAGGATCTGCGCCTGGACGGTGACGTCCAGGGCGGTGGTCGGCTCGTCCGCGATGAGCAGCTCGGGGTTGTTGACCAGGGCCATGGCGATCATGGCGCGCTGGCGCATACCGCCGGAGAACTCGTGCGGGTAGCCGTCGACGCGCTTGGCCGGCTCGGGGATGCCGACCCGGTCCAGCATCTCGATGGCCCGCTTGCGGGCGACCTTCTTGCTGACGTCGTGATGGACCCGGTAGGCCTCGACGATCTGGTCGCCGACCTTGTAGTACGGGTGCATCGCGGACAGCGGGTCCTGGAAGATCATCGCCATCTCGCGGCCGCGGAGCTTGCGCACCTCGTCCGGGGCGGCGGAGACCAGTTCCTTGCCGTCCAGCCAGATCTCGCCGGTCATCCGCACGTTCTTGCCGCGGGTGCCGAGCCGGTGCAGGCCCATGATGGCCTGCGAGGTCACCGACTTGCCGGAGCCGGACTCGCCGACGACGGCAAGGGTGCGGCCCTTCTCCAGCGAGAAGCTGAGTCCGTCGACGGACTTGACCAGGCCGTCGTCGGTCGGGAAGTGCACCTTGAGGTCGCGGACCTCGAGGAACGCCTTGGGGGGCTGGGACGCGGAGGTGGGCTCGCCCACGGCGGCGCCGGTCTTGGAGAGTTCGGTCACGAGAGCCTCACCCGCGGGTCGGCGGCGGCGTAGAGCACGTCCACCAGGAGATTTGCGAAGACGACGAAGGCGGCGGCGAGCAGCGTCACGCCGAGGATCTTCGGCAGGTCGTTGTCGGTGATGCCCTGCACCGCGTACTGGCCGATGCCGGGCAGCGAGAACACCGACTCGGTGATCACGGCGCCGCCGAGCAGCAGACCGATGTCCATGCCGAAGACCGTGATGATCGGGGTCAAGGCGGCGCGCAGTCCGTGCCGGGTGACGACGGTGCGCTCCCGCAGGCCCTTGGCGCGGGCCGTGCGGATGAAGTCCTCGTTCATCGTCTCCAGCATGCCCGAGCGGGTCAGCCGCGCGTAGATGGCGGAGTACAGCAGGGCCAGGGAACACCACGCCGGGAAGAGCGTGTTGGCCCACTGTGCCGGGTTCTCGGTGAGCGGGACGTACGTCTTGCCGAAGATCGGCCACTGGTAGGTGAAGAGCAGGATCGCCAGGTTGCCCGTGAAGAACATGGGCAGCGAGACGCCGGTGAGCGCGATGCCCATGAAGGTGCGGTCGAGGAACGAACGCGGCTTCAGGGCCGAGATGACACCGGCCACGACGCCCGAGACCAGCCACAGCACGGCGGCGCCCACGGCCAGCGACAGGGTGATCGGAAGGCGCGAGGTGAGCTCCGGCCACACCGCCTGGTGGTTCTTGAAGGAGTAACCGAAGCAGGGTGCGTCGCAGTGCACCGTGGTGGGGCCGAGGTCGTAGGTGGCGCCGGCCACGATCCCCTTGATGAAGTGCCAGTACTGGACGTAGACGGGCTGGTCCAGACCGAGGTTGTGCTTGACAGCGGCGATGTCCGCCTTCGACGGGCTCTTGCCGATGTACTGCTGCGCCAACTGGTCCGCTGTCTGGCCGGCAAGCCGTGGCAGCAGGAAGAAGATGGCGAAGGTGACCGCGGAGACGACCAGCAGCAGGATCACTGCCGCGAACGTCCGGCGGAGGATGTACGAGATCACGGGGACCGGCGCTGGTGCCCGCGGGCCGCGAAGCCCGCGGGCACCAATGCCTTCACCTGCCTTCCGGGGCTGCTACTTCGACGCGACGCCGATGTTGAGGTAGTCGTACTGACCGCTGAAGGCCGCCGTGGAAACCAGGTTGGTGTAGTTCTGCGGGCGGGCCAGCAGGACCTTGAAGTAGGTCAGCGGGACCAGGACGGCGTCGTCCATGGTCTTCTTGTCGATCTGCGTGTACAGGCTGTTGCGCTCGGCGTCGTCCTGGGTGCCGATCGCCTTGCCCAGCAGGGAGTTGACGTCCTTGCTGTCGTACTGCGACAGGTTGGTGTTACCGGACTGGCTGATCGCCTTGCCGTTCAGGATCTGCTGCAGGAAGCCGTAGCCGGAGGGCCAGTCGGCACCCCACTGCATCATGATCAGGCCGATGTTCTGCTTCTCGGTGAACTTCGGCACACCGGCGTAGTCGGTGAAGTACTTGCCGGACGGGTACTGCTTCAGGCTGGCGTTGATGCCGACCTTCTTCAGCGAGTTGATGATCGCCGTGGCGGCGTCGATCTCCTGCGGACGGTCCGAGCGGGCCGAGATGTTGGTGCTGATCGACGACTTGCCGCAGGCCTTCAGCTGCTCCTTGGCCTTGGCCGCGTCGCCCTTGTTGCCGGAGGTCGCGTAGACGTCCGACTTCTCGTAGCCCGGGATGTCCGGGGGAAGCACGGTGGAGGCGATGTCGCCGCGGATCGGGCCGCCCTCGGCGGTCTGCACCGAGACCTTGTCGATCGCGTACTGCACGGCCTTGCGGCACTCGGGCTTGTCGAACGGCTTCACCTTGGTGTTGATCGCCATGTAGACGAGCCGGCCACCGTAGGTGTTGTCCGTGTTGGCCTTCTTCGCCGTGTCGGTGAGCACCTTGGCCTGGGTGGAGGCCTGGACGCCGGCACCGGCGAGGTCGATCGCGTCACCGGCCAGGACGTCCTGGTCGATGGTCTCCGGGTTGACCTTCAGCTTGACGACGATCTTCTCCGGCAGCTGCTTGCGCAGCGGGTCCGTCTTCGCGTCCCAGTTCTCGTTGCGCACGAGCACGGCCTGCTTGCCGTCCTCGTAGCTCTGGAACTTGTACGAGCCCGACGACACGATGTGCTTGACGTAGTCGACGCCCTTGTCCTTGGACTGGGGCACCGGCGCGGTCTGCGGGGCGGCGACGAGGTAGTCGAACTCCTGGAACGCCTGGTTCAGGTGGAAGACGATGGTGGTGTCGTCCGGCGTCTCGATGGAGGACAGGCCCTTGCCGCTCTTGTCCTTGTAGGGGCCCTTGTACTTGTCGCCCTTGGCCATGAACTGCTGGAAGTAGTTCGGGCCGAGGGAGAGCACGTCACGCGCGAAGTTCGAGCGCTCGACGGCGTACTTGACGTCCTTCGAGGTGATCGGCGAGCCGTCCTCGTACTTCAGGCCCGAACGCAGCTTGTACGTCCAGGTCTTGCCGCCGTCGCTCGGGACGCCCTTGCTCGCGGCGAGGTCCGGGACGAGGGTGTTGCCCTTCTCGCCGGCGCCGGGCTGGAACGTCATCAGCGGGCGGGCGTAGAGCCGGCTGAGGTTGTACATGTACGCGTAGTACGTGTTGCCGGGGTCGAAGGAGTCCGGCACGTCGGACAGCTCGTAGGTGACCGTGCCGCCCTTCTTGTCGGAAGCGTTGACCACACCCTTGGTCGCGGCGTTGGCCCCGGCGGACGAGCCGTTGTTGTCCTTGTTGTCATCGGCCTTGCTGCAACCTGCAACGAGCAGGCTGGCGGAGCCGATGGCCGCGATAGCGGCCAGCGCTGACCTTCGCATGATGGGTGCTTTCCCCTCCATAGTCGGAAACTTTTCGGGCTCTCGGGTGGTCGCAGGCGTCAGCGGCTGCGCGGGTCGAGAGCGTCGCGGAGACCGTCGCCCAGCAGATTGAACGCCAGGACGGTCACGAAGATGGCGAGACCGGGCACGATCATGAACTGGGGATCGACCTGGTAGTAGGTGACCGCTTCGCGGAGCATGCCGCCCCAGGAGGCCTGCGGGGGCTGGATGCCGACACCGAGGAAGCTCAGGGACGCCTCGAAGAGGATGTTGGTCGGGATGAGCAGCGTCGAGTAGACGATGATCGGGCCGACCAGGTTGGGCATCAGCTCCCGGAACAGGATGTACGGGCCCTTGGCGCCCATGCCGCGGGAGGCGTCCACGAACTCGCGCTCACGCAGGGCGAGGGTCTGGCCGCGCACGATCCGGCCCAGGTAGGGCCAGTTGAAGAAGCCGATGACGAAGATCAGCACGCTCAGGTGGAGCGGGAGCCCGTTGAGGCCGAACGCGCCGCCCTGGAGCGTGGCGGAGATCGCGATGGCGAACAGCAGGAGGGGGAAGGCGAGGAAGGTGTCCATCAGGCGGCTGATGATGTTGTCCACCCGGCCGCCGTAGTAACCCGCGATGACGCCCATGATGGCGCCGATCACGTTGGAGAGGATCGTGGCGCCGAAGGCGACCACCAGCGACACCCAGGAGCCCTCCAGGACTCGGGTGGCGATGTCACGGCCGAACTTCGGGTCCACGCCGAGCGGGTGGTCGGCGCTCATGCCGCCCCAACTGCCCTTGGGCAGCGAGGTGTCGGGGGTGATCAGGTCCTGGTTGAAGGCGTTGGGGTCGAGGCCGAGCAGGGCCTGCAGGGGCCGGGAGAGGACGGCCAGGGCGATCAGCAGGACGACGATGACGGCGCCCGCCACCGCGACCTTGTCCCTCTTGAATCTCGACCAGGCGATCTGCCCAAGGGAACGACCCTCGATCCGCCCCTTACCGGCACCCTCGAGCACAGCTTCCGGCTGTGCCTCGGCTGCCGCCCCGGTGGTCTCGATCGGTGCGGTCACAGTGACCCGACCCCTCTCGCCGGTGGTGACCGGCCTGCGCCTGCCGCGGTTTGCGGCTTTGTCGACTTGCCTCGATCGTGAGGTTCGACCTCACGTCTGAATCGCGAGTCTTCAGCTTCTTTGCGATCACCCGCCAGAGCTGACGGGGAAAGTATGCGCAACCGTGATGCAGTCCAGGGGATTCCGTTATCCGATCAGTGGGTAACGGCCACCGGACGCGGGGCACTTGGGGCAGACGGCTGTTTTGTTTCGAAACGGACGAAACATCGCTCTTCTACGCGCGGAGAAGTCCGTCTCGGACACGAATTCTCCATCACTGTCCAAGTGGCGGACTGCCCGGCCCGGTTGCTCAGTAGCCCCCGTGGACCGGCGGGTAGCCGTACCCGGGAGCCGGCGCCTGGGGCTGCGGCGGGGTCTGCGGCTGCGGCTGGGGGACGGCCGCGTGCGCGTCGCGATCGTAGAACGGGCGGGCGTTGGCCCGCATCCACAGCACCACCGGGTCGTAGTCGTCGGTCATCGCGACCGTGGACACCGGCAGCCCCTCGGGGACCGCGCCGACGGACTGCTGCATCATGGCGCGCACCGAGTCGACGGAGGCGGGCGAGGTGTCGTACACGTCGAGGCCGATGGCGAGGTACGGCGCGCCGAGCGTGGGCTGCACCCAGGCGCGGCGCAGCGAGCGCAGGGCCGGGGTGCGGTGGGCGTTCTGCGCGAGCAGGGCGTAGAACTGCGCGACGTCGACGCCGGGTTCCGACAGCCGCAGCGGGCCGGCGGGCTGGCGGTCGAGGCCGGTGGCGATGCGGCGCAGGTCCGTCCAGGGGATGCCGACGCCGCCGCCCGGGGCGTGCGGGTTGAGCCAGAGGCCGTAGTGGTCGGGGTAGAGGGTGCGGGCCACGTCGAGCCCGTCGACCACCTCGTACGAGCGGTTCCAGCCGCTGGCCGAGAGTTCCTGCGCGGAGGTCACGCAGGGGGCATAGCCGAGGCCGTCGACCTCCATGTTCCCGTACTGGGCGTCCGGGGACCCGGCCTGGCCGTGCCACAGCAGCATCCAGATCTGGCCGGAGGAGGGAGTGGCGAGGGCGCGCAGCAGTGCCTCGTAGGCGTCGTAGCGGCCGGGGGTGACCTGGCGCAGCATGTGCTCGACGCTGCCGCTGTGGCTCGCGCTCACCTGTCTTACCGGCCCTTCTCGAATCAGTGCCCCGCGTTCGGAGACAGCTTAAGCGCCGATCGGCTCGGAGCCCCGGGTTCCTGCGCGGGCGCGGGTGGGCGGAGGCCGGTCGGCCGGTCTCGCCGCTGACGGAGCCGCTGACCGACACCGCCCCGCGCCCCCGGGTCCGTGCCTCCTCGGCGCCGCCTTCTAGTGGCCGTACTGGTAGAAGGGGCGGACGTGGGACTTGAGCCAGGTGGCCACCGGGTCGTCCGTGACGTCCAGAAGGACGAGGTTGACCTGCCATCCGACCGGCGCCTTGCCCAGGGCCCGGCCGAGAGCCTCCAGCGGAAGGGCCCGCAGGTCGCCCTCCCACTGGGAGAGTTCGACGCCCACGAACATCACGGGGTCGGCCGTCTCCACCGAGGCCAGGCAGCGGCGGGCCGTGACCACCACGCCGGTGCCGGCGAACTCGGCGGAGGCGGCGGCGAGGAAGTCGACCGGGTCGTCCTGCCAGTCCGGCTCGAAGAGGCGGACCCGGCCGCCGGTGGCCGGGCCGTCCAGCGGGGTGTGGCCGGTGCGGCACAGTTCGGCCACCGCCTCGGGCGGCAGCGGCAGGCCGACCACCCCGTCGGGGTTCACGAGGATGCCGGCCTGCGGGGGCAGCCCGCGCGCGAACTCCACCGCCGGGGCGACGGTGAAGGACATGTGGGAGCCGGCCGCCAGGCGGAGCTGCTCCTCGGAGCTGAAGACCGGGACGTACACCTGGCCCTCGATCTCCATCGTGGGCAGGTCCAGCGGTCCGCTGTGCGGTCCGCCGCCGTTGGGCAGCGGGACCCACAGCAGGCTGCGGCCCAGCACCTCGGCGATCCGCCCGCCCGCGCCGGGTATGCCGAGGGAGGCCGAGAGCACCTCCTCCAGCTCGTTGCCGGGCCAACCGCCGTGCGGGTGGGGGTGCGTCTGTGCCGGGAAGTCCGCGGGAAGGTCCGCCGCCGAGAAGTCCATCTGCCTGCCGCCTGCTGGGAACCACTGCTGTGGTCCGAAAGGCTAGCGGGTGGCCGTGACGGCGCTCAGCCGGATCGGCCGGCGAAGCCGATGCGGCGCAGCACCGCGGCGGCGTCCCGGTCCAGCAGCACCGCCGAGCCGCAGCCGGCGGGCAGCTCCCCCCGCTCCACCGCGCGCAGCAGGCGGGCCGCCGTACGGCGGTGGCGGCGGAAGGCGTAGCGGGAGACGCCGCGGCCGCGCTCGCGCTGGCCCGCGCGGGCGGTCTCCGCGGTGACGTCGAGCAGCAGCAGGTGCAGGGTGCCGCCGCGGCGGCGGGCCGCGCGGACCAGCCAGCCGCGCACCCAGGCCTGCGTGCCGCAGTCGTGGACGACGACGCCCTCGCCGGTGCCGAGGGCGCGGCGCAGTGCGGCGTAGTGGGCGAGCCGGACCAGGGGGCGGTACAGCGCGTAGGGCAGGAAGCGGGGCACGCGGGCGGCCCAGCGGTCGCGGGCGTCCTGGGAGTCGACGCGGTGGCCGGGGACCGCGCGGTGCATCAGGGTGGACTTGCCGCTGCCGGGCAGCCCGGTGACCACCACCAGGTCGCGGGGGCCGAAGAGCAGGTCGTGCGGGCTGCGCCCGGCGCGCTCGCGCAGGTCGCGGACGACCGGGGCGGGCCGCCCGGCGCAGCGCTCGCGGGCCGGGGCGGAGGGCTGCTCCGGCATCGCGAGACCGGTGGTGGCGGCGTAGGCCGTGGTCCTGTTCACCGTCATCGTCCTCCCCTGTGGGCTCGGTAACCCTTTGCCCATCGAATGTAAAGAGAAGGTAATGCGCCGGTCCAGCGGTTGGGTACGCGTACTGCCACAGCTCGGTTACAGATGCGGGCCCTGACGGGGCGGGGCGCGGCGTGCAATGATGTGCGCGCCAACTGCATACCGGCCGCTTGAATCCGCGCGGGAGAGTTCCCAGCCAGCTCCGCTGGGACGCCGAAGGAGCAAGTCCCTCCCTTGAATCTCTCAGGCCCCGTTACCGCGCGGGCGAGGCACATCTGAAAAGCGGGCCGCTGCGACAGTGGCTCCACCCAAGGTGCAAGCCGTGACCACTCCTCGTGAGGATCATGGCGAACCTCTCAGGTTCCGATGACAGATGGGGAGGAACGTTCCTCGCCTGTCATACCTGCCCTGGGAGACGACCGACCGATGAGCAGTACCGAACCCACTCCAGCGCGCCGCACCGCGCTCGACGCCCTGCACCGTTCGCTCGGCGCGACGATGACCGACTTCGCCGGCTGGGACATGCCGCTGCGCTACGGCTCCGAGCGCGACGAGCACGTCGCGGTGCGGACCCGGGCCGGCCTCTTCGACCTCTCCCACATGGGCGAGATCACCGTGACCGGGCCGCAGGCGGCCGCCCTGCTGAACTACGCCCTGGTGGGCAACATCGCCTCCGTCGGCGTCGGCCGCGCCCGCTACACCATGATCTGCCAGGCCGACGGCGGCATCCTGGACGACCTGATCGTCTACCGGCTGGCCGAGCAGGAGTACATGGTCGTCGCCAACGCCTCCAACGCCCAGGTGGTGCTGGACGCGCTGACCGAGCGCGCCGCGGGCTTCGAGGCCGAGGTGCGCGACGACCGCGACGCCTACGCGCTGCTCGCGGTCCAGGGCCCCGAGTCCCCCGGCATCCTGAAGTCGCTGACCGACGCCGACCTGGACGGCCTGAAGTACTACGCGGGCCTGCCCGGCACCGTCGCCGGCGTCCCCGCGCTGATCGCGCGCACCGGTTACACCGGCGAGGACGGCTTCGAGCTGTTCGTGAAGCCGGAGCACGCGGTGGAGCTGTGGCAGGCGCTGACCAAGGCGGGCGAGGGCGCCGGCCTGGTGCCGTGCGGCCTGTCCTGCCGGGACACCCTGCGCCTGGAGGCGGGCATGCCGCTGTACGGGCACGAGCTGACCACCTCCCTGACGCCCTTCGACGCCGGGCTGGGCCGGGTGGTGAAGTTCGAGAAGGAGGGCGACTTCGTGGGCCGCGAGGCGCTCACCGAGGCCGCCGCCAGGGCCGAGCAGAACCCGCCGCGCAAGCTCGTCGGCCTGGTCGCCGAGGGCCGCCGGGTGCCGCGGGCCGGGTTCTCCGTCGTCGCGGGCGGCGAGGTGATCGGCGAGGTCACCTCCGGCGCCCCATCCCCCACCCTGGGCAAGCCGATCGCGATGGCGTACGTCGACGCGGCGCACGCGGCGCCGGGCGCCGAGGGCGTCGGCGTGGACATCCGGGGCAGCCACGAGCCGTACGAGGTCGTGGCGCTGCCCTTCTACAAGCGCCAGAAGTAGACACTGGGCGCGGTCCGTCCCCGGACGTGACCCTGCGCACATCCCGCTGCCCGGCAGCGGGTCCGGCAGTCCCCCATTCATCAGCACTCCCGCGCGTACAGGAGAATTCAGGCCATGAGCAACCCCCAGCAGCTGCGCTACAGCAAGGAGCACGAGTGGCTGTCGGCCGCCGAGGACGGCGTCTCGACGGTCGGCATCACGGAGTTCGCGGCCAACGCGCTCGGCGACGTGGTCTACGCCCAGCTCCCCGAGGTCGGTTCCACGGTGTCCGCGGGTGAGACCTGCGGCGAGCTGGAGTCGACCAAGTCGGTCTCGGACCTGTACTCGCCGGTCACCGGTGAGATCACCGAGGTCAACGAGGACGTCGTCAACGACCCGTCGCTGGTGAACTCGGCCCCCTTCGAGGGCGGCTGGCTGTTCAAGGTACGCGTCACCGAGGAGCCGGCCGACCTGCTCTCCGCCGACGAGTACACCGCCCAGAACGCCGGCTGAGGAGTCGTAGCCGTATGACTGTCCTGAACACGTCCCTGCACGAACTGGACCCGGAGATCGCCGCCGCGGTCGACGCCGAGCTGAACCGCCAGCAGTCGACGCTGGAGATGATCGCCTCGGAGAACTTCGCGCCGCTCGCGGTGATGGAGGCCCAGGGCTCGGTGCTGACCAACAAGTACGCCGAGGGCTACCCCGGCCGCCGCTACTACGGCGGCTGCGAGCACGTCGACGTCGCCGAGCAGATCGCCATCGACCGGATCAAGGAGCTGTTCGGCGCCGAGTACGCCAACGTCCAGCCCCACTCCGGCGCCTCCGCGAACCAGGCGGCGCTGTTCGCCCTCGCCCAGCCCGGTGACACCATCCTCGGCCTGGACCTGGCGCACGGCGGCCACCTCACCCACGGAATGCGGCTGAACTTCTCCGGCAAGCAGTTCGACGTGGTCGCCTACCACGTGGACGAGGCCGGCCTGGTCGACATGGCCGAGGTCGAGCGGCTCGCCAAGGAGCACCGCCCCAAGGTGATCATCGCCGGCTGGTCGGCCTACCCGCGGCAGCTCGACTTCGCCGAGTTCCGCCGGATCGCCGACGAGGTCGAGGCGTACCTGTGGGTCGACATGGCGCACTTCGCGGGCCTGGTCGCGGCGGGTCTGCACCCGAACCCGGTCGAGTACGCGGACGTGGTCACCTCCACGACCCACAAGACCCTCGGCGGCCCGCGCGGCGGCGTCATCCTGGCGAAGAAGGCCTTCGCGAAGAAGCTGAACTCGTCCGTCTTCCCGGGCTTCCAGGGCGGCCCCCTGGAGCACGTGATCGCGGCCAAGGCGGTGTCCTTCAAGGTCGCCGCCTCGGAGGAGTTCAAGGAGCGCCAGCGCCGTACGGTGGAGGGCGCCCGCATCCTCGCCGAGCGGCTGATCGCCGCCGACGCCCGCGAGGCCGGCGTCAACGTGCTGTCCGGCGGCACGGACGTGCACCTGATCCTGGTGGACCTGCGTGAGTCCGAGCTGGACGGGCAGCAGGCCGAGGACCGCCTCCACGACGTCGGCATCACGGTCAACCGCAACGCCGTCCCGAACGACCCGCGTCCCCCGATGGTGACCTCGGGCCTGCGCATCGGTACGCCGGCCCTGGCGACCCGGGGCTTCACGGCCGAGGACTTCACCGAGGTCGCGGACGTGATCGCCGAGACGCTCAAGGCGTCCGCCCCGTTCGAGGGCGCCGCCGTGGAGGGGCTCAGGGCCCGGGTGAAGGCCCTGGCCGACAAGCACCCGCTGTACCCGGGTCTGAACAAGTAAGTCCCTGTTTCGCCGGGCACCGCGCACACTGGAACGTGTGCGCGGTGCCGCACCCGCACCACCCCGTATTGAGGAGTTTCCGTGGCCATCTCGGTCTTCGACCTGTTCTCGATCGGCATCGGCCCGTCCAGCTCCCACACGGTCGGTCCGATGCGCGCGGCGCGCATGTTCGCCCGCAGGCTGCGCAACGAGGACCTGCTGGGCTCCGTCGCCGCGGTGCGCTGCGAGCTGTACGGCTCGCTCGGCGCGACCGGCCACGGCCACGGCACCCCGAAGGCGGTGCTGCTCGGTCTGGAGGGCGCCTCGCCGCGCACGGTGGACGTCGAGTCGGCCGACGAGCGGGTGGAGACGATCAGGCGGTCGGGCCGGATCTCGCTGCTCGGCGAGCACGAGATCGCGTTCTCCTTCGACGACGACCTGGTCCTGCACCGCCGCAAGGCGCTGCCGTACCACGCCAACGGCATGACGGTGTGGGCGTACGACGCGGCCGGCGCCGAGCTGCTCTCCAAGACGTACTACTCGGTCGGCGGCGGCTTCGTCGTGGACGAGGACGCGGTCGGCGCCGACCGCATCGTGCTGGACGACACGGTCCTGAAGTACCCCTTCCGCACCGGTGACGAGCTGCTGCGCCTGACCCGGGAGACGGGTCTGTCGATCTCCTCGCTGATGCTGGAGAACGAGCGGGCCTGGCGCACCGAGGAGGAGATCCGCGCGGGCCTGCTGGAGATATGGCGGGTCATGCGCGAGTGCGTCCAGCGGGGCATGACCCGGGAGGGCATCCTGCCCGGCGGTCTGAAGGTGCGCCGGCGCGCGGCCGTCTCGGCCCGCCAGCTCCGCGCCGAGGGCGACCCGCTCGCGCACGCGATGGAGTGGATCACGCTCTACGCGATGGCGGTGAACGAGGAGAACGCGGCCGGCGGCCGGGTGGTCACCGCCCCGACCAACGGCGCGGCGGGCATCATCCCGGCGGTCCTGCACTACTACATCAACTTCGTGCCGGGCGCCGACGAGGACGGCGTGGTCCGCTTCCTGCTCGCCGCCGGCGCCATCGGCATGCTGTTCAAGGAGAACGCCTCCATCTCCGGCGCCGAGGTCGGCTGCCAGGGCGAGGTCGGCTCCGCCTGCTCCATGGCCGCGGGCGCACTCGCCGAGGTGCTCGGCGGCAGCCCCGAGCAGGTGGAGAACGCGGCCGAGATCGGCATGGAGCACAACCTGGGCCTGACCTGCGACCCCGTGGGCGGGCTGGTCCAGATCCCGTGCATCGAGCGCAACGGCATGGCCGCGGTGAAGGCGGTCACCGCGGCGAAGATGGCCATGCGCGGCGACGGCTCGCACAAGGTGTCCCTGGACAAGGTCATCAAGACCATGAAGGACACCGGCGCGGACATGTCGGTGAAGTACAAGGAGACGGCCCGGGGCGGGCTCGCGGTGAACATCATCGAGTGCTAGGCCGTGGCGGGCGCCCGGGGAACGGGGGCCCGCCACGACGCGTCTCGTCACCTGCCGCCGGGCTGTCGGACGATCAGCCGGTCGTCAGGGTGACGTCGTCGACGACGAAGCTGGTCTGCAGGCTGGAGTCCTCGGAGCCGGTGAAGGTCAGCGTGATCTGCCGGCCGATGTACTGGCTCAGGTCGAGCGTGCGCTCCACGTAGCCCGTGGCCGCGTTGACGTTGGAGTACGTCTGCTTCACGGTCCCGTCGACCTTGACCTGGAAGGTGTCGTACGCCGTGGAGCCCGACTCGTTGGTGTCGATGTGCAGCCAGTACTTCAGGGTCGCCCGGGTGCAGCCGGCCGGGATGGTCACGGTCTGGCCGACCGTGTCGGTGGCGGTGGAGCCGTAGCCCGCCAGCCACGCGTACCGGGTGCCGGAGTGGGCCGACTGGCCGCTGAACGCGCCGATCGCGCCGGTGTCGCCCGTCCACGGCGACGTGCCGCTCTCGAAGCCGCCGTTGGCTACGGTCTGCGAGGCCGTGCAG
Source organism: Streptomyces sp. NPDC003720 (assembly GCF_042875075.1). Classification (NCBI taxonomy): domain Bacteria; kingdom Bacillati; phylum Actinomycetota; class Actinomycetes; order Kitasatosporales; family Streptomycetaceae; genus Streptomyces; species Streptomyces sp. NPDC003720. The sequence goes on from NZ_JBIANZ010000011.1 coordinate 293,858, forward strand.
CCGCCCGCGCCGGTGACGGTCAGCGTGTACTGCGCGGTGTGCGTGGTGGAACCGGTGCCGGTGATCGTGAGGTTGTACGTCCCCGGGGCCACGGAGGAGCCGACGGTGACGGTCGCCGTGGACGAGCCGCCGGAGGTGACCGAGGCCGGGCTGAAGGAGACCGTGACCCCGGCGGGGGCGCCCGAGGCGGACAGACCGACCGTCTGGGCCGAGCCGTTGGTCGTGGCGGTGGACACGGTGGTGGTCACCGAGGCGCCCGGGGCGGTGCTGCCGGTGGCGGGGCTCGCCGAGAGCGAGAAGTCGTCGGCCGGGACGGTGGCCGAGACCGCCTGCGACCACAGGGTGTAGGCGACGCCGTCGGCGCTGCGGTTCAGCCCGGTGGCGTTGATGTTGCTCGTGGTGTCGCACGAGGAGTGGTAGCAGCTGTCGTACGCGGCGTTCGCCGTGCCGCCCCACTTGGCCGCCTGCGCCGAGGTCTTGCGGGCGCTGGCGCCCATGGCGTAGCCGGAGGTGGGGATGCCGTAGTTCTCGAAGGAGTAGTCGTCGGAGCGGCCGGCGCCCTCGGTGTTCTCCTCCGGCTGGAGGTTCAGCGAGTCCCAGTAGGCCTTCATGGGTGCGGCGGCCGCGGAGGTGATGTGGTTGATGAAGTAGCCGCCGTTGCGCGAGGCGACCATGTCGAAGTTGTAGTACGCCTTGATCGCCGAGCGCTGGGCGGAGGTCAGCGAACGGACGTAGAAGTCCGAGCCGTTGAGGCCCTGTTCCTCGTCCGTCCACCACCCGAAGCGGACGCGGCCCGCCATCGACGGGTTGGTCTCGGCGAGTTTCAGCGCGACCTCCAGGAGGGTGGCGCTGCCGGAGCCGTTGTCGTTGATGCCGGGTCCGGCGGAGACGCTGTCGAGGTGCGAGCCGAACATGTACACCTTCGACGCGTCGCCGTGCGGCCACTCGGCGATCAGGTTGGGTCCCGCGCCGCTGGTGCAGCCGGAGGTGCAGGCCTGCTCGGTGACGGTGTAACCGGCCGCCTGGAGCTTGCCCTTCACATAGGCGACCGAGTCACGGTAGCCCTGGGTGGTCGACCTGCGGTTGCCGCCGTTGCGGGTGGCTATGGCGTTCAGCTCGGTCAGGTGCGCCTGGACCTTGGTGACGTCGATGTCGGGTGCGGCCGCGGCGAGTGCGGCCGGGGCGCCGGTGCCCTCACGGGCCGGGGCGGCGCTCGCGGGGAGCGCCGCCAGGCCCAGTGCGGCGGCCAGGGTGACACCTGTCAGGGACAGGCCGGTCGGGGAGATTCTTCGAAGCACCGTGTCTCCTTCGTGGGGTGGGAGGAACCGGGAGGCGGGGCGTGGTGGTGCCGCGCCCCCCGGCCGATGCGGGTGGGGGTGGGGACCCGGGTGGGCGGTCCCGCACTGCCGTAATGAGCATGCGCATGCCAAGCGCGGGTCAAGCCTCGCCGCGCGGAACCGGCCGGATCCGGGGGTCGGCGCCCCGCTCCCCGACGGCTCCCGGCGAGTGGTGGGGGCTGGGGAGGCGTACCGGGTGCCACGAGGAGTCGGGCGGGCGGCGACGAGGTTAACCGCCGTACGGTCCGTCCGCTCCTGTCCGATTCCGGCACGTCCGCTTCCGGCCAGGGCGGCCGCCCGGTGACGTCCCTGGCCTCCTCCGGGAGGGGGCCCGTATCGTTCGCGCATGCATCCGGCGCAGAACCCCTCGCACGGGCCGGCCGCCGCCGAGGCGCGAGCGGCCTACCTGACCATGGTCGAGCGGATCTCGGCGTCGGGAGCCCGGGACGCCACCGCCGAACGGGAGGAACTACGACGGCTCCCGGAGGAGTTGGCCCGGTGGCTCGCCGACCGGCGGCTCCTCGACCCGGACGGCGACCGGCTGAGCACTCCGGACCGGGCCCTGCGGCGCATCGTCGCGGAGCACCGGCGTCTGCTGCGGGAGACCGCCGAGCGGGCCGACCGGGACGCCGAGGCGCTGGACGACGTGCTGTCCGTGCTGACGGCCCCGCGGTTCGACGCCCGGGAAGCGGTGGAGACCGAGTACTTCACGGACCGCGAGCGCACCCGGAGGCGGCTGGAGGAACTGGACGCGCTCAGCCGGGAGGAGTTCCTGGCGATGCGCAACTCCTTCCCCGACGCGCAGGTCCTGGAGTCCAGCCTCGCCGGGGACCTGGACATGCTGGCGAACGGCGTCCGGGTGCGCATGCTGACGTCCCAGCAGGCCGTCCGCTCACAGGCGCCGGCCCGCTATCTGAACGCGCTGACCGAGGCCGGGGCCGAGGTGCGGGTCGCCGCGACGGTGCCGCTCCACATGAACGTCCTGGACCGGGCGATCGTCATCATCGGGGCGGGGCCCGGGCCGCAGGGCGAGGGCGGCGACGTCATCCTGCACAGCACGCCCGTCGCGCAGTGCTTCCGCAAGGTCTTCACCCACGCCTGGGACCTGGCCCGGCCGCACACCGTACGCCGGACCGGGCGCGGACGCGCCGGATACGAACTGTCCGCGCAGGAACGCGAGGTGCTGGCCCTGCTGGCCACCGGCGCCAAGGACGAGACCATCGCCCGCCGGCTGGCCTGTTCGGACCGCACCCTGCGCCGCCTGATGAACCAGATCATGGAGAAACTCGGCACCTCCAGCCGCTTCGAGGCCGGGGTCACCGCCGCCCGCCTGGGCCTGGTGGGCTGAACTCCCGCACCGGGCGGGCCGTCGCGACGGCGGCCGGGAGGCGGGGGCGGATCTCTCGGGCCGGACGGGGCATATATGAGTCAACTCCTGCAACCCCACGGCACCCAGGGGGTCCCCCATGCTGCACGGCATCGACGTCAGCGCGTACCAGTCCTCGTCCTACGGCACGGACGGCATCTCCTTCGTCTTCATCAAGGCGACGGAGGGGCGTTCGTACGTCAACCCCCGGCTCTCCGCGCAGACCAAGCACGGGCGCGACGCCGGACTGGTCGTCGGCTACTACCACTTCCTGTGGCCGGGGCACATCACCGCTCAGGCCGAGTACTTCGTCCGGCACGCCCCGGAGAAGGCGGGCGAACTGCTCGCCGTCGACTGGGAGACCACCAGCGAGGGCAACCACGCGAGCAACGCGGAGAAGGACCTGTTCATCCGGACGGTGAAGCAACTGCGGCCGCACAACCGGGTGCTGCTGTACACCAACCGGGACTACTGGCTGAACAAGGACCGCACCTCGTACGCCGGCGACGGCCTGTGGATCGCCGACTACGTGAGCGCGGGCCACCCCCGCATCAAGGCCAAGTGGCGCTTCCACCAGTACAGCAGCGAACCCCACGACAAGGACGTGGCCGCCTTCGCGGACAAGGCCGCCCTGCGGAAGTGGGCCACGCCCTGACGACGCCGTCGGCGGGTCAGCCGCGGAAGGCCGCCGACCGCTCCGGGGAGGCCTCCGCGAGTGCCTTGCGGACCGCTTCGACGCCCGCCCGCAGGCCGTAGACCGGGGTGTCCGGCTGCTGGCGCCAGGAGTCGTCGATGCCGCCCGCGTCGACCGTGTCGAAGCCCAGCTCGTCGATGAGGTCGCGGACGATCCGCTTGGCGGCCTCGTCGTCGCCGGCGACCGGCAGCGCCATCCGCTCGGGGTCGCCGGCCGGGCGCGGGCGGTCCAGGATGTCCTGGGCGTAGGTGCCGTTGAACGCCTTGATCACCGGGTGCCCGAGGTGCCGCTCGGTCCAGCGGCTCTCGGTCAGGCCCTCGTCCTCGATCCCGGCGATCCGGCCGTCCCGCTGCTGCGGGTAGTAGTTGCCGGTGTCGATCACGGCCACGTTCTCGGCGGCGCCGGACAGCAGGCCGGAGGGCAGGCCGGGGACCGCCTTCAGGGGGACGGTGACCACGACGACCTCGGCGCCGTCCGCGGCCTCGGTCGCCCGTACCGCCGTCGCGCCGGTCTCCTCGGCCAGTGCCTTCAGGGTCTCGGGGCCCCGCGAGTTGGCCACGGACACGTCGTGCCCGAGCGCGGTGAGCCGCCGGGTCAGATTGCCGCCGATGTTGCCCGCGCCGATGATGCCGATCTTCATGACAGACCTTCCCAGTCCATGCATGTGCATGCTTCTGACCTGGGCGACAACCCCGGGGGCCGCCGGGCTATTCCGGCCGTTACGGCGAACGGGGTACGCGGGCGGCGGGCCGGCGCGGCTCATGACGGAGGGGGTGCCGCCCCGCTGCGGGACGGCACCCCCTCCGGGCAGGTCACTTGCTCAGGTAGGCCCAGAACTCGTCGAACGACAGGACCTTGTCGCCGTTGAGGTCACGGGTGCGGATGACGGCCTCCGCCACGGTGTCGGTGACGTTCCAGTCACCCCCCTGGGCGAGGGCGGACTTGAACTCCGCCGCGGTGATGAAACCGTCACCGTCCGCGTCGATCCGCTGGAACTGCTTGCGTGCTTCCTCGATGTCCGCCATCGATCCGCCCCTTATGTTCGCGTTGCTCATGCCGTGCTGGCGTACTGACGCTGGTCAGATTAACGGTCCGTGTGCGACCCCCGTACGGCGACCACCCGGGCACGTCTGCGAGTCTGGGCCTTCCGGCCGGTGGCGACTCGAGGAGCGGTGGCGTGGAGACCCTGCGGGACATACTGGACGCGGCGGCGCACGGGGCGTACCCGCCGGCCGACGGCCGTACGACGGTCGTGCCGCAGCACGGGGCGCGGGACGCGGGCGTGCTGGCCTTCACCGCGCACTCGGTCGTCTTCACGGACGAGGACCCGCGGTGGGTGCGCGAGACGCTGGAGGCGGTGGACTGCGATCCGCTGTCCGCGGCGCTGAACCCCGTCTTCCTGGCCGCCCTCCTGGCCAGGACCGGGCGCCGGGCCGAGACCGTGGACGCGCTGCTGGTCGGATCCCCCCTGCCCGGCCGGCCGCCGCTCGCGCTGACCGAGATCGAGGACGCCGGCCACCCGCGCATCACCTACGCCCGCCGCCGGCGCGACGGGGTGCGGGCGTGGACGGCGGACGGCGGGGTGCTGGTCATGGGACGCGGGGTCGGCGGAAGGCTGGAGGTGAGCGTCGAGGTGGACGAGGGGGCGCGGCACCGGGGGCTGGGCCGGACCCTGGTGACGGCGGCCCGGCACCTGGCGGCGGAGCCGCTGTGGGCGCAGACGGCCCCGGGGAACGCCCGCAGCATGCGGGCGTTCCAGGCGGCCGGCTACCGCCTGGTGGGCGCGGAGGCGCTGCTGCTGGCCCCCTGAGCGGCCGTCGGCTCAGCGGAAGACGCCGGTGTGGCCGAGGGAGTAGCGGCCCGGCTGGGGGTAGACGGCGAGTCCGTGCGGGCCGCTGCCGACCTTGATGCGGGCGAGTTCGGCGCCGGTGCGGGTGTCGATGGCGTACACCTCGGCGTTGTAGCGGCCGGAGAGCCAGAGCACCTTGCCGTCGGCCGAGACCCCGCCCATGTCGGGACTGCCGCCGCCGGGCAGGCGCCACTTCTTGGTGAGCCGGTTCCTGGTGAAGTCGAAGACGGAGATCGTGCCCTCGCCGCGGTTGGAGACGTACATCTCGCGGGAGTCGCGGCTGACGTACAGGCCGTGCGCGCCCTTGCCGGTGGCGAGGAACTCGGGCTTGCCGAAGGTGTCGCCGTCCAGCACCCACATGCCGTTGGCCACCATGTCGGCGATGTAGAAACGCTTGCCGTCGGGCGAGATCTTCACGTCCTGCGGCATGGCGCCGTGCACGGCCAGCTTCTGCTCGCCGACGACCTTCATCCTCGCGGTGTCGACCTTGAGCAGTTCCCCGCTGAACTCGCAGGAGACGATGAAGTAGCGGCCGTCGATGGAGAAGTCCGCGTGGTTGACCCCGGAGCAGGCGACCGGGACGGCCTTGACCTGCTTCATGGTGTGCGCGTCCCGGAAAACCAGTTGGCGGTCCTTGGACGCCATGACGACGGCGTACTTGCCGTCGGGGGTGAAGTACAGGTTGTACGGGTCGTGCACGTCGACGGGCTTGCCCGCCTTGCCGGTCCTCGGGTCGATGGGGGTGAGGGAGTTGCCGAGGTCGTTGTTGACCCACAGCGTTCGCAGGTCCCAGGAGGGCACGACGTGCTGCGGCTGGCGGCCCACCGGAATCGTCTCGATGATCTTGTACGTCTTCGGGTCGATGACCGTGACGGTGTCGGAGTTGGTGTTGGGGACGTAGACCCGGGACGGGAAGCCCGCGACCACCGGGGAGAGCTTGCCCGGGCGGTCGGCGGCGTAGATGTCGGCGGGGTCCTCCACCGGTGGCATCCCCGGCAGCATGTCGACCTGGGCCTTCTTCACCTGCGGCTGGACCGGCGCCTTGCTGCCGATGGCCTCGTTCTCGCGGTGCTGGGAGCCGCCGCAGGCGGACAGCAGGGTCAGGGCGGCGACGGCGGCCCCGGCGGCCAGGGGGCGGGCGGCTTTCGTGGTTCGCATCAGCTGAGCAGCTCCGTGGTGGTGACCGCGCGCAGTCCGCGGCGGTCGAGTTCGTGGAGTACGGCGGGCAGGGCGGTGACCGTGCCGGGGTAGCCGAAGTGCAGGCTCACCACCGAGCCGGAGCGCACCTCGGCCGCGACCTTGCGGGTGATGGCGTCGGCGCCGGGCCGGGTGTAGTCGAGCGAGTCGACGTCGTACGACAGCACGTGCGGGTAGCCCGCGGCGCGGGCCAGTGCGGCGACCTCCGGGGAGGCGGTCGGGGAACGGGAGGGCCGGAACCAGGTGCCGATGGAACCGGTGAGCCGCTGAAGCCGGTCCGCGCAGTCGGTGATCTCCTTGCGGGCGGCGGCCGGTGACATGGCGTTGACGGCGACGTGCCGCTGGGTGTGGTTGCCGAGGTCGTGGCCGCCGTCGAGGATGCGGCGGGCGAGGTCCGGGTGCTCGTCCAGCCAGGTGCCGACGGCGAGCACGGTCAGCCGGGCGCCGCGCCGTTCGGCCGCGCCCAGCAGGGAGGCGGCGAGCTGCGGGTCGCCCTGGCCGTGGAAGGTGAGGGCGACCCGGGGGCGGTTGCGCGGGCCGTGGGTGATCTGGGCGGGCTGACCGGGATACGGGCGGGGGGCGGGGGCCGTTCGGGAGGTGGTGGCCGCGGGGTGGCCGGACGCGCGGGCGGACGGGTCGGCGGAGGCGGTGGCGCTCGGTCCGGCCGGAGCGCCCGCGCAACCGGCGGCGAGCGCGCCTCCGGCGACGAGCCCGGCGCCCGCACGCAGCACTTCGCGACGGTTGGTCGTGGTCACCCGCACCATTTAAGGGGGGAAGGGTAAGAAAACGCCCGATTGGCCCGATCGGGGAGGATGTCGGGTCGCCCCGTCGAAGCGGGCGGGGCGGCGGCCGCGCCGGTCTCAGCGGCCGGGCTCGCGCTCGGCGACGCGCATCTCGAACCAGGTGGTCTTGCCGCGCGGCAGCAGGTCCACGCCCCAGCGGTCGGCCAGTTTGTCCACCAGGAACAGGCCGCGGCCGCTGACGTCCATCTCCTGAACCGGCATCAGACAGGGCAGTCCCCGCGAGGGATCACGGACCTCCACGCGGATCCAGCCGCGACGCCGGCGCATCCGCAGACCGAAGACCCGGGCCCCGGTGTGCCGCACGGCGTTGCCCACGAGTTCGGAGACGAGCAGGACCGCGTCCTCGGCCATCTTCGGGGTGAGCCCCCAGTGCCGCAGGACGACGACCTGGGCCAGCCGGCGTGCGGTGGCCGCGGACTCCGGGCGGGACGGCAGCGGCACCTCCGCCTCCGTCGGGTTGCCGAAGAGTTCGAGCGCCTTGAGCGCCCGTTCGTCCTCGACCGCGGGCGACCAGCGCGCCGCGGCCGCACGGCTGTGTCCCCGCGGCTGTCCGATGCCCTCCAGCCCCGCCATGCCCCCATGATGGCCGTCCGGAGTCGTCTCCGTGGGCGTTCCCGGGGAATACGCCCCCCGCGCGCTCCCGTCCCGCTCCAGCCCGCCGGCATATGCCGAGGGCATTACAGGGTCGACGACAGCCCGTCCGAGCTGCGGAGACGACTCACTTCCGGGCAATCGTCAGGCTCCCTCGACGAGGCAGGCTTAAGGTTGGGTTAAGGCTCCCATAAACCGCCCCATCGAGGGACCCGGATCAGACAACGCGTCAATCGCAAGAGCCTGTGCGTGAGTTCACACGTCCGGGGGTTACAGGAACTTCGCCTTACCCGGCCCCTCCTCGACGAAGCTGCGCATGCCCCGCTCGCGGTCCTCGGTGGCGAACAGGCCCGCGAACCAGTTGCGTTCGACCGCGAGGCCGGTGTCGATGTCGGTCTCCAGACCGGTGTCGACGGACTCCTTGGCCGCGCGCAGCGCGATCGCCGGTCCCTGCGCGAGCCTCGCCGCCCACGCGTGCGCCTGCTCGTACACCTCGGCGGCGGGGACGACGCGGTCCACCAGGCCGATGGCGAGCGCCTCGTCGGCCTTCACCTGGCGGCCGGTGAAGATCAGGTCCTTCGCCTTGGACGGGCCGACCAGCCGGGGCAGCCGCTGGGTGCCGCCGGCGCCCGGGATCAGGCCGAGCAGGATCTCGGGCTGGCCCAGTTTGGCGTTGTCGGCGGCGATGCGGAAGTCGGCGCAGAGGGCCAGTTCGCAGCCGCCGCCGAGCGCGTAGCCGGTGATGGCCGCGACGACGGGCTTGGGGATGCGGGCGACGGCGGTGAAGGAGTCCTGCAGGGCGCGGGCGCGCAGGACCATCGCGGTGTGGTCCATCTCCTGCATCTCCTTGATGTCCGCGCCCGCCGCGAACACCCGCTCGCCGCCGTAGATCACCACGGCGCGCACGTCCTCGCGGCGCGTGGCCTCCTCGGCGAGCTCCTTCAGCCGGTCCTGCGTGGCCACGTCCAGCGCGTTCATCGGCGGCCGGTCCAGGCGGATGGTTCCGACACCTTCGGCGACTTCGAGATTCACGGTCATGCGCAGCAGGTTAACGGGGGCTAACGGCGGTTGACGCGGTGCCGTCCGTCACAAGCGCCCCGAAGGGGCGCGGGGAACTGCGCGATCAGCGCAGCGCACCCGCGCCGGGCTCACTTCTTCCAGTCCTCCCACGACATGTTCCAGCCGTTGAGCCCGTTGTCCGGGGCCACCGTCCGGTCGTGCGAGCGCTTCACGACGACCACGTCGCCGATCATCGAGTGGTTGAAGAACCAGGCCGCCGGCACGCCCTTGTCGTAGCCGCCGCGCACGTCGCGCAGGCCGACGCAGCCGTGGCTGGCGTTGTAGTTGCCGAAGGCGCCGCCGCCCCAGTAGTTGCCGTGGATGAAGGTGCCGGAGTTGGTGAGGCGGATGGCGTGCGGGACGTCCTTGATGTCGTACTCGCCGCCGTAGCCCACGGTCTCGCCGTTCATGCGGGTCACGGCGAGCTTCTCGCTCATGACCATCTGGCCGTTCCAGGTGTCGTAGCCGGGCTTGCCGGTGGTGACCGGGATGGTCTTGACGACCTTGCCGTCCTGGGTGACCTTCATCGTGTGCTTCTTGGCGTCCACCACGGACACCTGGTTGCGGCCGATGGTGAACTTCACGGTCTTGCGCTGCTTGCCGTAGACGCCGTCGCGGCCCTCGACGCCGTCGAGGTTCAGGTCGACGGTGACCTTGGTGCCTTCCTTCCAGTACTTCTCCGGGCGGAAGTCCAGGCGGTCGTTGCCGAACCAGTGCCCCTCGACGTCGACGGCCGGCTCGGTCCTGACGCGGATGGCCTTCTCGACGTCCGCCGGGCTGGTGATGCCCCGGGTGAAGCGGACGGAGAACGGCATGCCCACCCCGACGGTCGAACCGTCCTCGGGGGTGAAGTAGCCGACGAAGGTGTTCCGCGGGGTCAGCGTGGTGAAGCTGGAGTCCTCGGCGGCCTCCCGGCCCGCGGAGTCCTTCGCGACCGCGTGCACGCTGTACTTGGTGCCCGCGGCCAGATGGGTCGACGGCTTCCAGGCGGCGCCGTCGGCGGTGACGGCGCCGTCGACCTTCGCGCCCTTGGCGTCCTTGACGACGACCTCGGTCAGCTTGCCCTTGGCGACGCTCACCTTCAGGGCGCCGCTGGTGTCGACGCCGGTGGCCCCCGACTTGGGCGAGATGCTGACGGCGGCCGTGGACTGCTCGCTCTGCCGCGCGCCGGCGTCCTGGCCCTTCCCGTTCCCCGTTCCGGACCCGGCCTGCGAGTCGCCCCCGCCGCACGCGGTGACGGCCACGAGCAGAGCGCCGGATATCAGCACCAACCCCTTACGGCCGACCCTCCGGCCCCCCACCGACGCCCCCGATATCGGCCGCACGTCCACCTTGCACTCCCCTCGCCGGACCAGGTCAGGCCCGCTCCCCACCACATTTGGTGTGCGCATGGTAACCGCAGGGTTTCGACCGGGGAGTCGGCCGAAGGTCACCGTTCCGTCGCAACTTCAACCGACCGCCGTGGCCCGAACCCCTCACCCGTTCGGCTCACTTGACGGCACTGCCCGCTTTCCACTCCTTCCATGCCATGTTCCACCCGCCGAGCCCGTTGTCGGGAGCGACTGTTTTGTCCTTGCTGTTGACGACCTCGACGACGTCGCCGATGAGGCTGCGGTCGAAGAACCAGCCCGCCGGTGTGTCCGAGCCGCCGCCCTTGACGTCCCTGAGCCCGACGCAGCCGTGACTGACGTTCACGTTGCCGGGGGCCTCCGGGGACCAGTAGTTGCCGTGCAGGAAGGTGCCGGAGTCGGTGAGCCGCATGGCGTGCGGGACGTCGGGGATGTCGTACTCGCCGCCGAAGCCGACGGTCCGGCTGTTCATGCGGGTCACCTCGAGCATCTCCATCACCACCATCTTGCCGTTGTAGGTGGTGGTCTTCGGGGCGCCCGCGGTGATCGGCACGGTCGCCAGCAACTGCCCGTCGCGCCGCACCTCCATCATGTGCTTCGCCGCGTCCACCCGGGAGACCTGGCCGCGGCCGACGGTGAAGGAGAACGTCTTGTCCTGAAGGCCGTAGACGCCGGGCGCGCCCTCCACGTCCCTGAGGCCGAGGTCGACGGTGACCTCGGTGCCGGGCTTCCAGTAGCGCTCGGGACGGAAGTCGAGCCGGTCCTTGCCGAACCAGTGCGGGCGGATCTCCACCGGCGGGTTCGCCCGCACCCGCACGGCGCGCTCGACGGCGGCGCGGTCGGTGATCTCCCGGTTGAAGGAGAGGGAGACGATCATCCCGACGCCGACGGTGGCCCGGTTCTCGGGGGTGACGTAGCCGATGAACCGCTCCTCGGGCACATACGTCGTGAACGTGGTGTGCCGGGCCGAGCGGCGGCCCTCGGAGTCGAGGGCGACCGCGTCCACGGTGTACTTGGCGGCCAGCGCCAGCCGTCCGTCGTCCGGTTCCCAGCCCAGCCCGTCCGCGGTGATGTGCCCGGGTACCGGGGCGTCCTGTGCGTCCTGGGACATCACGACGCTCACCTTCTCCAGGCGCCCGGCGGGCACCCTCACCCGTAGCCGCTCCCCCGGCCGTACGGCCGTGCTGCCGTCCTCCGGGGTGACCCGGATGGCCTCCTTCGGAGCCGGCGGTCCGCCGAGCATCCGGTCGATGTCCAGACCACCGGAGCCGCCCGCGGTGCAGCCGGCCAGCAGTCCCACCCATGTCAGTACGGCGGCCAGCGCGGCCCCCGCGCGCCGTGCGCGTCCTTGTGCGTGCCTCACATGGGACTCAACGAGCGGGCACGCTCCGGGGAAACGTGAGTGCGACGCCCGCGCTGGGCAGAACAGTGGGGAGGACGACACGAAGGGGAGCCTTCCCCCCGCCGGGGAGGGCTCCCCCAGCCCGCGTCGGAGCCGCCGGGGCGCAGCCGCACCGGGCGGGCCGGGCGTGCGCCCGGCGCGCGCCCGGCCGTTCGGCGCGGCGCGCTGCGCCCCGCGGGCGAGCCACTGAAAGAGGGGCCGACTGGTGACGAGCGCAGCCGAGCAGCGGGCACGGGCCGAGGAGCCGGCCGCCGGGAGCGGGCCGGCGACGGCCGCGGTGAGCGGCGCCCGTCGCGGCAAGCCGCCCGCGCCGCCCGTGTGGCCGGGTGCGCCGACCCCGCTGGGAGCCCGCTTCCGGGTCGGCCCGGACGGGGTCGCGGGCACCAACTTCGCGCTGTGGGCCGCCGGGGCGGAGGCGGTCCGGCTGTGCCTGTTCGACGAGCGGGGCCGGGAGACCCAGGTTCCGCTGACCGAACTGACGCACGAGATCTGGCACGGCTTCGTACCCGGCGTGATGCCCGGGCAGCGCTACGGCTACCGGGTGCACGGCCGCTGGGACCCGTGGACCGGTGCCCGCTGGAACCCCGCCAAGCTGCTCCTCGACCCGTACGCGCGCGCGGTGGACGGGGAGTTCCGGCTGCCGCCGGAGGTCTACGGGCACGTCCGGGACTGGCCGGAGCAGCATGTCGCCGACACCGTCCGGGACGATCGGGACTCCGCGCCGCACGTCCCCAAGGGCGTCGTCGTCCACGACGACGACGACTGGTCCGACGACCGCCGCCCCAAGACGCCGTGGGCGGACTCGGTCATCTACGAACTGCACGTGCGCGGCTTCACCCGGCTGCACCCCGGCGTCCCGGAGGAACTGCGCGGCACCTACGCCGGGCTCGCCCACCCGGCGGCGCTCGAGCACCTCACCGGGCTGGGCGTCACGGCCGTGGAGCTGCTCCCCGTCCACCAGTTCGCGCACGAGGACCATCTGCTGCGCCGGGGTCTGAGGAACTACTGGGGCTACAACTCCATCGGCTACTTCGCCCCGCACGCGGCCTACGCGGCGTCGGGCACGACGGGCGGCCAGGTCGGCGAGTTCAAGCGGATGGTCCGCGCGCTGCACGCGGCCGGCATCGAGGTCATCCTCGACGTGGTCTACAACCACACGGCCGAGGCGGGCGAACTGGGGCCCACGCTCTCCCTGAAGGGCATCGACAACCGGGGCTACTACCGGCTGCAGCACGACGCCCGCCGGTACGCGGACTACACCGGCTGCGGCAACACCCTGCACGTGGTCCAGCCCCAGGTGCTGCGCCTGATCACGGACTCGCTGCGCTACTGGGTGACCGAGATGGGCGTGGACGGCTTCCGCTTCGACCTCGCGGCGGCGCTCGCCCGCTCGATGCACGACGTCGACATGCTGTCCCCCTTTCTGGCGGTGATCGCCCAGGACCCGGTGCTGCGCCGGGTGAAGCTGATCGCCGAACCGTGGGACATCGGCTCGGGCGGCTACCAGGTCGGCGCCTTCCCGCCGCTGTGGACGGAGTGGAACGACCGCTACCGGGACACCGTGCGGGACTTCTGGCGCCACGCGCTGCCCGACGTGCGGGAGATGGGCTACCGCCTGTCGGGCTCCAGCGACCTGTACGCCTGGGGCGGCCGGCGTCCGTACGCCTCCGTCAACTTCGTCACCGCGCACGACGGTTTCACCCTGCGCGACCTGGTCTCGTACGGCGGCAAGCACAACGCGGCCAACGGCGAGGGCAACCGGGACGGCACCGACGACAACCGCTCCTGGAACTGCGGCGCGGAAGGGGAGACGGACGACGAGCGGGTACGGGCGCTGCGGCGCGGGCAGCTGCGGAACCTGCTGGCGACGCTGCTGCTCTCCACCGGTGTGCCGATGCTGGTCGCCGGGGACGAACTGGGCCGCACCCAGCGCGGCAACAACAACGCCTACTGCCAGGACAACGAGATCAGCTGGCTGGACTGGTCCCTGCTGGACGACCCGGCCTGGCGCTCGCTGTACGAGCTGACCTCCCGGCTGATCGCCCTGCGCCACCGCCATCCGGTGCTGCGCCGCCGGGCCTTCTTCTCCGGGCGCGCCCACTCCGCGGCCGGGCTGCGCGACCTGGCCTGGTTCACACCGCTGGGCGAGGAGATGACCGAGGGCGACTGGTACGCCCCCGCCGCCACGCTTGGCATGTATCTGTCCGGTCAGGACATCCCGGGCCGGGACGAGCGGGGCGCGCCGGTCCTGGACGACAGCTTCCTCGCGGTGCTGCACGCCGGCGACCGCCCGACGGCCTTCGTGCTGCCGGGCCCGCCGTGGGCGGAGCGCTACGAGGTGCTGGTCGACACCTCGCGCGAGGAGCAGTCCGAGGCGCCGGGCACGGTCCACTCGGCGGGCACGGCGATCACGGTGCCCGCCCGGTCGGTGCTGTTCCTGCGGGCGGGGTGAGCACCGGCGGCGGAGATCGGCCCCGGCGCCTGCCCGGGCCGGCCCGGCCCCACCGCCGGCCCGTTCGCCCGGCCCCGCGGTCTGTCCGGACGGCCGGGCGAGCGCGCTGCCCGCCCCCGCCCCGCACCTCGTCCGTCCCGCGACGGCCGTATCGTCCGATCGGCCGATGCGGGGTGCGGCCGCGTACTCGGCGGGCCGCCCGGCGGGCGCCGCTGCGCCGGACGGCGCGGGGGCCGTACGGCGGCTCCCCCCGGTGGTTCCGGACCGGCGAAGCCGCAGGTCGTAGGTCCAGCGGCGGAGCCGGGTACGGCCAAAACTCGGTGGGCGATGTCAGTGGCGATCCGTAGGCTCACCCCTGATGCCCACGACACGTGCAACCACCGCAGAAGAAGTCCGCCCCGAGCGTTCGGCCGTCCGCACCCTGCTGCGCCTGTGGCCGTACGTGCGGCCCGTGCGGGCGCGGCTGTTCACGGCCGCGTTCGTCGCGATAGCCGCCTCCTGCGTGGGCCTGGTGATCCCGCTGGTCCTGAAGTGGATGGTCGACGGGCCGGTCGCCGACCGCGCCCCGGCGGGTGTCTGGCTCGGCGCGCTGTGCCTGCTGCTGCTCGGCATCGCCGAGGCGGTCCTGTTCGGCATAAGACGCTGGCTGGTGGCCCGGCCGCTGTCGCACGTGGAGGCGGAGCTGCGGGCGGCCCTGTACCGCCGGCTGCAACGGCTGCCCGTGTCCTTCCACGACCGGTGGGCGTCCGGCCAGCTCCTCTCCCGGGCCACCACCGATCTGATGCTGCTGCGCATGTTCCTGGCGTTCCCGCTGACCTTCCTGCTGGTCAACGGGGTGACGATCCTGGTCGGCGTGGTGATCATGCTGATGCAGGACTGGGTGCTGGGCCTCGTCATCCTCGGGCCCGCCGTACCGGTCCTGTGGACCTGCGTGGTCTTCGAGCGGCGCTACGCCGAGGTGGCGCGGCGCGCCCAGGACCAGGTCGGCGACCTGACCACGGTCGTCGAGGAGAGCGTGCTCGGCATCCGCATCATCAAGGGCTTCGGCCGGCACCGCAGCCAGGCGCGGGCGTTCCACGAGCTGTCGGGCCGGCTGCGCGGCACCGAACTGCGCAAGGCGCGGCTGCTGGCCACCATCTGGGGCGTGATCGTGACGCTCCCGGAGATGGCGATCGGCGCGGCGCTGGTGGTCGGCGCGCTGCGGGTGGCCGACGGCGAGCTGTCCGCGGGCACGCTGGTCGCCTTCCTGAGCACGGCGCTCGCCCTGCGCTGGCCGGTGGACTCCATCGGCTTCCTGCTGGCCATGAGCCAGGAGGCGGCGACCGCCACCGAGCGGTACTTCGAGGTGATGGACGAGGAGCCGGAGGACACCGGGGCGGCCGCGGGCGACGCCGGCGCCGGGGCGGCGGAACCGGGACTGCGCTTCCACGGCGTCCGATTCCGCTACCCCGACGCTCCCCCGGACTCCCCGCCCCTGCTCGACCGCATCGACCTGCACATCCGCCCCGGTGAGTCCATGGCCCTGGTCGGGGCCACCGGCAGCGGCAAGACCACCCTGACCGCGCTCGTCCCCCGGCTGCACGAGGTCACCTCGGGGCGCATCAGCCTGAACGGCGTGGACATCGCCGCCATGCCCCGCGAGGAGCTGCGCGCCAGGGTCGCCGTGGCCTTCGAGGAACCCACGCTCTTCTCGGCGTCCGTGGGCGAGAACGTGCTGATGGGCGCGGCGGACGGCGCCGGGAAGGCGGACCTGGACCGGGCGCTGGCGGTCGCCCAGGCCGACTTCGCGCACGCGCTGCCGCAGGGCACCGGCACCCAGGTCGGCGAGCAGGGGCTGAGCCTGTCCGGCGGGCAGCGCCAGCGGCTGGCCCTGGCCCGCGCGGTGGTCGGCCGGCCGGAGTTCCTGGTGCTGGACGACCCGCTGTCCGCGCTGGACGTGCACACCGAGGCAGCCGTGGAGGCCGCGCTGCGCCAGGTGCTGGCCGACACCACCGCGCTGATCGTGGCGCACCGGCCGTCCACGGTGCTGCTCGCCGACCGGGTCGCCCTGCTGTCGGACGGCCGGATCGCCGCCGTCGGCACCCACCAGGAACTGCTGCGCACGAACGCCGAGTACGCGCACCTGATGTCGGGCGCGGCGGCCGGGGACCGGGAGGACAACCGATGACCAGCACGACGACCGCCGCCCCGGCCACGCAGGACGACGACCGGCCGCGGACGCGGGAGGCCGGCGACGGCGACCCCTTCGACCACGACGTCCTGCCCACCCCGCCCGGCGCCACGGCCGCGCTGCTGCGCTCGCTGCTCGCGCCCATGAGGTCCCGGGTCGCGGTGACCACGCTCCTGCTGCTGCTCCAGCAGGCGGCCGTGCAGGCGGGCCCGCTGCTGGTCGCGTACGCCATCGACAGGGCCGTTCCGGCGTTCCGGGACCACGACCACGGGCCGCTGATCGCGGTGGGCGTCGGATATCTGCTGTGCGCGCTGCTCTCCGGCGGGCTGCAGTACGCGTTCATCGAGGCCTCGGCGCGGGTCAACCAGAACGTGCTGCTGGATCTGCGGGGCCGGATCTTCCGACACGCGCAGGCCCTCAGCGTCGACTTCCACGAGCGGTACACGAGCGGCCGCCTCATCTCCCGCTCCACGACGGACGTCGAATCGCTGCGCGAGCTCCTCGACGAGGGGCTGCAGGAGCTCGTGACCGTCGTGCTGTCCTTCGTCTACATCTCGGCGATGCTGCTGTGGCTGGATCTCGGCCTCGGCGCGGTCGCGGTGGCCTCCTTCGTGCCGCTGTACCTGCTGGTGCGGATGTACCAGCGGCGGGCGGGGCGGGTGTACCGGGCGCGGTCCACGGCGATCGCGGCGGTGATCGTGAAGTTCGTGGAGACGATGAACGGCATCCGCCCGGTGCGCGCCTTCCGCCGGGAGGCGGCGAACGACGCCGAGTTCGCCGTGCTGAACCAGCGGCACGAGCGCACCAACGGCGACGCCCTGCTGGAGATGGCCCGGTACGTGGTCGGCTCCCGTCTGGTGGCCAACACGGCGGTCGCCGGGATCGTGCTGTGGGGCGCCTACCGGGTGGCGTCCGGCTCGCTGGAGCTGGGCGTGCTGGCGGCGTCCGTGCTGTACCTGCGACGGCTGTACGACCCGATCGACCGGCTCGGGATGTTCCTGAACTCCTACCAGTCGGCGGCGGCGTCCCTGGAGAAGATCGCCGGGCTGCTGGCGCAGACGCCGTCCGTGCCGGAGCCGTCGGCGCCCCGTGAGCTGCCCTCGCTGGAGAGCGACCTCCCGGGCCGCGAGGTGGTCTTCGACGGGGTCAGCTTCGCGTACCGCACCGGCGGCGAGGTGCTGCCCCGCTTCGACCTGACGCTGCCGGCCGGGCAGACCGTCGCCGTCGTCGGCTCCACGGGCGCGGGCAAGTCGACGCTGGCCAAGCTGCTCGCCCGGTTCTACGACCCGTCCGCCGGGCGGGTCCTGCTCGACGGGGTCGACCTGCGCGAACTGGGGATGCCCGAGCTGCGGCGCGGGGTGGTCATGGTGACCCAGGAGGCGTTCCTGTTCTCCGGTACGGTGGCCGACAACATCGCGATCGGCCGGCCCGACGCCACGCGGGAGGACGTCGAGCGGGCCGCGAAGGCGATCGGCGCGCACGAGTTCATCAGCGCCCTGCCCGACGGCTACGACACGGACGTCCGCAAGCGCGGTGGCCGCATCTCGGCCGGGCAGCGCCAGCTCGTGGCGTTCGCCCGCGCGCTGCTGGCCGATCCGTCGGTGCTGATCCTCGACGAGGCGACCAGCTCCCTGGACGTGCCGGGTGAGCGGGCGGTGCAGCGGGCGATGGCCACGGTGCTGCGCGGCCGTACCGCCGTGGTGATCGCGCACCGGCTGTCGACCGTGGAGATCGCCGACCGGGTGCTGGTGATGGAGCACGGCCGGATCGTCGAGGACGGCAGCCCGGACGAACTCATCGCGGGCACGGGCAGGTTCGCGGATCTGCACAGGGCGTGGCGGGACAGTCTGGCGTAGCGGTACCGACAGGACGGGGGCGGCGCGTTGATCGACGCGTACGAGGATCCGGGCACACCCGACATCCGCGGCGGCTGGCACTACCTGGGCTGGCTGGTGCTGCGCCAGCACGTGCGGTCCCTGGTGGGCGCGCTGCTGGGCAGCATCTGGATGGTGCTGATGGCGGCGCAGCCGTATCTGATGTCGCGGGCGGTGGACGACGGTCTGGTGCCGGGCAAGCCCTGGGTGCTGGCCGGGTGGGCCGGCGTGATGCTCGTGCTCGGCGGGCTGAACTCCTGGCTGAGCATCATGCGGCACCGCACCATGACCCGGGTGCGGATGGACGCCAACTTCCGCACGGTGAAGCTGGTCGTGGAGCACGCGGCCCGGCTGGGGGCGGCGCTGCCGCGCCGGGCCGGGGCCGGGGAGGTCGTCACCATCGGGGTCGGTGACGTGCAGACCATCTCGCAGGCGCTTACGGTGGTCGGGCCCGGGGTGGGCTCGCTGGTGGTCTACGTGGTGGTGGCCGGGGTGCTGCTGTCCATCTCGGCGCAGCTCGCCGCCGTGGTGCTGCTCGGGGTGCCGGTGATCGCGCTGCTCACCGGGCCGCTGACCCGGCGGCTGCAGGGCGCGGAGGCCGAGTACCGGGAGCGGCAGGGCGTGCTGACGGCGCGTATCGGTGACCTCGCGGGCGGACTGCGGGTCCTCAACGGCTTCGGCGGCAAGGGGCTGTTCGCGGACGCCTTCCGCGGCGACTCGCGGCGGCTGCGCGCCCAGGGGTACCGGGTGGGGGCGGTGGCGAGCTGGGTGCAGGCGCTGGGCATGGGCGTGCCCACCCTGTTCCTGGCGTTGGTGACCTGGCTGGCGGCGCGGCAGGCGGCCGAGGGCGGCATCAGCATCGGCGAGCTGGTGTCGGTGTACGGCTACGTCGCGGTGCTGATCCTGCCGGTGGCGTTCTTCATCGAGCTGACCTACCAGCTCAACCGGGGTGTGGTGGCGGCTCGCCGGGTGGTGGCGCTGCTGCGGCAGGAGCCGGAGCCGGACGAGGGCGCGCTGCCCGCGCCGGACGGACCGGCCGAGCTGCACGACCCGGCGTCCGGGGTGCGGGTGCCGGCCGGCCGGCTGGTCGCGCTGGCCGCCGCGCGTCCCGCCGACGCGGCGGCGGTGGTGGACCGGCTCGGCCGGTACGGGACGACCGACGCCACCTGGGGCGGGGTGCGGCTGGACGCGGTGCCGCTGGCCGAGGTGCGGTCGCGCATCCTGGTCGCCGACAACGAGGCGGACCTGTTCGCGGGCCCGCTCAGGGAGATGGTGGCCGCGGCGGAGCCGGCCGGTGAGGACGCGCTGCGCCGGGCGGTGTTCGCCGCCGCCGCGGAGGACGTCGTACGGGGGCTGCCGGACGGCCTGGACTCGGCCGTCGCCGGGCAGGGCCGCAGCCTGTCCGGCGGTCAGCGGCAGCGGATCCGGCTGGTGCGGGCCCTGCTGGCCGACCCCGAGGTGCTGCTCGCCGTGGAGCCGACCTCGGCGCTGGACGCGCACACGGAGGCCACGGTCGCCGCGCGGCTGCGGGAGGCGCGCGAGGGCCGTACGACGGTGGTGACGAGCACGTCGCCGCTGGTGCTGGACCGCGCCGACACGGTGCTGTTCCTGGCCGGCGGCAAGGTGGCGGCGAGCGGCCCGCACCGGCGGCTGCTGGCCGAGGAGCCGGGCTACCGGGCGCTGGTGGCGCGCGACGTCGAGGACGCCCCGGACGCCGCGGACACTCAGGACACCGAGGAGGCCGTACGGTGACGGCGGGCGAGGAGCTGCTGCCGGTCGCGGACCGGACGGCGGTGCGGCGGGCGACCCTGCGGCTGGTGCGGGCGGACGGGCGGGCGTTCGCCGCCGCGCTGGTGCTCAACGCCGCGGCGGCCGCGGCGGGGCTGGCCGGGCCGTGGCTGGTCGGGCGGATCATCGACGAGGTCCGGGCCGGGCACGGGGTCGACGCGGTGGACGGGCCGGCGCTGCTGATCCTGGTGTGCGCGCTCGCCCAGCTGGTGCTGGCGCGCTGGGCGCGGTACGTCGGGCACCGGTTCGGGGAGCGGACGCTGGCCCGGGTGCGCGAGGAGTACGTCGACCGGGTGCTGGCGCTGCCCGCCTCGACGGTGGAGCGGGCCGGCACCGGGGACCTGACCGCGCGCGGCACCGCCGACGTGGCGACGGTCGGCACCACCCTGCGGGACGTCGGCCCGGACCTGCTCGTCAACAGCGTGCAGGGCCTGTTCGTGCTGGGCGCGGTGTTCGCGCTCGACCCGCTGCTGGGCCTGTTCGGCGTGATGTGCCTGACGCCGATCTGGCCGGCGCTGCGCTGGTACCTGCGCCGGGCCCGGGACGGCTACCTCGCGGAGGGCGCGGCCAACTCCGAGGTGGCCGAGATCGTGGCGTCGACGGCTTCCGGCGCGCGCACGGTCGAGGCCTTCCGGCTGCGCGGGCGGCGGATCACCGCGAGCCGGGACGCGCTGGAGCGGTCCCGCCGGACCCGCTTCCACACCCTGTACCTGCGGACCGTCTTCTTCCCGGCGGTCGAGGTGACGTACACGGTCCCCGTGGTGGGCGCGCTGCTGCTCGGCGGCTGGCTGCACCAGCGCGGGGCGGTGGGCGTCGGCGCGGTGGTGGCGGCGGCCCTGTACCTGCGGCAGTTCACGGAGCCGCTGGACCAGATCCTGATGCGGGTGGAGCAACTGCAGAGCAGCGGGGCGTCGTTCGCACGCGTCGAGGGGCTGGCGCAGGCGCCCCGGACGGAGACGGAAGGCGTCTGCCCGGCCCCCGGGGACGACCGGATCGACGTGCGCGGGGTGCGGTACGCCTACGAGCGCGGCGGCGAGGTGCTGCGCGGGGTGGACCTCACGGTGCGGCCGGGTGAGCGGCTGGCCGTGGTGGGTCCGTCCGGCGCGGGGAAGACGACCCTCAGCAGGCTCCTCGCGGGCATCGACTCCCCGAGCGCGGGTTCGGTGACGGTCGGCGGGGTGCCGGTCGCCTCCCTGGCTCCGGAACTGCTGCGTCGCCAGGTGGTGCTGGTGACCCAGGAGCACCACGTCTTCCTCGGCACGGTCCGGGACAACCTGCTGATCGCCGAGCCGGCCGCCACGGACGACGCGCTGTGGTCGGCCCTGAAGGCGGTGGGCGCCGACGACTGGGTGCGCGCCCTGCCCGCCGCGCTCGACACCGTCCTCGGGCCGAACGGCCACGCGACCGACGGCTCCCAGGCCCAGCAACTGGCGCTGGCGCGGGTGGTGCTGGCCGACCCCCACACCCTGATCCTCGACGAGGCGACGGCCCTGCTCGATCCCGCCACCGCCCGCCACGCCGAACGCGCGCTGGCCGCGGTCCTCCAGTC
Source organism: Streptomyces sp. NPDC003720 (assembly GCF_042875075.1). Taxonomy (NCBI): domain Bacteria; kingdom Bacillati; phylum Actinomycetota; class Actinomycetes; order Kitasatosporales; family Streptomycetaceae; genus Streptomyces; species Streptomyces sp. NPDC003720. The sequence continues at coordinate 315,338 of NZ_JBIANZ010000011.1, forward strand.
CCGCACGGTCATCGCCATCGCCCACCGCCTCCACACCGCGCACGACGCGGACCGGGTGGCCGTGATGGAGGACGGCCGGCTCAGCGAAGTGGGCACGCACGAGGAGCTGGTGCGGGCGGACGGGGCGTACGCGTCCCTGTGGCGGACCTGGCACGGCGACGGCGCGGCCGGCTGATCCGGCGGGGCGCGGGCGGCCCGGCCGGTGCGTCCGGCGCGGCCGGCCGGAGTCCCGTCACACGGCCAACGGTTCGTATACCGAACATGAATATCCGGACTACGTACGATTTCCGGCCAAGTTCGTGACGTGGTCCTGACAGGTCAGGTGATTCCCTGTCACTCTTCACAACGGCCGGCTCACAGCGAACGCACAGCTTCGCACGCACCGGGTGAGCTTGCCGCGCACCTGCACGTGGTTCCGCGTAACGCCCTGATCTGCCCGGACGTCCCAACCCACCGTCCGGTCTCCCCTGGCCGCGCGACCCGCGGTCATGCAGAAGGAGTCAGTGTTGAGCAGCACCTCTCGCAGACGCACCCCCCACACCGGGCACCGCCGTACCGCCACCGTCGCCCTCGCCGGCGTCGCCGCCCTCATCGCCGCGGCCGTCCAGTCCGGCGCCGCGACCGCCGCCCCCGCCCAGCAGCGGGCCGGCAAGGCCGATCCGGCCCATGTCGCCCTCGAGCTCACCCCGTCGCAGCGCACCGAGCTGATCCGGCACGCGGACGCCGGGAAGGCCGCGACGGCCCGGGCGATCGGCCTCGGCGCCAAGGAGCAGCTCGTCGTCAAGGACGTCGTCAAGGACGCCGACGGCACCCTGCACACCCGCTACGAGCGCACCTACGCCGGGCTGCCGGTGCTCGGCGGCGACCTCGTCGTCGAGACCGCCCGGTCCGGCGCCACGAAGTCGGTCGTCAAGGCCAACCGGGCCGCGCTGAAGGTCGCGAGCCTCACCCCGGCCGTGCGCAAGGCCGCGGCCGAGAAGCAGGCCGTCCAGCGGGCCAGGGCCCTCGGCGGCACCCGGTCGGCCGCGGACAGCGTGCGGAAGGTCGTCTGGGCCGGCTCCGGCAAGCCCGTCCTCGCCTACGAGACGGTGGTCGGCGGCCTCCAGGACGACGGCACCCCGAACCAGCTCCACGTCATCACCGACGCGGCCACCGGCAAGAAGCTGTTCGAGTTCCAGGGGATCAAGAACGGCATCGGCAACACCCAGTACAGCGGCCAGGTCACGCTGACCACGACCCAGTCGGGCTCGACCTACACTCTGACCGACGGGGCGCGCGGCGGCCACAAGACGTACAACCTGAACCACGGCAGCTCGGGCACCGGCACGCTGTTCTCCCAGTCCAACGACACCTGGGGCAACGGCACCACGTCCAACGCCGCCACCGCGGGCGCGGACGCCCACTACGGCGCCGCGGTCACCTGGGACTTCTACAAGAGCACCTTCAACCGCAGCGGCATCAAGAACAACGGCGTCGGCGCCTACTCCCGCGTCCACTACGGCAACTCGTACGTGAACGCCTTCTGGGACGACAGCTGCTTCTGCATGACCTACGGCGACGGCTCCGGCAACGCCGACCCGCTGACAGCCCTGGACGTCGCCGGGCACGAGATGAGCCACGGCGTCACCTCCAACACCGCGAACCTCAACTACAGCGGCGAGTCCGGCGGTCTGAACGAGGCCACCAGCGACATCTTCGGCACCGGCGTGGAGTTCTTCGCCAACAACTCCTCCGACGTCGGCGACTACCTCATCGGCGAGAAGATCGACATCAACGGCGACGGCACCCCGCTGCGCTACATGGACAAGCCCAGCAAGGACGGCGCGTCCAAGGACAGCTGGTACTCGGGGATCGGCGGCGTCGACGTCCACTACTCGTCCGGCCCGGCCAACCACTTCTTCTACCTGCTGAGCGAGGGCAGCGGCGCCAAGGTCATCAACGGCGTCAGCTACAACTCGCCGACGGCGGACGGCCTCCCGGTCACCGGCATCGGCCGGGACAAGGCGCTGCAGATCTGGTACCGGGCGCTGACCACCAAGTGGACCTCCACCACCAACTACGCGGGCGCGCGCACCGGCACGCTCGCGGCGGCCGGCGAGCTGTACGGCACCACCAGCGCCGAGTACAAGGCCGTGCAGGACGCCTGGGCGGGCGTGGCGGTCGGTTCGCGCTCCGGCGGCGGCGGGGGCGGCGGCACCTCGTACGAGAACACCACCCCGGTGTCGATCCCGGACAACGGTCCCGCCGTCACCTCCAGCATCACGGTCTCCGGCAGGAGCGGAAACGCGCCGAGCAACCTCCAGGTGAGCGTGGACATCACGCACACCTGGCGCGGCGACCTGGTGATCGACCTGGTCGGCCCGTCTGGTGCCTCCTACCGCCTGAAGAACTTCTCCTCCTCCGACTCGGCGGACAACGTCCAGGCGACCTACACGGTCAACGCCTCCTCCGAGTCGGCCAACGGAACCTGGAAGTTGAAGGTTCAGGATCAAGCCACGTATGACACGGGCAAGATCAACAGCTGGAAGCTGACCTTCCCGTAAACCGCTCGCCACGAGCCGGAGAACAAAGGCGTCGTCCGGGGGTTCGCACCCTCGGGCGGCGCCCGTTCACATTGCCGAAACGATTATCGGACAGTCGGGTTTGAGCCAACATCACATCAGGGTCATGACATGTACGCACCCCTGGTGCCACTCTTCCCTCACCGCCGCAGCAGCACAGCAACTTCCCATCACCACCTCCGGACAGTGACCCCACGCTGATCGGACTCCCCCACGAGAAGGAGCTTCTGTGAGCCCCCTCTACGCGCGTCGCAAGCGCACCACTCTGGCCGTCGCCACCGCCGTCGCCGCCGGAGCCCTGCTCTCCACTGGTCTGACCACCAGTGCCAGCGCCCAGAACGCGGCCGAGGCCGCCGCCGCGAAGCCGCTGGCGGCCGCCCCGACGCAGCTCTCCGCCGCGGCGCGCACCACGCTCATCCAGAAGGCCCAGGCCGGCGCGGCCGACACCGCGCAGGAGATCGGCCTCGGCGCCAAGGAGAAGCTCGTCGTCAAGGACGTCGTCAAGGACGCCGACGGCACCCTGCACACCCGCTACGAGCGCACCTACGGCGGACTGCCCGTGCTCGGCGGCGACCTCATCGTCCACACCGCCAAGTCCGGCAAGGCCGAGGGCGTCACCAAGGCCAACAAGTCGGCCGTGAAGGTGGCCTCGCTCAAGCCGCAGATCACCGCCGCCAAGGCGGAGAAGCAGGCCGTGGGCGCCGCCAGAACGCTGGGCTCCGCCAAGACCACGGCGGACGGCGCGCGCAAGGTGATCTGGGCCGGCTCCGGCAAGCCCGTCCTCGCCTACGAGACGGTGGTCGGCGGCCTCCAGGACGACGGCACCCCGAACCAGCTCCACGTCATCACCGACGCGGCCACCGGCAAGAAGCTCTACGAGTACCAGGGCGTCGAGAACGCGACCGGCACCGGCAAGACCCTGTACTCCGGGTCGGTCAGCCTCACCACCAACCTGTCGGGCTCGACGTACCAGCTGTACGACACGACGCGCGGCGGCCACAAGACGTACAACCTGGCCCGCGGCACCTCCGGCACCGGCACCCTGTTCACCGACGCCGACAACATCTGGGGCACGGGCGCGGCCTCCAGCTCCTCCTCGGACCAGACCGCCGCCGCTGACGCCGCCTACGGCGCGCAGGAGACCTGGGACTTCTACAAGTCCACCTTCGGCCGCAACGGCATCAAGAACAACGGCGTCGGCGCCTACTCCCGCGTCCACTACAGCAGCGGCTACGTCAACGCGTTCTGGGACGACAGCTGCTTCTGCATGACCTACGGCGACGGCAGCGGCAACACCCACCCGCTGACCTCGCTCGACGTGGCCGGCCACGAGATGAGCCACGGCGTCACCTCCAACACCGCCGGTCTCAACTACAGCGGCGAGTCCGGCGGCCTGAACGAGGCCACCAGCGACATCTTCGGCACCGGCGTGGAGTTCTACGCCAACAACGCCTCCGACAAGGGCGACTACCTCATCGGCGAGAAGATCAACATCAACGGCGACGGCACTCCGCTGCGCTACATGGACAAGCCCAGCAAGGACGGCGGCTCCGCCGACTACTGGTCCTCCACCGTGGGCAACAAGGACGTGCACTACTCGTCCGGTGTCGCGAACCACTTCTTCTACCTGCTGTCCGAGGGCAGCGGCTCGAAGACGATCAACGGCGTGACGTACAACTCGCCCACCTACAACGGCTCCACGGTCACCGGCATCGGCCGCGCCAAGGCGCTGCAGATCTGGTACAAGGCGCTCACCACGTACATGACGTCGACGACGAAGTACTCGGGCGCCCGCACGGCGACGCTGAACGCGGCGTCGGCCCTGTACGGCTCCACCAGCACCGAGTACAAGACGGTGGCCGCCGCCTGGGCGGCGGTGAACGTCAACTAGTCGCGGCGAAGCCGGACGAGGGCGGTACCGGGGCGGATGGCCCGGTACCGCCCTCCCCCACCGAGTACAAGACGGTCGCGGCCGCCTGGGCGGCCGTCAACGTCAAGTGACGGCGGCCCGGTGAGCCGGGCGGTACCCGGTCGGACGTCGTCCCGGGTACCGCCCTACCCTTTTGACCCATGTCCCAGGCCCCCTTCACCTACGAACCGGTCGGCGCGACGCGCGACGACCTGACCGTCTGCCCGCCCGGCTTCCGCCCGATGCTCGTCCGCACCCGCCTCGGCGAGGGAACGGCGGTCTTCGACCGGGCCGCCGAGGCGGTTCTGACCTGGGAGATGCACCGCGCCATGGGCGTGGGCATCGACGCCGGCGCCGACCGCGCCGACCCCGGCGTGGACGTCACGGTCACCCTGGCCGGCGTCATCAAGGCCCCCTGCCGTGTCGTCTGGAGCGCCGAGGAACCCCGGCGGGCCGGCTGGGCCTACGGCACCCTCGAAGGCCACCCCGAGTGCGGCGAGGAGGCCTTCGTGGTCGACCGTACGGGTGACGGCACGGTCTGGCTGACCGTCGCCGCCTTCAGCCGGCCGCGGAAGTGGTACGCCCGCGCCGGCGGCCCCGCCACCCGGGGCTTCCAGCACGCCTACGCCCGCCGCTGCGGCACCGTCCTGAAGCGTCTGTGCGCCGAGTACGACGAGGCCTGAGCGGCGACGCGCCGCCCGCCGGACCCGGGCGCCCTCAGCGCAGCAGCACCCCCGCTCCCTCCGCGGCGTCCTGCGAGGGCACCGTCACCAGGCCCAGTTCGGCCGCCGAGGTGAGCAGCCGGTGGGCCGGGAGGATGCGCACCGTGTAGCCGTACGGGCCGGTGCGGTCCAGGGAGAGCGGGCCCTCGTAGAGGCGGCGGCCCTCCAGGTCGGGGGCGCCGGTCGGCTTCAGCGGGACCGCGGTGGCGTCGGTGATGCGGTCCTCCGCGTCCACCCGGCCCGAGACCGCCTGCACCTCCACGTCGTCCGGCTCCAGTTCGCCCAGCCCCACCCGCACCCGCAGCCCCACGGTCGTGCCCAGTTCCGCGGTGGCGGTCGTGGCCGTCGTCTCCACGTGGTCGACGCTCACCCCGGGCCAGGCGGCCCGCACCCTGGCCTTCCAGGCGGCCAGTTCCCGTGCCGTGTCCGGGGTCAGCGCCCGGTGCGACTGGGCGGCGGGGGCGTACAGCCGGTCGACGTACTCCCGGACCATGCGGCCGGCCAGCACCTTCGGGCCGAGCCGGCCGAGGGTGCGGCGGACCATCTCGATCCAGCGGTCCGGCAGCCCGGCCCGTCCGCGCTCGTAGAAGCGCGGGGTCACCCGCTGTTCCAGCAGGTCGTAGAGGGCGGCGGCCTCGATGTCGTCACGGCGGTCGGGATCGGTGCCGGCGCCGTCGGCGGTCGGCACGGCCCAGCCGAAGTCCGGCTGGAACCACTCGTCCCACCAGCCGTCCAGCACCGACAGGTTGAGGCAGCCGTTGAGCGCCGCCTTCATCCCGGAGGTGCCGCAGGCCTCCAGCGGCCGCAGGGGGTTGTTCAGCCAGACGTCGCAGCCCGGGTAGAGCTTCTGCGCCATCGCCATGCCGTAGTCGGGCAGGAAGACGAGGCGGTGGCGCACACGCGGGTCGTCGGCGAACCGCACCAGCTCCTGCACCAGACGCTTGCCGCCGTCGTCCGCCGGGTGCGCCTTGCCCGCGACCACGATCTGGATCGGCCGCTGCGGGTGCAGCAGCAGCTCCATCAGCCGGTCGCGGTCGCGCAGCATGAGGGTCAGCCGCTTGTACGACGGCACCCGCCGGGCGAACCCGATGGTGAGCACGTCGGGGTCGAGGACGCCGTCGATCCAGCCCAGCTCCGCGTCCCCGGCGCCGCGCTGCCGCCAAGAGGCGCGCAGCCGCTCGCGCACCTCGGTCACGAGCTGTTCGCGCAGGGTGCGGCGCAGCTCCCAGATGTCCTGGTCCGCGATGTCCGCCACCGAGTCCCAGCGCTCGGAGCCGCCGACGGTCAGCGCGTCCTCGGTCCGCTGGGAGCCGATCTGCCGGGCGCCGAGCCTGAGCACCTCCGGGGCCACCCAGGTCGGGGCGTGCACCCCGTTGGTCACCGAGGTGATGGGCACCTCCTCGGCGTCGAACCCCGGCCACAGGCCCGCGAACATCTCCCGGCTGACCTGCCCGTGCAGCAGGGACACCCCGTTGGCCCGCTGGGCCAGCCGGAGCCCCATGACGGCCATGTTGAACAGGTTGGGCTCGCCGCCGGGGTAGGTCTCCATGCCGAGGGCCAGGATCCGCTGCACGTCGATGCCCGGGAGTTCGGAGTCCGGGCCGAAGTGCCGGGCGACCAGCTCCCGGTCGAACCGGTCGATCCCGGCCGGGACCGGGGTGTGCGTGGTGAACACGGTGCCGCCCCGCACGGCCTCCAGCGCCGCGTCGAAGTCGAGCCCCCGCGCGCACAGTTCGGCGATCCGCTCCAGGCCGAGGAAGCCCGCGTGCCCCTCGTTGGTGTGGAAGACCTCGGGCTCGGGGTGGCCGGTGAGCCGGCAGTAGGTGCGCACGGCCCGGACACCCCCTATGCCCAGCAGCATCTCCTGCAGCAGCCGGTGCTCGCTGCCGCCGCCGTACAACCGGTCGGTCACCCCGCGTTCGCCGAGGTCGTTCTCCTCCACGTCGGAGTCGAGCATCAGCAGCGGCACCCTGCCGACCTGCGCCAGCCAGATCCGGGCGTGCAGCGCCCTGCCGCCGGGGAGCGCGAGCGAGACCTGGGCCGGGGCGCCGTCGGCCTCCTTGAGCTGGGTGACGGGCAGTTCGTGCGGGTCGAGCACCGGGTAGTGCTCCTGCTGCCAGCCGTCCCGGGACAGGCTCTGGCGGAAGTAGCCGTGCCGGTACAGCAGCCCCACCCCGATCAGCGGCACCCCGAGGTCGCTGGCCGCCTTGAGGTGGTCGCCGGCCAGGATGCCGAGGCCGCCGGAGTACTGGGGCAGCGCGGCGGTGATGCCGAACTCCGGGGAGAAGTAGGCGACCGCGGCGGGCAGTCCGTCGCCCTGCTGCTGGTACCAGCGGTCGCCGGTCAGGTAGTCGCCGAGGTCGTCGACGACCGCGGTCAGCCGGCGCAGGAACCGCCGGTCGCCGGCCAGCTCGGCCAGCCGGGCCGGGCGCACTCCGCCCAGGAGGCGCACCGGGTCGCCCTTGGCCGCCGCCCATCGCTCGGGGTCGACGGACTGGAACAGGTCGCGCGTTTCCGCATGCCAGGACCAGCGCAGATTGCGCGCCAGGTCGCTCAGCGGCCGGAGGGGTTCGGGGAGAACGGGACGGACGGTGAACCGGCGGATCGCCTTCACATCTCACCTCGGACGCGTTGCGTGGTGTGAGACGCACGGCGCTGTACGTCTCGTCGTCCCTGTCGACGGTAGTGGTTACCGGAGGGTCGGTGGGGACGTACCGGAACGGGTGTCGGGGCGCGCCGGGGTCACAGGACGGGTGGTGCCGGGGGCGTGGAGCCGCGGTGGGCGGGCACCCGGAGAAGAGGGCCGGTCTTGAACGTAGACGTACGCGCGAGTAGTTAACAAAGTGCCGGATTGCCCACCCGTTGCGGATGGGAAGGCTCCCCCGGTACGCCCCACAGCAGCACCCAGCACGAACGCAGGACCCACCTCCCCATTTCCATCCGCCCACACCCACGTTGACGCGGACAGGAGCGGTCATGCCCGCCACGCACCACTCGTCAGCACCACCGACCAGCAGGACAGCCGGCAAGAAGGCCTCGGGCAGGAAGGCCGGGAAGCCGGCGGAGAACCTCCGCGATCCCGTGCCGCCCGAGGGGCGCCCCGCCGAGGCGGGTTCCACGGCCGTCGGGCGCATCCCCGTCCTCGACGTGCGCCCCGTGGTCCAGCACGGTCGCCGGCCCGCCAAGGCCGTCACCGGTGAGGCCTTCGAGGTGTCGGCCACCGTGTTCCGGGAGGGACACGACGCCGTCGCCGCGAACGTCGTACTGCGCGACCCGGAGGGCCGGCCGGGCCCCTGGACCCCGATGCGCGAACTCGCCCCGGGCACCGACCGCTGGGGCGCCACCGTGACGCCGGGCGAAGCGGGCCTCTGGACCTACACGGTGGAGGCCTGGTCCGACCCGGTGGGCACCTGGCGGCACCACGCGCGGATCAAGGTCCCGGCGGGCATCGACACCGACCTGGTCCTCACCGAGGGCGCACAGCTGTACGAACGGGCGGCCGCCGGGGTGCCGGAGGAACGGCGCGAGCCCGTCCTGGCGGCCGCCGCGGCGCTCCGGGACGAGGGCCGGCCGGCCGCCTGGCGGCTGGCGGCTGCGCTGTCGCCGGAGGTGGAGGGGGTGCTGTCGCGGTTTCCGTTGCGGGAGTTGGTGACCGCGTCGGAGGCGATGCCGCTGCTGGTGGAGCGGGAGCGGGCGCTGTACGGCTCGTGGTACGAGTTCTTCCCGCGTTCGGAGGGCACCGCGGAGCGGCCGCACGGCACGTTCCGCAGTGCCGAGCGGCGGCTCGAGGCGATCGCGGAGATGGGCTTCGACGTCGTGTACCTCCCGCCGATCCATCCGATCGGCACCACGTTCCGCAAGGGCCGCAACAACACCCTCACCGCCGGGCCGCGGGACGTCGGGGTGCCGTGGGCGATCGGCTCGCCCGAGGGCGGCCACGACGCGGTCCACCCCGACCTGGGCACCCTGGAGGACTTCGACCACTTCGTCGCCCGGGCCCGGGAACTCGGCCTGGAGATCGCGCTGGACTTCGCGCTGCAGTGCTCCCCGGACCATCCGTGGGTGCACAAGTACCCGGAGTGGTTCCACCACCGCCCGGACGGGACGATCGCCTACGCGGAGAACCCGCCGAAGAAGTACCAGGACATTTACCCGATCGCGTTCGACGCGGACATGGACGGCCTGGTCGCGGAGACCGTGCGGATCCTGCGGCACTGGATGGACCACGGGGTGCGGATCTTCCGCGTCGACAACCCGCACACCAAACCGGTGGTGTTCTGGGAACGGGTCATCGGCGAGGTCAACCGCGCCGACCCCGACGTGATCTTCCTGGCCGAGGCGTTCACCCGGCCCGCGATGATGCACACCCTGGCCCAGATCGGTTTCCAGCAGTCGTACACGTACTTCACCTGGCGCAACACCAAGCAGGAGCTGACCGAGTACCTGACCGAGCTGTCGGGCGAGGCGGCGGCCTGGATGCGGCCGAACTTCTTCGCCAACACCCCCGACATCCTGCACGGCTACCTCCAGCAGGGCGGCCGCCCCGCCTTCGAGGTCCGCGCCGTGCTCGCCGCGACCCTCTCCCCCGCCTGGGGCATCTACAGCGGCTACGAGCTCTGCGAGAACACCCCGTTCCGCGAAGGCAGCGAGGAATACCTCGACTCCGAGAAGTACCAGCTCAAACCCCGCGACTGGGAAGCCGCCGCACGCGAGGGCCGCACCATCGCCCCCCTCATCACCCGACTGAACACCATCCGGCGCGCCAATCCGGCCCTGCGGCAGCTGCGCGACCTCCACTTCCACCACACCGACAAGGACGCGGTGATCGCCTACTCGAAGCGGAGCGGATCGAACACGGTTCTGGTCGTCGCCAACCTCGACCCGCACCACACCCAGGAAGCCACGGTCTCGTTGGACATGCCGCAACTCGGCCTGGAATGGCACGAGTCGACGCCGGTGCGCGACCTGCTCACCGGCGACACCTACCACTGGGGCAGGGCCAGTTACGTGCGCCTCGGTCCGGGCGGCGCGCATGTGCTGGCCGTCGGCCGGGAGTCCGGGGAACGTCCACCGGGTGAGCACAGCGAGGTCCTGCGACCGTCCACCCCGCCGACCGGAGGGTCACCCGCCATATGATCGTCAACGAGCCCGTCCCGGACACCTTCGAGGACACCCCCGCCAAGGACCGGCACCCGGATTGGTTCAAGAGCGCCGTCTTCTACGAGGTCCTGGTCCGCTCCTTCCAGGACAGCAACGGCGACGGCATCGGCGACCTCAAGGGTCTGACCGCCAAACTCGACTACCTCCAGTGGCTCGGCGTCGACTGCCTCTGGCTGCCGCCCTTCTTCAAGTCCCCGCTGCGTGACGGCGGTTACGACGTATCCGACTACACCGCCGTACTCCCCGAGTTCGGCGACCTCGCGGACTTCGTGGAGTTCGTGGACTCCGCGCACCAGCGCGGCATGCGGGTCATCATCGACTTCGTCATGAACCACACCAGCGACCAGCACCCGTGGTTCCAGGAGTCGAGGAGGGACCCGGACGGCCCGTACGGGGACTACTACGTCTGGGCCGACGACGACAAGCAGTTCCAGGACGCCCGGATCATCTTCGTCGACACCGAGGCCTCCAACTGGACGTACGACCCCGTACGCAAGCAGTACTACTGGCACCGCTTCTTCTCGCACCAGCCGGACCTCAACTACGAGAACCCGGCCGTGCAGGAGGAGATGATCTCCGCGCTGAAGTTCTGGCTCGACCTCGGCATCGATGGGTTCCGGCTGGACGCCGTGCCGTATCTGTACCAGCAGGAGGGCACCAACTGCGAGAACCTGCCGGCGACGCACCAGTTCCTCAAGCGGGTCCGCAAGGAGATCGACGCGCAGTACCCGGACACCGTGCTGCTGGCGGAGGCCAACCAGTGGCCCGAGGACGTGGTCGACTACTTCGGCGACTACGCCTCCGGCGGCGACGAGTGCCACATGGCGTTCCACTTCCCGGTCATGCCGCGCATCTTCATGGCCGTGCGCCGCGAGTCCCGCTACCCGGTCTCCGAGATCCTCGCCAAGACGCCCGCGATCCCGTCGAACTGCCAGTGGGGCATCTTCCTGCGCAACCACGACGAGCTGACCCTGGAGATGGTCACCGACGAGGAACGCGACTACATGTGGGCCGAGTACGCCAAGGACCCCCGCATGCGCGCCAACATCGGCATCCGGCGCCGGCTCGCGCCCCTGCTCGACAACGACCGCAACCAGATCGAGCTGTTCACCGCGCTGCTGCTGTCGCTGCCCGGCTCGCCGATCCTCTACTACGGCGACGAGATCGGCATGGGCGACAACATCTGGCTCGGCGACCGCGACGCCGTGCGCACCCCCATGCAGTGGACGCCCGACCGCAACGCCGGCTTCTCGTCGTCCGACCCGGGACGGCTGTTCCTGCCCACGATCATGGACCCGGTCTACGGCTACCAGGTCACCAACGTCGAGGCGTCCATGTCGTCGCCGTCGTCGCTGCTGCACTTCACCCGCCGCATGATCGAGATCCGCAAGCAGAACCCCGCTTTCGGGCTCGGGTCCTACACCGAGCTGCAGTCCTCCAACCCGGCCGTGATCGCCTTCCTGCGCGAGTTCGAGGACGACCTGGTGCTGTGCGTGCACAACTTCTCCCGGTTCGCACAGCCCACGGAACTGGACCTCAGGCCGTTCACCGGACGCCATCCGGTCGAGCTGTTCGGCGGGGTGCGGTTCCCGGCCATCGGTGAACTGCCCTACCTGCTGACCCTCGCGGGCCACGGCTTCTACTGGTTCCGGCTGCGCCGGGACGCCGCGTAGTGCCACCGGGTGGGGCGGCCGGCGGTTTCCTCCGCCCCACCCGGGGCACGCAACACTCACACCCCGACGATCCGGGGAAAGGAACGTGACGCCCATGGCGGAAACGGTCACCCCCTTCGGCACCGACCGCACGACCGGCCACCTCCTCACATCGCTCGATCCGCTGCTGCGCGAGTGGCTGCCCAGGCAGCGCTGGTTCGCGGGCAAGGGACGTCCGGTCACCGGGTTCACCCAGGTGGCCGTCACCGAACTGCTGCCCCCGGACGGCCGGCTGGGCCTCTACCACCTGCTGCTGCGCGTCCACCAGCCACCCGTACTGGGCGCCCCGGCGCACCCCGGCGACTGCTACCAGCTGCTGATAGGCGTGCGCGAGGCGCTGCCGCCACGGCTGGCGCCCGCGCTGATCGGGCATGTGGAGCAGGGCCCGCTCGCCGGACGCACGGTGTACGAGGCCCTGTACGACCCCCGGCCCGCCGAGGTGCTCCTGGAGGCCCTGCGCACCCGGGCGCGCATCGGCGGGCTGCGGTTCGAACGGGACCCGGACCAGGAGATCCGGGACGGCCTCGTACCCCGGCTGATGACCGCCGAGCAGTCCAACTCGTCGATCGTCTACGGAGATACGTTCATTCTGAAGCTGCTGCGCCGGGTGGTGCCGGGGGTCAACCCCGACCTGGAGATACCGCTCGCCCTGGCCGGCGAGGGCTGCGACCGGGTGCCCGCGCCGACGGCGTGGCTGCTCGCCGGGCCGGAACCGGAGCCCTACGTCCTGGCGGTGCTCCAGCCGTTCCTGAACGGCGCCGACGACGGCTGGGAGCTGGCGCTGCGTGAGCTGGCCAAGGGCGAGGACTTCCTCGCCGAGGCCCGGGCGCTCGGCCGGGCGACCGCCGAGGTGCACACCGCGCTGGCCCGCGCCCTGCCGACGGTCACCCTGGGCCAGGCCCAGCTCCGGCTGCTGGTGGACGGCATGACCGAGCGGCTGGAGGCGGCCGTGCGGGCGGTGCCGGCGCTGCTGCCGTACGAGCGCGGGCTGCGTTCCGCCTTCGAGGCGCTGGCGGAGCTGGCCGCCGAGGGGCACACCTGGACCGCCCAGCGCGTCCACGGCGATCTCCACCTCGGCCAGTGCCTGCGCTCGCCGTCCGGCACCTGGTCGCTGATCGACTTCGAGGGCGAGCCGGCCCGGCCGCTGGCCGAGCGGCGCATGCCGCAGCCGCCGGTGCGCGACATCGCCGGGATGCTGCGCTCCTTCGACTACGCCGCCCACTCGGCGAACCCGCCCGACCCGGACTGGGCGCGGCACTGCCGGTCCGCCTACTGCTCCGGGTACGCGGAGGTGGCGGGCCGCGATCCGCGCACCGACCCGGTGCTGCTGCGGGCCTACGAGACCGACAAGGCCGTCTACGAAGTCGTCTACGAGGCCCGTCACCGCCCCGAGTGGCTGCCCGTGCCGCTCGCCGCGGTCCGCCGCCTCGCCACGTCCGACCCGACCTTCGCCCGGGAGAACCGTCCGTGACGTCCAAGAAGTCAGCCCCCTCGAAGAACAAGACAGGCAAGAGCAAGCCGGACCGGAGCAGGACCGCCCGGGCCGGGGCCGATCCGTCCGGGACCGACCAGGCCGGGGCCGGGCTGTCCGGGACCGGGCCGTCCGGGAGCGACCGGGCCGCGATCCCGGCCGCCCGCAGGCCCGAGCCGCCGGACCGGCCTGCCCCCGCGGAGGTGGCGGTCTCCCCCGCCGTCGACGCCGGTGACCGGGAACGGCTGCTGCACGGCACGCACCACGCCCCGCACTCCGTGCTCGGCGCGCACCCGGTCCCCGGCGGTGTCGCCTTCCGGGCCTTCCGCCCCTACGCCCAGGCGGTCACCGTGGTCTCCGGGGACCTGCGGGCCGAGCTGCACGACGACGGCGACGGCTTCTTCTCCGGGCTGCTCCCGCTCACCGACGTCCCCGCCTACCGGCTGCTCGTCACCTACGACGGCGCCGTCCACGAGACGGAGGACGCGTTCCGGTTCCTGCCCACGCTGGGCGAGCTGGACCTGCACCTGATCGGCGAGGGCCGGCACGAGCAGCTCTGGCGGGCGCTCGGCGCGCACGTCACGACGCACCAGGGGGTGACGGGCACCCGGTTCGCGGTGTGGGCGCCGAACGCGCGGGGGGTCCGGGTCGCCGGCACCTTCAACTTCTGGGACGCCGGAGCCTTCCCGATGCGCTCGCTCGGCTCCACGGGCGTCTGGGAGCTGTTCGTGCCGGGCGTCGGCGAGGGCGAGCTGTACAAGTTCGAGATCACCCGCCCGGACGGCTCGCACACCCTCAAGGCCGACCCGATGGCCCGCCGCACCGAGGTCCCGCCCGCGACCTCCTCCGTCGTGCACGCCTCGCACCACGAGTGGGACGACGCCGAGTGGATGGCCCGGCGCGCCGAGACGCCCGTCCACGAGGCGCCCTTCTCCGTGTACGAGGTCCACCTGCCGTCCTGGCGGCCGGGCCTCACCTACCGGCAGCTCGCCGAGCAGCTCCCCGCCTACGTGACGGAGATGGGCTTCACCCATGTGGAGCTGATGCCGGTCGCCGAGCACCCGTTCGGCGGTTCCTGGGGCTACCAGGTCACCGGCTTCTACGCGCCCACGGCGCGGCTCGGCACACCGGACGACTTCAAGTACCTCGTGGACCGGCTGCACCAGGCGGGCATCGGCGTCCTGATGGACTGGGTCCCGGCGCACTTCCCGCGTGACGCCTGGGCCCTGGCGGAGTTCGACGGACGGCCCCTGTACGAGCACCACGACCCGCTGCGCGCCGCCCATCCCGACTGGGGCACCCTGGAGTTCGACTTCGGCCGGCGCGAGGTGCGCAACTTCCTGGTCGCGAACGCGGTGTACTGGTGCGAGGAGTTCCACATCGACGGACTGCGCGTGGACGCCGTCGCCTCGATGCTCTACCTCGACTACTCGCGCGAGCCCGGCCAGTGGACGCCGAACGAGCACGGCGGCCGGGAGAACCTGGACGCGGTGGCGTTCCTCCAGGAGATGAACGCCACCGTCTACCGGCGCTGCCCCGGCGTGGTGACCATCGCCGAGGAGTCCACGGCCTGGGACGGCGTCACCCGCCCCACCCACCACCGGGGCCCGAGCGGCTTCGGCGGTCTGGGCTTCGGGCTGAAGTGGAACATGGGCTGGATGCACGACTCGCTGCAGTACATGAGCCACGAGCCGGTGCACCGCAGCTACCACCACCACGAGCTGACGTTCTCGATGGTGTACGCGTACAGCGAGAACTACGTGCTGCCCATCTCCCACGACGAGGTCGTGCACGGCAAGGGTTCGCTGGTGTCGAAGATGCCGGGCGACTGGTGGCAGCAGCGCGCGAACCTGCGCGCCTACCTCGGCTTCATGTGGGCGCACCCGGGCAAGCAGCTGCTCTTCATGGGGCAGGAGTTCGCCCAGGGAGCCGAGTGGTCCGAGGCGCACGGCCCCGACTGGTGGCTGCTCGACCCGTCCTACGGCGCCGAGGGCGACCACCGGGGCGTGCGGGACCTGGTACGGGACCTGAACGCCACCTACCGCACGACTGCGGCCCTGTGGCAGCGGGACACCGATCCGGCCGGCTTCCAGTGGGTCACCGGTGACGCCGTGGACGACAACGTCTTCGCGTTCCTGCGGCTCGACGCCGAGGGCAATCCGCTGCTCGCGGTCTCGCATCTGGCGCCGGTGGTGCGGCACGACTACCGGATCGGTGTGCCGGAGGACGTGCCGGCGTGGGTGGAGGTGCTGAACAGCGACGCGGGGCGGTACGGCGGGAGCGACGTGGTCAACCCGGACGCGGTCAAGCCGGAGCCGCAGGGCGCGCACGGGCGCCCCGCGAGCATCCGGCTGACGCTGCCTCCGCTGGCCACGGTGTGGCTGCGTCCGGCGTAGGCGGTCGCCCCCGCCGGGGGCTCAGTCCTTCAGCCCCGCCGGCAGGTCGCCGGTGTGGAGTACGCCGAGGTGCTGGGTGGCGCGGGTGAGGGCCACGTAGAGGTCGCTGGTGCCGTAGCGGGCCGGTTCCACGACCAGGACCGAGTCGAACTCCAGGCCCTTCGACTGGCGGGGGTCGAGGAGCACGACGGTGCGGGTGAGGTCGGGTTCCGCGTCCGCCGTCACCCCGTCGAGCCGGGCGGCCAGCGCCCGGTGCAGCTCGCGCGGGGCGATGACGGCGAGCCGGCCCTCGGCGGGGGTGAGTTCGGCGACCGCCTCGGCGACCGCGCCGGGCAGGTCGCCGCGCGCGTCCCGCACCCAGGGCCGCACCCCCGTCGAGCGCACCGAGCTCGGCGGTTCGAAGTCCGGCTTCTCGGCGCGGACCACGGCCGCGGCCAGCTCCATGATCTCGGCCGGGGTGCGGTAGTTGACGCCGAGCCGGGCGTGCTCCCAGCGGTCCTCGACATAGGGGGCGAGGATGTCCGCCCAGGAGCCGACACCGGCCGCCTCGGCGGTCTGCGCGGGGTCGCCGACCAGGGTCATGGAACGGGTCGGGCTGCGTCGCATCAGCAGCCGCCAGGCCATCGGGGACAGCTCCTGCGCCTCGTCCACGATGATGTGCCCGAAGGCCCAGGTCCGGTCGGCCGCGGCCCGCTCGGCGGCGCTGCGGTGGTCCTGCTCCTCGTGCCGCTCGGCGAACCGCTCGGCGTCGATGATGTCGTGCGCGGACAGGACCTCGCTGGCGTCCGGGTCGCCGTCCTCCTTGTCCTCGAACTCGTAGGTCCGGGAGGCGTAGGAGACGTCGAGCACACCCTGGGCGTAGGCGACCTGCGTCTCCCGCTCGCGTTCGGCACGGGCCCTGGCGATCCGGTCGTCCTCGCCGAGGAGTTCGGCGGCCTCGTCCAGGAGGGGTACGTCGGCGACGGTCCAGGCCCGGGTCACCGGGCGGCGGATCGCGTCGGCGTCGGCCGGGGGCAGGTAGCCGTCCGGTTCGGCGAGGAAGTCCGCGACCAGCCGCCGCGGGGTGACCCGGGGCCACAGCAGGTCGACGGCGGACCAGAACTCGGGGTTCTCGGCGAGTTCGTCGCGGATCTGGGTGATGTCGGCGGGGTCCAGCAGGCTGCCGCCGTCGTACGGGTCGGTGCCCACACGCTCGGCGTACAGCTCGGTGAGCGTGTTGAGGATGTGGCCCTCGAAGTGCTCGCGGGCGGCGTTGTGCGGCAGCCCGGTGGCGCGGGTGCGCTCACGGGCGACGCTCACGAGTCCGTCGTCGAGCATCAGCACCTCGCGGTCGTGCTCGACGGTGACGACCGGATCGGGCAGGGCCTGCCGGTCGCGGACGACGGCGGCGAGCACGTCGGCCATGTCCGCGCGGCCCTTCACGGCGGCCGCCTCCGGCGTGTCGGCGGCGGTGGCCCGTACCCCGGGGAACAGCTCGCCGACCGTGGCCAGCAGCACGCCGGTCTCGCCCAGGGAGGGCAGCACCTCGCCGATGTAGCCGAGGAACGCGGGGTTGGGTCCGACGATGAGCACGGCGCGGCGGGCCAGCAGCTCGCGGTGCTCGTAGAGCAGGTAGGCCGCGCGGTGCAGCGCCACGGCGGTCTTTCCGGTGCCCGGGCCGCCCTCGACCACCAGCACCCCGCGGTGCGGGGCCCGGATGATCTCGTCCTGCTCGGCCTGGATGGTCTGCACGATGTCGCTCATCCGGCCGGTGCGCGCCGAGTTCAGCGCGGCCAGCAGGACGGCGTCACCGCTGGGGTCCTCGTAACCGGTGCGGGTGGCGTCGCCGAGGTCGAGGATCTCGTCGTGCAGCGAGGTCACGGTGCGGCCCTCGGTGGTGAGGTGCCGACGGCGGCGCAGACCCATCGGGGTGTGGCCGGTGGCCAGGTAGAAGGGGCGGGCGACGTCGGCCCGCCAGTCGATGAGGACCGGGGTGCGCTCGGCGTCGTCCTCGCGCAGTCCGATCCGGCCGATGTGGTGGCTGACTCCGGAGGTGAGGTCGATCCGGCCGAAGCAGAGCGAACCGTCCACCGCGTTCAGCGCGGCGAGCAGCCCGGACCGCTCGGCGACCAGGATGTCCCGCTCCAGCCGGGCCTGCATGGGCTTGTCGCCCTGCGCGAGGGCGTCCGCGACCGAGGTCTCGGCCTCGCCGCGCAGCTCGTCGACGCGCGCGTACAGTCCGTCGATGAATTCCTGCTCGCGCCGCAATTCATCGTCCGGAAATTCGCTGTTTGACAATTCCGCTCCCGCCCGGATATACTCTGCTCAGTGCACTGCTCCGCGTCTTCTCCCAAATGAAGTCGCGAATCACTGAATATACGCAGAGAAATCCCCCGAGCGCAATTGCTCAGGGGATTTTTTGGTGTGCGGGGCCGCTTTCAGAGCACGTCGGCCAGTTCCTCCAGCAGCCGGCGCTTGGCCCGCGCCCCCACCATCGCCTTCACCGGCTCACCGCCCTGGAACACCATGAACGTCGGCATCGACAGCACCTTGTACGCGTTCGTGGTCTCGGGGTTGGTGTCCACGTCGAGCTGCACCACCTTCAGCCGGCCCTCCTGCTCCGACGCCAGGTCGCTGAGCACCGGCCCCATCTGGCGGCACGGCGGGCACCAGTCGGCGGTGAACTCCACCAGCACCGGGAGGTCCGCCCGCAGCACCTCCGTCCCGAAGTCCGCGTCCCCCACCTCGGCCACACCCGCAGCCTTGATCATTCGTCCCGCCCTCCCAGTTCGCACAGGGGTTCCGGACCGCCCGGAACCAGCGCCTCGGCGGCCAGCGCCTCCCGGGCCAGCTCGGCCCGCCGCAGCTGCCCGGCGACCGTCTCCCGCACCGCCGTGAGCTGGCCGACGAGCGCGTCCAGCTCGTCCAGCTTGCGCCGGTAGACCACCAGGGACGCCGGGCAGGAGTCGCCCTCCGGGTGCCCGGCCCGCAGGCACTCCACGAACGGCCGCGTCTCCTCCAGGTCGAACCCGCAGTCCTGCAGGGTCCGGATCTGGCGGACCAGCCGGAGGTCGCCCTCGTCGTAGGTGCGGTGCCCCTTGCCGTCGCGCCGGGCGGGCAGCAGCCCCCGCGTCTCGTAGTAGCGCAGGGCGCGGGTGGTGGTCCCGGCCCGTGCGGCCAGCTCGCCGATTCGCATGGGTACGACCGTAGGCGTTGACGTCGGCGTCAAGGCAAGGGCCGGCCGTGGGCGGCCATCCCGGCGGACTCCTCCACCTCCAGCAGCGAGGCGCTGTGCCGCTCCTCCTCGAACTTCCGGCGCCCGCCGCGCAGGCCGAACAGGCGCTTGGCCAGCGCGATGTAGAGGACAGCGAGGACGTTGAGGACGAGGGTGGCGATCTTCAGCCAGCTGATGTGCTCGGTGAGTTCGTAGATCTCCAGCGGCAGGAAGGCGGCCGTGGCGACCACCGTCAGGTACTCCGCCCAGCGCTTGGCGTACCAGAGGCCCACCGCCTCGACGAGTTCGACCAGCGCGTAGGCCAGCAGCAGTGCCGCCACCAGCAGCAGCGTGGACTGCCGGTAGCCGAAGGCCTTCTGCACGGAGCCGACCACCGGGGAGTGGTCGAGGTCGTAGTGGAAGTGCCGGAACACCGGGCGGAAGACGTTCAGGTACTCCTTGAAGAGCCGGCGCACCGCGTTCCGGCTGTTGCTGAACCGCCACACCGCGACGGCGACCAGCACGATGAACACCCCGCGCACGGCCCGCTCGACCGCGAGGAAGCGCAGGATGAACAGGTCCCGCAGCACCTTCCCGCGGGGCACCAGGGGTGCGTCCTCGGCCGGCCCGGACGCGTGCGGCTCGCCGAGCACGAAGTCGCCGCAGCGCAGGCAGCGCCAGACGTCGCCGAGCTCCGTCCGGGCGTGCAGCCGCGACCGCAGCCGGGGGTCGTCCGGCGCGTAGGTGACATGGCCCCTGCGTGCGCAGGTCCGCCGGTCCCAGTCGATGCTCATCCCCCGTGCCCTGCCTTTCGTACCGCGTTCGGGAACGACACCGACGTGCCGTTCCGGTCGACCGGAACGGCACGTTAGTGGATGGGAGCCGGGCGGCCGAGTCACGGGGGGAGACCCGGCCGCCCGGCTGGCGGTACCGGACGCCCGGCCCGGGTTCAGGCGGGGCCGGGCGTCCGGAGCTTCGGATCAGGCCTTGGCCAGCTCCTTCTCGCCGCCCTCGCGGGGCTCGGGCAGCCCGGCGGCGGACTGCTGCTCGTCCAGCAGCGTCGTCTCGTCGAAGGGGAGGTCGCCGGCCAGCACCTGCCGGACCCGGCCGTTGTCGATCTCCTTGGTCCAGGTGCCGATCAGCACGGTGGCCACGGCGTTGCCGGCGAAGTTGGTCAGGGCGCGGGCCTCGCTCATGAACCGGTCGATGCCGACGATCAGGCCGACGCCGTCCACCAGCGCGGGCTTGTGCGACTGCAGGCCGCCGGCCAGCGTGGCCAGGCCGGCGCCGCTGACGCCCGCGGCGCCCTTGGAGGCCAGCAGCAGGAAGAGCAGCAGCGGGATCTGCTCGCCGACGGACATCGGGGTGCCCAGGGCGTCCGCGATGTACAGCGACGCCATGGTCATGTAGATCATCGTGCCGTCGAGGTTGAAGGAGTAGCCGGTCGGCACGGTGATGCCGACGACCGGCTTGCTGACGCCCAGGTGCTCCATCTTCGCGATGAGCCGCGGCAGCGCGGACTCGGAGGAGGAGGTGGACAGGATCAGCAGGAACTCCCGGGCGAGGTACTTGCAGAGGGAGAGGATGTTCACGCCGGCGACGATCCGCAGCACCGCGCCGAGCACGACGAAGACGAACAGGAAGCAGGTCACGTAGAAGCCGAGCATCAGCACGGCGAGGCTCTTCAGCGCGTCCAGGCCGGCCGAGCCGACGACGGCCGCGATGGCGCCGAAGGCGCCGATGGGGGCGGCCCACATGACCATGGACAGGATGCGGAAGACCAGCCGCTGGATGTGCTCGACACCGCGCAGCACCGGCTGCCCGGCCGAGCCCATGGCCTGCAGCGCGAACCCGGTGAGCAGGGCGATCAGCAGGGTCTGCAGGACCTGGCCCTCGGTGAAGGCGGACACGAACGTGACCGGGATGATCGACAGCACGAAGTCGACCGGCGGCAGCGCGTCGGCGGAGACCTGGGCGTGCCCGGTCTGCTTGAGCGCGTCGGTCAGGTGCAGTCCGTCCCCGGGGTGCAGCACGTTGCCGACGACGAGCCCGATGGCGAGCGCGACCAGCGACATCACCAGGAAGTAGCCGAGCGCGATACCGCCGACGGCGCCGACCTTCGCGGCCTTGCGCACCGAGCCGATGCCCAGCACGATCGTGCAGAAGATGATCGGCGAGATCATCATCTTGATCAGGTTGACGAAGCCGGTGCCCAGCGGCTTCAGCTCGACCGCGGCGTCGGGCCAGATCAGTCCCACGGCGATACCGAGCGCGACCGCCACGATGACGGCGATGTACAGGTAATGGGTCCGGTCCCGCTTGGCGCGGGGTGCGGCAGGTGCCGTATCTGGGGTGCTGGCGGCCACGGCTGCCCTCCTTGACGTCTTCGTCGGCATCACCGGCGTGCGGCTCACGTCCGGGGTGGGGATGCCGTGACTATCTCCCGCCCCTGTGAGAGCGGTCACCCTTCCGTTCATTTAGTTCACGCCTGAAGGGAGAGGCACACTGCAGGCATGCGTTTCCCGTCCCTGCCCCGGCCCCGCAGCCTGGCGACCCAGCTGTTCGCCGTGCAGGCGGTGCTGATCGCGGTGGTGGTGGCCGGGTACGCGCTGTTCACCTACCTCAGCGACGGCCGGCAGGCGGTGGACGCGGCGGCCCGGCACGCGACCGCCGTGGCCCGCTCGATAGCGGACTCCCCCTCGGTCCGCTCGGCGATCCACACCCCCGATCCGAGCGCGGAGCTGCAGCCGTACGCGATGCGGGTGATGCGGGACACGAACGTCGACTTCGTGACGATCATGACTCCGTCCGGCATCCGCTGGACCCATCCGGACGAAAGGCAGATCGGCCGGCACTTCTGGGGCCGCATCGAGCCCGCGCGGCACGGCCGCACCTTCACCGAGACCTACACCGGCACCCTCGGCGCGTCCGTCCGCGCGGTGACCCCGGTGGAGGAGAACGGCCGGGTCATCGCCCTGGTGAGCGCCGGCATCAAGGTGGAGGCGATCAGCGCCCGGGTCCAGGAGCAGGTCACCGCGCTGCTGGGGGTGGCCGGCGGGACCCTGCTGCTGGGCGCGGTGGGCACCTATGTGATCAACGCGCGGCTGCGCCGCCACACCCACGGCATGAACGCGACCGAGCTGAGCCGGATGCACGACTACCACCAGGCGGCGCTGCACGCGGTGCGCGAGGGGCTGCTGATGCTGGACGGGCAGTACCGGGTGGCGCTGATCAACGACGGCGGCCGGGAGCTGCTGGGGGTGGGCGGCACCGGGGACGCGGACCTGATCGGCCGCTCGGTGGCGGACCTGGGCCTGCCGGTCCCGCTGACCGGGGCGCTGCTGTCCGCGCAGCCGCGCGTGGACGAGGTGCATCTGACGGCCTCCCGGGTGCTGGTGGTGAACACCTCGCCGGTGTCCGGCGGAGAGCGCCGGGGCACGGTGGTGACGCTGCGCGACGTGACCGAACTGCAGTCCCTGATGGGCGAGCTGGACTCGGAGCGGGGCTTCACCCAGGCCCTGCGCTCGCAGGCGCACGAGGCGGCGAACCGCCTGCACACGGTCGTCTCGCTGATCGAACTGGGCCGGGCCGAGGAGGCGGTGGAGTTCGCCACGGCCGAACTGGAGCTGGCACAGGCGCTGACCGACCAGGTGGTGGCCGCGGTGAGCGAGCCGGTGCTGGCCGCGCTGCTGCTGGGCAAGACGGCGCAGGCGAACGAACGGGGCGTGGAGCTGGTGGTGTCGGCGGACAGCCGGCTGGACGACGGGCTGCTCGAGGGCCTGCCCGCGCGCGACCTGGTGACGGTCCTCGGCAACCTCATCGACAACGCGGTGGACGCGGCACAGGGCAGCACCGGGGCACGGGTGACGGTGACCGCTTACGCGCAGGGCGCCGAACTGGTGCTGCGGGTCTCGGACACGGGGGCCGGGGTCGACCCGGCCCACGCCGACCTGGTATTCCAGCGGGGGTACTCGACGAAACCCGCGGGTCCCGGCGGACGGGGCCTGGGCCTGGCTCTCGTGCGGCAGGCGGTCACGCGTCACGAGGGCGCGCTGACGGTGACGGAGGCCGAGGAGGGCGGCGCGGTGTTCGAGGTGCGGTTGCCGTTGCGCACGGCGGTGGGTGGCGGCAGATGAGCGGGGAGCGGCCGGCGATCCGGGTCCTCGTGGTGGAGGACGACCCCGTCGCCGCCGACGCGCACGTGATGTACGTCGGTCGGGTGCCGGGGTTCGTCGCGGTGGGGAAGGCGCACACCGGGGCTGAGGCGCGCCGGTTCCTGGACCGCGAGGCGGTGGACCTGCTGCTGCTGGACCTGCACCTGCCGGACGTGCACGGGCTGCAGCTCGCCCGGTCGCTGCGGGCGGCGGGGCATCACACGGACGTCATAGCGGTGACGTCGGCGCGGGACCTGGCCGTGGTGCGGGAGGGCGTCTCGCTGGGCGTCGTGCAGTACGTCCTGAAGCCGTTCACCTTCGCCACGTTGCGCGACCGGCTGGTGCGGTACGCCGAGTTCCACGCGGCGGTGGGCGAGGCCGGCGGGCAGGACGAGGTGGACCGGGCGCTGGCCGTGCTGCGCGCGCCGTCCCCCGCAGCGCTGCCGAAGGGCCTGAGCGGCCCGACGCTGGAGCGGGTGACCGGCGCCCTCCGGGACGCCCGGGAGGGTCTGGCGGCGACCGGGGTCGCGGAGGCCGTGGGGATATCCCGGATCACCGCCCGGCGCTACCTGGAGCACCTGGTCGACGCGGGCCGGGCCGAGCGGCGTCCGGTGTACGGCCAGGTGGGCCGGCCCGAGCTGGTCTACCGCTGGGTCTCGGAGTCACCGGCGCCGGGCCGGTGACCACCGGGGCGCCGGCCTCGCCCGCCTCGCCGGTCACACGCGCCCCGCTCAGGGCCGCGCCGGGCGGTGCGCCGGGGCGCGCGCGTCCGGGCATGCGCCGCGGCTCATCCCTGACGGCGAGCCGGTCGCGCGGGAGCCGGCGCGGTCACTCACCCCCGTCGCCTCCCGCCCCGGGACCTGCCGCCCCACCGCTCCCGACACCGCCGCCTCCCGCCCCGGGGCCTGCCGCCCCACCGCTCCCGACGCCGGCACCCGCCGCTCCGCCGCCTCCCACCCCAGGACCTGCCGCCCCACCGCTCCCGACACCGACGCCTCCCACCCCGGGACCTGCCGCCCCGCCACTTCCGCCGCCGGCACCCGCCGCTCCGCCGCCTCCCACCCCAGGACCTGCCGCCCCACCGCTCCCGACACCGACGCCTCCCACCCCGGGGCCTGCCGCCCCGCCACTTCCGCCGCCGGTGCCCGCCGCTCCGCCGCCTCCCGCCCCGGGACCTGCCGCCCCACCGCTCCCGACGCCAGCACCCGCCGCTCCGCCGCCTCCCGCCCCAGGGCCTGCCGCCCCACCGCTCCCGACGCCAGCACCCGCCACCCCGCCCCCTCCCGCCCCGGGACCTCCCGCCCCGGGACCTGCCGCCCCGCCGTCTCCCGCCCCGCGCGGCCCGAACGGCACGGCGTACTGGACGATGTACACCCCCAGCCCGGCCACCGAGACCGCTTCCAGGACGGACAGGACCGCCAGACCGGCGGACACGTCGTCCCCCGCCCAGTAGACGGTCAGCGCGCTGAGCGGCACGACGCAGAAGGCCAGCAGGTCCACCACGCACTGGGCGGCCTTCCGCGACACCCGCCGGGCGTCGCCCCGGTGGGCGACCTCCCAGCGGAAGACCTCGGACCCCCGCACGCGCACCGTCTCCGCGAGCCGGGGCCCCAGTTCCTCGCGCACGTACGCCCCGATGGCGGAGATCTTCTGGTCGTTGACCAGGTACGTCCATCCGAGCACGACGCACACCGGCGGCAGCGCCAGCAGCATCGCGGTCTGCCTGGCCTGTGCGGCGGCGGCGATCACCGCGGCCACGACGGTCAGCGTGACGTAGAGCAGGTTGTCCCGGAACCCGATCCGCGTCTTCTGCTCGTCCTTGATCGTCTGGTACTCGGCGAGCAACAACTGCCCCATGCCGACGTCCCGTTCGGCCATGAGCGCCCCTTCCCCCGGCGGTTCCCTGAGAGTGTGCCCCAGGCCGGGCGCGTCAGGTAGAACCTCCAAACCCGCGCCCTTGCACAGCCGGTGATCCTGGCGGAACCGACCGTGGCCACCGGCCGGCCGCGGCCCTAGCTTGTGGCGGGTGCGCCCACCTCCGCCCCGGCCCGAGTCCGCCGGCCCCCCGTTCGACGCCCCGGCCGCCCGCAGGCTCCGGGCCGGCCTCGGCATGGGGCCCGAGCACGTCGCGCACGGGATGCGCGTCTCGTACGGGCTGCCGTACGTGACGCCCGGCCTCGTCGTCGCCTGGGAACGCGGCACGGCCGCTCCCGGCGGCGCGGAACTCACCGCGCTCGCCGGGGTGTTGTGGTGCTCACCGGGGGAACTGATCAGCCGCCCACGGACCCTGCGGGAGCACCGCGTCGCCCGTGGGATCGCGCCCGAGGACGTCGCCCACGCGGTCGGCATGGAGCTGCGCGGCTACCTGCGGACGGAGGAGAGCGGGCAGTGGCGCGGCGACGAGCGTCAGTCGGCCGCCCTGGCCCGGGTGCTGGAGCTCGCCCCGCCCGAGTTCGTCGCCGTCACGGGCCGCGAGGCGCCGCTCGCCGGCCTGCTGCGCGGCGCGGTGACGACCCGGTGGCAGGCGCAGGTGCGGCCGGTGACGAGGCTGGTGCCCCTGGCCCGGGACGTCGTGGAGGAGGTGTTGCGGGAGCTGCACCTCGACTACCAGGGGCGCATGGCCGCCACCCTCGGCTGGGGTGGCGGCGGCAGCGGCGCGGGCGACTCCGGCCGGGAGTTCCTCGACCGGATCGTGGAGAACTTCTGGGCGGCGGTGGAGTCCAGGAGCGGCGGGGAGGGGGGTGGGGACCGCGGGGCCTAGAAGACCGACTCCGCCTCGTCCATGCGGTCCTTCGGGACCGTCTTCAGCTCGGTGACGGCCTCCGCGAGCGGCACCATCACGATGTCGGTGCCGCGCAGCGCGGTCATCCGGCCGAACTCGCCGCGGTGCGCGGCCTCGACGGCGTGCCAGCCGAAGCGGGTGGCGAGGACGCGGTCGTAGGCGGTGGGCACGCCGCCGCGCTGGACGTGGCCGAGGATGACCGGCTTGGCCTCCTTGCCGAGGCGCCGCTCCAGCTCGTAGGCCAGCGCGGTGCCGATGCCCTGGAAGCGCTCGTGGCCGTACATGTCGATCTCGCCCTTGCCGTAGTCCATGCTGCCCTCGGCGGGGTGGGCGCCCTCGGCGACGCAGACGACCGCGAACTTCTTGCCGCGGGCGAAGCGTTCCTCGACCATCTTGACCAGGTCGGCCGGGTCGAAGGGGCGTTCCGGCAGGCAGATGCCGTGGGCGCCGGCGGCCATGCCGGACTCCAGGGCGATCCAGCCGGCGTGCCGGCCCATGACCTCGACGACCATCACGCGCTGGTGGGACTCGGCCGTGGTCTTCAGGCGGTCCATGGCCTCCGTGGCCACGCCGACGGCGGTGTCGAAGCCGAAGGTGCGGTCGGTGGAGGAGATGTCGTTGTCGATGGTCTTCGGGACGCCGACCACCGGCAGACCGGCGTCGGAGAGCATGCGGGCGGCCGTCAGGGTACCCTCGCCGCCGATCGGGATCAGCGCGTCGATGCCGAACTCCTCGACCATGTCGGTGGCCTTGTCGCAGGCCTCGCGCAGCCGGTCGCGCTCGAGCCGGGAGGAGCCGAGGATGGTGCCGCCGCGGGCCAGGATGCCGCTGACGGCGTCCAGGTCCAGGCTGCGGTAGTGGCGGTCGAGCAGACCCCGGTAGCCGTCCTCGAAGCCGATGACCTCGTCGCCGTACTGCGCCACCGCCCGGTGCACGACCGACCGGATCACGGCGTTCAGGCCGGGGCAGTCGCCGCCTGCGGTGAGAACTCCGATGCGCATCGTGCTGTGTCTCCTGCTCGCTGTCGTTGCCTGTGAGCCAATGTCGATTGTTTCACGTCCGCCGACCGGGTGATGTCTTGACGGGCGCCCTAACCCCCGGCGGGGGTATTGTCAAGAGGGTTCCGCTCACCTGGGCGGGCGATTTTTGTGCCACGGACTCCGTGCCACGGAAGAGACCGGCGAGACGGCGAGACGAAGGAACGGAGTGCACACGTGACGCGCAGCGTGTACGTGACCGGCATCGACCGCGGCGACGGCCGCCAGGTGGTCGAACTGGGGGTCATGGAGCTGCTGACCCGGCAGGTGGACCGGGTCGGCGTGTTCCGGCCCCTCGTCCATGACGGACCCGACCGGATGTTCGAGCTGCTGCGGACGCGGTACCGGCTCTCGCAGGACCCGGCCACCGTCTACGGCATGGACTACGTCGAGGCGTCCGCGCTCCAGGCCGAGCAGGGCACCGACGAACTGGTCGCCACCCTGGTCGACCGCTTCCATCTGGTGGCCCGGGACTACGACGTGGTCCTCGTCCTCGGCACCGACTTCGCCGGCACCCAGCTCCCCGACGAACTCTCCCTGAACGCCCGGCTGGCGAACGAGTTCGGCGCGTCCGTGCTCCCGGTGGTGGGCGGCCGCGCACAGCCCGCCGACTCGGTGCGCGCGGAGATCCGCAACGCGTTCAGGGCGTACGACGGGCTGGGCTGCGACGTGCTCGCCATGGTCGCCAACCGGGTGGACCGCGAGGACCGCGCCGAGATCGCCCGGCGGCTGACGGACCGGCTGCCGGTGCCCGTGTACGTGCTGCCCGACGAGCCCGCGCTGTCCGCGCCCACGGTCGCGCAGATCGCCCAGGCCCTCGGCGCGCGGGTGCTGCTGGGCGACGACTCCGGGCTGGCCCGGGACGCATTGGACTTCGTGTTCGGCGGCGCGATGCTGCCCAACTTCCTGACCGCGCTGACCCCGGGCTGCCTGGTGGTGACCCCGGGCGACCGGGCCGACCTGGTCGTCGGTTCGCTGGCCGCGCACAGCGCCGGGACCCCGCCGATCGCCGGTGTGCTGCTCACCCTGAACGAGGTGCCGAGCGAGGAGATCCTCACCCTGGCCGCCCGCCTCGCCCCGGGCACTCCGGTGATCTCCGTGGCGGGCAACAGCTTCCCCACCGCCGAACGGCTCTTCTCCATGGAGGGGAAGATGACCGCGGCCACCCCGCGCAAGGCGGAGACCGCGCTCGGCCTGTTCGAGCGGTACGCCGACTCCGCGGACCTCGCGCGCCGCGTCTCGGCCCCGAGCGGCGACCGGGTGACCCCGATGATGTTCGAGCACAAGCTGCTGGAGCAGGCCCGCTCGGACCGGCGCCGGGTCGTGCTGCCGGAGGGGACCGAGGAGCGGGTGCTGCACGCCGCCGAGGTGCTGCTGCGCCGGGGCGTGTGCGACCTGACCCTGCTCGGCCCCGCCGACCAGATCCGCAAGAAGGCGGCCGACCTGGGCATCGACCTGGGCGACAGCCAGGTGATCGACCCCGCCACCTCCGAACTGCGCGACGTCTTCGCCGAGCGGTACGCCCGGTTGCGCGCCCACCGCGGTGTGACCGTGGAGCTGGCCTACGACGTCGTGTCGGACGTGAACTACTTCGGCACCCTGATGGTGCAGGAGGGCCTGGCCGACGGCATGGTGTCCGGCTCGGTGCACTCCACCGCCGCCACCATCCGGCCCGCGTTCGAGATCATCAAGACCACGCCGGAGTCCTCGATCGTCTCCTCCGTCTTCTTCATGTGCCTGGCCGACAAGGTGCTGGTCTACGGCGACTGCGCGGTCAACCCGGACCCGGACGCCGAGCAACTCGCGGACATCGCCGTCCAGTCGGCGGTGACCGCCGCGCGGTTCGGGGTGGAGCCGCGGATCGCGATGCTCTCGTACTCCACGGGCACGTCCGGCTCGGGCGCCGACGTGGACAAGGTGCGCCAGGCCACCGAGCTGGCGCGCTCGCGGCGGCCGGACCTGAAGATCGAGGGTCCGATCCAGTACGACGCCGCCGTGGAGCCGTCCGTGGCCGCCACCAAGCTGCCCGGCTCGGAGGTCGCCGGACAGGCCACCGTGCTGATCTTCCCCGACCTCAACACCGGCAACAACACCTACAAGGCCGTGCAGCGCTCGGCCGGCGCCGTCGCCGTCGGCCCGGTGCTGCAGGGCCTGCGCAAGCCGGTCAACGACCTGTCCCGGGGCGCGCTCGTCCAGGACATCGTCAACACCGTCGCCATCACGGCGATCCAGGCCCAGACCCCCAGCGAGAAGGCGGCCGAGCTGTGACCACCCCGACCCGAGTCCTCGTCCTCAACTCCGGCTCCTCTTCGGTGAAGTACCAGTTGCTGGACATGCGCGACAGCAGCCGGCTGGCGGTGGGGCTGGTCGAGCGGATCGGCGAGCAGACCTCACGGCTGGAGCACACCTGTGTGGCGAGCGGCGAGAGGCGGGAGCACAACGGGCCGATCGCCGACCACGACGCGGCGCTCAAGGCCGTCGCCGAGGAGCTCGCCCGGGACGGCGTGGGCCTGGACTCCCCGGAGCTGGCCGCGATCGGGCACCGGGTGGTGCACGGCGGCATGTTCTTCACCGAGCCGACCGTGATCGACGAGGCGGTGCTCACCGAGATCGAGCGGCTGATCCCGGTCGCGCCGCTGCACAACCCGGCCAACCTCACCGGCATCCGCACCGCGACGGCGCTGCGCCCGGACCTGCCCCAGGTGGCCGTCTTCGACACGGCCTTCCACACCACGATGCCGGAGGCCGCGGCGCGCTACGCGATCAACCCGAGGATCGCGGACCGGCACCGCATCCGCCGGTACGGGTTCCACGGCACCTCGCACGCCTACGTCTCCCGCCGGACCGCCCGGCTGCTGGGCAAGGACCCCTCGGAGGTGAACGTCATCGTGCTGCACCTCGGCAACGGCGCCTCGGCGTCCGCCGTCGAGAAGGGCCGGTGCGTGGACACCTCGATGGGGCTGACGCCTTTGGAGGGGCTGGTGATGGGTACGCGATCCGGTGACCTGGACCCGGCCGTCATCTTCCATTTGGCTCGTGTCGGCGGAATGTCCATGGACGAGATCGACAGTCTTCTCAACAAGAGGAGCGGTCTGTTCGGCCTGTGCGGGGACAATGACATGCGCGAGATCCGCCGCCGGATCGACGAGGGCGACGAAGAGGCCGCCCTCGCCTTCGACATTTACATTCACCGGCTCAAGAAGTACATCGGCGCCTATTTCGCGGTGCTCGGCCGAGTGGACGCGGTCGCGTTCACGGCCGGGGTCGGCGAGAACGCGGCGCCGGTGCGCGAGGCGGCGGTCGCCGGCCTGGAGCCGCTGGGCCTGGCGGTCGACGGCGAGCTGAACGCGGTGCGCGGTGCCGAGCCTCGGCTGATCTCGCCCGCGTCCGCCCGGGTGGCGGTCGCGGTGGTGCCGACCGACGAGGAACTGGAGATCGCGACACAGACCTACGAGCTGGTCGGAAAGAAGAGCTGAGCAATACACCGGAGTAACACGCCTGAGCGCATGACCGCCCATTTGTATCTTCCGCCAGACGGAATATTCCGCAGCGAAACAAACCGATAGGATCGCCCCATGCGCCGTTCGAAAATCGTCTGCACTCTCGGCCCCGCGGTCGACTCCCACGAGAAGCTCGTCGCCATGATCGAGGCGGGTATGAACGTGGCCCGCTTCAACTTCAGCCACGGCTCCCAGGCCGAGCACCAGGCGCGGTACGACCGCGTCCGGGCCGCGTCCAAGGAGACCGGCCGTGCCATCGGCGTCCTCGCCGACCTGCAGGGCCCGAAGATCCGCCTGGAGACCTTCGCCGAGGGTCCGGTCGAACTCGAGCGGGGTGACGAGTTCGTCATCACCACCGAGGACGTCCCGGGCGACAAGCAGATCTGCGGGACGACCTACAAGGGCCTGCCGGGCGACGTCTCGCGCGGCGACCAGGTCCTGATCAACGACGGCAACGTCGAGCTGAAGGTCCTGGACGTCGAGGGTCCCCGGGTGCGGACGATCGTCATCGAGGGCGGCGTGGTCTCCGACCACAAGGGCATCAACCTGCCCGGCACGGCCGTGAACGTGCCCGCGCTGTCCGACAAGGACGTCGAGGACCTGCGCTTCGCCCTCCGCATGGGCTGCGACATGGTCGCGCTCTCCTTCGTCCGGGACGCCAAGGACGTCAACGACGTGCACCGGGTGATGGACGAGGAGGGCCGCCGGGTCCCGGTGATCGCCAAGGTGGAGAAGCCGCAGGCGGTCGACAACATGACGGACGTCGTGATGGCGTTCGACGGCGTGATGGTGGCCCGCGGCGACCTGGCCGTCGAGTACCCGCTCGAGAAGGTCCCGATGGTGCAGAAGCGCCTGATCGAGCTGTGCCGGCGCAACGCCAAGCCGGTGATCGTGGCGACCCAGATGATGGAGTCGATGATCACCAACTCCCGCCCGACCCGCGCCGAGGCCTCCGACGTGGCCAACGCGATCCTGGACGGCGCGGACGCGGTCATGCTGTCGGCGGAGTCCTCGGTGGGCGCCTATCCGGTCGAGACCGTCAAGACGATGTCGAAGATCGTCAGCGCGGCCGAGGAGGAGCTGCTCTCCAAGGGCCTGCAGCCCCTCGTCCCCGGCAAGAAGCCGCGCACGCAGGGCGGTTCGGTGGCCCGTGCCGCCGCCGAGATCGCCGACTTCCTCGGCGGCAAGGGCCTGATCGCCTTCACCAAGTCCGGTGACACCGCCCGCCGTCTGTCCCGCTACCGCGCGACCCAGCCGATCCTGGCCTTCACCACCGACGAGGGCACCCGCAACCAGCTCACGCTGAGCTGGGGCGTGGAGTCCCACGTCGTGCCGTTCGTCAACAGCACCGACGAGATGGTCGACATGGTGGACCAGGAGCTGGCCAAGCTGGCCCGCTTCAGCCCCGGCGACACCGTGATCATCACCGCCGGCTCGCCCCCCGGCGTCCCCGGCACCACCAACATGGTGCGGGTGCACCACCTGGGCAGCCAGAGCGACTGACCGGCCCGCCGAGGGTCTCGGGCACGCACTGAGGGCGCCCCCTGCGGCAGGGGGCGCCCTCAGCTCTGTGCGCGGCTCCCGAACGGGCTTGTGCGCGGGCTCAGTCGGTGGTGTACAGGTGCATGCCGGGCACGTGCAGGTTGCCGCCGAACTGGGCCGCCTGGACCACGTGGACCTTGGTGAAGTAGATCAGCGGGATGTTCAGCGGCGGCGGGCTGTCCGGGCTGAACGTGACCGGGATCAGCCCCAGCAGGTTGCCGGAGATGCTCTCGGTGTACATCACCGTGTCGCCGCCGGTGATCGTGGAGTTCGATCCCTTGGCCGCCTGCACGTGGTACGTCTTGCCGGCCTGCTTGTCCTTCACCGTCTGGTGCAGGTCGCCGATCTCCGTGCCGCCCGAGATGACGTACTTCAGCACCTTCTTGGTGGTGCCGTTGGCCGTCCTGACCTCGACGACGCCCTTGTAGTCGGCGCCCTTGAGCGTCAGCGAGCTGGCGTCCAGGTACCAGGGGTCGTCCGCCACCGGCACCTTGTTGTCGACGCCGCCCTCGGCGTCGGTGGCCGCCGGGCAGTCGTCGGGGGACGTGGTGGAGCTCGCGGACGGGCTGGGCGTGGCCGACCCGGCCGCGTCCTCGACCGTCTTCGTGGTGTCCTCGGCCGCCTTGGAGACCTTGTCGGTGGTGTCCTTGACGGTGTCGGTGGTGTCCGTGACGGTCTTGGTGGTCTTCTCGACCGTGTCCTTGACCGTGCCGGTCGCGCTGTCCCCGGCGGTGGAACCGGACGAGGGGGACGCGGACGGCTCCGGGCTCGCGGACGTGCCGGAGTCCGTCTTGCCGCCGGTGAGGATGTCACCGAGCGCGTCGCCGAGGCCGCCCAGCACACCACCGCTGCTCTTGCTCGCCGACGGGGACGGCGTCGCGGTGTCCCCGCCGGACCCGGAGCCGGAGCCCGAACCCGAGTCGGAGGAGCCGGACGTCGCAGTGGGCTCGGGCGTGGACTTCTCGTCGGAACCTGAATCCGGCGAGGCGGTCTTGCCCGGGTCCTGCTTGTCCGTGGTCCCGGCGGACGCCGTGGGGGTGGGCGTCGCCGTGTCCGTGGACTCGCTCGCGGACGGCGAGGGCGACTCCGAGGCCTTCCCGTCGTCCTTCAGCGCGTCCACGCAGTCCTTGTACTCCGCGGCCTTCTGGCTGTTGGACGTCGTCCCGCCGTTGTCGGCGAGGGCGAGCGTCGACGTGAAGCCCATGCCCACGATGACGGCGGTGGGCATCGCCACGGAGACGATCGCCTTGCCCGCGGGCATGTGGAACCTGGTGAACAGCGGCTTCCTGGGCGCCGCGTGGCGGGGACCGGTTCTCGCACGGGACCCCTCCACATCGGTCCCGTGGGTCGCCTCGTCAGCCGGCACTGTGCCTCCCGTTCGCCCCGTTGGCCGGGCTCGTTCCTGACAGGTCGTTCGACTCGCTCGCGGCGTTCGCGTCCTTGTCCAGCCAGGAACCGGAAGGGGCTTCCTGCCCCGCGTCGGTTCCCTCGGCGGGCTCCGCGGCCGGTCCGCCCGGCGCCCACGACACGGCCATCGCACCGCCGACCAGGGCGAGCAGGAAGCCGATGATGAAGCCGCCGAAGTTGGACACGGGCAGGGACACCAGCCCGAGCAGGATCGCGGCGACGCCGGCGAAGGTCCGTACGTGCTTCTGGAACCAGAGGCTGAGGCCGAGGACGACGAGCAGTACGCCGATGATCAGGGATCCGGCTCCCGCCGTGGTCGCCATCGCCAGGGTCAGGTGACCGACCTGGAGATGTGCGTACGGGAAGTACATGATCGGAAAGCCGCTGAGCAGGACGAAGAGGCCGGCCCAGAACGGCCGGGTGCCCCGCCAGGCGCGGAACTGCAGCCTCCGGCGGGTGAACTCGCCGGATTCGGCGGCAGGAGTCTCGGCGCTCATGGAAAACAGCTCCCTGGTGCGGCGTTGCTGTGGTGGTGATGGGTGCCGCGTGTGAACACGCGGCCGGAGTGTGGACGGGCGGGGCGCCTTCGGCCCCCCGCCCGTCAGCGAGTGCCTAGTAGCACTCGTGCGTACCCGTCGACAGCGACATCTTCAGGCCGCTGAGCTTGAAGGTTCCGGCGGTGGTCGCCCACGCCGTCTGCTTCACGTCGGTCAGCGTGGCCGTGTCGGCCTGCTGGGCGAAGCCGAACGGGTTGGCCTGCTCGCCGTTGCCCTTCATGCCCGGACCCTTGGTGGCGTCCTTGGCCGCAACACCGATGTCGATGTTCTTGAAGACCGCGTCGGCGTTGAGGTCGGCGACGTCGATGTAGAGGTTGTCGGCCTCCACCGGCTTGGCGCCCTCGCCGGCCTTCAGGATCAGGCTGACGGACCCGAAGACCGGGACCTTCGGGGTGACGACGGACTGGCACAGGCTGTTGATCGTGGCGCTCTTGAACGCCGAGACCGCGACCGGGTGCGCCGTCTTCTCACCGTCGAGGGTGTACCCCGAGTCGATCGCGCCGTACTGCGCGAAGCCGTTGCCGACCAGCTTGTCGGCAGTCACCTTGAACGACTGCCCCGAAACGCTGAACGAAGCAGCGAGGGCACCCTGCGCCAGGGCGACACCTATCGCTGCCGTGGCGGCGACGCTGGGCACCATGACCACAGCGAACCGCTTCCATCTGGTCCCGCCACGCACCTGGGACTCCATATTTCCTCCTTCTCGGACGTACATCTCCTGGCCCGACTCGCCCCAATCGGCGGCTCAGCCAGGCAGGGATGGGAGAAGTGCTACGTCCTCGGAAAGGAGAGCGCCCGTACTCATCAGGCGCGAACCGCGCCCGAGCCACCGGCGATCACCCCCGAGCGACAACCACTGGTCGCGCCTGACACGCATCACGCACAACCTGGACAGGCTTCGCCGTGCGGCGAAGACCCCCCTGTCCTAGAGCCGGCGCCACTGCCGCCGGCTCTGCTCGGTGGGGACCCAGAGTCTCCCTCGACCCGACCGGCTGCCGGGGGTACGGGAATGGACCGAGCGTCGCCGATCGTGGTGCATTCTCGGCCGGGACACAAGGGGGTTCGTTACTCGCTAGTAACGGCCGGATAACCGAACAACGACCCAGCGGTCTCGAAGGGCGACGCTGGGTGTCAGTCAGGGGCAGAGCAAAGCCGTTGATCCTTGGACGAATCCAGACAGACCAACGGCCTCGATTTACTCCGAGTAACAGCGGCCGCAATTGCCAAGTTTTGGCAAAGTGCGGCCGCCCTGACGCCTCGTAGGCGAATTTTTCACTCCGGCATCACATGCCGTGGTGTTTAGCGACTGGTCAGAACAGAGCCCGGGCCAGGGCCCGTCGGGCGGTGACCACCCTCGGGTCCTCCGGCCCCACGACCTCGAACAGCTCCAGCAGCCGGCGCCGCACCGCGTCCCGGTCGTCGCCCGCCGTGCGCCGCACGGTGTCGATCAGCCGCCCGAAGGCGTCGTCGACGTGACCGCCCACCAGGTCCAGGTCGGCGGCCGCGATCTGCGCGTCCACGTCGCCCGGCTTGCCGGCGGCCTCCTCGCGCACCCGCTGCGGGTCCATCCCCTGCACCCGCTGCAGCAACTCCGCCTGGGCGAGGCCGAGTTTGGCCTCCATGTTGCCCGGGTCGTCGCTCAGCACGTTCTTGTACGCCTGGACGGCCCCGCCCAGGTCACCCGCGTCCAGCGCCCGTACGGCGGCCTCGAGCAGGGCGTCGTACGGACCCGCCGGCGCCTCCTGCGGTGCGGCGCCGCCCGGCTCGGCGTCCGGGTCGACGGTCAGACCGGTCAGCCCGAAGCGCTGCTCGGCGACCTGCACGAGCTGGTCAAGGGTCTCGCGGATCTGCTGCTCGCCGGCCGCCCCCTGGAAGAGGGGCAGCGCCTGCCCCGCGACGACGGCGAAGACGGCCGGGATCCCCTGGACCCCGAACTGCTGCATCAGCATCTGGTTGGCGTCGACGTCGATCTTGGCGAGCACGATGCGCCCGTTGTACTCGACGGCCAGCCGCTCCAGGACCGGGCTCAGCTGCTTGCAGGGCTGACACCACTCGGCCCAGAAGTCGATGACGACCGGTACTTCGGCGGACCGTTGCAGGACATCCCGCTCGAATCCCGCTTCATCGACGTCGATGACGAGGTCGGCCGGGGATACGGCCCCCGCGCCGCCCTGCCGGGCGGCTTCGGCGCGCGTCTGCTCGGCCTTGGCCTTGGCCTCCTGGGCCGCCTTCACGGCGGCGAGGTCGACGACGCCGCTCATGGACATGTTCCGTGGCTGCATGCGTCTATCCTCCCCCGTCTCGGCGCGTGAAGAAAAAAGCGGTGTGATCGGCGCCGGGTCCCCACCCCACGCCCGTGGTCGTCGCCCGTGCACGTCCCGCACGAGCTTTCGCTACGACCCGTAGCGTAATGCCAAGCGGGGGCGCCGCGGCACCACTCTCCGGTGATCTCCCTCACGACCGCACAGATTCCGCCGGTTATGGTCGACGCATGCAGAGCCGCCACCCCGCCAGCCGTACCGGACGCCCGCGCAGCGCCGCCGCGGACGCCGCGATCCTGGCCGCCACCCGGGACGCACTGGTGGAACTGGGCTGGTCGGGGCTGACCCTGAGCGACGTGGCCACGCGGGCCGGGGTCGCGAAGACGACGCTCTACCGCCGCTGGGCGGGCAAGCACGAACTGGTGGTGGACGCGGTCGCGGAGCTGTTCGACGAGCTCGAACTGCCCGACCGGGGCAGCCTGGCCGCCGACATCGAGGGCGTGGTGCTCCAGTTCGCGGCGATCCTGGCCCGGCCGGAGGCCAGAAGTGGCTTGATGGCGGTGGTCGCGGAGGCGACCCGCGACGACGCGCTGCGCGAGCGGATCCGCGCCTCGATCGTGGACCGGCAGATGCGCCTGGTCCTGGAGGGCCGCGCCCGGGCCCAGCGGCGCGGCGAACTCCCGCCGGAACCGGACCCGGCGGAGTCCTCCCGCACGGTGGACCTGATCTTCGACATGGTGGCGGGCGCGGTGGTCCACCGCACCCTGGTGAGCGGCAAGCCGGCGGACGAGGCCTGGGTGCACGGCTTCACCCGGGTGCTGCTCCTCGGCCTGACCGCCCAGCCGGACGGCGGGACGGCCCGGGCCGGGTAGCCCCAGGGGGCGCAGCCGTCCCCTGGAGCCGTCCGCCGCCCGCGGCGGAGCTAGAAGCCCGCCGGTTCCGTGTAGACCCCCCACTCGTCCCGCAGCACCCCGCAGATCTCGCCCAGGGTCGCCTCGGCCCGCACCGCGTCGAGCATCGGCTCGATCATGTTGGCCCCGGACCGGGCGGCGCCCAGCATGTCCGCGAGGGCGGCGCGCACCGCGTCCTCGTCCCGCGCCGTCTTCCGCTCGCCCAGGACGCGGACCTGCTCCCGCTCCACCTCGTGGCTGACCCGCAGGATCTCCAGGTCCCCGGTGACCGAGCCGGTGGCGACGTTGACGCCCACGACCCGCTTCTCGCCCTTCTCCAGGGCCCGCTGGTAGCGGAAGGCGGACTCCGCGATCTCGCCGGTGAACCAGCCGTCCTCGATCCCGCGCAGGATGCCGGAGGTGATCGGCCCGATGGGGTGCCGCCCGTCCGGGTGCGCCCTGAGCCCGCGCTCCTTGATCTGCTCGAAGATCTTCTCCGCGTCCGCCTCGATGCGGTCCGTGAGCTGCTCGATGTACCAGGAACCGCCCAGCGGGTCGGCCACGTTGGCGACGCCGGTCTCCTCCATCAGCACCTGCTGGGTGCGCAGCGCGATCTCGGCGGCCTGCTCGCTGGGCAGCGCCAGCGTCTCGTCGAGCGCGTTGGTGTGCAGCGAGTTGGTTCCGCCGAGCACGGCGGCCAGCGCCTCCACGGCCGTGCGCACCACGTTGTTGTACGGCTGCTGGGCGGTCAGCGAGACGCCCGCGGTCTGCGTGTGGAAGCGCAGCCACTGCGCCTTCTCGCTCTTCGCGCCGTAGACGTCGCGCATCCACCGGGCCCAGATCCGCCGGGCGGCGCGGAACTTGGCGATCTCCTCGAAGAAGTCGACGTGCGCGTCGAAGAAGAAGGACAGGCCGGGCGCGAAGACGTCCACGTCGAGCCCGCGGCTCAGGCCCAGCTCGACGTAGCCGAAGCCGTCGGCGAGCGTGTACGCCAGCTCCTGCGCGGCCGTCGCCCCCGCCTCGCGGATGTGGTAGCCGGAGACCGACAGCGGCTTGTACGCGGGGATGCCGGCCGCGCAGTACTCCATCAGGTCGCCGATCAGCCGCAGGTGGGGCTCCGGCTGGAAGAGCCACTCCTTCTGGGCGATGTACTCCTTGAAGATGTCGGTCTGCAGCGTGCCGTTGAGGACCGACGGGGCCACGCCCTGCCGCTCGGCGGCCACCAGGTACATGCAGAAGACGGGCACCGCGGGCCCGCTGATCGTCATGGAGGTGGTCACGTCGCCGAGCGGGATGTCCTTGAACAGGACCTCCATGTCGGCGGCCGAGTCGATGGCGACACCGCAGTGGCCGACCTCGCCGAGCGAGCGGGGGTCGTCGGAGTCGCGCCCCATGAGCGTCGGCATGTCGAAGGCGACGGACAGTCCTCCGCCGCCCGCGGCGAGGATCATCTTGTACCGCTCGTTGGTCTGCTCGGCGTTGCCGAAGCCGGCGAACTGGCGGATCGTCCAGGTGCGGCCCCGGTAGCCGGTGGGGTGGAGCCCGCGCGTGAAGGGGTACTCCCCGGGCCACCCGATCCGCTCGAATCCCTCGTACGCGTCCCCGGGGCGGGGTCCGTACACCGGCTCCACGGGATCGCCGGAGAGCGTGGTGAAGTCTGCGTCGCGCTTGCGCGCGGCGTCGTAACGGGCCTGCCAGCGCCGGCGGCCTTCCTCGATGGCGTGAGCGTCCATACCAGCGAATTTACTTGGACGTCCTAGTAAATGTCGATGGCAACCGGGTCACGACCACGAGAACACCGCCGTACGGGTGCCGTACGGCGGTGTGGCGCGGCTTGCGGTCAGGCCTTGGCGACGGCCGGCCCCGGGTCGGCGACCCTGCCGTCGAGCTCGCGGCTGATCCGGCGCTCGACGAAGAAGGCGGCCGTCGGGATCGTGCCCGCGAGCAGCACCCAGAGCTGCTTGCCGACCGGCCACTTCGCCTTGGAGCCCAGGTCGAAGGCGAAGACCAGGTAGACGACGTACAGCCAGCCGTGCGCGATGGCGACGACCCGGGTGACGTCGGCGGCACCGTCCATGTCCAGCCCGTACTTCGCGATCATGCTCAGGCACAGCAGCACCAGCAGCACACCGGTGACGTAGGCCAGGACGCGGTAGCGGGTCAGCACGCTCTTCTTCATGCCGTCGAGCGTAACCGTCCGTTCCGGGAGATCTTGTCCCGGGTCACCCCTCGTCGAAGTCGTGTGCCGCGATCCGCAGCGGGCGCAGCATGGCGAAGATCTCCGCGCACTCCTCGGCGTCGTAGGCGCCGAGGCCGAAGTCCATGGCCATCAGGTCGCGGGTGGCCGCGTCGACCACCTCGCGGCCCTTGCCGGTGATGACCGCGAGCGTGCCGCGGCCGTCGTTGGGGTTGGGCCGCTTGGCCACCAGACCGGACCTGACCAGCCGGTCCACGGTGTTCGTCACCGACGTGGGGTGCACCATGAGCCGCTCGCCGATCTTGGACATCGGCAGCTCGCCGGCCTTGGAGAAGGTGAGCAGCACCAGCGCCTCGTAGCGCGCGAAGGTCAGCCCGTACGGCTTGACCACCGCGTCGACCTCGGCCAGCAGGATCTGCTGCGCCCGCATGATCGAGGTGATCGCGGCCATCGCGGGCACGTTTCCCCAGCGCTGCTTCCAGAGCTCGTCGGCGCGCGCGATGGGGTCGAAGGGGAGGCTGAGAGGCTTCGGCACGTCAGCAGACCCTACCGGCCGGTCATATGCCGGTCAGCCCCGTCTCGGCTTTCGGTCACCCGGGACCGCCGGCGCGGGACGGGTCAGTCGGCGAGGTGCCGTTCCACGGTCTCGACCTTGGAGGTGAGGCCGTCGGTCACGCCGGGCCGGATGTCCGCCTTGAGGACGAGCGAGACGCGCGGCGCCCGGGCCTCCACCGCCGCGACGGCCCGCCGGACGACGTCCATGACCTCGTCCCACTCGCCCTCGACGGACGTGAACATGGCGTCGGTGCGGTTGGGCAGCCCCGACTCGCGGACCACGCGGACGGCGTCGGCGACGTACTCCCCCACGTCCTCGCCGACGCCCAGGGGCGTCACGGAGAAGGCGACGATCATGCGTTCACGACCCCTTCCTTGCGGGCGCGGGCGGCGATGACGGCGCTCTCGGCCTCGCGGCGCAGCCTGCGCTCCGCGAAGAAGCCGCCGGTGGGCAGGACGGAGAGGACGAAGTAGAGGGCCGCGGTGCCGAAGCTCCACCTGGCGCGGTTCCAGGCGTCCGCCCAGAAGAGGACGTACAGGACGAACAGCACGCCGTGGACGGCGCCCATCACGGGCACCGCGTTGAAGTCCGTGGTCCGCTTCAGCACCGAGCACAGGAGCAGGACCAGGAAGGACACGGCCTCCGGCGCGGAGACCAGGCGGAGACGGCGGAGGGCGGAGGCGGTCTTGATGTCCACGGATCACCTTCGGTGGGAGTTGCGACGACGGGCCGGCTGCTTTGTGAACACACGCACAAGCCGAGCCCATTCTGGCAAACCGCGCCCCTGAGGGTGCGCTCAGGGTCCTTCTCCACCCACGGGCCCTGTTCCCTCCACCCGGCTCGCCGCTACTTTCCCTGCGTGGCGATGTTCCGACTTCAGGGAAGCAAGGTGCTCGCCGTCGACATGACCGGGGACGCCGTCAAGGCGAAGAACGGCTCGATGGTCGCGTACGACGGGCAGATGACCTTCAAGAAGCTGAGCGGCGGCGGCGAGGGCCTGCGCGGGATGGTGACCCGGCGGCTCACCGGCGAGCAGATGACGGTGATGGAGGTGAGGGGGCAGGGGACCTGCTGGTTCGCGGACCGGGCCGCGGAGATCAACCTGGTCGGCCTGCGCGGGGACAAGCTCTACGTCGAGTCGAGCAACCTGCTCGCGGCCGACGCGGGGCTGCGCACGGGCACGACGTTCACCGGGCTGCGCGGCGCCTCGCAGGGCAACGGGCTGTTCACGACGACCGTCGAGGGGCACGGACAGGCGGCCATCATGTCGGACGGTCCGGCGGTGGTGCTCCGGGTCAGCCCGCAGTACCCGCTGATCGTCGACCCGGGCGCCTACATCGCCCACCAGGGCGACGTACGGCAGACGTTCCAGTCCGGTGTGACGTTCCGCACCCTCTTCGGGGAGGGCGGCGGCGAGGCCTTCCAGATCCGCTTCGAGGGCGACGGCCTGGTGTACGTGCAGCCGAGTGAGCGCAACACGATCGCGGGGGACCTGTGAGATGACCTTCCGGGAGATCAACAGCAAGATGGTCGAGGCGACCGTGCTGCCCGGGCAGCGGCTGTTCAGCCAGCGCGGGGCGATGCTCGCCTACCGGGGCGAGGTGTCCTTCACCCCCAACGTCCAGGGCGGCCAGGGCGGCCTGATGTCCATGATCGGGCGCCGGGTGGCCGGCGAGGCGGCCCCGCTGATGTCCGTCGAGGGCAGCGGCACGGTCTTCTTCGGGCACGGCGGCCACCACGTCCACGTCATCGCCCTCACCGGCGACACCCTCTACGTGGAGGCCGACCGGCTGCTCGCCTTCGAGGGCACGCTCCGGCAGGGCACGATGTTCATGGGCTCCCAGGGCGGGGTGATGGGCCTGGTGCGCGGCCAGGTCACCGGTCAGGGCCTGTTCACCACCACCCTCCAGGGCCAGGGCGCGGTGGCCGTGATGGCGCACGGCGGCGTCTTCGAGATCCCGATCACCCCGCAGCGCCCGGTGCACGTGGACCCGCAGGCCTACGTCGCCCACCACGGCGACGTGCGCAACAGGCTGTCCACCGCGCTCGGCTGGCGGGACATGGTGGGCCGCGGCTCCGGGGAGGCGTTCCAGCTGGAGCTGAGCGGCAGCGGCACGGTGTACGTCCAGGCCTCGGAGG
Source organism: Streptomyces sp. NPDC003720 (assembly GCF_042875075.1). Classification (NCBI taxonomy): domain Bacteria; kingdom Bacillati; phylum Actinomycetota; class Actinomycetes; order Kitasatosporales; family Streptomycetaceae; genus Streptomyces; species Streptomyces sp. NPDC003720. Next base: position 357,484 of record NZ_JBIANZ010000011.1, read on the forward strand.
AGAAGCTGTGAGCGCGTACGGAACCCCCGGCGGCCCCGTGGTGCACGACCCGGTGACCCTGCCCGCCGACGACAACGTGAACAAGTACACGTTCTGCGTCGAGCTCAAGGGCGGGGAGTGGTTTCTGCAGAAGGGGAAGATGATCGCCTACTACGGGGCGATCGAGTTCAACGGCATCGGACACGGGCGACTCGACCGACTTGTCCGTACGTCGTTCCATTCGCCACTGCACGCGAGCGACTGGGTCGTGGCGGCCGGCTCGGGGAAGATGCTGCTGGCCGACCGGGCCTTCGACGTCAACTCGTACGACCTGGACAACGGGAACTTGACCATTCGCGCGGGCAATCTGCTCGCTTTTCAGCCAAGTCTCGCGCTCAAGCAGTCGATCGTGCCAGGTTTTCTGACACTCATCGGAACCGGAAAGTTCGTGGCCGCATCTAACGGTCCGGTGGTGTTCCTGGAACCGCCGATCCGGGTGGACCCCCAGGCGCTGGTCGGATGGGCCGACTGCCCGTCACCGTGTCATCACTACGACCACGGGTACCTGACGGGTGTCATGGGCGGTCTACGTGCGATGACGGGCCTGGGCGGGGCTTCCGGAGAGGAGCACCAGTTCGAGTTCGTCGGCGCCGGGACGGTCCTGCTCCAGTCGAGTGAGACGCTGATGGCGGAGCAGTCGACGGGGGCGGTTCCGCCCGAACCGGGGGTCCCCGGCGGTGGCGGAGCGGGGCCGGGTGGACACGGTCCGCAATCGACGGGCGCACCGCGCCTTCCCGGACAGCTCGGGGACCTCCAGCGTCGCTTCGGGCTGTGAGCGGTAGTCTGCGGAGTGTGACGGCTCGAACGCGTGCGCACCGTCACACCATCCGAAGTAGTTCGTCATTCAACTTCTTAGGTAGACTTCATTCATGGAGACCGAGACGGCCACGCGCTGGCTGACCGATGCGGAGCAGTGCGCCTGGCGCACCCACCTGGAGGTCAACAGGCTGTTGACGTACCAGCTCGAAAAAGATCTGCAGCCGTTCGGCCTGACGATGAACGACTACGAGATTCTCGTGAACCTGTCCGAGTCGGACGACGTACGGATGCGCATGAGCGACCTGGCGTCCGCCACGCTGCAGTCGAAGAGCCGGCTCTCGCACCAGATCACGCGGATGGAGAACGCGAACCTGGTCCGGCGCGAGAACTGCGAGTCCGACCGCCGGGGGCTGTACGCCGTGCTGACCGAGCACGGCATGGAGACGATGCGGAAGGTCGCGCCGCACCATGTGGCGTCGGTGCGCCGGCATTTCATAGACCTGCTGTCGCCCGACGCGCTGACCGAGCTGGACAAGGCGCTCAAGCCGATCGCCGAGCACCTGAGGGGGCACCGGGGGCGTCCCTGACAGCCGCCGTCCCTCCGGGGCGCGGTACGGCCCGCGTCCCGGAGGCCGCACCCGGCCGCCCGGCGGTCAGCCCTCCGTCAGGCCCGCCACCAGTTCGTCCGCCGCGCGGTAGGGGTCGAGACCGCCCGCCACGATGCGCTCGGCGAGGGCGCTGAGCCGGCGGTCGCCGTGCAGGTCCCCGATCCGCTCGCGCAGGGCGGTGACCGCGATGGTCTCCACCTCGCGGGCCGCGCGGGCCCTGCGCCGCTCGGCGAGGACGCCGTGTTCCTCCATCCAGGCCCGGTGCTTCTCCAGGGCCTCCACCACCTCGTCGACGCCCTCGGACCGGGCCGCGACCGTCTTGACGATGGGCGGCCGCCAGTCACCGGGACCGCGGGCCTCGCCCAGGCCCAGCATGTGGTTCAGTTCGCGGGCCGTGGCGTCGGCGCCGTCGCGGTCGGCCTTGTTGACGACGTAGACGTCGCCGATCTCCAGGATTCCGGCCTTCGCCGCCTGGATGCCGTCGCCCATGCCCGGGGCCAGCAGCACCACGGACGTGTCCGCCTGGGAGGCGATCTCCACCTCGGACTGGCCGACGCCGACCGTCTCCACCAGGATCACGTCGCAGCCCGCCGCGTCCAGCACGCGGATCGCCTGGGGCGCCGCCCAGGCGAGACCGCCCAGATGGCCCCGGGTGGCCATCGAGCGGATGTAGACACCGGGGTCGGAGGCGTGGTCCGACATGCGGACGCGGTCACCCAGCAGGGCGCCCCCGGAGAACGGCGACGACGGGTCGACGGCCAGGACGCCGACCCGCCTGCCCTGCTTGCGGTACGCCGTGACGAGGGCGGAGGTGGAGGTCGACTTGCCGACGCCGGGCGAGCCGGTCAGGCCCACCACGTAGGCGTTGCCGGTCAGCGGGGCGAGCGCCGCCATGACCTCCCTGAGTTGCGGGGACGCCCCCTCCACCAAGGAGATCAGCCGGGCCACGGCCCGCGGCCGGCCTTCCCTGGCCTGGGCCACCAGAGAGGAGACGTCCTGCATCAAACAGCTCCGTTCACTTCACCGACACGACGGGGGGACTCAGGCCTTCGGTACCCGCACGATCAGGGCGTCACCCTGACCGCCGCCACCGCACAGCGCGGCCGCGCCGACGCCGCCGCCCCGGCGCTTGAGCTCCAGCGCCAAGTGCAGCACGAGCCGGGCGCCGGACATGCCGATCGGGTGGCCCAGCGCGATGGCGCCGCCGTTGACGTTCACCTTTTCCGTGGAAACGCCGAGGTCCTTCATTGACTGGACCGCGACCGCCGCGAAGGCCTCGTTGATCTCGACGAGGTCGAGGTCGGAGACCTCCAGGCCCTCCTTCTTCAGGGCGTGCTGGATGGCGTTGGACGGCTGGGACTGCAGCGAGTTGTCCGGGCCGGCCACGTTGCCGTGCGCGCCGATCTCGGCGAGCCACTCCAGGCCCAGCTCCTGCGCCTTGGCCTTGCTCATCACGACCACGGCGGCGGCGCCGTCCGAGATCTGCGAGGAGGACCCGGCGGTGATCGTGCCGTCCTTGGCGAAGGCGGGCCGCAGCTTGCCCAGCGACTCCGCGGTGGTGTCGCCGCGGATGCCCTCGTCCTTGCTGAAGAGGACCGGCTCGCCCTTGCGCTGCGGGATCTCGACCGGGGTGATCTCGGCCTCGAAGATGCCGTTCTTCTGCGCGGCGGCGGCCCGCTGGTGGGACAGGGCGGCGATCTCGTCCTGCTCGGGGCGCTTGATGCCGAGCCGCGTGTTGTGCTTCTCCGTCGACTCGCCCATGGCGATGTTCTCGAAGGAGTCGGTCAGACCGTCGTGGGCCATGGCGTCGAGCACCTCGACGGCGCCGTACTTGTACCCCTCGCGGGACTTCGGCAGCAGGTGCGGGGCGTTCGTCATGGACTCCTGGCCGCCGGCCACCACGATGTCGAACTCACCCGCACGGATCAGCTGGTCGGCCAGCGCGATCGCGTCCAGGCCCGACAGGCACACCTTGTTGATGGTGAGCGCCGGGACGTTCATGGGGATGCCGGCCTTGACCGCGGCCTGGCGGGCCGGGATCTGCCCGGCGCCGGCCTGCAGCACCTGCCCCATGATCACGTACTGCACCTGGTCGCCGCCGATCCCCGCACGGTCGAGGGCGGCCTTGATCGCGAAGCCGCCGAGGTCGGCTCCCGAGAAGGACTTCAGCGAGCCCAGCAGTCGCCCCATGGGCGTACGCGCGCCCGCGACGATCACCGAGCTGGTCGTACCGGGTGTTCCAGAAGACATGAGCTGCGATCCCCTTACCGGCCTGCACAGCCGAGGAGTGAACGAGGGTTTACTTCGAATGTACTGAGCGGCACTCCGTGCCGTCATCGGCCCGTCGGTGTGATCGCGCGCACGTTGCGTAACCACGCCGGTGGCGCTGCACTGAATCCATGCTGACGCGAATCGACCACATCGGGATCGCCTGCCACGACCTCGACGCCACTGTCGAGTTCTACCGGGCCACGTACGGCTTCGAGGTGTTCCACACCGAGGTCAACGAGGAACAGGGCGTGCGCGAGGCCATGCTCAAGATCAACGAGACGTCCGACGGCGGCGCCTCCTACCTCCAGCTCCTCGAACCGACCCGCGAGGACTCCGCGGTCGGCAAGTGGCTGGCCAAGAACGGCGAGGGCGTCCACCACATCGCCTTCGGCACGGCCGACGTCGACGCGGACGCCGACTCCATCCGGGGCAAGGGCGTACGCGTTCTGTACGACGAGCCACGACGCGGCTCCATGGGGTCGCGGATCACCTTCCTGCACCCGAAGGATTGCCACGGTGTCCTGACAGAACTGGTCACTTCGGCCCCAGTTGAGTCACCTGAGCACTGACCCTCGTACATATGGGCCGGTAGGGTTGGGGGCGGTCGTCCTCAAAACCGGGGCGACCGCATGCCGGGGTCCGGGTTTCGGGGGACGAGCGTCGGGGCAGCAGCCCGTGCTCCGCCGTTGATCTGACACCATTCCCCGGGGGCCCCGTCCGGCGGATGGACGGTGCTCGTTGGAGAAGCTCACCAGGGGACGGATGGGACCGCGCAGTGCGGGGCTACGAGAGCCAGGAGCGAGAGCCGGCGGCTGACGTCGACCACCTCTCTCGGTTCGAGGCCGAGATGAAGCGGCTGAGGACCGAGCGGGAAAAGGCGATCCAGCACGCCGAGGACCTCGGCTACCAGGTCGAGGTGCTGCGCGCCAAGCTGCACGAGGCGCGCCGCACCCTGATGACCCGGCCCGCCTATGACGGCGGTGACATCGGCTATCAGGCCGAGCAGTTGCTCCGCAACGCCCAGATGCAGGCCGACCAGCTGCGCCAGGACGCCGAGCGGGAGCTGAGCCAGGCCCGCGCGCAGACCCAGCGCATCCTGCAGGAGCACGCCGAGCAGGCCGCCCGGCTCCAGACCGAGCTGCACCAGGAGGCGGTCACCCGCCGCCAGCAGCTCGACCAGGAGCTGGCCGAGCGCCGGCAGACCGTCGAGTCGCACGTCAACGAGAACGTGGCGTGGGCGGAGCAGCTGCGCGCCCGCACCGAGGCGCAGGCCCGCCGGCTGCTGGACGAGTCCCGCGCCGAGGCCGAGCAGGCCATGGCAGCCGCCCGCGCGGAGGCCGAGCGGCTGACCCGGGAGGCCCGCGAGCGGCTGCAGAGCGACGCGGAGGCCGCGCGCGCCGAGGCCGAGCAGCTCCTGCGCCGTGCCCGCACCGACGCCGAGCGGCTGCTGAACGCCGCCTCCACGCAGGCGCAGGAGGCCACCGACCACGCCGAGCAGCTGCGCACCTCCACCGCCAGCGAGTCGGACGCCGCCCGCCGGCAGGCCGCCGAGCTGAGCCGGGCCGCCGAGCAGCGCATGGCGGAGGCCGAGGAGGCGCTGCGCAAGGCGCAGGCCGAGGCGGAGAAGCTCGTCACCGAGGCCAAGGAGGCGGCCGCCAAGACGCTGTCCGGCGCCGAGGCCGCGAACGAGACCCGTACCCGTACCGCCAAGGAGCAGGTCGCCCGGCTGGTCGAGGAGGCCACCAAGGAGGCCGAGAACGTCAAGTCCGAGGCCGAGCAGCTGGTCGCGGACGCGCGCGCCGAGGCCGAGCGGATCGTCGCCGAGGCCGGCGAGAAGGCCCGCAGCGTCACCGCCGAGGAGACGGCGACCCAGCTCTCGAAGGCGGCCCGGACCGCCGAGGACGTCCTCGACAAGGCGTCGGAGGACGCCAAGAAGACCATCAAGGCCGCCGCCGAGGAGGCCGAGCGGGTCCGCCGGGAGGCGGAGGCCGAGGCCGACCGGCTGCGCTCCGAGGCGCACGACATCGCCGAGCAGCTCAAGGGCGCGGCGAAGGACGACACCAAGGAGTACCGCGCCAAGACGGTCGAGCTGCAGGAGGAGGCCCGCCGGCTGCGCGGCGAGGCCGAGCAGCTGCGCGCCGACGCGGTCGCGGAGGGCGAGTCCATCCGCGCCGAGGCCCGCCGCGAGGCCGTGGCCCAGATCGAGGAGGCGGCCAGGTCCGCCGAGGAGCTGCTCGCCAAGGCCAAGGCCGACGCCGACGAGCTGCGCCAGAAGGCGACCTCGGACAGCGAGAAGGTGCGCACCGAGGCCATCGAGCGGGCCACCACGCTGCGCCGGCAGGCCGAGGAGACCCTGGAGCGCACCCGCAAGGAGGCCGAGCGGCACCGCGCGGAGGTCGTCGAGCAGTCCGAGGCGCTGAAGGCGGATGCCGAGCGGGCCGCGCGCGAACTGCGCGAGGAGACCGAGCGGGCCGTCGAGGCACGGCGCGCCGAGGCGGCCGAGGAGCTGACCCGGCTGCAGACGGAGGCCCAGGAGCGGCTGGCGTCCGCCGAACAGGCCCTCGGCGAGGCCCGGGAGGAGGCCGCCCGGATCCGCCGGGAGGCCGCCGAGGAGAGCGAGCGGCTGCGCGCCGAGGCCGCCGAGCGGATCCGTACGCTCCAGCAGCAGGCCGAGGACGAGGCCGAGCGGCTGCGCACCGAGGCCGCGTCCGACGCGTCCGCCTCGCGCGCCGAGGGCGAGGCCGTGGCCGTACGGCTGCGCACCGAGGCCGCGACCGAGGCCGAGCGGCTGAAGGTGGAGGCCCAGGAGACCGCCGACCGGGTCCGCGCGGAGGCGCAGGCCGCCGCCGAACGGCTCGGCACCGAGGCGTCCGAGACGCTCGCCGCGGCCCAGGAGGAGGCGGCCCGGCGCCGCCGGGAGGCCGAGGATCTGCTCGGCGCCGCGCGGTCCGAGGCGGACCAGGAGCGTGAGCGGGCCCGCGAGCAGAGCGAGGAACTGCTGGCCTCGGCCCGCAAGCGGGTGGAGGACGCGCAGACCGAGGCGACCCGGCTGGTCGAGGAGGCCGACCGGCGCGCCACCGAGATGGTGTCCGCCGCCGAGCAGCACGCCCAGCAGGTACGGGACTCCGTCGCCGGGTTGCACGAGCAGGCGCAGGCGGAGATCACCGGGCTGCGCTCGGCCGCCGAGCACGCGGCCGACCGGACGAGGCGGGAGGCCGAGGAGGAGGCGGACCGCGTCCGCACCGACGCCTACGCCGAGCGGGAGCGGGCCGGCGAGGACGCCTCACGGCTGCGGCGCGAGGCGAACGAGGAGGCGGAGGCCGCCAAGGCGCTCGCCGAGCGCACGGTCGCGGAGGCGATCGCGGAGTCCGACCGGCTGCGCGCGGAGTCGTCCGCGCACGCGCAGCGGGTACGCACCGAGGCGTCGGACGCGCTCGCCGAGGCCGACCAGGCCGCCGCCCGCACCCGGGCGGACGCCCGGGAGGACGCCAACCGCATCCGTTCGGACGCGGCGGCCCAGGTGGACACGCTGATCACCGAGGCCACCGCCGAGGCGGAGCGGCTGCAGTCCGAGACGGCCGCCGAGGCCGAGCGGGTGCGCGCCGAGGCGGTCGCGGAGGCGGACCGGGTCCGGGCCGAGGCCGTCGCGAACGCCGAGCAGCTCGTCGGGGACGCCACCGGCGAGGCCGAACGGCTGCGCGCCGAGGCCGCCGAGACGGTCGGTTCGGCGCAGGCCCACGCGGAGCGGCTGCGGGCCGAGGCCGAGCGGCTGCGGGCGGACGCGGAGGCCGAGGCCGAGCGGCTGACCGGGTCCGCGCGCGAGGAGGCGGAGCGCACCCTGGACGAGGCCCGCAAGGACGCCAACAAGCGGCGTTCGGAGGCGGCCGAGCAGGTCGACACGCTCATCACGGAGACCACGGCCGAGGCCGACAAGCTGCTCACCGAGGCCCAGCAGCAGGCGCTGAAGACCACCGCGGACGCGGAGTCGCAGGCCGACACGATGGTGGGCGCGGCCCGCAGCGAGGCCGACCGGATCGTGTCCGAGGCGACCGTCGAGGGCAACTCCCGCGTGGAGAAGGCCCGCACGGACGCCGACGAGCTGCTGGTCGGCGCCCGCCGGGACGCGACCGCGATCCGCGAGCGCGCGGAGGAGCTGCGCGAACGCATCACCACCGAGATCGAGGAGCTGCACGAGCGGGCCCGCCGGGAGGCCGCCGAGACGATGAAGTCGACCGGCGACCGCTGCGACGCGCTGATCAAGGCGGCCGAGGAGCAGCTCGCCGAGGCGCAGGCGAAGGCCAAGGAGCTGGTGTCGGAGGCCAACTCCGAGGCGGGCAAGGTCCGCATCGCCGCCGTCAAGAAGGCGGAGGGGCTGCTCAAGGAGGCCGAGCAGAAGAAGGCCACGCTGGTCCGGGAGGCCGAGGAGCTCAAGGCCGAGGCGGTCCGCGAGGCCCGGCGCACGGTCGAGGAGGGCAAGCGGGAGCTGGAGCTGCTGGTGCGCCGCCGCGAGGACATCAACACCGAGATCTCGCGGGTCCAGGACGTCCTGGAGGCGCTGGAGTCCTTCGAGACCCCGGCGGCCGGCAAGGACAACGGGGTCAAGGCGGGCGCGACGGTCGGTTCCCCCCGATCGGGTGGCAAGTCGTCGGACGGCTAGCGAACGGGAAGGCTGAAGGTGTCTTCTGGGTGCTTTGCCCAGGTCTTTGGCAAGCCGCCCCGTGATCAGCCACCCGAAAGAGGTGTCATTCTCCAGATCAAACACGTATCCGCTCGATGACACACCGCTTCGGCACCTAGGATTCCACCTATCACCTCACCGGTCTCATTCGACAGGAACCCCATGAGCGACACTTCCCCCTACGGCTTCGAGCTTGTGCGGCGTGGGTACGACCGCGCTCAGGTGGACGAACGCATCTCCAAGCTCGTCTCCGACCGTGACAGCGCCCTCTCTCGCATCACCGCGCTGGAGAAGCGCATCGAGGAGCTGCACCTCGAGACGCAGAACGCGCAGGCCCAGGTCACCGATGCCGAGCCGTCGTACGCGGGCCTCGGAGCGCGGGTCGAGAAGATCCTGCGCCTGGCCGAGGAAGAGGCCAAGGACCTGCGTGACGAGGCCCGGCGCGCGGCCGAGCAGCACCGCGAGCTGGCCGAGTCGGCGGCCCAGCAGGTCCGCAACGACGCCGAGTCCTTCGCCGCCGAGCGCAAGTCCAAGGCCGAGGACGAGGGCGTCCGGATCGTCGAGAAGGCCAAGGGCGAGGCCGCCCAGCTGCGTACGGACGCGCAGAAGGACGCGCAGTCCAAGCGTGAGGAGGCGGACGCCCTCTTCGAGGAGACCCGCGCCAAGGCCGCGCAGGCCGCCGCCGACTTCGAGACGAACCTGGCCAAGCGCCGCGAGCAGTCCGAGCGCGACCTGGCCTCGCGTCAGCAGAAGGCCGAGAAGCGCCTGGCGGAGATCGAGCACCGCGCCGAGCAGCTCCGCCTGGAGGCGGAGAAGCTGCGCACCGACGCCGAGCGCCGCGCCCGCCAGACGGTGGAGACGGCCCAGCGTCAGGCCGAGGACATCGTGGCCGACGCCAACGCCAAGGCCGACCGGATCCGTTCGGAATCCGAGCGCGAGCTCGCGGCTCTCACCAACCGCCGCGACTCCATCAACGCTCAGCTCACGAACGTCCGCGAGATGCTCGCCACGCTGACCGGTGCCGCGGTGGCCGCCGCCGGCTCGCCGGCCGAGGACGAGCCGATCTCCCGGGGCGTCCCCGCGCAGCAGACCCGCTAGTCGAGCGACCCGGTGAGGGGCGGTGGGACGTGGTCCCGCCGCCCCTTCCGTCTGCGCGTAGCCTGGCGGGAGAGACGAGGGACCGGCCCGACGGGCGAGACGGGGGGACCTGCCTGACGGGTGAGGAAAGGGGTCCGCCGTATGTCCGACACCGACCGGTCCCTCGAGGACGCCGTCCTCGATCTGCTGGACCGCAGAAGGCCGGGCGCCTCGGTGTGCCCGTCGGACGTGGCCCGTGCGGTCCACCGGTCCGACGACGACGGCTGGCGGGAGCTGATGGAGCCCGTCCGCCGGGCCGCGGCCCGGCTCGCGGCCCGGGGCGAGGTGGAGATCACCCAGCACGGCGCCCCGGTCGATCCCGCGCGGGCCCGCGGCCCCGTCCGGATCCGCCGGCCCTCCCGCTGACCCCGCGCACGGGCGCGTTCCTGGCCGGCGCCCGAGTGGCAGGGCCCCGGCCGCCGTCCTAGCGTGGCCGCATGATCGAGCTCGAGGGGCTGACCAAGCGGTATGGCGAGAAGGTCGCGGTGGACCAGCTCACCTTCACCGTGCGCCCGGGCATCGTGACGGGTTTTCTGGGGCCCAACGGCGCCGGGAAGTCCACGACCATGCGGATGATCCTCGGGCTGGACCATCCCACCGCCGGGGACGTGCGCATCGACGGCCGGCACTACGAACAGCTCAGGGACCCGCTCACCTCGATCGGGGCGCTGCTCGACGCGAAGGCGGTGCACGGCGGCCGCAGCGCCTACAACCACCTGCTGTGTCTGGCGCAGAGCAACGGCATTCCCGCGCGCCGGGTGGCCGAGGTGCTCGACGCCGTCGGACTCACCGCCGTGGCCCGGAAGAAGGCCAAGGGGTTCTCGTACGGCATGGGCCAGCGGCTGGGCATCGCGGGCGCGCTGCTCGGCGATCCGCGGATCCTGATGTTCGACGAGCCGGTCAACGGCCTCGACCCGGAGGGCATCCACTGGATCCGGAACCTGATGAAGTCGCTGGCCGCCCAGGGGCGGACGGTGTTCGTCTCCAGCCATCTGATGAGCGAGATGGCACTGACCGCCGAGCACCTGGTGGTCATCGGGCAGGGGCGGCTGCTCGCCGACACCTCCATGGCCGACTTCATCCGGCAGCACTCCCGAGCCTACGTGCGCATCCGCACGCCACAGCGCGAGCGGCTCCTCGACGTGCTGCACGAGGGCGGTGTCACCGTCGTCGAGGCGGGCGGCGGCGCGCTGGAGGTGGAGGGCGGCAAGGCCGAGCGGATCGGGGAGCTGGCCGCCCGGAACGGGATCGTGCTGCACGAGCTGAGCCCTCAGCAGGCCTCGCTGGAGGAGGCGTTCATGCGGCTGACGGCCGGGTCGGTGGAGTACCACGCGCACGCCGAACCGGGCGCCCGGTCCAGCCAGGACTGGGGCGCCGGCTGGAAGGGAGCCTGAGCATGGCCGCCGCACAGGTGATCCGGTCCGAGTGGACCAAGATCCGGTCCGTCTCGTCCACGGTGTGGACGCTCTCGCTGGCCGTGGTGGTCACGCTCGCCCTCGGGATGCTCATCTCCGCGCTGACAAGGAACCAGTTCGACAACATGCCGGTGCGCGAGCGGCTCTCCTTCGACGCCACCGTGGTCAGCTTCGCGGGCATGACCCTGGGTCAGCTCGCCATGATCGTGTTCGGCGTGCTCGTCGTCTCCAACGAGTACAGCACCGGCATGATCCGGGTCTCGCTGGCCGCCGTGCCGCAGCGGGGCGCCTTCCTGTTCGGCAAGATCGCCGTGGCCACCGCGCTCGCGCTGGTGGTCGGCATGGCCACCAGCTTCGCCGCGTTCTTCCTCGGGCAGGCCATGCTGGGCTCGCTGCGCACCCACCTCGGCGACCCCGGTGTGCTGCGCGCGGTGATCGGCGGCGGCCTCTATATGACCCTGATCGCGATGTTCTCGATGGGCGTGGCCACGATGCTGCGCTCGCCGCTGCTCTCGCTCGGCATCCTGATGCCGTTCTTCTTCCTGGTCTCCAACATCCTCGGCAACGTCGACGCCACCAGGAAGGTCGGCCGCTTCCTGCCCGACCAGGCCGGCAGCCGGATCATGCAGGTGGTGCCGAGGATCGGCGACGACACGCCCTACGGCCCCTGGGGCGGCCTCGGGATCATGGCGCTGTGGGTGGCCGCGGCGCTCGCGGGCGGGTACGCCCTGCTGAAGCGGCGGGACGCCCAGTGACCGGATCCGGCCACTGTCGCTGACGCTCCGGCTTTACTCGTCCTTGGCCGGAACCGTCAGCGCCCGGATATCCTCCTAACCCTTACGGGGGCGTGTGCCCCGCTGTCCTGAACCTTTCGATGGGTGCGGAGCATGATCGAGGCTGTCGGCCTGACCAAGCGCTACGGCGACAAGACCGCCGTGTACAACCTTTCCTTCCAGGTGCGCCCGGGAGCGGTGACCGGTTTCCTCGGGCCCAACGGCTCGGGCAAGTCGACCACCATGCGGATGATCCTCGGGCTCGACAACCCGACGTCCGGCACGGTGACCATCGGCGGCTACCCGTACCGCAGGCTGCCCAACGCCCCCCGGCAGGTCGGCGCCCTGCTCGACGCCAAGGCCGTGCACGGCGGCCGGTCCGCCCGCAACCACCTGCTCAGCCTCGCCCAGCTCTCCGGCATCCCGGCCCGCCGGGTGGACGAGGTGCTCGGGGTCGTCGGCCTGCAGGAAGTGGCGAAGAAGCGGTCCAAGGGCTTCTCGCTGGGCATGGGCCAGCGGCTCGGCATCGCCGCGGCGCTGCTCGGCGACCCCCAGGTGCTGCTCTTCGACGAGCCGGTCAACGGCCTCGACCCCGAGGGCATCCTGTGGGTGCGCAACCTGATGAAGGCGCTGGCCGCCGAGGGCCGTACCGTCTTCGTCTCCTCGCACCTGATGAGCGAGATGGCGCTGACCGCCGACCACCTCATCGTCATCGGACGCGGCCAGCTCCTCGCGGACATGAGCGTCACGCAGTTCATCTCCGCCAACTCCGCCGACTTCGCGCGGGTCCGCACCCCCGACACCGAGCCGCAGCTGCGCGAGAAGCTGTCGTCCGCCCTCACCGAGGCGGGCGGCCACGTGCTGCCGGAGCAGGACGGGGCGCTGCGTGTGACGGGGCTGCCGCTGCCCCGCATCAGCGACCTCGCGCACGAGGCGGACGTACGGCTGTGGGAGCTGTCGCCGCACCAGGCCTCGCTGGAGGAGGCGTACATGCGGATGACGCAGGGCGCCGTCGACTACCGCTCCACCACCGACCAGAAGGCGGGCCTGCAGCAGCCGCTGCCGCCGGGCGCCCAGCCGCCGCTGCCGGTTCCCGGTCAGGGCCAGCCCGGCTGGTACGCCCCGCCGCCGCCGCAGGCGGGCGGCCACCCGTTCGCGATGCAGGCGCCCTCGGGTCCGTACGGCGGTGCGCCGGCGGGCGCGTACGGGGCTCCCGGCGCGGCCGCCCCCAACCCGTACGCCGCTCCCGCCGCGCAGCCGCCGCAGGCGCCGCCGGTCCCGCAGGCTCCCCAGGTCCAGCCGGCGCCCCAGGCCCAGCCTCCGGTGGCCGCTCCCCCGGCCCCGGCCGCCGAACCGTCCCAGTCCGCACCCGCGGCCCCGGCCGCCGACCCGACCCAGCCCGAGGACGCCCGATGAGCACCCACCAGCCCCCGATGCCGCAGGCCCCCGCCGCGCCCGAATGGCAGGCGGCGCCCGGCGCGAACCACCCCGGCTACAGCTCGCCGATCCCGGTCGTGCGCACCCACCTCGGGCACGCGCTGGCCTCCGAGTGGACCAAGATCAAGTCGGTGCGCTCGACCATGTGGACGCTCGGCGTCTTCGTCCTGCTCGTGGTCGGCATCGGCCTGCTGGCCGGTGTGGCGGTCCGCGGCTCCGGCGACCTGGGCGGCCAGAGCCCGCTGACCCTCGGCTTCTTCGGTCTGCTGATCGGCATGATGTGCATCATCACGCTCGGCGTGCTGACCACGGCGTCCGAGTACGGCACCGGCATGATCCGCACGACGACGACCGCGTGCCCGAGCCGGGGCCGGGTGCTGGCCGCCAAGTCGATCGTGTTCTTCGCCCTCGCCTTCGTGGTGACGCTGGCGGTGGTGTCCTTCGTGGCGATGCTCCAGGCGTCCATGCTGGACGGCCAGGGCGCCAAGGACCCGTCCACCGGGGAATGGCTGAAGGCCACGCTCGGCATCAGCCTCTACATCGCGCTGCTCGGCCTGCTGTCGCTGCTCGTCGGCTCGATGATCCGGCACTCGGCGGGCGCCATCACCATCATGATCGGCGCGGTGCTCGCCCCGCTCGTGATCGCGCTGTTCATGAACGCGTCCTCGCTGGAGAAGGTGCAGACGGCACTGCTGGAGTACTCGATCCCGAGCCAGATGGGCGTGTTCTACGACAACACCCTGAGCCACTCCGGCCCGTCGGGCTGGGACCCGCTGTGGATCATGCTGGGCGTGACCGCCGCCGCCTATGCGGGCGCCTACGCGCTGCTCCAGAGCCGGGACGTCTGAGTCCCCGGGTCAGAACCTCGGCGCGTTACGGGACCGCTGCACCCTCGTGGTGCGGCGGTCCTTCGCGTTCCAGCACGCCTTGTGCCAGTGGCGGCGGTCGTCCACGCCCGCGTGCTCCGGCCAGGCCACCACGTGCGGGACGGCGGAGGGGATGAGCTGGTCGCAGCCCGGGCAGCGGTAGGTCTTGCCCTCGGCGCTCGCCCCCGCGACATGGCGCACGCTCCACTCCTCGCCCCGCCAGCTCTCCGAGGACTGCCAGCCGCCGTACCGGCCCGCCTGGTCGTCCTCGGCGCTCGGGCCGGACGATGCGGCTGCCTTCGGTCGGTTGCGACGCGGGGACACGGGACACCTCTCGGAGCTATACAGGAAGCACGGGCCGCGTCCAGCGTACGCGGCGCCGGTACGGGTACGCGTAGCGCTCCGGACCGCACAAGTGCCCCTGCCAGGGGGCGCATTCTGCAGACAATCCGCAAATCTCCCCGCCAGGCCGTGTCCTCGGCACGTGTCAGACGGTTATGCCCGGTGGGGGAGCTCCGGTCGGAGCCAAGGAAGCAGGAAGAGCGATGCGCGTAGGAAGCTTTGTGCTGGCGGCCCAGTTCCCGGGTCAGGGCCCCGGGGAGGCACTGCACCGTGCGGTCCGCTCGGCTGAGGTCGCCGAGCAGGCCGGGCTGGACACAGTGTGGCTGGCCGAGCACCACTTCGTGCCGTACGGCACATGTCCGTCCGCGGTCACCCTGGCCGCCGTGCTGCTCGGCCGCACCGAGCGGGTCCGGGTCGGCACCGCGGTCAGCGTGCTGCCCACCGCGCACCCGGTCGCGCTCGGCGAGCAGGCCGCGCTGCTGCACCTGACGAGCGGCGGGCGGTTCACGCTGGGCGTGGGGCGCGGCGGCCCGTGGGTGGACCTGGAGGTGTTCGGCGCGGGCCTGGAGGCGTACGAGCGGGGGTTCCCGGAATCACTCGATCTGCTGGTGCGCTGGCTGCGCGAACCGTCCGTCGCGGCGTCGGGCGAACGCTTCTCCTTCCGCGAGGTGCCCGTCGTGCCCCGCCCCGCGGAGGCGCTGACGGAGACGCCCGGACCGGAGGTCGTCGTCGCCTGCACCTCACCGGCCACGGTGCGGCTGGCGGCCGAGCGCGGACTGCCGATGCTGCTCGGGATGCACATCGGCGACGAGGAGAAGGCCGAGATGGTCGCCCTGTGGCGGCGCTCCGCGCGGGCCGCGGACCGGCCGGCCGAGGAGATCGCGGGCGCGGCCCATGTCTCGGCGGGCGTCTGCCAGCTCGCGGACCGGCGCACCGACGCCGTGGAGACCCTGCTGAAGGCGATGCCGGGCTGGCTGAAACAGGGCCTCGACGCCCATGTGACGGTGGACGGCCGTGCGCGCGCGATGCGGGACCCGTACGCCTACACCGAACTGCTCTGCGGGCTGCACCCGGTGGGCACCCCGCGGCTGGCCGCCGACCGGCTCGCGGCCACCTCGGAGCGCACCGGGATCTCCCGGTTCGCCCTGCTCGTCGAGGGCTCGGGGGATCTCGCGGCGACGGAGGAGAACGTACGGCGGCTGGGCGCCGAGGTGCTGCCCCAGCTCCGCTGACGCGCCGCCGGATCCCCGGTGCCCAGGGGTGCTTGCCGCCCCAGTACGTATGCACCTCCCCCGGGTGGAGCGGCAAGCGAGCGGCCCTCTGTGTCAGCAGCCGGGTGTCCGCGCGTCAGCAGTCCCGGAGCTCCGGCGACTGGTTCAGCAGCTGGTTGCGCACCGAGGTGAACCGGGCCAGCGTCTCGTTGACCGAGTCGTCCAGCGGGAACACCGCCACCCGGTGGCAGTTCTGGAAGGCCAGCCGTACACCGAAGTGCCGCTGCAGCGCACCGCGTATGGCGTCACTCGCGAGCGCACGCAGCAGCTGACCGCGTGCCTGCTCGTCCGGCGGGGGCGTCTGGTTGTCGGCGAAGGGTCCGCCGTCCACCTTCAGCTGGGCCACCAGGGAGCTGATCATCTCCCACGCATAGGGCAGGGAGGTCCGGACGCAGTCGACGAATGCTGCTTCGTCGACCTCGCCTCGCTCGGCCTGTTCGAGTAGGGCCGGTGAGACGTCGAGCGACATGGGTTCTCCTCTCGCACCCCCGCCGAGCAGGGGTTGCCGGACAGACAAGGGAGTTCGCGATACCGAACACGCTGGGTACACGGACCGCGACCTCCCGTTCTCTACGGTAGGCAACGGTCGGTGACCACACCAGCAGATTGCGTATATGGAACGGTCCCTTTGCGTACACAATCGGCCAGACCTGAACAGGAGTTTCCAGGGATAAAAGGGATGTCCGCACGGACCGGAGGTGCCGGTGGGGCCGGTGCGAGGAGGGCGGATCGCGCGCACCACCGGGTGTCGAGTAGCGTTGCCGACCATGCGTCTCGTCATTGCCCGATGCTCGGTCGACTACGCCGGCCGGCTCACCGCCCACCTGCCCTCGGCGCCCCGCCTGATCCTGGTCAAGGCGGACGGCAGCGTCTCCATCCACGCGGACGACCGGGCCTACAAGCCCCTCAACTGGATGTCTCCGCCCTGCACGCTCAAGGAGGGCGCGGGTGACGACGCGGGCGTGTGGACGGTGATCAACAAAGCGGGCGAGAAACTGATCATCACGATGGAGGAGATCCTCCACGACTCCTCGCACGAACTCGGCGTCGACCCCGGCCTGATCAAGGACGGCGTGGAGGCGCACCTGCAGGAGCTGCTCGCCGACCGCATCGAGACACTCGGCGAGGGCTACACGCTGATCCGCCGCGAGTACATGACCGCGATCGGCCCGGTGGACATCCTCTGCCGGGACGCGGACGGCGGGACGGTCGCCGTCGAGATCAAGCGGCGCGGCGAGATCGACGGCGTCGAACAGCTCACCCGCTACCTCGAACTGCTGAACCGCGACCCGCATCTGGCCCCGGTGCGCGGTGTGTTCGCCGCGCAGGAGATCAAGCCGCAGGCCCGGGTGCTCGCCACCGACCGCGGCATCCACTGCCAGATCCTGGACTACGAGGCCATGCGCGGCATCGAGGACGACAAGCTGCGGCTGTTCTGAGCCGGGCCGCGGCCGTCGCGAGCCGCGGCCACGCCGGTACGGCCGAGGGCCGGTTCCCCCCGGGGAGCCGGCCCTCGCGCGTCGTGCGGACGGGATCAGATCACGGAGCCCGGGCCGTCCGACTCCGGTGCGCTCGCCGCGCCGCTCGACGCCGTCGGGGCGCCGGACGCCGGGCCGGACGCCGAGGTGGACGTGCCCGGTGACGAGGACGGGCTGTCCGACGGGGCCGGGGACTCCGGCGCGGTGGAACTGGGCGGGGGGCTGCTCGGCGGGGTGGACCGGGTCGGCGTGGGCGTCGGCGAGCCCGGCCGGTGCGTGCTCCTGGTCGGCGTCGGCGTCGTGCCCCCGCCGCCGGACCCCTTCGTGGCGCTGGGACGGGACGACGGGCCGGAGCTCGCCGGCGGGGCCGGGTCGTCCGAGGTGCCGTAGGTGCCGTCGGGACCGGGGTTGGTCGGGCTGCTGGAGACCGTGCCGGGTCCGGCGTCGCCGTCGTCGTTCTTCCTCGGGTCGGCCGCCGGGCTGCCGTCGCCGGTGTCCTGGCTCACCGACGGGTTGACGTCGACGGTGCCGGCCGGGTTGCGGTCGGCGTTCTGCTCGGAGGTCATGCCGAGCGTGACGACCGTGCCGAGCACGGCGACGAGGAGCGCCCCGGATCCGGCCGCGACCAGGTTGCGGCGGGCCAGCCGGCGGATGCCGCCGCCGGTCGCGGCGGCCGGGGGCTGCCTGCTGACGAGGGTTTCGCCGGCCGGTCCGAACGGCGCCGTGCGGACGGCCGGCACACCGCCGGGCGGCGACGCGGGGTCCTCCTGGCGGGCGTCGGCCGCCTCCTCGCCGGCCATCGCCGCCACGCCCGGCGCGTCGCCGGCGAGGTCGGCGACCAGCGCCAGCGCGCGGCGCCCGGCGACGGCGCCCCGCTTGTCGGCCAGCGCCCCGCGCAGGGCGCCCGCGGCCTCCAGCTCGGCGCGGGCCCGGTCGAGCTGTCCGCCGCAGAGCGAGAGAACACCCAACTCGTGGTGGAAGTAGACCTGTTCGGAAACGTCACCGCAGAGCCGGGAGGCCTCGGCGCCGGAGCGCAGCGAGCGTTCCCAGGCGCTCCAGTGCAGCCCGGCGGCGAAGGCGGGCGCGGCCGTGCGGGCGAGCCGTACCGCGACGCTCTCCTCGCCCTCGGCGGCGGCCTCCGTGGCCGGCACCACCACGGCGAGCGCGGCGAGGACCGCGTCGGCCTCGGCGCACACCCGCTCGGGGGTGACCGAGGGGTGCCCGGCCCACCAGGCGTAGTGCTCGGCGGCGGTGCGGGCCTCGCCGGGTATGTCGGCGTCGTATCCGGCCGCCTCGAGCTGGGCCTGCACGCCGGCCGCCAGCCGGTAGCGGGAGCCGACCGCCGAGACCAGTCCGCAGCCGGCGAGTTCACCGAGGGCGGCGTCGGCGTGGGTGTCGCCGACGAGGGCGGGCAGATGCGCCTGGTGCGGCACCTCGCCGCCGAGCGCCACCGCGAGGCGGAGGGTGGCGCGGGCGGACGTGCTGAGCCGGGAGGCGAGCAGCGGGGCGGGCGCGGCGGCCTCGCCCAGGGACGGCAGGGCCACCTGGTCGCCGTCGTCGGCGTCGAACTCCTCCTGGAGCGGGGACCGTACGTCCTCGAAGACGCCGTACGCGTCCACCGCCCCGGTGCTGGCGCGGAGCTGGTCGCGCTGCCGGAGCAGGGCGCCGGCCTGCACGAAGCGCAGGGGCAGGCCCTCGGACTCGAACCAGAGGTCGCCGGCCCAGTTGGCCTCCTCCTCGGTGAGGACACGGCCGACGGCCCGCTCCAGGATCTCCACGCCGGCCGCGCGGTCCAGACCGCCGAGGAAGACCTCCTCGACCTCGGAGCCGGCGGCGGGTCCGGGCACGTCCGGGGTGGCGGCGAACAGGAAGGCGCACTCGGGGGTGGCCCCGAGCAGTTCGTCCAGGGCGGCGCCGCCGAACTCCAGGTCGTCCACGACGACGACCGCGCCGATCTCCGCGACGAGGGCGACCAGTTCGTCCTGCTCGGGGCGGTGCGCCGGGGCGTCGTGGACGGCGTGGAACAGGTCGTGGAGGAGGTCGGCGGCGGTGCGGCGGAAGCCGGTGAGCCGGACCACGCCGTCGGGCGCGAGGTCCGCGCAGTCCTCGGCGACGAGGTCGAGCAGGGCGGTGCGGCCGGAGCCGCCGGGTCCGGTGAGCCGCACCGAGCGGCCCCGGGCGAGCAGCCGGACCAGGCGCTCGCGTTCGTCCTGGCGCTCCAGCAGGGAGAGCGCGGGCAGCGCCGGGCCGGGCGGCACCGGCGGCCGGGCGACGCGTTCGGCCTCGGCGCGTTCGGCGGGCGTGCGCTTACGGGGCCGTTCGGCTCTCTGGTGCGGCGGGCAGGTCTCTATCTCGCTGCCGTCCACCGGGTTGACGGTGAGCAGGAAGCCGCCGGAGACGAGCTGTGCCGTACGGGCGATCGCGGGCGTGCCCGGGCCGAAGTCGGCGGTCAGGGATTCCCGGGGCGGGCGGCGGCTGAGAGCCTGCCCGTGCTCGTCGGGTCCCGGAGTGATCGGGTCCATGGGTTCAAGCCCCCCAAAAGCGTCGTGTGCCCGCGAGTACCGGCCCCTCCCGGCCTGCTGCACACCGCGCTGTCGCTTCTGGTCCGGGCCCGCTCGAGGGTTTCAGGCAGCGGGCGACCGAACCCTAAACCTTCGCACAGTATCCACGACAGGGCGGGGTGCCGCGCGGCCCGAGACGTCACGGTCCGGTGAGGATTGCCCTCGTGGTGCGGTAAGGGGGCTGCGCCCGGCTCTCCCCCGTCGCCCCATTCACCCCCGATCGGCCGCGTTGGGCCCGTCCGGGCGAGCGAGACGGTATCCGGCGAAGTCGGCGACGTGGACGTACCCGAGGCGCTGGTAGAGGGCGTTGCTGGTGGGGTTGTCCGGGTCGGTGAACAGGACGACCTCCGTCGCGCCCGCGGCCAGCGCGGCGCTGCTCGCCTCGGCCGTCACGGCTCCCGCGTAGCCGCGGCCGCGGAGGCGGGCCGGGGTGTAGACGGGGTCCACCCGGACCATGCCGCCGACGACCGAGGTCGCGGCCGCCATGGAGACGGGGGCGCCGTCCGGGGTCTCCCAGAAGGTGAAGTGCCTGTCGCCGAAGCGCGATGCGTCCCAGGAGCCGGCGTCGATCAGCTCGATGGAGGACCGCTCCCCCACGTCGACGCAGAACTCACGGCACCAGCGCACCACTTGCTCGCGGTCCTCGACGCCCGTGCGGCGTCCCCGGCCCTCCGGACGCGGCCGCGGCGGGGTGAGCGTGCCGAGACGGTAGAGATGGGTCCGCCAGAACGGCACCGGCGCCGTGCCCGTGTGCCGTCGCCATGCCTCGGCGAAGGCGCCGGCGGTGTCGTGGTCCGCGATGACGTCGGCGGGGAAGTGGCCGAGGCCGGCCAGTCGCGCGGCGAGGGTGTCGGCCCGCTCGGCGCCGAGGGGTGTGAGGCCCAGGCGTCCGCGCGGGGTGAGGTAGAGGATCGCGCGGACCTCGCCCCCGGACTCCAGCAGGCCGAAGACGGCGGGTGCGGCGGCGCGTTCGGCCGCCGTGCGGTTCCGCAGTCTCTCGATGTCCGTCAGCGGCGTGTTGTGCAGGACGGGACGCGAGCGCAGGAAGTCCCCGGCTCGGGCGAGGAAGTCGTCGGCGTCTTGGGTGAGGTGCCAGTCATCCGGGAGCATGCTTCATGGTCCCGGACGGCCCCTGCCCGGTGCCGGCCGCCCCGGCGAGTACGGCAGGGCCGCTGCCGACGGCTCGCGGGGCCGGACGGGCGCGCCACTCCCCCGCGGCTTCCGGCACGGCCCGCCAGGCGGGTGCTACACCCGGGGCAGGGAGTCGACCCCGATGCCGCCCTCGATGGCGAGGATGCGGTGCAGCCGGGTGGCGACCAGCAGCCGCTGCATCTGCGGCGGCACCTCGCGCAGCACCAGGCGGCGACCGCAGCGGCCGGCCCGCCGGTGGGCACCCATGATCACCCCGAGTCCGGTGGCGTCCCAGGAGTCCAGCTCGGACAGGTCGAGCACCAGGTCGCCGACGCCGCCGTCGACGGCCGAGTGCAGGGCCGTACGGGCGTCCGCCGCGCTGCGGACGTCGAGGCGGCCCCCGACGACCAGCTCGGCGTGGTCGCCCCTGATGAACATATGCGCTCCCCGTTGAGTGCGGTCTGGCGTACTCCGTGACGGTGCCTGTGCTGTGCAACGTCTGACTGCCTGAGTGGCAGCGCGGTTGCTGCTTGTAAGCGAACCGATACCGAATTCACCCCCAGGGGTGATGCCCCTGGGGCGTGAGTCCGGATCCGTACCGATCTGTACGGGTCAGTACTTGTAGAAGCCCTGCCCGCTCTTGCGGCCGATGTCACCGGCGTCCACCATCCGGCGCATCAGCTCCGGCGGGGCGAACTTCTCGTCCTGCGACTCGGTGTAGATGTTGCCGGTGGCGTGCAGCAGGATGTCGACGCCGGTGAGGTCCGCGGTGGCCAGCGGGCCCATGGCGTGCCCGAAGCCCAGCTTGCAGGCGAGGTCGATGTCCTCGGCCGTGGCCACGCCGGACTCGTACAGCTTCGTCGCCTCGACCACCAGGGCCGAGATGAGGCGGGTGGTGACGAAGCCGGCCACGTCCCGGTTGACGACGATGCAGGTCTTGCCGACCGACTCCGCGAACTCCCGCGCGGTGGCGAGGGTTTCGTCGCTGGTCTTGTAGCCGCGGACCAGCTCGACGAGCTGCATCATCGGCACCGGGGAGAAGAAGTGCACGCCGACCACCCGCTCGGGGTGCTCGGTGGCCGCCGCGATCTTGGTGATCGGGATGGCGGAGGTGTTGGAGGCGAGCACGGCGTCCGGCCGCACGATCTTGTCGAGCGCGCGGAAGATCTCGTGCTTCACCTCGAGCTTCTCGAAGACGGCCTCGACGACGATGTCGGCGTCGGCGGCGGCGTCCAGGTCGGTGGTCGCGGTGATGCGGCCGAGGGCGGTGTCGGCGTCGTGCGCCTCCAGCCTGCCCTTGCTCACGAACTTGTCGTACGAGGCCTTGATGCCGTCGGTGCCACGCTTGAGGGCCTCGTCGGTGACGTCCCGCAGGACGACGTCCCAGCCCGCCTGCGCGGCGACCTGAGCGATACCGGACCCCATGAGGCCGGCCCCGATGACGGCGAGCTTCCGTGCCACTGTGCGACTCCCCTGATACGCGCTGTCGTCAGGCCCTGGCGCGCCTTTCCCTCGTCCGCTCGCGGGTTTGATCCCGGCGTCCTGGGACAGTTGCTTCACCGGACGCCGCCGGGCAGGCGAAAAGGTCACGCCGGGGCCTATCTCTCGGCCGGACACTAGCGCCCGTGAGGGGCGCAGCGGCGGAGTTAGTAACGCGTTTCACGTCTCACGGGGTGAGATGCCGGTCACGTCCGCGGTCCGCCGCCCGGGCCGTCCCCCGATATCGATGTCAGTCCCGCCTCCTACGCTGACCACCACTGACCGGTGAGCCGAGGGAAGAGGCATCGACATGGGCGGCAACTCCTGGACGCAGACGGGCCCTTACCAGCAGGACCTGGCGGCGGCGTTCCGCCGGGCGCAGGAGACGGAGCTGGCGCGGGACGACCACGGATTCCCGGGCCGGACCGTGCAGCAGCTCTGGCGGGACCCGGCCTGGCACGAGTACGTCTTCACCGGCGGCACGGGCACGGTCCTGGACCAGCCCGAGCTGATCGACGCCACGGACCCCGACGACGGCCCGTTCATGCGCCCGCTGACGGACGAGGAGGTCCGCGCCTGGGCGCCGGGCGGACGTCCCACCCGCGCCGACTGGAGGGCGGCCCTGGACTCCGACCGGCTGGACTTCCCGGGCCGGGGGCAGGGCAGATGCACGGTGCTGTACGAGGACGGCGAGCCGGCCCGGATCGCGTACTGGGGCGTCACGGCGGACTAGGTCGTGTCCGCAAAGTCGCGTCCTTCGCCCGCAGGGCGGGCGTCGCGGCGTCCGGTGCGTGCTCTGGGGGTCCCCCCGGCCGAAGGCTGGGGGAGTGCCGGCCGGATGCCCTCGTACT
>NZ_JBIANZ010000012.1:0-232623 GCF_042875075.1 Streptomyces sp. NPDC003720
CGCCCGGTTACATTCCGAACCCGGAAGCTAAGCCTCACAGCGCCGATGGTACTGCAGGGGGGACCCTGTGGGAGAGTAGGACGCCGCCGAACAATTGTTGGGAAAACCCCCGCATCGAAAGATGCGGGGGTTTTCTGCGTTCCGGGTCGTTTAGGGTCTGGGTATGCGCTACGACCTCGTCATCTTCGACAACGACGGTGTTCTCGTCGACAGTGAGCCGATCTCCAACCGGATTCTGGCCGCCCATCTGACGGAGCTGGGGCACCCGACGACGTACGAGGACTCCATCCGGGACTACATGGGGTCCGCGATGCACCGGATCCACGATCTGGTCCTGGAGCGGACGGGGCAGCGGCTCCCGGACGACTTCGACGACGTCTTCCACGCCCGTGTGTTCGCCGCGTTCGAGCGGGAGTTGCAGCCCGTCGTCGGCGTAGACGGAGTGCTGGAGAAGCTGGCCGCGGACGGGGTGCCCTACTGCGTGGCGTCGTCCGGGAGCCACGAGCGGATCAGGGTGGGGCACCGGACGACCGGGCTCGACCGCTGGTTCACGCGGGACAGGATCTTCAGCTCCCAGGACGTCGGCCGGGGCAAGCCGGCCCCCGACCTCTTCCTGTACGCGGCCGAGCGGATGGGCGCCGCACCCGGGCGCTGCCTGGTGGTGGAGGACTCCCCGCTGGGCGTCCAGGCGGCCGTGGCGGCCGGGATGGACGTGTACGGGTTCACCGCGATGACCCCGCCGGCGAGGCTCACGGGCGCGAACCAACTCTTCTCCACCATGGGCGAGTTGGCCGACCTGCTGGTATGACCGGCGGCACCCGGCGGTGACTGACATTTGTCATGGGGACCACCGGACGATCGTTCCTACCGCCGGACCCCGCCCGGCGGCGAACCTTGGAGCATGACGAAGACCACGGGGAACCAGGACCGGACCGAGAACCCGAGCCGCGGGCAGCGCACGGGCAGACTGCGGACTTTCAAGCCGCTGCTGGTGGACGTGGCGCTGCCGATCGGCTCGTACTACCTCCTCAAGGAGGCCTTCGGGATGAGCACCTTCGGGGCGCTCGCCTGGAGCAGCGTGGTGCCGGCGGTGCGGACGGTGTGGGGCGTGGTCAGGGAGCGCACGGCCAACGCGTTCGCCCTCCTCACTCTGGTGGTGAACGTCGTGAGCCTGGTGGCCGGCTTCGTGTCCGGCGATCCCCGGCTGATGCTCGCCAAGGACGGTGCGGTCAGCAGCACTCTGGCGATCGGCATCCTGGTCTCGGTCGCGCTCGGCAAGC
Source organism: Streptomyces sp. NPDC003720 (assembly GCF_042875075.1). Taxonomy (NCBI): domain Bacteria; kingdom Bacillati; phylum Actinomycetota; class Actinomycetes; order Kitasatosporales; family Streptomycetaceae; genus Streptomyces; species Streptomyces sp. NPDC003720. Next base: position 1,281 of record NZ_JBIANZ010000012.1, read on the forward strand.
CGGCCATGACCGCGGGGATGAAGCCCTTCCTCGTCAAGGGCGACGCCGGCCGTGAGGCCGCCTGGGAACGGCTCGCCTCGGGCGCGGCTGCCGGTTCGGACGCCTTCCGGCGCAAGGAGCGGACCTTCTCGCTGGTGTGGGGGACGGCCCTGCTGCTCGAGTGCGTCGCCCGGGTCGTCGGCGCCTACACCCTCCCGGTCGACACGATGGTCTGGCTCGGCACGGTCGTCATCGCGGTGGTGCTGACGGCGGCGTTCGTGGTCGGCGGTGGCCTCGCGGCCGAGCCGATGGCGCGGCTGCTCACCGCCGAGGCGAACGCCGGCAAGGCCGGCCGGCGCCCCGAAGTGGCCGTCGCCGCCTGATCCGCCGGACGGCGAAGGTGAGGGAAACTCACCTTTGGCTGGATCTACCCACAGGTAGCCCGGGGCCCTACGCTCGCCGCCATGACTGATGTGCTGCGGCGCGGCAGGGCCTCGCTGGCGTTCAGCTTCTTCGCGCAGGGCGTCGCGTTCGCGCTGCTGGTGACGCGCATCCCGGCCATCCAGGACCGCTACGGGATATCCGACGCGCTGCTTCCGGTCTTCCTGGCCGCCGTCCCGATCCTCGCCGGGGCCGGCAGTGTGACGACCGAGCAGCTCGTGAAGCGGATCCGGCCCAGCCGGCTGCTGCGCTGGTCGCAGCCGGTGGTGCTGCTGGCCCTGGTCGGCGTCGGAGCCGGTGACGGGCTGGCCGGACTCGGCGTGGCCCTGGCGGTGTTCGGTCTCTCCGTCGGCGCGCTGGACGCCTCGATGAACATGCTCGGGGTGAGCCTGCAGCGGACGTACGGGCGCAGCATCATGCTGAGCTTCCACGCGGTGTACAGCCTGGGCGGAATCGTCGGCGCCTCGCTGGCCTGGGCCGGGGCGCACTGGCATCTCGCGCTGTGGGTGTCGTACCTGCCGGTGGTGGCCGTGCTGCTGCCGGCGGCGCTGGTGGGCAGCCGGTGGTACGTCGACGGGGTGGCGGAGCCGGTGGCCGACCGGCCGGCCGGGCAGGGCGGGGGTCTCGTCTTCAAGCTGCTGCTGCCGCTGTGCCTGGTGATGACGTTCGCGTACATCGGGGACTCGACCGTCTCCAACTGGAGCGCGAAGTACCTGAAGGACGTGCTGGGCAGTTCGGAGCAGCTGGCGACCGTGCCGTACAACGTGTACATGGTGACCACGCTGGTCGGCCGGTCCATCGGGGACTTCGGGGTGCGGCGGTTCGGCGCGGCCGCGGTGGTGCGGCTCGGGGCGCTGGTGGCGGCCGCCGGGTTCGCGGTGGTGTCCGTGGCGCCGGACGCGTGGCTGGGGATGCTCGGGTTCACCCTGCTGGGGCTGGGGCTCTGCGTCCTGGTGCCGCAGACGTTCGCGGCGGCCGGCCGGCTGTTCCCGGACGCCTCGGACGCGGCGATCGCGCGGCTCAACATCTTCAACTACGTGGGGTTCCTCGTCGGTTCGCCGCTGGTGGGTGCGCTCGGGGACGCCTGGAGCTACCGCGGGGCCATGCTCGTGCCGATGGTGTTGGTGCTGGTGACGCTCGTGTACGCCAGGTCGTTCGCGGCTCAACCGGACCGATACGGTGGCGGGCATGAGCGGCCGCGCACAGCTGATGTGGGACGAGGCAGTAACGGGCTATGACTTCGGCCCGGACCATCCGATGGATCCGGTCCGGCTGGAGCTGACCCGGAGGCTGGTGGGCGCCTTCGGGCTCGACCGGGAGCTGCGGGTCGTCGCGGCGAAACCGGCCGGTGAGTCGACGCTGCGGCTGGTGCACCGCCCGGACTACATCGACGCCGTGAAGGCCGCTTCCGCCGACCCGCGCTCGGCCCGCGGGGCGTACGGCCTCGGCACGGAGGACGATCCCGCGTTCGCCGGGATGCACGAGGTGTCCGCGCTGATCGCCGGGCAGTCGGTGGGCGCGGCGGAGGCGGTGTGGCGCGGGGACGCACTGCACGCGGTGAACTTCACCGGCGGGCTGCACCACGCGATGCCGGGCGGCGCCTCGGGGTTCTGCATCTACAACGACGCGGCGCTGGCCATCGCGCGGCTGCTGGAGCTGGGCGTCGAGCGGGTCGCCTACGTGGACGTCGACGTACACCACGGGGACGGGGTGCAGGCGGCGTTCTGGGAGGACCCGCGGGTGCTGACGGTCTCGCTGCACGAGCATCCCCGTACGTTGTTCCCGCAGACCGGGTGGCCGCAGGAGACCGGCGCGGGCGAGGGCGAGGGCACCGCGGTGAACGTGGCCCTGCCGGCCGGGACCGGGGACGCGGGATGGGTGCGGGCGTTCCACGCGGTGGTGCCCGAACTGCTCGCCGGGTTCCGGCCCCAGGTGCTGGTCTCGCAGCACGGCGCGGACACGCACTTCGAGGATCCGCTGGCGCATCTCGCGGTGTCGCTGGACGCCCAGCGGGCGGTGCAGGTGGCGTGCCACGAGCTGGCGCACGAGTACGCGGACGGCAGGTGGGTCGCGCTCGGGGGCGGTGGCTACGCGGTGGTCGAGGTGGTGCCGCGGTCGTGGACGCACCTGGTGGGGATCGCGGCGGGCCGTGAGGTCGATCCGGCGGCGGAGATTCCCGAGGAGTGGCGGCAGGAGGTGTTCGCGCGGACCAGGCAGCCGGCGCCGCGGCGGATGACCGACGGGCGGTGGCCGGTGTCGTTCGCCTCCTGGGAGGAGGGCTACGACCCCGCCGATCGCCTGGACCAGGCCGTCCTCGCCACCCGCCGCTCGGCGTTCCCGCTGCGCGGGCTGCTGCCCTGAGCGCCGGGGCGGCCACTGGGCCAACCGTGCGGTGTTCGCCCGTTCCGCCACCGGGCCGCCGCCCGGTGCGTCAGCATCGCAAGCGTGTGGACCGCCGAGGGCCTTCGTGCGCATCTGCTGGCCGCCCGGCTGGCCGGTGAGATCGGGACGTCCCGTGAGGCCAGTCTCCGCCGGTACCGGCTGTTCGCGGCCCGGGACCCGCGGGCGCTGATCGGAATCGACCCCGAGTCGCCGTGGGGGCAGCGGGAGTTGCTCGCCCTGATGGCGGCCAGGTGCGGGGTTTCGGCCGATCCCCGGTGCACCTCCGGCCCGGACGTGATCGATCCGGAACGGACGCTGGCGGCGCTGGACGCGTTCGCGGAGCGGATCCGGAGGGTGGCCGGGCGGGGCGCGCCGGTGCTGCTGGGCACCGGGCATCCGCATCGGCTGCTCGGGTTCTACGGCGGCTTGGCGGACGCGCTGTCGGCGGCGGGATGTGAGGTGCTCACCTCCGCGCAGGGTCGCTGTGTCGACATATTGACCCGGTTCGGTCTACGCACGTACCGAGTCGACTACGTCCGCGGGGTTGCCCTGGTGCGGGAACCGGACGGCGGGCGCCCCGGTTGTGAGCCGGGTGCGCACTGCCACTCGCCGCTCCCGGTTCGGGTGGTCCTGGCCGCCGCCGCCGAGGCCGGCGGACCGCTGCCGGAGCTGGTGATCGGCGACCACGGCTGGGTCTGCGGTGCTGGTCAGCTGGGGTTCGAGGCCATCGGACTGGCCGACACCGACGATCCGGCGCTGTTCGTGGGGGAGGCGGAGGGAGTCGTGTCCGTCGTCGTTCCGGTTGACGACGGCATGCCGTCTGGTCACTATCTGCCGCTGGCCCGCTACGTACTCAATCGAGCCCGTCTGTCACAGTAGGCCGCCGATGGGTGCACCTCTTCCCCACTCGCATCACCCGCCCCTACATTGGGGAGTGAGCACGCAACGACGAAGAGTCACCGGAAGGGGAAGCCGGTGGCCGTCGAGTGCGGAAGGTTCAGGTGTGTCATGGCTGCAGCTGGCGAGAGGCCTCTGAACGAGGTCCAGTTCCTTACCGTGGCGGAGGTCGCCTCGGTGATGCGAGTGTCGAAGATGACCGTGTACCGGCTGGTGCACAGCGGTCATCTGCCCGCGATCCGGGTGGGGCGGTCCTTCCGCGTCCCCGAGCAAGCGGTACACGAGTACCTCCGCGAGAGTTATGTGGGGGTGGAGACGGCCTGACGGCGCTCGGGAAGACCCCGGGCAACCCCTCGATTACGGGCTCGGCGCTCGACCGGGTAGGCTGACCCCTCGTAGGTCGTGTGGGCCCATGGCGCCCAAACAACCGAGTGATGAGAAGTGAGCGAGGGTAGTCGTGGGCTCTGTTATCAAGAAGCGGCGCAAGCGGATGGCCAAGAAGAAGCACCGCAAGCTGCTCAAGCGCACGCGCGTTCAGCGCCGCAACAAGAAGTAAGCGGCGCCGCGAGAGCGTGTTCTGTGGCCCCCCACCTGAAAAAGGCGGGGGGCCACAGTCGTGTCCGGACCCGGGCGCCCGCCGGCCTTCGGCGGGGTCGGCATGTTCCGACTGGGGAAATTCCGTCACTTCACGCATCGGGTGGCCATCACAGCGCAACATCGACCCGCTAAGTTTGCCGACACGGGGAACGCGGCAGGGGCCAGGTCCCGTACGAGGTCGGGAAGGGAAGGCGCTGATCTTGGGCAAGGTCGTGCTCGTCACCGGAGTGGCCCGGCAGCTCGGCGGCCGGTTCGTACGGCGGATCCTGCGGGACCCGGACGTGGACCGGGTGATCGCCGTGGACGCGGTGCCGCCGGCGCATCATCTGGGCGGAGCCGACTTCGTCCAGGCCGACATCCGGCAGCCCGGCATCGCCCGGGTGCTCGCCGAGACGGGCGCCGACACGGTCGTCCACCTGGACGTGACCGGTACCGCGCTGGGCGGCGGCAGCCGGGCCACGGTCAAGGAGACCAACGTCATCGGCACCATGCAGTTGCTCGGCGCCTGCCAGAAGTCGCCGAGCGTGCGCCGGCTGGTGGTGAAGTCCAGCACCAACGTCTACGGGTCCGCGCCGCGCGACCCCGCCGTGTTCACCGAGACGACCCCGGCCAAGTCGCTGCCCAGCGGCGGGTTCGCGAAGGACACGGTGGAGGTCGAGGGGTACGTCCGCGGGTTCGCGCGGCGGCGGCCGGACGTCGCCGTGTGCGTGCTGCGCTTCGCCAACATCCTCGGGCCGGCCGCCGACACCCCGCTCGCGGCGTACTTCGCGCTGCCGGTGCTGCCGACCGTGTTCGGCTACGACCCGCGGCTGCAGTTCGTGCACGAGGACGACGTCGTCGAGGTGCTGCGGCTGGCCTCCCACGAGCCGCGCCGGGGCACGCTGAACAGCGGCACCTTCAACATCGCCGGGGACGGCGTGCTGCTGCTCTCGCAGTGCTCGCGGCGGCTCGGGCGGCCCACGGTCCCGTTGCTGCTGCCCGCCGTCACGTGGGCCGGTTCGCTGGTGCGTACGCTGGGAATGACGGACTTCTCGCCCGAACAGATCAGGCTGCTCACCCACGGCCGGGTGGTGGCCACCGACCAGATGCGCGAGACGCTGGGCTTCCGGCCCAAGTACACGACGGCGGAGACGTTCGCGGACTTCGCGAGCGGCCAGGGCCCCGGCCTGCTGCCGCCGGAGGCCCTCGCGGGGGCCGTGGACCGGGTCGCCGCGCTCGCCGCGAAGAGCGGCGGGCACCTCCCGACGCAGAGCGCCAACTGAGGAGCGCAGCAACGATGGCGGACGCCAAGGTCATTCCGTTCGACGACGACCGGTCCCGCGGGAGCGCCGCCCAGCGGCCGTCGCGGCGCCGCGGCGCGGGGAACCGGCGCGGGGCGGCCGGGGAGGCCGGGCCGGTTCGTGAGGTCCAGCCCCTGCCCACCAGTGCGGCCGGGCAGGATGATGTCCCGGTGACCGCAGAGGAAGGGCCGCCCGCCGCGCCGCACGACGACGGCGGTCTCGAGCGGCGCATCGCGAGCGGTCTGTCGTTCCTGCGCCGCCGGCTCACCGGGGACTACGAGGTCGACGACTTCGGCTACGACGAGGAGCTGACCGACCAGGTCCTGATGTCGCTGCTGCGGCCGGTGTACGAGAAGTACTTCCGGGTCGAGGTGAAGGGCGTCGAGAACATCCCGGCCGACGGCGGGGCGCTGATCGTCGCGAACCACTCCGGGACGCTGCCGCTGGACGGCCTGATGATGCAGGTCGCCGTGCACGACCACCACCCGGCCGACCGGCATCTGCGGCTCCTCGCGGCCGACCTGGTGTTCGTGCTGCCGGTGGTCAACGAGCTCGCCCGCAAGCTGGGCCACACCCTGGCCTGCGCGGAGGACGCCGAACGGCTGCTGGCGCAGGGCGAACTGGTCGGCGTCATGCCGGAGGGCTTCAAGGGCATCGGCAAGCCGTTCAGCGAGCGCTACAAGCTCCAGCGGTTCGGCCGCGGCGGTTTCGTCTCCACGGCTCTGCGACAGGGAGTGCCGATCATCCCGTGCTCGGTCGTCGGCGCCGAGGAGATCTACCCGATGCTCGGCAACGCCAAGACCCTGGCGCGGCTGCTGGGCTTCCCGTACTTCCCGCTGACCCCGACCTTCCCGTGGCTCGGGCCGCTCGGGGCGATTCCGCTGCCCACCAAGTGGACCATCCAGTTCGGCGAGCCGATCCCCACGGACGGCTATCCGCCGGAGGCGGCCGACGACCCGATGCTGATGTTCAACCTGACCGACCAGGTCCGCGAACAGATCCAGCACACGCTCTACAAGCTGCTGGTGCAGCGGCGGTCGGTGTTCTTCTGACGGCTGCTCCGCCGGCCGTGCGACGGTACGGCGACGGGGGCGCCCCTGCTCGGAAAGGGGCGCCCCCGTCGCCGTCGTACCGCGCTAGTCCGCGTTCTGGCCGTCGATGCCCAGGCCGGGCAGCAGGCCCGGGAGGAGCGGCGGAAGGGTGACGTCCGGCGCGCTCGTCGGGGACTTGCTGGGGGTCGGGGAACCACCGTCGCCGCCGATCTTCGGCGGGTCGAGCAGACCGCCCGTGCTGCCCCCGATCAGGCTGTCGTCGCTGTCGCGGGTGGCCGATCCGGTCGGGCTGCCGGAGCCGGTGCGCCCGGTGGACGGCGTGCCGCCGGTGCTGGGCGCCGTCGGACGGTGGCTGCGGGAGGAGCCGGTGGACGCCTCGCCGGAGCCCTGCCGTTTGCCGTCGCCCGTCGAAGCGGGCGGCTGCGGCAGCAGGGACTGCAGCGGGGCGACCTCTTCGTCTATGGCGTCGAAGACCGACGACACCTGCTGTTTGACGTCGCCCAGCTGCACGGGCAGCTTGTCGCTCAGCGCGCTCCAGGCGTCCCGGTGGGACTCGGAGAAGCTGGAGAGCGCCTGGATGGGCCCGAGGGAGTCCGGGTCCCGCTCGTAGGCCTCGTGCAGCAGGCGGTGGCCCTCGGTGACGTCGTGCCGCATCCCGGACAGGGTGCGGCGGATCTCACCGATGGACTCGTGGTCGAGCTGCTGTCCGCCACGGGCGCGCTCCATCAGCCGGCGGGCCTCGCTCAGCCGGGTGGAGGCCTGGTCGAGGTACGTCTGGCCGCGCTGGTCCTCGCCGTCGCTCAGGTAGTTGAGCCTGAAGTCCTCGATGCCGCGCTTGAGGCCGTACAGCGAGTCGCCGGGCAAGGCGTCGGAACTCGCGGCGGCGACTCCGCCGAAGGCCCCGGCGGCCACGCCGACGCTCAGTCCGCCGGCCGCGAGCCCCTTGGTCAGTCTGGAGCGCGGCTGGAGCTTGCCCAGCGGGCTCGCCCGGTGTGCGCCGCGCCCGCGGGAGCGCTGTTCGGGTACGGCTGTGTCCGCCGCCCCGCCCTCCTGGAGCATGGCCTCCATCGCGGCCACCAGCTGGGCGCGCTGGACGACCTTGACCTCGGGGTCGAGCTGCGGCCTGGGCAGTGCGCCGAGGTCAGCGGCCAGGGCCAGGAGCTCGCCCCGCTCGGACTGTTCCTCGGCGGTCGGCGGCGGTCCCGCCGCCGCTGTGGACTGCTCGGCCGCCATGTCCCGGTCGGACTGCTCCTCCAGGGCCTGGGCGAAGGCGTTCGCCCGCCGGTGCGCCGATACGTTCGCGATCACTGGCGGCACCTCCTCTCGTCATCACGGTCGACTCCCCAGGGGGTCCTGAGGGTTGCACGCCCACGACCTCTTCCACACGATCGAGCGATGGAGTCGGCCGGGACGTGACCACAGGGAGCCTGTATCCCGCACAACGAGCGGTCCGGCACTTGGGTTACGGACGGCGGATGATCGGGTCGGAAAGTCAACGGGCCGCGACCGGGTGTGAGTTGGTGGTGGCTGAGTGTCGCCGGCGTCAGCGGGCGTCGTCCGGCAGGAGCCGGGCGAGCGTCCGCACGGCGCGGTACTGGAGGGTCTTGATGGCGCCTTCGTTCTTGCCCATCACACGGGCGGTCTCGGCCACCGAGAGGCCCTGCAGGAAGCGCAGGGTCACGCACTCCTGCTGCTGGGGGTTGAGCCGGCGCACGGCGTCCAGCAGCGCCGCGTTGGAGAGGGACTCCAGGACGGAGTCCTCCGGGGAGCGCTCGACCTCGTTGGCGTCCAGCATCTCGCCGGTGGTGACCTCGAGCCGGAACCGGCTGGACTTGAAGTGGTCCGCCACCAGGTTCCGGGCGATCGTCACCAGCCAGGCGCCGAAGTCGCGGCCCTGCCAGGTGAACGTGCCGATCCTGCGGAGCGCCCGCAGAAAGGTCTCACTCGTCAGGTCCTCGGCGGTCGCCTTGCCGCCCACCCGGTAGTAGATGTAGCGGTACACGGTGTCGCTGTACTGGTCGTAGAGGCGGCCGAAGGCCTCGGCCTCACCGGCCTGGGCGCGCTCCACGAGGTCCATCATCCGGGCGCTGTCGCTGTCCGCGGCCGGTCGGCGGGCGGTGGCCGCGCCGGTGGCGCGGCCGCGTCTGCCGACCGCGGCGCTGCCCTCGGCCAGTGCGTAGCACGGGCCCAGGGGGGCGGCGGTGGCGAAGGCGGGGACGGCGTACGCGGTGGGGACGGCGCCGCGCAGCGTCTCTTTGACCGCCGCGACCGTCGCGCGCAGCGTAGCCAGGCCCGAGGCGTCAACCCCGACGTGTGGGTACACGGGACTCCCAGAGGCAGAGCTTGCATCACGTGCAGTGCGGAACCGTTCACCCGTCGTAGCGACGGAGGGGTACCGGATTGCGTCTGAGGAGAATAACGCTTCGTACAGGCACTGCTACACCGAGTTGCTCAAATCACCGATTGCGTCGCTTCTGTTGCCGATTGGCGGCTCATCAGGCGTCGCTAGTTGACCGGTTGTTGATCGGAAAAGGGCGTATTTCGGCGAAGTGCGGGGCGTGTTGGGGGCGGGGCGGCATAATCCGGGGTTCTCCGCACCGCCCAGGCGTGTCGCGGCCGGCGAGCGCTAGCGCCGGCGCCGGCTCAGGGCGATGGCCGCCGCGGTGCCGCCGGCGACCGCGCCGACGCCCGCCGCCGCCGGGATGCCGACCTTCGCGGCCTTGCGCCCGGTGCGGTAGTCCCGCAGCCGCCAGTCCTGCTCGCGGGCGTGCCTGCGCAGCTTGGCGTCCGGGTTGATGGCGTACGGGTGCCCCACCAGCGACAGCATCGGGATGTCGTTGTGGCTGTCGCTGTAGGCGGCGCAGCGGTTCAGGTCCAGGCCCTCCGCCGCGGCCAGGGCCCGCACCGCCTCCGCCTTGGCCGGCCCGTGCAGGGGTTCGCCCACCAGCGCGCCGGTGTAGACGCCGCCGACCGACTCCGCGACGGTGCCCAGTGCGCCGGTCAGGCCGAGCCGGCGGGCGATGACCTGGGCGATCTCCACGGGGGCCGCGGTGACCAGCCACACCTTCTGGCCCGCGTCCAGGTGCGCCTGGGCCAGGGCCCGGGTGCCCGGCCAGATGCGGTCGGCCATGTACTCGTCGTAGATCTCCTCGCCGATGGTCTCCAGCTCGGCGACCCGGTGGCCCTTGACGATGGAGAGCGCCGAGTCGCGCGCCTCCTGCATGTGCTCGGGGTCCTCGACGCCGGCCAGCCGGAACCACGCCTGCTGCCAGGCGAACCGGGCCAGGTCGCGGGTCTCGAAGAACTTCCGCTTGTACAGGCCGCGCCCGAAGTGGAACAGCGCGGCGCCCTGCATCACGGTGTTGTCGAGGTCGAAGAAGGCGGCGGCCCTGTCGTCGCCGAGGACCGGGAACTCCGGTTCCCGCTCGGCTGCCTGCGGGATCTCCCGCGAAGACTTCCGGGCGGCCTCCGCCGAAGCCTCGCCTGCCAACACGCTCCGCGCCGTGGCGGAGCGCCTACGGGGAGTGAGCCATCCGAGAGCGGCCATGGCGTGAGCATAGCCAGTCCGCTCCGTGGTTCCGGAGCCGCGCGGTTCGAAGGGTGTGAACTCTCCACGACGGCGCCGTTAAGGAGGCGGGAGAATGGCCGGCATGAGTCCCCTCTTCCGGCGTAAGGCCGATCCCAGCGAACGGTCGGTCACGCTCATCCGCAAGCCCGGCTGCCATCTGTGCGACGACGCGCAGGCCGTGATCGAGAAGGTCTGCGGGGAACTCGGCGTGCCCTGGGAGCAGCAGGACATCACCCAGGACCAGCGGCTGCACGACCAGTACTGGGAGCAGATCCCGGTGGTCCTGGTCGACGGCAGCCAGCACACCTTCTGGCGGGTGGACGAGGCCCGGCTGCGCAGGGAGCTGACCGGCGGCTGACCGGCGGCCGGCCCGGAAACTGACCGACCAGTACAACGAAACCCCGGAGGTCGCTTAGGATCGTTGGAGTTTTTGTCTCGGGGGCGGGATTCACGAGGAGCGTTGACGTTTTGCCCCCACGAAAGACATGCGTGACCCCGGTCACGTTGGCCGGGCAAATCGGACACAATCTTTGTGCACGCGTTCACAAAGGCATAGCCTGCTGTGGACGGGGCGGTCCGGGAACGTATGACCGCCTGCAGCCCCGCTCTACCCGCAGGAGCACCGTGGCAACTGGCCGAACTCACCGACCGGCGACCCGCAGCCGAGGGATTCCCGAGGCCACCGTCGCCCGGCTTCCGCTGTACCTCCGCGCGCTGACCGCACTGTCGGAGCGCTCGGTCCCCACGGTCTCCTCCGAGGAGCTGGCCGCGGCGGCGGGGGTCAACTCCGCGAAGCTGCGCAAGGACTTCTCGTACCTGGGTTCCTACGGAACGCGCGGTGTCGGCTACGACGTGGAGTATCTCGTCTACCAGATCTCCCGTGAACTGGGCCTGACCCAGGACTGGCCGGTTGTGATCGTCGGTATCGGCAACCTCGGCGCCGCCCTGGCCAACTACGGCGGGTTCGCCTCCCGTGGTTTCCGGGTGGCCGCGCTGATCGACGCCGACCCGGCGATGGCCGGAAAGCCGGTGGCCGGCATCCCCGTGCAGCACACCGACGAGCTCGAGAAGATCATCAAGGACAACGGCGTCTCGATCGGCGTGATCGCGACCCCCGCCGGCGCCGCCCAGCAGGTCTGCGACCGGCTCGTGGCCGCCGGTGTCACCTCGATCCTGAACTTCGCGCCGACCGTGCTGACCGTCCCGGACGGGGTCGACGTGCGCAAGGTCGACCTCTCCATCGAGCTGCAGATCCTCGCCTTCCACGAGCAGCGCAAGGCCGGTGAGGAGACCGCCGCCGGGGACGGCGCGCTGCCCGCCGCCACCACCCGTGGCGCCTCCGGCGACCAGGGACCCGACGGGGACGTGCCCGCCGTGATGCCGGCATGAGCCTCCTCGTCGTCGGGCTGAGCCACCGCAGTGCCCCGGTCAGCGTGCTGGAGCGGGCCGCGCTGAGCGCGGACGCCCGGGCCAAGCTGGTCCAGGACACGGTCGCCGCCGAGCCGGCCACCGAGGCCGCGGTGCTCGCCACCTGCAACCGCATCGAGCTGTACGCCGACGTCGACAAGTTCCACGCCGGTGTGGCCGAGCTGTCCACGCTGCTCGCCCAGCACAGCGGTGTCGGTCTCGAGGAGCTGACCCCGTACCTCTACGTGCACTACGAGGACCGGGCCGTCCACCACCTGTTCTCGGTGGCCTGCGGCCTGGACTCGATGGTCGTCGGCGAGGGGCAGATCCTCGGCCAGATAAAGGACTCCCTGGCCCGCGCCCAGGAGCTGCACACCGCCGGCAAGCTGCTGAACGACCTGTTCCAGCAGTCCCTGCGGGTCGGCAAGCGCGCCCACTCCGAGACCGGCATCGACCGGGCCGGCCAGTCGCTGGTCACCTTCGGCCTCGAACAGCTGGCCGCGGGCGGCGCCGTCGAGGAATGGGCCGCGGGACGCAGGGCGCTGGTCATCGGCGCCGGGTCGATGTCCTCGCTGGCCGCCGCCACGCTGGCCCGCGCCGGCGTCGGCGAGATCGTCGTCGCCAACCGCACCTTCGAGCGCGCCGAGCGCCTCGCCCGGATACTCACCGAGGGCGACGACACCGCGGTGTCCGCCCGCGCGGTGCGGATGGACGCCGTGCCGGGCGAGCTGACACGTGCCGACGTCGTCGTCTCCTGCACCGGGGCGACGGGCCTGGTGCTGACGGCGGACTCGGTCGCGCAGGCGGTCGAGGGCCGGGTCGTGGGCGGGACCGCCGACCCCGTGGCCGACGCCGCCGCCCGTCCGGCCGCGCGGACCGCTCCGGCGGCCGCCGGCTCCGGCACGGCCGCCGCCGAGGAGAACTGCCCGCTGGACCTGGCCGCCGTGCAGGGCTCGACCGGCTTCTCCGTGCACGGCGAGGCCGCCGTCGCCGGACTGGACGCGGCCACCCTGGAGCAGCACGGGGCCTGGGTCGCGGGCGGCACCGTGGACCGCCGGGACACCGCCCGGCGCAGCCCCGAGACCGACGCCGAGCTGATCACCGCGCTCGCCGCGACCGCCGCCACCGTCGGCCGCATCCCCGAGCTCCGCAGGCCCGAACCGGTCGCCGTGATCCCGCGCCCGGCCCCGGCCCTGTTCCTCCTCGACCTCGCCATGCCCCGCGACATCGACGCGGCCGCGCACCGGCTGGCCGGGGTGCGCCTGGTGGACATCGAGTCCCTCGCCGAGGCCTCGGCCGACGCGCCGATGGCGGCCGACGTGGACCAGGTCCGGCGTATCGTCTCGGACGAGGTCGCGGCCTTCGGCGCGGCCCAGCGGGCGGCGCACATCACGCCTACCGTGGTCGCGCTGCGCACCATGGCCGCCGACGTCGTCGCCGGTGAGATCGCGCGGCTCGACGGCCGCCTGCCCGACCTGGACGAACGCCAGCGCGGCGAGATCCGGCAGGCCGTGCACCGGGTCGTCGACAAGCTGCTGCACGCGCCCACCGTCCGGGTCAAGCAGCTCGCGGCCGAGCCCGGCGGCGCCGGGTACGCGGACGCGCTGCGCACCCTGTTCGACCTCGACCCCGAGACGGTGGCCGCCGTCTCCCGGGCCGGGGACAGCACAGACAAGAAGGACCGACCGGCATGACAGAGAAGGCTTTGAGGCTGGGGACGCGGCGCAGCAAGCTCGCCATGGCCCAGTCCGGGCAGGTTGCGGACGCCGTCCGCCGGGTGACCGGGCGTCCCGTCGAGCTGGTCGAGATCACCACGCACGGCGACGTCTCCCGCGAGCACCTCACGCAGATCGGCGGCACCGGCGTGTTCGTCACGGCGCTGCGCGACGCGCTGGTCGGCGGCGAGGTGGACTTCGCGGTTCATTCGCTCAAGGACCTGCCGACCACGCAGCCCGGGGAACTGGCCCTGGCCGCCGTACCGGTGCGCGAGGACCCCCGTGACGTGATCGTCGCCCGGGACGCGCTGAAGTTCACCGACCTGCCGCGCGGCGCCCGCATCGGCACCGGGGCGCCGCGCCGCATGGCGCAGCTCAACGCGTACGCCCGCGCCCACGGACTGGACATAGAGACGGTCCCGATACGCGGCAACGTCGACACCCGGATCGGTTTCGTGCGGGACGGTGAGCTGGACGCGGTCGTCCTGGCCGCCGCCGGACTGAACCGCATCGGCCGGATCGACGAGGTGACCGACTTCCTGTCGGTCGACACGGTTCTGCCCGCCCCCGGCCAGGGGGCCCTGGCGATCGAGTGCACCGCGGACGCCGCGGACCTCGTCGCCGCACTCGGCGAGCTCGACGACCCGCTCACCCGGGCCGCCGTGACCGCCGAACGGTCCCTGCTCGCCGCCCTGGAGGCCGGTTGCAGCGCACCCGTGGGTGCGTTGGCCGACCTCGTGGCCGACGGGCAGATTGTCAAGGAAATGCGCCTGCGGGGCGTCGTCGGCACGACCGACGGCACCCGCATGGTGCAGCTGTCCACCACCGGTCCCGTGCCCCGAACGCACGACCAGGCAATGGCACTCGGACGCGAACTCGCGACCGAGATGCTGAACCAGGGCGCGGCCGGTCTGATGGGGGAGCGAGCACATTGAGCCCCACCACCCTTCCCACCGGCCTTGAACACGGGCACGTCACCTTCCTGGGTGCCGGACCCGGGGATCCGGGGCTGCTGACTCTGCGCGCCGTGGAGGCGCTGTCGAACGCGGATGTCCTGATCGCCGAGCACGACGTGCTCGATGTGATCCGGACGCACGCCCGGCAGGGCGTGTCCGTCGTGCCGATGGACGCGGACTCCTCGGTGTCACCGCCGGGCACGGGCGCGCCGCAGCTCACGGTCGTTGACGGCGCGTCAACACCCGCTGCGGTCCCGACTCCTGCCCGGGATGCCGCTCATCTTGTCATGGAGGCCACGCGGGGCGGCAGGCGGGTCGTCCGTGCGGTTGCCGGGGACCCGGGACTTGATACGTACGCGGCCGAGGAAATGCTCGCCTGCGCCGCCGCCGGTGTGCCCTTCGAGGTCGTACCGGGTGTGGCGGCCGCCGTCGGCGTCCCCGCGTACGCCGGTGTGCCGCTGCGCGACCCGCACGGCGCGGACGTCCGGTTCGTGGACGCCCGTACCGCCTCCGACCGCTGCTGGACGGAGGTGGGCGCCTCCGACGGCACGGTGGTGGTCTCCACGACGCTGGACTCGGTGGCCGCCGCGGCCGGCGAACTGGTGTCCTCGGGCCGCAAGCCGGACACCCCGCTGACCGTCACCGTCGCCGGCACGACGACCCGGCAGCGCACCTGGACGGCGACGCTCGGCACCATCGCGCAGACGCTGAAGCAGGCGAAGGTCCTGCCGTCCCCGGACGGCGGCCGGCCCGTGATAGCCGTGGTCGGCGAGCGAAGCGCGGCCGCCCAGCGCGACCAGCTGTCGTGGTTCGAGTCCAAGCCCCTGTTCGGCTGGAAGGTGCTCGTGCCGCGCACGAAGGAGCAGGCGGCTTCGCTCTCCGACCAGTTGCGGTCCTACGGCGCGGTGCCGCACGAGGTCCCCACGATCGCGGTGGAGCCCCCGCGCACCCCGCAGCAGATGGAACGCGCGGTCAAGGGCCTGGTCACCGGCCGGTACGAGTGGATCGCCTTCACGTCCGTCAACGCGGTCAAGGCGGTGCGCGAGAAGTTCGAGGAGTACGGCCTCGACGCCCGTGCCTTCGCGGGCATCAAGGTCGCCGCGGTGGGCGAGCAGACGGCCAGGGCGCTGATCGCCTTCGGTGTGAAGCCCGACCTGGTGCCGAGCGGTGAGCAGTCGGCGGCCGGCCTCCTGGAGGACTGGCCCCCGTACGACCCGGTCTTCGACCCGATCGACCGCGTCTTCCTGCCCCGGGCCGACATCGCCACCGAGACCCTGGTGGCCGGTCTGATCGAGCTGGGCTGGGAGGTCGACGACGTCACGGCCTACCGGACCGTGCGCGCCTCGCCGCCTCCGGCGGAGACCCGCGAGGCCATCAAGGGCGGTGGCTTCGACGCGGTGCTGTTCACGTCGTCCTCGACCGTCCGGAACCTGGTGGGCATCGCCGGCAAGCCGCACAACGTCACGGTGATCGCCTGCATCGGTCCGGCGACGGCGAAGACGGCCGAGGAGCACGGTCTGCGCGTCGACGTCATGGCCCCCGAGCCCTCGGTCCACAAGCTGGCCGAGGCGCTGGCCGACTTCGGCATGAAGCGCCGGACGGCCGCCCTGGAGTCCGGCGACCCGGTGACCCGCCCGAGCGAGCGGCGCCCGGGGGCGCGCAGGCGTCGTTCGACGACGTGAGCGCGCGGAGACGATGAGGTGACGGGACGTGCCCTGCGGGCGCGTCCCGTCGCTGCGTGACGGCCCCTGCCCGGTGCGTTGTGTGCATGCCATGATCGGGTGCATGAGCGAGCACGCTGGATACGCGGGGATCGTCTACTGGCGGCGGAGTCTGTGGAACGGCGCGCGGTGCGTGCCCGTCGTCCTGAGCCTGACCCCGGAGGAACTGCGGGCTCAGGACCGGGACGGGCAGGTCGTCTTCCGGGGCGATCCCCGGAAGGTCGACGGGCGGCTGACCCGGCTCGGCACTCTGGTGGTCAACGTCGAGGGGAAGCGCTACGCGCTCGTCGGGCGGGGCAGTGACCTGTCGCCCGCGCCGACGTCCGGGCAGCACGCGGCCGTGAGCGGCTACCGGCCGCCGTCGGACGTGTCCGCCGGCGCGTTCGACCAGATCATGAACGGCGGCGCCATGGCGCGGATGCGCGGCTGGCACTCCTGGCTCGGCGCGGCCGGGGCGCGGCTGCGCTGACCGGCGCGTGGGAAATTCGGCCGATTCCGGCGTCCGCCGCATCCGGCAGCGGCCGAACGGGCGAATCACCGGTGGGTTCCCCGTTCTGTGACCTTCCCCGAGGCGGGACGGGGAGCCCGCCCGGCGCCGTCGTCCACGAGTCGCCCTCACCTTCAACGCTCCGGATAATCGGGTGAGTTGGTGATCGGCGGCTGTTAGGGTGCGCCGATGCCATCGATCAAGCAGTTCCAGGTCACCTTCGACTGCGCGGAACCCGAGCGCGTCGCCCGCTTCTGGTGCGAGGTGCTGGGGTACGTACTTCCGCCGCCCCCGGAGGGGTTCGCCACCTGGGACGACTACGGCCGCTCGCTGCCGCCGGAGGAGCAGGGCTCGTGGGCCGCCTGCGTCGATCCCTCGGGTGCGGGCCCTCGGCTGTACTTCCAGCGCGTCCCCGAGGGCAAGGTCGCCAAGAACCGGGTGCATCTCGACGTGCGGGCGGGCACGGGACTCGTGGGGGACGAGCGGCTCGCCACGCTCCAGGCCGAGTGCGCACGGCTGGTCGCGCTCGGCGCGGTCTGCGTGCGGGTGCTGGTCGCCGACGAGCACAACGAGTCGTGCATCGTGATGCAGGACGTCGAGGGCAACGAGTTCTGTCTCGACTGAGCGCCCGGGCCGGCGGCCGGCGCCGACGGGCCGTCGGCAAAGGTGGTCCCAAGGCGGGCGTAGCGTAGAAGGCATGACGAAGTACGGATCTTTTCCCGGTACGCGTCCCCGGCGACTGCGGACCTCGCCCGTCATGCGGCGCATGGTCGCCGAGACGCGACTGCACCCCGCCGACTTCATCCTGCCGGCCTTCATCCGTGAGGGCGTCGGCGAGCCGGTGCCGATCTCGGCCATGCCGGGCGTCGTCCAGCACACCCGCGACAGCCTGAGGAAGGCCGCGGTGGAGGCGGCGGAGGCCGGGGTCTCCGGGATCATGCTGTTCGGGGTGCCGGAGGACGGCAAGAAGGACGCCCTGGGCACGGTCGGCACCGACCCGGACGGGATCCTCCAGGTCGCGCTGCGCGACGTACGGGCCGAGGTGGGCGACGACCTGCTCGTCATGTCCGACCTGTGCCTGGACGAGTTCACCGACCACGGCCACTGCGGGGTGCTGGACGCCGAGGGGCGGGTCGACAACGACGCCACGCTCGAGCGGTACGCCGAGATGGCCCAGGTGCAGGCCGACGCGGGCGCCCACGTCGTCGCGCCCAGCGGGATGATGGACGGGCAGATCGGTGTCGTCCGGGACGCGCTCGACCAGATCGGCCGCGAGGACGTCGCCATCCTCGCCTACACCGCCAAGTACTCCTCCGCCTTCTACGGCCCCTTCCGCGAGGCCGTCGCCTCCTCGCTCCAGGGCGACCGCAAGACGTACCAGCAGGATCCCGCCAACTGGCGCGAGTCCCTGCGGGAGCTGGAACTGGACCTCGCCGAGGGCGCCGACATGGTGATGGTCAAGCCGGCCGGACCGTACCTCGACATCCTCGCCCGGGTCGCCGACGCCGTGGACGTGCCCGTGGCCGCCTACCAGATCTCCGGCGAGTACTCGATGATCGAGGCCGCCGCCGAGAAGGGCTGGGTCGACCGGGACCGTGCCATCCTCGAGACGCTGACCGGCATCAAGCGGGCCGGGGCGCGGACCATCCTCACCTACTGGGCGACCGAAGTGGCGCGAAAGCTGCGCTGACGGACACGGTTGGAGATCGTTCCGGTACCGAAACGGCGGCGGCCCGGCTGCGGTGTGCTGTCGTTTCGGCAACGGAACGAGTGCGATTTCGCGAACGTCCGGTGATGGTTCCGCGGGCAGCCCGTGATCATGGGTGTTTCTGTCCTGAAAACGATGTTTGAAGCCCGTCCGGACGCACGGTTCGACTGTGTATGACGCGCTCCTGCCAACCCCTTAATGTCTGCGCCTGGCCTGATCCACTCCGGGATGGGCTGAACGTCGATCCCTGGGGGGATGTCATGAGCTGGTTCCTCGCCGCTCTCAAGAAGTACGCCGTCTTCAGCGGCCGCGCGCGCCGCAAGGAGTTCTGGCTGTTCTCGCTGTTCGCGTACCTCATCTACATCGTGCTGGGCGGCATCGGCGCCGCGACCAAGACGCCGGCCCTGATCGCCGTCGCCGGCGTCGTCGTCCTCGCGCTCCTGCTGCCCGCCTGGGGTGTCACGGTGCGCCGCCTGCACGACACGGGCCGTTCCGGCTGGTGGATCCTCTTCGGTGTCATCCCGCTCGCCGGCCCCATCACCCTGCTGGTCTTCTACTGCCTGGACAGCGAGGCCGGCGACAACAAGTACGGCCCGAACCCGAAGGCGGCCCCGGCGCTCGTCTGACGCCCGGCCCGCGGCACCCGTGCCGCGCCCTTCGGCACACGCCGTCCCGAGGCCGCCCGGCCAGCGTCGTCCGGGCGGCCTCGGGCATGTACGGGCGCGCTCACCGGTGAGCGGCGCCGGGGCTCAGTCCCACCAGAAGGTCCAGATCTGCTCGTCGACGAGCTTCTCGGCGTAGGCGCGCAGGCCGCCCGGCTCGCCCTGGGCGACGTTGTCCGGGCAGAAGGCGCAGTGCTCCGCCGCCAGGGCCTCGGCGTCGGCCAGGGTGCTCGGCGGGGCGGCCACCGACACCACCAGGACGTCGAAGCCGAGGGCCACCACGCGTATGCCGAAGCGGTCCTCCCACGAGCGCAGGACCGCGCACAGCCGCGCCACGTCGTTCTCGTGGTTGAGCGGTCCGGTCCAGCCGATCGCGGCCGGGATGTCGGCGGAGCGACGGGACGGGACGAGGGCCAGGCGCGCGTCCTTCAGCCACGTCGCCCCGGCCAGGGAGTCGGCCACCCGCGCCGCCCGCGTCCCGGGGTCGGCGGTGAGCGCGCCGGCCGGCGCGAGGCCCGGCCACGCGGCCCCGAACGGCTCGAGCGGCTCGGCCGGTTCCCCGTCGGACCCGGCCTCGGCGCCGGGTTCGTCCTCGCCCCCTTCGTCGCCCCAGTACTCCGCGAGGACCTCCTCCGGGTCGTGGTCCCCGGGATAGGACATCTCACCGGGCAGCAACTCCCAGTTCTCCGGACCGCCCTGGGATCCGCCCAGCTCCACGAGGACCGGCAGCAGCCCGGCCCGGGCGGCGGGCGCGCCCAGGGCGGCCCAGGTGCCGGGCGCGGCCTGCTTGTCCGCGTGCCACAGCAGGGGCTCGTGCCAGGGGCCGTCGTCCGTCGCGTCGACGAGCCTGCCGGGCGGGAGCCGCAGACCGAGGGAACGTCCGCTGGGGTCGGTCGCCAGAGAGGGCAGCGGGTTGGGAAGAGTCGCCATGCCGGTGACTGTAAGGGCCGCCACTGACAACGCCGTTGGCGGACCGGGCCCCCACCCGCGCGGTCAGAACCAGTGCAGGCAGTGCGGGGTGCGGTCGGAGCGGAAGAGGGTGTCGGCGAGGGCGGCCGCGTCCGGACGGTGGGCTTGGACGTGGCCGGCGCGCACCAGTGTGCTCGGGGCGGTGCCGCCGAGGTAGACGGAGCCCAGGTCGCGCACGTCCAGGGACAGGTCGGGCGCCCGGTCCGTCGGGACGCACTCGGCCCTGCCGTCCCGGACGGTCAGCAGATGGCGGGCGTGCTCGCCGAGGAACGGGTCCTCGACGTCGAGGACGAGCTCGCCGTCCGCGAACCAGCCGCGCGCGGTCAGCGCGCGCGGGACGTCCAGCAGCCGCACCCAGAGCCAGTCCGTGTCGCCGCTCACCTCGCCGGCGCGGAAGTCCGCGAACCGCCAGTGCAGCGGATGTCCGGGTGGGACGTGCTTGAACACGACCTGGGAGACCAGGTCGTGTCCGAGTGCGAACCGGGCCAGCGCCGTGAAGGCGGCGTCGTCGCCGGCGACGGTCTCGTCGACCGTCAGGGTGCCGGCGTCCAGCGAGTAGCTCGCGTACCCGTCCGGGACGCCGTCGGCGTCCCGGTGGACGGCCACATGGCGCGGCGCCGGCGAGATCGGGGGCTGCCCCGCGCGCAGGGCCCACCACCGGTGCGGCCGGGACAGCGCGCCGGGCTGGGCGCGGCGGTACCGGTCGTAGACCTCTTCCAGGATCTCGCCGCACTCGGCCCGGCGCAGCACCTCGATGGAGCCGCCGTCCGAGCCGTCCGCCGGCGCCCGGTCCCCGCCGCGCGCCCGGGGCACGGCGAGGGCGGCCCGGTGGCGCGGCACCGTCAGCCGCGTCGTGTAGGTCGCCGGTCCGTAGCCGTACCTGCCGTAGATCGGAGCCTCGGAGGCCAGCAGCACGGAGAGGAACTCCCCGCGGGCGCGCAGTTCGCCGAGCTGATGCCGCATCATCGCGCTGAGCACGCCCTGGCGCCGGTGCGAGGGCAGCACGCCGACGGCGGTCACCCCGGCGGCCGGGACGAGGGTCTCACCGGGCAGGGTGAGCTCGAAGGAGTAGGCGCCGGCGGTGCCGACGGGCCGCCCGTCCGCCGTCACGGCGAGCACGCAACGGTCCGTCTCGAGCGCCGACCACCAGAGTCCGCCGCCCTCGACCGGGGTCTCCGGGAAGCGCCCGAAGGCGGAGTGGACCGTGTCGACGAAGACGTCGAGATCCCTGTCGGTCGTGGGACGTATCTCCATCGCTGCCGCTGCCTCCTCGGGACACCGGCACCACGGCTCGTGGTGCCCGGACACAGTGGAGCGCCCACCTCCGGCCTGGGCAAACGAATTACGGCTCCGGCGGGAGGGGGTCACGGCACGCGAAACCGGAAAACCCCTGGGGTGCGAGTTCCCGCTCTGCCGGGGCGTCTGTCTCGCTACCGTGTCCTCAGCAAGACGGGGGCGGACTTCTGGGGGGACGAGATGGCCGACGAGCCGTTACTCGCGCGTGTGCACTTCGGGCGTGAGGACGCCGAGCGGGACGTGCAGGACGGGCTGCTCCTGCGCGGCGGCTTCCTGCCCAACGCGGCGTACCGGGCCGCCGTCGACGGGCGGAAGATGCTGATCATCGGCCGCAAGGGATCGGGCAAGAGCGCCATCTGCATGCAGCTCATGGCGGACGGGGGTGAGGACGATTATCCGGGGAAGGCGCTGGTCACCCCGGACGAGACCGCGGGGGAGGAGATCCGGCGGTTCGAGCTCGCGGGGCTGCCGGGCGACTCGGCCAAGGCGCTGATCTGGCGGTACGTGTTCGCCGTGCACGCGGCACGGCATCTGGTGGCCCACGCCAAGGACGCGCACGGCTACAAGCCGGAGTCCGTGAGGACGCTCGCCAAGTTCCTGAAGCAGAACGGCGAACTGGAGGGCAACCGGCTGGCGCAGTGGGTGACGGGGCTGCGGACCTCCCTGTCCCTGGAGGCGTTCGGCGTCAAGGCGGGCCTGGACCTCGGGAGGGCGTCGTCGGAAGGCGCGCTGGCCGCACGGCAGTTGGAGCTCGTCGAGCGGGGCGTGGCCGAGGCCTTCACCGACCTCGACTGCGCCACCGAGCACAAGCCGCTGCTCCTCATGGTCGACCAGCTGGAACGCGTGTGGTCGGCCGAGCGGGACAGCAACTCGATGGTGATCGGGCTGCTGCTGGCGGCCACCCACGCGTCGGGCCTGTACGGACTGTCCGTACGGCTCCTGCTGTTCCTGCGCGCGGACATCTACGACTCCCTGTCATTCGGCGAGGGGGACAAGATCCACGGGGACGAGCTGCGGATCACCTGGTCGCAGACGGCCCTGCGGGACCTCGCGCTGGCACGCGCGCGGGCGTCCGCGGGCGGCCGGCTCACCGCCGAGCAGCTGTGGACCGAGGTCTTCCCGGCGTCCGTGGGGAACGAGGAGACGGGCGCCTACCTGTTCCGCCGCTGTCTGCCCCGGCCGCGCGACGCCATCCAGTTCCTGAACCTCTGTCAGGAGACGGCCTGGCTGACCCACGGCCGCGACCGGATCACCCCGGAGGACGTCCGCCAGGCGGAGCTGCAGTTCTCGGCGTGGAAACTCAAGGACCTGTCCCTGGAGTACCTGGTCGGGCACCCTTTCCTCAAGCACCTGTTCCCGCTCTTCCAGAACGCCGGCTACCTGGTCTCCCGCGCGGCGCTGCAGAGCCGCTTCGAGGCGGCCGAGAAGTCCCTGCACCGGCTGTTCCCCGCCTACGCCGACGCGCTGACCCTGAGCGGCGTCATCGACGTCCTCTACGACGTGGGCTTCCTCGGCGTGCGACGCGGCAACGACGTCGTCTTCGCCGGGGGCAACGACCTCCCCGTGCAGCCGCACGAGACCGAGTTCCACATCCACCCCTGCTTCCGGGCGGCGCTGGGCGCGACGAGCGCGATCGACCTGCGCCGGTACGAGCCCGGCGTGGCGGGGGACCGCCTGGTGCAGGGCAACGTCTTCGGCTTCCAGTCGGTGACGGTCAGCTTCCAGAACCGGGACACCCGGCTGCTCGGCGAGGTCGCCCGTTCCTGCCACTCGATCATCGCCCAGGCCGAACGGGCCGTCGCGCTCACCCCGGACGCCCGGGACGAGATAGTCGGCGCGATCAACCGCGTCCTGGACGACACCGACGGCGGCATCCCGCGGTTCGCCGGAAACCTCGACTTGGACGAACGGCTGTTCTACACGGCGCACTACTTCGACTCGCTCGCCGCCCAGCTCACGGCCAGCGGCCTCGCCGACGGCGCGACCGGCGCGGCGGAGGTCGTGCGCCGCCTGGAGGACGAGGCGCGGCGGCTGCGCCGGCTCGCGGGCGGCTCGTACGGCACGTCCGGCGACGCCGAGCGCTGAGGGGGAGGCACGGGTGCAGGGCGCGGTCCTCGACGAGCGCTTCAGAATCGGAGAGCTGCTCGGCTACGGCGCCGTGGGCGAGGTGTGGGCCGCGCAGGACGAGCGGCTGCAGCGCGAGGTGGCGGTGAAGCTCGTCAACGGCATGTTCGGGGCGGGGGAGGCCGAACGGCAGGCCAGGTTCCGGCGTGAGGTGCGGCTCGCCGCGCGGCTCTCCCATCCCAACATCGTCACCGTCCACGACTGGGGGGACGGGACGGTGGGCGGCCGCCACGTCTTCTACCTGGTGATGGAGCGCGTCCAGGGGCAGTCGCTGCAACGGCGGTTGCAGACGTCCCCGGGGACGCCGTGGCGGACGGCCGCGGGCTGGGCCGTGCAGATCGCGCAGGCGCTGGTGGCCGCGCACGCGCACGGCGTCATCCACCGGGACATCAAGCCCGCCAACGTCCTGTTGACCCCCGAGGGCGCCGCCAAGGTCCTCGACTTCGGAGTCGCCAAGTTCGTTGGCGAGGCGATGAGCGTGCACTACCTCACCGCGACCGGCACCCCGCTCGGCTCGCCGCCGTACATGTCGCCCGAACAGGCCGAGGGCGTACGGGAACTGGACCACCGCAGCGACCTGTACTCGCTCGGGTGCCTGCTGTACCACGCGGTGACCGGCCGGCCGCCGTTCGTCAGCGAGAGCCAGATCGCCGTGCTCCGCATGCAGCTGGACGACGTCCCGGTACCGCCGGACGCTCTCGTCGAAGGCCTGCCCGGGGCGTTGAACGATCTCATCGTCGGTCTGCTGGCGAAGAGCCCCGCCGATCGCCCCGGGGACGCCGCCGCGGTCGCCGACGCCCTGGTCACCCTGCTCATAGACGGCCCGCTGCCGTCCGGCGGCGACACACCGGACCTCGCGGGTCTGGGCCCGGCCGGCTCGGCCGCCGGGCGGCTGATCGACAAGGTGTGGGAGATGCGGCTGCGGGCGGAGGCGGACTGCGCGGCCCTGCGCAAGGTGGCCCGCCAGGAGGCCGCCCGGGAGGCCGAGCTGATCCGGTCCCGCGCGGAGAGCGACGCCGCGCTGATCCAGGCACAGGCCCAGTACGAGGCGCACCGGCTGCGCGAGGAGGCCCGCGAGGAGGCGGAGCGGATCCTGGCCGAGACGAGGGAGGAGGCGGTGCAGGGCAACGGCGCCGTACGCGAGCGACGGCCCGGCGAGCGGGTGCTGCCGCGCTTCGACGAGGAGCCGTACGGATACGAGCCCGCCGAGGTGGCACAGCGGCTCAAGGCCGCGCTGGCCGGTCTCGACCGGATGTGGGACCGCATGGCGGTCCTGGTGCAGCGGATCCGGGAGATCACCGAGCTGCTCGACGAGGGCCGGGACCTCGACGTCCGCTGGCGGCGCGTCTCGGAACTGGCCGTCAGGGCGGCGGAGCAGGCCAGGCAGCGCAGCTACCACATGCCCCGCGGACGCGGCCCGGAGTTCTCCGCGCTGTTCCCCGCCGCCGCGCAGTACGGCCACAACCGGGCCCAGGTGAACGAGTACTTCGACATGCTCCAGGGCCAGCAGGCGGCGTGGCGGAAGGTGCTCACGACCCTGGAGAAGACCGTCGACGACGGCGAACGGCTGCTGCACGGGGACGGCCCGCCCCCGAAGTGAGGACGGGCCGTCACGGCGCGGGCGCCGCCGTCAGAGCTTCTCGGGCGTCCTGATGCCCAGCAGGGCCATGCCCTGGTGCAGGGTGCGGGCCGTCACGTCGCACAGGAAGAGGCGGTTCTCCACCAGCTGCGGCGTCTCGGCCTTCAGCACGGGGCACTTGTCGTAGAACGACGTGTAGTGCGAGGCGAGCTGGTACAGGTACGCGGCCAGCTTGTGCGGGGCGTACTCCGCGGCCGCCTCCCGCACCGTCTCCGCGAACGCGTCCACGTGCAGGCCCAGCGCGCGCTCGGCCTCCGCCAGCTCCAGCCCGGGGTGCGCGGCTGGGCGGACCTCGCCGGCCTTGCGCAGGATGGACTGGATACGGGCGTACGCGTACTGCAGGTACACGCTGGTGTCGCCGTTGAGCGAGACCATCTGGTCCAGGTCGAACTTGTAGTCCCGGATCGCCGACGTCGACAGGTCCGCGTACTTCACCGCGCCGATGCCCACCTGGGCGCCGCGCTCGGCGATCTCCCGCTCGGACAGGTCCTGGGCCTTCTCGCGGACCACGGCCGACGCGCGCTCGATCGCCTCGTCCAGCAGGTCGACCAGGCGGACCGTCTCGCCCTCACGCGTCTTGAACGGCTTGCCGTCCTTGCCGAGGACCGTGCCGAACGCGAGCTGCTGCGCCTTGACGTCCTCGTTCAGCCAGCCGGCCCGGCGGGCGGTCTCGAAGACCATCCGGAAGTGCAGCGCCTGACGGGCGTCGACGACGTACAGCAGCGTGTTCGCCTTCAGGTTGAACACGCGGTCGCGGATCGCGGAGAGGTCGGTCGCCGCGTAGCCGTAGCCGCCGTCCGACTTCTGGACGATCAGCGGGACCGGGTTGCCGTCCGGGCCCTTGACGTCGTCGAAGAAGACGCACAGCGCGCCCTCGGACCGCACCGCGACGCCGGACTCCTCCAGGAGCCGGCAGGTCTCGGCGAGCATGTCGTTGTAACCGGACTCGCCGACGATGTCGGCATCCCGGATCTCCATGTCCAGCTTCTCGAAGACGGAGAAGAAGTAGATCTTCGACTCGTCCACGAACTTCTGCCACATGGCGAGGGTCTTCGGGTCGCCCGCCTGCAGGTCGACCACCCGGCGCCGGGCCCGCGTCTTGAACTCCTCGTCGGAGTCGAACAGCCTGCGCGCGGCCTTGTAGAGGCGGTCGAGGTTCGACATCGCCTGCTCGCCGGTCACCTGGGCGTCCTTGTGGTCCAGCTCGTGCGGGTGCTCGTCCAGGTACTGGATGAGCATGCCGAACTGGGTGCCCCAGTCGCCGATGTGGTGGCGCCGCACCACGTTCTCGCCGGTGAACTCCAGGAGCTGGACGACCGAGTCGCCGATCACCGCGGAGCGCAGGTGGCCGACGTGCATCTCCTTCGCCACGTTCGGCTGGGCGTAGTCGATCACCGTCGTGCCGGGGTTCGCGGCGTGCGGCACGCCGAGGCGGCCGGTGTCGTCCGCGTACCGCGCGGCCAGGTTCGCCACGATCGCCCGGTCGGAGACCGTGATGTTCAGGAAGCCGGGTCCGGAGACCTCGATGTCCTCGATCACGTCGCCCGAGTCGACCCCGGCGACGACCCGGGTCGCCAGCTCCCGCGGGTTGGACCCGGCCTTCTTGGCGAGCGCCAGGATCCCGTTGGCCTGGAAGTCCGCCCGGTCGCTTCGTCGCAGCAGCGGGTCCGCGCCGGCGGCCTCCGGCAGGGTGGCCGAGAGGGCGGACGCGAGGCGCTGCTGGACGGAATCGCTGAGGGACGTGACCGAGGCCATAGGAAGGGGTGCCGTTCTCCTCGTGGGGATGGATAGACACGGCCAGTATCCCATGGGGCACAAAGGCGTTTTCCCGGCCGCCGGGCGGTCTGGGAGAATGGGAAGGTCACCCCGTTCAAGAAGCGTTCAGAAAGAAGGACGTGCCGATCGTGGCTCAGAGCACCGAGACCGCCGACTGGGTCTCCCGTTTCGCGGATGACGTCATCGAGGAGTCGGAGCGACGGGCCCCCGGCAAACCGGTGGTCGTCGCGTCCGGTCTTTCCCCGTCCGGCCCGATCCACCTCGGCAACCTGCGCGAGGTCATGACCCCGCACCTGGTCGCCGACGAGATCCGCCGCCGCGGCCGCCAGGTCCGGCACCTGATCTCCTGGGACGACTACGACCGGTACCGCAAGGTCCCGGAGGGCATCGCGGGCGTCGACAAGTCCTGGGCCGAGCACATCGGCAAGCCGCTCACCTCGGTGCCGGCGCCGAAGGGATCGGCGTACCCGAACTGGGCGGAGCACTTCAAGGCCGCGATGATCGCCTCGCTGGCCGAGCTGGGCGTGGAGTTCGACGGGATCAGCCAGACGGAGCAGTACACCTCCGGTGTCTACCGCGAGCAGATCCTGCACGCCATGAAGCACCGGGGCGACATCGACGCGATCCTCGCCCAGTACCGGACGAAGAAGGCCCCGGCCAAGAAGCAGCAGCAGAAGCCGGTGGACGAGGCCGAGCTGGAGGCCGAGGAGGGCTCGGGCGCCGCCGCCGAGGACGACGGCAGCTCCGGCGCCGCCGGCTACTTCCCGTACAAGCCGTACTGCGGCAACTGCGGGAAGGACCTGACGACCGTCACCTCCTACGACGACGACACCACCGAGCTGGCGTACACCTGCACCGCCTGCGGCTTCACCGAGACGGTCCGGCTGAGCGAGTTCAACCGCGGCAAGCTGGTCTGGAAGGTCGACTGGCCGATGCGCTGGGCGTACGAGGGCGTGGTCTTCGAGCCGAGCGGCGTCGACCACTCCTCCCCGGGGTCCAGCTTCCAGGTGGGCGGGCAGATCGTCGGGATCTTCGGCGGCAAGCAGCCCATCGGCCCGATGTACGCCTTCGTCGGCATCTCCGGCATGGCGAAGATGTCGTCCTCGCGTGGTGGCGTGCCCACCCCGGGCGACGCGCTGAAGATCATGGAGCCGCAGCTCCTGCGCTGGCTGTACGCCCGGCGCCGGCCGAACCAGTCCTTCAAGATCGCCTTCGACCAGGAGATCCAGCGGCTCTACGACGAGTGGGACAAGCTCGCGGGCAAGGTCGCCGACGGCTCCGCGCTCCCGGGCGACGTCGCCGCGTACACGCGGGCCGTGGGCACGGCGGCCGCCGAGCTGCCGCGGACCGCGCGTCCGCTGCCGTACCGCACGCTCGCGTCCGTCGCCGACATCACCGCCGGCCACGAGGACCAGGCGCTGCGCATCCTCAGCGAGCTGGACCCCGAGCAGCCGCTCGGCTCGCTCGACGAGGCGCGGCCCCGGTACGACAAGGCGGAGGCGTGGATCAACACCCACGTCCCCGCCGACCAGCGCACCATCGTCCGCGACGAGCCCGACGCCGAGCTGCTCAAGTCCCTCGACGAGGCCTCCCAGCAGTCGGTGCGGCTGCTGCTCGACGGGCTCGCCGAGCACTGGTCGCTGGACGGGCTGACGCACCTCGTCTACGGCGTCCCCAAGGTGCAGGCCGGATTCGCGGCCGACGCCACGCCCAAGGAGCTGCCGCCGGAGATCAAGACGGCCCAGCGGTCGTTCTTCGCCCTGCTGTACCACCTGCTGGTCGGCCGGGACACAGGGCCGCGGCTGCCCACCCTGCTGCTCGCCGTGGGCCAGGAGCGGGTGCGGGCCCTGCTCGGGGAGTAGGGCGCGCGAGCACACACGAAAGAGGGGCCCTCGTGACCGAGGGCCCCTCTTTCGTGTCTCTCCACGCGTGCGATCGCGTGCGACCGCCTGCGTCCTCGTGCGCCGCCGCTAGGCGATGTGGTCCTCCTCCATCTCCGCCGTGTGGCGCTGCTGGAAGCGTTCCGCGAGCTCCTTCAGGGTGCTGGGGCTCAGCGTGTTGCCGTACGTCGCCTCGATGTTGTCACCGAGCACGCGGGGCGTCGGGTAGCTGCCGTCGATCGACTGGCGGAAGACCTGGTAGTACGCGTCCTCGTCCGGCTCCGGGGGGCCGCCGCCCTCGCCCAGCTCGCGGGTGCGGTTGGGACCCACCGGGATCGGGAAGCTGCCGGTCTCCTCGGGGGAGGGCTGCTGGAACTGCTCCACCGGCTGCTCGTCGTACCAGCCCTCGTACTCCTCCTCCGGGACGTACTGGGGGTCCGGGACGGGGTTGTACGCCGGGTCGTAGCCGCCGTGGTAGTCCACCTCGCGCGGAGTGTGGAACCAGGGGCTCTCCTCGTCCACGGGCGGCTCGGCGCCCCGCTGCCCGGCGGGCGCCGCCTGCTGCGGGACCACCGCCTGCTGCGGAACGGGCGCCGTCGCGGCGGCCGGGCCGCCCGCGGCCGCCGTGACCCCGGGAGCGGTCAGCTGCGGCTGCGGAGCCGGCGGCAGCAGCAGCGGTTCGATGCCCGCCGCCGCCAGGCCCGCCGGGGCCGTCTCCGCGAGGGGGACGCCGTAACGGGCCAGCCGCAGCGGCATCAGGGACTCGACCGGGGCCTTGCGGCGCCAGGCCCGGCCGAAGCGGGAACGCAGCCGCGCCTGGTAGACCAGGCGCTCCTGCTCCAGCTTGATCACCTGGTCGTAGGAGCGCAGCTCCCACAGCTTCATACGGCGCCACAGCAGGAACGTGGGCAGCGGGGAGAGCAGCCAGCGCGTGATGCGGACGCCCTCCATGTGCTTGTCCGCCGTGATGTCCGCGATCCGGCCGATGGCGTGCCGGGCCGCCTCCACGGCGACCACGAACAGCACCGGGATCACCGCGTGCATGCCCGTGCCCAGCGGGTCCGGCCAGGCGGCGGCGCCGTTGAACGCGATCGTCGCCGCCGTCAGCAGCCACGCCGTCTGGCGCAGCAGCGGGAAGGGGATGCGGATCCAGGTCAGCAGCAGGTCCAGGGCGAGCAGGACGCAGATGCCCGCGTCGATGCCGATCGGGAACACGTAGGAGAAGTTCCCGAAGCCCTTCTTGAGGGCCAGTTCACGGACTGCCGCGTAGGAACCGGCGAAGCCGATGCCGGCGATGATCAGCGCGCCGGAGACGACCACGCCGATGAGTATGCGGTGCATCCGAGTCAGCTGCATTGGCGCGGCCACTCGTCATCCCCTCCCATTGCGTGTTGTTGCGCGCAACAGAGTGGCACACGTGTGCGGCGCACGTGACCCGGGTCAGTCCTTCTTCGCGGCCGACTTGGACGGAGAAGCGCTGGATGAGGGCGACTTGGACGCCTGCTTCGACGGGGACTTCGAGGCGGACCCGGACGGGGACGCGCTCCCGCCCGCCGACGCGCCGGAACCGGAACCCCCGTTGTTGGCCGACGAGACGGACGCGACCGCCTCCTTGACGGCCTTCTGCGCGTCCTTCGCCAGGTCGTCCGCGCTCGGCGTCTTCTCGCCCGCCAGACCGGCGCCGTTGTAG
This sequence comes from Streptomyces sp. NPDC003720, assembly GCF_042875075.1. Classification (NCBI taxonomy): domain Bacteria; kingdom Bacillati; phylum Actinomycetota; class Actinomycetes; order Kitasatosporales; family Streptomycetaceae; genus Streptomyces; species Streptomyces sp. NPDC003720. The sequence continues at coordinate 31,507 of NZ_JBIANZ010000012.1, forward strand.
TCGAGCGTGACGACGACGTTCTCGACCCGGGCGACCACCGTCTGCTGCTTGAAGGTGCCTTCCTTCTTCTTCAGGTCGTAGCGCACCAGCGTCGCCTCGGCGCCCGTCCCGGAGACCGGCTCCGTCCTGGTGTTCTTCGCACCGGAGACGCTCTTGGCGTCCTCCACCTGGTGCGTGAGGTAGGCGTGGGCCTGGTCGTCGCCGGAGCCGCGGGCGGCGTCGGAGTCGAACCGCAGCATCGAGACGTTCAGCCAGCGGAACTGCGAGCCCTTGACCCCGTTGTTGTCCAGGCTGTTCCACGAGCAGGAGGAGCGGGTGGCGGTGTCGTCGCTGCTGCCCTCCTTGCCCGCCTTGGCGCCCTTCGGCACCAGGTCGGTCAGCGTCTTCTTCGACAGCACCGAGCACGCCTCGGGCAGCTTGCGGTACGCGGCGGCCCGCACGGTCGGGGACGCGCTCGCGGACGGCTTCGCCGAACCGCTGCCCGCGGTCGGCCGCGCGCTCTCGCCGCCCTTGTCCGCGGAGTCCCCGGAGTCGGAGGAGCAGGCGGCGGTGATCAGCACCGCGGGAACGGCCGCCGCGCAGACAAGGGCGCGGCGCAGACGCTTGGCTCGCTGGTCATGGGCACGGTCGTTTCGCTGAGCTGCTCGCTGCATGGTTCCTTCACTCGTGACACTCGGTGTTCGTGCGGGTTCCTGCGGGGCCCCACGGTACGCGGTGAGACAGCTGTGCGGATTCCCTTCACGCGCTTTGCGGGGGACGCCGCGGCAGCCCGCGGAAGCCGTCATCCGCCCAGCGCGTCGGCCAGTTGAGAAGCCAGTTTCCGGGCCCTGTCCTGCAGTTCCCTGCTGTCGGGAACCGCTCCCGTCGCCATCGGCTGCTCCTCGTACTCGATGGTGACGACGACGTTGGACGTGCGGAACACCACAGTCACGGTCCGCTGTTCGGCCGTCGAGCCGGAGGTGGCGAGCTGGTCGTCCAGATACGCCTCGTCACCGAGATCGGCCAGCACCCGGGGCTGCAGTTCGGCCGACGGGGCGCCGGCGGCGCCGGCGGAGGACTCCGTGGCGGAGCCGGACGGGGACTGCGAGGCGGACGGGGAGGCGTCGTCGTCCGCGCTCGCCGTGGGGGCGGGGGTGGCGGAGGCGGGGGCGCTCGGCTCGGGCAGGTCGGCGGCCGTCTCCTGTTCCAGGAACAGCTTCTGCGCCTGGTCGTCGTCGCTGACCGCGTTGTCGTACGACACCACGCGCTCGAAGTCGACCGCGAGCCGGTCGGTGGCGGCGCCGGACGACGCCTTCCAACGGCAGCCCACCCTGCGGTCGGTGTTGTAGGTGAGCGCCGCCTCGCCCTGGTAGGCCTTCTCCCGCTGGTCCGGGTCGGTGATCTGCCCGATGCCCGGCAGCATCGTGTCGAGGGCGTCGTGGTCCACCGCCCCGCAGGCCTCGGGAAGGCTGCGGTACTTGCCGGGCTGGGCGGCGGGCGTGGCCGTGCCGGCGGTGCCCGGGTTGGCGTTGTCGGTGGGGCCCTCGTCCCCGGAACCGCTCGTGCAGCCGGCCAGCAGCGCCACGAGGAGGGCGGCGGTGCCGGTCACATACGCCTTCCGCTGCACGGTCGGGCTCCTCTCGACGGTCTTCGCTCGCTGGGTGATCCGCTGGACGGTCCGGGGTCCCCGCTGGTTAATCGCTTGCCGCCGCGGGGCGCTCCCTGGAGACAATGTGTACCGCACGCACTGCCGTGAACGACGGTCCCCTGTCCCTTTTCATAGACCTTGTCGCCGCTTTTGCGTTTTGCTGCTCCTAAGCCTTTTGTTGTTGTTTCCGGGGGAATGAGGAACTCATGTCGTACGTCGAGATGCCGGGCGCGAAGGTGCCGATCCGGATGTGGACCGACCCCGCGACGGTGGAGGACGTGGCCCTGCGCCAGCTCCAGAACGTCGCCACCCTGCCGTGGATCAAGGGCCTGGCCGTGATGCCGGACGTCCACTACGGCAAGGGCGCGACCGTCGGCTCGGTCATCGCGATGCGGGGCGCGGTCTGCCCGGCCGCGGTGGGCGTGGACATCGGGTGCGGCATGTCGGCGGTACGGACCTCCCTGACCGCGAACGACCTGCCGGGCGACCTGTCCCGCCTGCGCTCGAAGATCGAGCAGGCGATTCCGGTGGGACGGGGCATGCACGACGAGCCGGTGGAGCCGGGGGACTTCCATGGACTTGCCACCGCGGGCTGGGACGAGTTCTGGGGACGGTTCGGCGGGATCGCGGAGGCGGTTCGCTTCCGCGAGGAGCGGGCGGTCAAGCAGATGGGAACGCTCGGCGGAGGCAACCACTTCGTGGAGGTCTGCACCGACTCCGACGGCGCCGTCTGGCTGATGCTGCATTCCGGCTCCCGCAACATCGGCAAGGAACTCGCCGAGCACCACATCGGCGTGGCCCAGCGGCTGTCGCACAACCAGGGCCTGGTCGACCGGGACCTCGCCGTCTTCGTCTCGGACACCCCGCAGATGGCGGCGTACCGCAACGACCTGTTCTGGGCGCAGGAGTACGCGAAGTACAACCGCACGCTGATGATGGCGCTCCTGAAGGACGTGGTCCGCAGGGAGTTCAAGAAGGCGAAGCCGGTCTTCGAGCCGGAGATCTCCTGCCACCACAACTACGTGGCGGAGGAGCGGTACGAGGGCATGGACCTGCTGGTCACCCGCAAGGGAGCGATCCGGGCCGGCTCCGGCGAGTACGGGATCATCCCGGGCTCGATGGGCACCGGTTCCTACATCGTGAAGGGCCTCGGCAACGAGCGGTCCTTCAACTCCGCCTCGCACGGCGCGGGCCGGCGGATGAGCCGCAACGCGGCCAAGCGCCGGTTCTCCACCAAGGACCTGGAGGACCAGACCCGGGGTGTGGAGTGCCGCAAGGACTCCGGTGTGGTGGACGAGATCCCGGGGGCCTACAAGTCGATCGACCAGGTCATCGACCAGCAGCGCGACCTCGTCGAGGTCGTGGCCAAGCTGAAGCAGGTCGTCTGCGTCAAGGGCTGACGCCCGCTCAGGAGCGGTGTCGGGCCAGTGCTCCGCCGCCGGTGGCGATGCTGCCTACCGGGGTGGGGGCGGGGAACGGGGCTGTGTCCTGGTGGCAGGTGGTGCCGGGTGGGGGGAGGGTGCCGTCGATCAGGTAGCGGCTCTCGTATCGGGCGACGCATGCGCTGGGGTTGATCAGCGCGGTGTGGCCGTAGCCGTCGAGGGTGAGCAGCCGGGCGTCGGCCAGTTCGTCGGCCAGGGCGCGCGCGCCCGCGTAGGGGGTGGCGGGGTCGTGGCGGGTGCCGACCAGCAGCAGCGGGGCCGTCGGGCGGTTCCAGGGGCCGCTGTAGCGGTCGGCCGCGACGGCGGGCCAGGCGAAGCAGCCGACGGCGGCCCAGGTCCAGACGCGTCCGGCGTCGCCCGCCCGGGCGGCCGCCCGCTCCTCCAGCGCGGGATAGGCGCCGGGGGTGCGCGGGTTGGGGCTCTCGCCGCAGAGCACCGCGGCGGCCTGCTCGTCGCCGAGGTACGGATCGGGGTGCGGGACCGGCGGCGCGGCCGGGCGCTGCGCCTGCTCCGGGGCGCGGCCCTGCCAGAGGCGCTGGAGGGCGCGGGCGACGTCGGTCCATCCGGGGTCGACGACGTAGAGGCCGCTCACCACCTGCGCGGCGGTGCGGCCGTAGGTCCAGTCGCCCACGGGGTGCGTGCGCAGCCGACGCATCAGTTCGTCGAACTTCTCCCGGGTGGCCCGGGCGTCGCCCGCCGAGAAGGCGCAGCGGGCGGTGGTGGTGCTGCCGCACAGGGTGAGGAACCGTTCCAGCACCTCCGCCGCGCTGCGGTCCGAACCGAGCCGCAGGAACGTCGTGAGCGGGGCGTCGCCGAGGGCGCCGTCCGCGTACGCCCGTGCGTCCACGTTGCTGTCGAGGGTCATGGCGCGGACCCTGCCGGGGAAGAGGTTGGCGTAGGTGGCGCCCAGGAACGTGCCGTAGGAGATGCCGAAGTAGGTCAGCCGCGGGTCGCCCACCGCCTGCCGCAGCAGGTCCAGGTCACGGGCGGAGTCGGCGGTGGACACGTGGCGCAGCAGTTCGGGGTCGCGGCGCTCGCAGCGCCGGGCCAGGTCGCGGTAGGCGGCGAAGGTGTCCGCCTGCTGCTTCGCGCCCACCGGGATGCCGGCCGGTTTGGTCCCCGTCCACGCGGTGGCCTCCTGAGGGGTGGCGAAGCAGTCGACGGCGGTGCTGCTGCCGATGCCGCGCGGGTCCCAGCTCACGATGTCGAACCGCTCCCGCACCTCGCGCGGGAAGAACGGGTAGAGCTGCGGCATCTGCACGGTGCCGGGGCCGCCGGGTCCGCCCGGGTTGAAGAACAGGGTGCCGACGCGCCGGCCGGGGCCGGTGGCCCGGTGCCGGACGACGGCCAGGCCGACGGTGCGGCCGCCGGGGTCGTCGTGGTCCAGCGGCACCGTCGCGGTCGCGCAGTCGAACGGGCCGCCGGGAACGCAGGGGCGCCAGTCCAGGCGCGGTACGGGCGCCGTGGGGGCCGGCGATCCGCCCGCCGTCGCGTGGTCCGTTCCGGTCAGGATGGTCGAACAGGCCATCATCACCGTGACGGCCGCGGTCCAGCACCCGCGCCCCGATATGACCCCGGCCTTGCCCATGCCGCTCTCCCTTCGCGGCCGGGCGTCCGGTGCCGCCCACGCGGCGGACTCCGGGCGCCGGCGGCCGTCCGGACCACGACATCGCGGGGCACGGGTGTGGGCCAGCCGGACGCGTCCGAATGGCGGAACCCGGAGCCGTGAGGCGAGGGAGGCGCGGGCTACTTCGCGTGGCGCACGGCGTAGATCATGACGAACGCCACGAAGTGGATGCCGAAGAGGAAGTAGGCGAGGAAGTACCAGACCTGGCGTTCGTTCCTCGTCTCCTCGGCCAGCCGGCGCTTCTCCAGCGAGTCCTGGTCGGGCATCACGACTCCCGGTGCACCTTGGTGTTGGAGGCCTGGGCGCGCGGGCGCAGCACGAGGAGGTCGACGTTGACGTGGCTGGGGCGGGTGACCGCCCAGGCGATCGTCTCCGCCACGTCGTCGGCGGTGAGGGGTTCGGCCACGCCCTCGTAGACCTTCGCGGCCCGGTCGGCGTCGCCGCCGAAGCGGGTCAGGGCGAACTCCTCCGTCTTCACCATGCCGGGCGCGATCTCCACGACGCGGACCGGCTTGCCGACGATCTCCAGGCGGAGGGTCTCGGCGAGGACGTGGGCGCCGTGCTTGGCGGCGACGTAGCCCGCGCCGCCCTCGTAGGTGCCGTGGCCGGCGGTGGAGGAGACGACGACCACCACTCCGTCGCCGCTCGCCTCCAGCCTGGGCAGCAGCGCCTGGGTGACGTTGAGGGTGCCGATGACGTTGGTCTCGTACATCGTGCGCCAGTCGGCCGGGTCGCCGCTGGCCACCGGGTCGGCGCCGAGGGCGCCGCCGGCGTTGTTGACCAGCACGCCGATCGTCCGGAAGGCCGAGGCGAACTCGTCGACGGCCGCGCGGTCGGTGACGTCGAGCTGGTAGGCGGCCGCCGAGTGGCCGGCCGTGTTCAGCTCCTCGGCCAGCGCCTCGATGCGGTCCTTGCGCCGGGCGGTGAGGACGACGCGGTAGCCGGCCCGGGCGAGCTGCCGGGCCGTGGCGGCGCCGATGCCGCTGCTCGCACCGGTGACGACGGCGATGCGGGAGGCGGCGGACGGGGCTGCGGTGGCCATGGGCTGCTCCTGGGACTGCGTCGGGTCGGTTCGGTCCAGCCTAAGTGAGCCCTCAGGCGCCGTTCCGGGGCGCCCACATGATGACCGCCATGCCGGCCAGGCAGATCAGGGCGCCGGTGATGTCCCAGCGGTCGGGGCGGTAGCCGTCGGCGACGACGCCCCACAGCAGGGAGCCGGCCACGAAGATCCCGCCGTAGGCGGCGAGGATGCGGCCGAAGTGGGCGTCGGGCTGGAAGGTGGCGACGAACCCGTAGGCGCCGAGGGCGAGGACCCCGCCGGTGATCCAGAGCCAGCCGCGGTGTTCGCGGACCCCCTGCCAGACCAGCCAGGCGCCGCCGATCTCGAAGAGGGCGGCGACGACGAAGAGGGCGGCGGAGCGGAGGACCGGCATGCGGGCAGCTTCGCACGCGGGCGCGGTGTCACCTGTTGGAGGGCGCCTGCCGGACGGATTGGCGTGGCATACATCCGTACGGCGGACACGGACGGCGAGCGCGAGGTGGGACGGCATGCGGACGAGGTCGTGGGTGCTGGGTGCGTGCGGCGCCCTGCTGGTGGCCGGGGGCGGGGCCGGGCCGGCCGGGGCGGTTCCGGTGCCCGAGGCCGATCTGGCGCTGCACGGGAGCGCGGTCATGACCGGGGACCGGGTGGAGGTCGCCCTCACCCCGCGCAACGACGGGCCCGCCGCGGCGCCCGACGCGAGCGTGCTGCTGCGCTGGTCGGTGCCGCTGGCGGAGGTACAGCGGCTGCCCCAGGGGTGTGCGCGAACGGACGAGCGGACGGTGGTGTGCGGGATCGGCGCGCTGGCGCCGGACGCGGTGGGGGAGCGGCTCACGGTGGCGGTGCTGCTCAAGGAGCACCCGACCGAGGTGACGCTGGAGGTGGACACCGCCTGGCTCGGCGGCGCCGTCGACCGGGACCGCACGAACGACCGGCTGAAGGTGCTGGTCCTCGACACCGGGGACGCGTACGCCTTCTGATCCCGGGGGCGCGTACGCCTTCTGATCCCGGGGAGGCGTACGCCTTGTGACGCCCGAGGAGGCGTACGCCCGGGGACGCGTACGCCCTCCGGCATTGGGGGGGCGTCCGTCCTTCGGCGTCGGCGAGGCGTTCGCCCGCCGGGCGTCCGGGGCCGTGGTCGTACGATCACTGCACGACGCGGACGAAGGGGAGTGCGGCATGGCCGGGAAGGGGACGGGGCGGTCCGGGCTGCTGGCGGAGCTGTCCGTGGTGTCCCGGCGGTACATGGCGTCCTACGCCCTGTTCAACCAGGCCGTGGCCGACCGGATCGGGCTGCACCCGACCGATCTGCAGTGCCTGAACCTGCTCACGCTCGAGGAGGCGCCGGTCACCACGGGCCGGGTGGCGGAGCTGACCGGGCTGACCACGGGGTCGGCGACGCGGCTGGTGGACCGCCTGGAGCGGGCGGGCTACGTCGTGCGGCGGCGGGACGAGGTGGACCGGCGGCGGGTCCTGGTGGCGACCGTGCCGGAGCGGATCGCCGAGTTCGGGCGGCTGTGGGACTCACTGGCCGGTGACTGGTTCTCCCTCTTCGACGAGCTGGACGACACCGAGCTCGCGGTGATCGTGCGGCACATGGAGCGCACCGTGGACTTCGGCCGTGAGCAGGTCGCCCGGCTGCGCGCGCGGCGCGGCTGAGCCGGCCGGGCGGCCGCGGGGGCGGGGGAATAGCGGCGGGCCGGGGACCGTTCCACGGCTATAGTTGAACGGTCAACAACCTGGAGGGTGGCCATGCAGTTCGGGATCTTCACCGTCGGCGACGTCACGCCGGACCCCACCACGGGGCGGACGCCGACCGAGCGCGAGCGGATCAAGGCCATGGTCGCCATCGCGCTCAAGGCCGAGGAGGTCGGCCTCGACGTCTTCGCCACCGGCGAGCACCACAACCCGCCCTTCGTGCCGTCGTCCCCGACGACGATGCTCGGCTACATAGCCGCGCGGACCGAGCGGCTCGTCCTCTCCACCTCCACCACCCTGATCACCACCAACGACCCGGTGAAGATCGCGGAGGACTTCGCGATGCTCCAGCACCTGGCCGACGGGCGCGTGGACCTGATGATGGGGCGCGGCAACACCGGACCGGTGTACCCGTGGTTCGGCAAGGACATCCGGCAGGGCATCGACCTCGCCATCGAGAACTACGCCCTGCTGCACCGGCTCTGGCGCCAGGACGTCGTCGACTGGGAGGGCAAGTTCCGCACCCCGCTGCAGGGCTTCACCTCCACGCCGCGGCCCCTGGACGGCGTGGCGCCGTTCGTCTGGCACGGCTCGATCCGCTCGCCTGAGATCGCCGAGCAGGCGGCCTACTACGGCGACGGCTTCTTCCACAACAACATCTTCTGGCCCGCGGACCACACCAAGCGGATGGTCGAGCTGTACCGCAAGCGGTACGCCCACTACGGGCACGGCACCCCCGAGCAGGCGATCGTCGGCCTCGGCGGCCAGGTGTTCATGCGCCGCAACTCGCAGGAGGCGGTGCGGGAGTTCCGGCCGTACTTCGACAACGCGCCGGTGTACGGGCACGGCCCGTCGCTGGAGGACTTCACCGAGCAGACCCCGCTGACGGTGGGCTCGCCGCAGCAGGTGATCGAGAAGACGCTGTCGTTTCGCGAGTACGCCGGTGACTACCAGCGCCAGCTCTTCCTGATGGACCACGCGGGACTGCCGCTGAAGACGGTCCTGGAGCAGCTCGACATGCTGGGCGAGGAGGTCGTGCCCGTGCTGCGCGAGGAGTTCGCGAAGGGGCGCCCGGCGGACGTGCCCGAGGCGCCGACCCACCAGTCCCTGCTGACCGCGAAGGAGGCGGCAACGGTATGAGCGATCACCTGAAGCTCGTCGTCGTGTCGGCGGGACTGGGCGTGCCCTCCTCCACCCGGCTGCTGGCCGACCGGCTGGCCGCCGCGGTGGACCGGCGGAGGCCGGTGGACGTCCAGGTCGTCGAGGTGCGGGACCTCGCGGTCGAGATCGCGCACAACTTCACCAACGGGTTCGCCGGCAAGGCCCTGGCCGCCGCCCAAGAGGCGGTGGCGGGGGCCGACGGGCTGATCGTCGTCACGCCGGTGTTCAGCGCCTCGTACAGCGGGCTGTTCAAGTCCTTCTTCGACGTGCTGGACAAGGACGCGCTGACCGGCAAGCCGGTGCTGATCGCCGCCACCGGGGGCACCGGCCGGCACTCCCTGGTGCTGGAGCACGCGCTGCGGCCGCTGTTCGCGTACCTGCGGGCCGTGGTGGCACCCACCGGCGTCTACGCCGCCTCGGAGGACTGGGGGGCCGAGGGGCTGGCCGAGCGGATCGAGCGGGCGGCGGGGGAGCTGGCCGGGCTCATGGCGGGCCTGTCCGCCGCCGGGACGGCGTCCGTGGCCGCGCCGCGGGTCGTGCCGTTCGAGGAACAGCTCGCGCGGCTCGGCGCCGCCGGCGCCTGACGCGGCCCGCCGCTGTGACGGTGAGAGCGCGGTAAAAAGGGTGATCGTCGGCCTGCGGGCCCGGCGGAACCGCCCGGGGCCTTGGCAGACTGGGGGCGTGCCCCAGACTGTGCTGCTCGCCGAAGACGACCGTGCCATCCGTCATGCCCTCGAGCGTGCCCTGACGCTCGAGGGCTACGAGGTGACGGCCGTCGCCGACGGGGTCGAGGCGCTGGCCCAGGCGCACCGGACCCCGCCGGACGTCCTGGTGCTGGACGTGATGATGCCGGGCATCGACGGGCTCCAGGTCTGCCGGGTGCTGCGGGCCGAGGGCGACAGCACCCCGATCCTCATGCTCACCGCCCTGGTGGAGACCGCCGACCGCATCGCCGGCCTGGACGCCGGCGCCGACGACTACGTGGTGAAGCCCTTCGACGTGGAGGAGGTCTTCGCCCGGCTGCGGGCGCTGCTGCGCCGCACCAGCCCGGTGCCGGCGGGCGGGGCCGGCGCGCCGCCCGCCGGTGACGGCGGCCGGGACGCGCAGGCCTCCGACCGGCAGGTGGGCGCCGCGAACATCCGGATGGACCTGCAGGCCCGCCGCGCCTGGCGGGGCGGCCGCGAGCTGGAGCTGACCCGCACCGAGTTCGAGCTGCTGGAACTGCTGGTCCGCAACGCCGGGATCGTGCTCGACCACTCCACGATCTACGACCGGATCTGGGGCTACGACTTCGGCCCCGGCTCCAAGAACCTCGCCGTCTACGTCGGCTACCTGCGCCGCAAGCTGGACGAGCCCGGCGCCCCGCAGCTGATCCACACCGTGCGGGGCGTGGGTTACGTGCTGCGGGAGGACTAGTGGGGCGCGGCCGGCGGCCCGGCGCCGGGCCCCGGCCCCGGCTGGTCTCACTGCGGACCACCTTCGCGGTGTCCTTCGCGGCCGTCACCGCCGCCGTGACCATCCTCGTCGGCATCCTGTCCTACAGCTCCGCCGCCCGGCTGGTCCGGGTCGACCAGCAGTCGGTGTTCACGCAGGTGGTGTCCGACGTGCGGGACGAGGTGCGGCAGCACGAGATGGTCCCCGAGGACTTCTCCTCCTCCCGGCCCGGCCACGACCTGGTCCGGCCGGCCCGCACCGATGTGCAGGTGCTGGGCGCGCGGGGCGAGATCGTCGACCACGGCAGCCCGGTGCTGCCGGTCACCGCCCGGGACCGGACCGTGTCCGGGGCGCGGACGGCCGGCCGGGTGGTCGAGCACAAGGACGTCCGGGTCGGCGAGGACCTGTTCCGCATCGCCACGGTCTCGCTCGGCGACGGCAAGGGCGCGGTGCAGGTCGCCCAGGAGTTCAGCGACACCGAGGACCTGCTGCGGGCGCTGCAGCAGCGGACGCTGATCCTGATGTCGGCGGTCGTGGTCGCCGCGGGCCTGTTCGGCTGGTGGCTGGCCCGCCGGATCACCCGGCGCCTGATCATCCTCACCTCCGCCGCCGAGGACGTGGCCCGCACCCGCCGGCTGGGCATCCAGGTGCCCGTGACCGGACTGGACGAGGTGGGCCGGCTCGGCCGCGCCTTCGACCGCATGCTGGGCCGCCTCGCCCAGTCCGAGGAGGACCAGCGGCGGCTGGTCCAGGACGCGGGGCACGAGCTGCGGACGCCGCTCACCTCGCTGCGCACGAACATCTCGCTGCTGCGCAGGATCGACGAGCTGCCGCCCGACAGCCGGGAGGAGCTGGTCGCCGACCTCACCCAGGAGGCCCGGGAGCTGACCGACCTGGTCAACGAGCTGGTGGACCTCGCGGCCGGGCAGTCCGACAGCGAGCCGCCGCAGCAGGTGGACCTCGCCGACATCGCCGAGGACGTGCTGGGGCTGGCCAAGCGCCGTACCGGCCGGGAGATCGTGCTGCGCGCGAGCGGTGACACGCGCACCGACGGGCGGCCCGGGATGCTCCAGCGGGCGCTGTCCAACCTGGTCGAGAACGCGGCCAAGTTCGACCGGGGCGGCCAGGAGCCGATCGAGATCGCCGTGACCGGTCCGGCGCGCCCGGGAACGGTCCGGGTCGAGGTGCTCGACCGGGGGCCCGGCATCGCCGAGGGTGACCTCATCCGCATCTTCGACCGCTTCTACCGGGCCGCCGACGCGCGCTCCCTGCCGGGCTCGGGCCTGGGCCTGTCCATCGTCCGCGAGGTCGCCATGGCCCACGGCGGGGCGCCCTTCGCCTACCGGCGGGAGGGCGGCGGAGCGGTCATCGGGTTCACCGTCGGGGGCGGGATCGTGGCCGACGGGAGCGCCTGAGGTGCCCTGGGCGCGGGGGACGCCGGTCGCGCACGGAGCGCGAGTGCGTGTGCCTGCGTGAGGTGAACGGGGTGGTCCGGGCGTCGGTGCCCACCGCGCTGCGGGCGGCGGGGATGCGGTGAGCGCGGCGTACGCCCGGCCCGCTGCCGGGGGCGCGCGATAGGTTGCCGGCCATGCCCCGACTCCCGTACGCGGCCTGGCCGCCCGCTCCGATCAGGACCGAGCGGCTCGTGCTCCGCACGCCCGAGGCCCGGGACCGTCCGGCGTTCGTCGAGCTGTTCGCGTCGCCGGAGGTGGGCGCCTTCACCGGCGGCGCGCAGCCGGGTGACGAGCTGGAGCGCCGGATGCCCGAGACGCCCCAGCGGCGCCCCGGCCGCTTCGTGGTCGAGCTCGACGGAGCGATGATCGGCATGGTCGAGCTCAAACCGCACGACGCGGGTTCGGCCCACGCCCGTCCGGACGTCGGGGAGACCGAGATGGGCTACCTGTTCCTGCCGCGGGCCTGGGGACGCGGGTACGCCGCCGAGGCGTGCGCGGCGGCGCTCGGCTGGTTCGCCGGCGTGCTTCCCGGCACGCCGGTGGTGGTCGCCACCCAGACCGCCAACGACCGCTCGATGCGCCTCGCGGCGAGGCTCGGGTTCACCGAGGTGCAGCGGTTCGAGGAGTGGGGGGCCGAGCAGTGGCTGGGCGTGTGGTCCCCGGACGTGGGGCCGGCCGGCGCTACGACCGGCCCCTGAGCACCGGCAGGGTCAGGAAGCCCTCCGCGCGGGCGCTGGCCAGGCCGATACGGGGGATGTCGCTGCTCTTGGCGAACAGCAGGAAGCGGGGTTCCCACAGCGGGCGGTACTTGGCGTTGGCGCGGTAGAGGGACTCGATCTGCCACCAGCGGGAGAAGAAGGTGAGGACCGAGCGCCACAGGCGCAGCACCGGTCCGGCGCCGAGGCGTGAGCCGCGTTCGAAGACCGAGCGGAACATGGCGAAGTTCAGGGACACCCGCTGGACGCCCGACTCCTCGGCGCGCAGCAGCAGTTCCACCACCATGAACTCCATCAGGCCGTTCTCGCAGCCGCGGTCCCGGCGCATCAGGTCCAGCGACAGGCCGTGCTCGCCCCAGGGGACGAAGCTGAGCAGCGCCCGGGGGACGCCGTCCGCGTCCCGGCACTCCAGCATCACGCAGCGGCCGTCGCCGGGGTCGCCGAGCCGGCCCAGGGCCATGGAGAAGCCGCGCTCGGTGGCGCCGTCGCGCCAGTGGTCGGCGCGGTCGACGAGGAGGGCCATCTCGTCCTCGGGGATGTCCTCGTGGCGGCGGACGCGGACGGTGTAACCGGCCCGGCGGACCCGCTTGTGGGCCTGGCGGACCGCCCGCATGGCGCGGCCCTCCAGGGTGAAGTCGGCCAGCTCGACGATCGCCTCGTCACCCAGTTCGAGGGCGTCCATGCCGTGCCGCGAGTAGACGGTGCCGGCGTCCTCGCTCGCGCCCATGACGGCCGGCGTCCAGGCGTGCCGGCGGGCCTCGGCGAGCCAGGCGTCGATGGCGCCGGGCCAGGCCTCGGGGTCGCCGATGGGGTCGCCGGAGGCGAGGCTGACCCCGCCGACGACGCGGTAGGTGACGGCCGCCTTGCCGCTCGGCGAGAAGATGGCCGCCTTGTCCCGGCGCAGCGCGAAGTAGCCGAGGGAGTCGCGCTCGCCGTGGCCGGCGAGCAGTGCGCGCAGCCGCCGCTCGTCCTCCTCGCCGAGCAGGCACGCCCCGCGCGGGGCGCGGAAGCAGGCGTAGAGGACGAGGAGGAAGGTCGCCGCCATCAGCACGTTGACGGTCATGTCCGCCCAGCGGGGGGCGTCCACGGTGTCCACGCGGTCGGCGAGCGGGCCGACGCTGATGCCGCGCAGCAGGGTGTAGGAGATCTCCTCCTTGAGGGTGGCGCCGGGGATCCGGTTCGTCTCGCGCACCAGCAGCGTGCCCAGCGTGGCGCTGACCAGGGCGCCGCCGGCGCCGACGGCGAGGGCGAGGCGCGGGTTGGAGCGGTCGCCGATGGCGTCGAACTCGCGCCGGCCGAGCAGCAGGGCGGCCACGAACAGGCCGGTCAGGGCGGCGGAGAGCCAGTTGAAGAGGTGCTCGCGGTAGGGGGCGCGGGTGAGCGCGAGGACGTAGAGGCCGAAGAGCGGTCCGGCCAGGAGCAGGTTGAAGACCCAGGCGGCTCGTTTGCGGCGGCGCATCACCACGGCGAGGAAGAGGGCGAGGAACGCTGAGACCAGGCCGGCGGTGGCCAGGTAGGGCGTGAAGAACGACCCGACGTTGTGCTCGTGCACCTCCTCGCGGAAGGGCAGGGAGAGCACCGCGAGGATGTTGAGCGCGGCCTGCAGCCGCAGGTACCAGACGGTGGCCGCCGCCGCGCGCCTGCGCAGCAGGCCGTCGCCGGCCGGCGGGGTGGGCGCGCCGGGGCGGGGCGCGTGCTGGGCGGGAGCCGGTGGGGAGACCAGGCTCGGCTGTCGTGCGGGCATGGTGACGGGCACCTTGGGGGAGGGGACGGGGCGAGCCCGACCCTACAGCTCGTAGGGTAACGCGAGTGCAAAGGTGCGCACATGCGGTGCACAGGTTCTCATCCGGACTTGTCCACCCCGCGCCGGGCCACCGCCAGCGTCCAGGCCAGGTTGCCCACCGCGGCCCCGGCCGCCACCGCGGCGACGATCACCCCGCCGGTGGCCAGGCCGTCGCTGAACAGGTGCGGACGCCGGTCGAGGCTGTGCAGGCCGAAACCGCACAGCTCGTAGACGCCGACGGCGGCGACCACGAGGCTGACGACCAGCACCGTCAGCGTCGGGGCGAGTCGGTGTACGGCGATCCGCGCGGCCGGGACCGGCTCCGTGTGTGTGTCCCGCATGGTGTCCCCCCGATGAACAGACGTGTGACCGTGGACGCTCGGGCATCCACGATATGGCCGGGAACGCCGCCACCGTCGCACCAGGCGTGCCGGCCCCGTCCCGTCGGTGCGGGTCCGGGCGGGGTGCGGGCGGTGTCAGTAGCGCACCGCCGCGTTGACGGTCGCGTGCACGTCGCCGGTCAGCTTGCGGTGGCTCTGCGCGGTGGCGTCGCCGGTGGCGCCGGCCGCCACGTCCTTGACCGTCACCACGGTGACGTCCAGCAGATTGCCGTGCGCGTCGGCGAAGTTGACCTGGACGGCGAAGGACTTGGCCGAGGACGCCGTGTTCCTGGCGCTCACCTTGACGGTGGCCTTGCCGTCGCTTCCCGTCGCCGTGGTGCCGAGCGTGACGTCGTCCTTCGCCTTCACCCCGTTCTTGACCCCGTCGAGCTTCTGCTTGGCCTCCGCCGAGGCCGAGGCCAGCGCGTCGCCGCCCTTGGAGGCGAGCGAGGAGGCCGCCGAGGCCGCCTTGCTGGCGGCGCCGGACGTGTCGCCGCCGGTGTCGGAGCAGCCCGCCGCCGCGGCCGCGACGGCCCCGGCGAGGACCAAGCCCGCCGCTCCCCTTGTCCATCTGCCGGTCATGGCCGCCTCCAGAGGATTCCCGAAACGGGCTGTCCTCCCAGTGAAGGGGCCGTCGTCGCGGACTGCATCCCGAACGGGGCCCCGAGGCCCGGGCCGCAGGCGACGTTGGGAGTGCGGGGCCCGCGGGCGGATGCTGCAATGGCTGGAGGGAGGGGGCGCTGCCGGGCACGGGTCCGTGAGCGCGACATCCCCGGCCGACACGGGAGGAACGGTGCCGTGACGCCGCCGCCGGACACGTCCGCCGCCCCCGCCGCCGGCACCCAGCCGGAAGAGGCCGACCGGCTGCGCGAGTTGCTGCGTTCCCGCCCGTACCAGAAGGCGCTGGTGCTGTCGGCCGCCGTCGGCGTCCCGGTCTCGCTGGCCGCCTTCTTCTTCCTCGCCGGACTCCACGAACTCGAACACCTGCTGTGGGCCGAGCTGCCCGCCGGGTTCGGCTGGAGCGTCCCCCCGTGGTGGTGGCCGCTGCCCCTGCTGACGGTCGCCGGACTGGTCGTCGGCCTCGTCGTCACTCGTCTGCCGGGCGCCGGCGGACACATCCCCGCCGGCGGCCTGCACACGGCGGGGATGGCACCGGCCGCCCTTCCCGGGGTGATCCTCGCGGCCGCGGCGAGCCTGCCGCTCGGCGCCACCCTCGGCCCCGAGGCCCCGCTGATCGCGCTCGGCGGCGGCCTCGCGCTGTGGTTCCGGAACCTGGCCCGGGCCCCGGGCACCCCGCAGAGCACGGCCCTGCTCGGCGCGGCCGGCGCCGCCGCCGCCCTGGCCACGATCTTCGGCAACCCGCTGATCGCCGCCGTCATCCTGATCGAGGTGGCCGGGGTGGGCGGCCCGCAGCTCTTCGCGGTCATGCTGCCCGCGCTGCTCTCCAGCGGGATCGGGTCGCTGGTGTTCACCGGTTTCGGCCGCTGGACCGGCTTCGCCACCGGCTCCCTCTCGGTGAAGGTGGGCGTCCCCTTCCCCCGGCTCGACGCGGGGGACGTGATCTGGTCGGTGCTGATGGCCGTCGCCGTGGCCGTCGCCGTCCACCTGACGCTGTCCACCGGCAGGCGGGCCGCGGCCTTCGTCGCAGCGGGCCGGCCGGTCGTCCACACCACGCTGTGCGCCCTCGCCGCCGGCGTGTGCGCCGCCGTGTACGCGCTGACCGTGCACCGGTCCCCGGGCGACGTGGCCTCGTCCGGTCAGGCCGTCCTGGCCCGGCTGGCCGCCGACCCGTACGCCTGGGGCGTCGGCGCCCTGGCCGCCGTGCTGCTGTGCAAGGGCCTCGCCTACGCGCTGTGCCTGGGCAGCCTGCGCGGCGGGCCCATCTTCCCCTCGCTGTTCCTCGGCGCGGCGGCGGGCGTCCTGCTCGCCCCGCTGCCCGGCCTCGGCGTCGTGCCCGGCATGGCGGCGGGCATGGCGGCCGCGTCGGCGGCCGCGCTGCGGCTGCCGGTCAGCAGCGTGCTCCTGGTCGTCCTGGTGCTCGGCAGCGTCGCGATGATCCCCGTGGTGATCCTCGCCGCCGTCGTCGCCTTCGTGACCGTCGAGTTGCTGCCGCCCGGCCGCCCCGTGCCTCCGGTGGGCAGGCCGGCCGGTCCGCCCGCCGCCCGGCCCGCCGCCACCTGGGACGACGGCGCGGAGCACGGCGCCGGGCCGAAGCGGAGGACCACGCGATGACCTCGGAGGAACCGGCCGCCCCCGCGCCCCCGGCGACCCCGGGCACCCTGACCGACGAGGCCTTCCGGGACCTGTACCGCTCCCTGCGGCAGCAGGCCGCAGAGGCGGCGGGGCGGGGCCGGGGCGCGCTGGACCGGCTCACCCCCGAGCGGGTGGCGGCGGCCGCCGCCGGGGTGCGGTCCGGACGCACCGTGTCGCTGGCCGCGCCCGTCGAGACCGCGACCGCCCCGGACAGCCCCGAGCCCGCCACCCACCGGATGACCGCGCCGGGCCGGCGGGAGCGCGACGAACCCGGACTGCACTTCGCCCGCGACCGGTTCGCCATGAACGTGCACGGCGACGTCGACAGCCACCTCGACGCGCTGTGCCACGTGATCTTCGACGGGGAGCTGTACGGCGGCGTCCCGGCGAGCACCGTGACCCCGGACGGCGCCGGGGCGCTCACCCTGGACCTGGTGCGCGACGGCCTGGTCGGCCGCGGTGTCCTGCTGGACATCCCGCGCCTGCGCGGCGTGCCGTGGCTGGAGCCGGGCGAACAGGTCACGGCCGAGGACCTGGCCGCGGCCGAGGCCGCCCAGGCGGTGCGGGCCGGGCCGGGCGACGTGCTGCTGGTCCGGGTCGGTCACCGGCTGCGCCGCCGCGACCTCGGCGCCTGGGACGTGACCCGGGCCAGGGCGGGACTGCACCCGCGGGCCATGCGCTTCCTGGCCGAGCGGCAGGTGTCCGTCCTGGGCTCGGACGGCAACAGCGACGCGGCGCCCAGCGCGGTGGCCTCGGTCCCCTTCCCCGTGCACGTCCTCGCCGTCAACGCCATGGGGCTGCACCTGCTCGACTGGCTCGACCTGGAGGAACTGGCCACGGCGTGCGAGGAGAGGGGCCGCCGGGACTTCCTGTGCGTGGTCGCCCCGCTCCGGCTCCCCGCGGCCACCGGTTCACCGGTGAACCCGATCGCCGTGCTCTGACCGGACGGCCGGCGCGCGTCCGCTCCGGGTGCCGCCTTCCCTCCTGGCGCGTACGTTCGAAGAGGCGGAGCCCGCAACGGCCGCGGACCGGAAGACGAGGACGGTGTTGCCGTGGACGGCCAGAACTCCTACGACGTCATCGTCATCGGCACCGGTGCCGGCGGCGGCACGATCGCCCACCGGCTCGCCCCCTCGGGCAAACGCGTGCTGATCCTCGAACGCGGCGACTACCTGCGGCGCGAGCGCGACAACTGGGACTCCACGGCCGTCTTCGTCAAGGCCAAGTACCGGGCCCCGGAGTTCTGGCTCGACCGGCACGGCGACGAGTTCCCGCCCGAGGTCAACTACTACGTCGGCGGCAACACCAAGTTCTACGGCGCCGCCCTGTTCCGGCTGCGCACGGAGGACTTCGGCGAGCTGCGCCACCACGACGGCGTCTCGCCCGCCTGGCCCCTCGGTTACGACGACCTGGAGCCGTACTACACCCAGGCCGAGCACCTCTATCTGGTGCACGGCCGGCACGGCGAGGACCCCTTCGAAGGGCCGAGCAGCGCCCAGTACGCCTACCCGCCGGTCGAACACGAGCCGCGCATCGAGCAGTTGAGCCACGATCTGGAGAAGCAGGGGCTGCACCCCTTCCACCTGCCGATCGGGGTGAACCTCACCCAGGACGAGTACGGCCGCGCCACGCACGGCAGCGCCTGCATCCGCTGCGACCGGGTGGACGGCTTCCCCTGCCTGGTGCGCGGCAAGTCCGACGCCCAGGTGGTCTGTGTGGAGCCGGCCCTCGCCCACCCCAACGTCGCGCTGGTCACCAACGCCCGGGTGACCAGGCTCGAGACGAGCCCCGACGGGCGCAGCGTCACCACCGTCGTCGCCCGGCTGCCCGGCGAGGAGGAGGCCCGGTTCTCGGCCGACGTGGTGGTCGTGGCCTGCGGGGCCGTCAACTCCGCCGCCCTGCTGCTCGCCTCGGCGAACGACCGGCACCCGCGCGGCCTGGCGAACAGCTCGGACGTGGTCGGCCGGTACTACATGCGCCACAACAACCTGGCCCTGATGGCGATCTCCAAGGAGCCCAACGACACCCGGTTCCAGAAGACCCTCGCGCTGCACGACTGGTACCTGGGCGCGGACGACTTCGAGTTCCCGCTGGGCGGGATCCAGATGCTCGGCAAGTCGGACGCCGAGCAGATCCACGGTCAGGCCCCGCGCTGGGCCGGGGCGGTGTCCCCGGACATGC
The DNA here is from genome assembly GCF_042875075.1 of Streptomyces sp. NPDC003720. NCBI lineage: Bacteria > Bacillati > Actinomycetota > Actinomycetes > Kitasatosporales > Streptomycetaceae > Streptomyces > Streptomyces sp. NPDC003720. The sequence continues at coordinate 50,302 of NZ_JBIANZ010000012.1, forward strand.
CCTTCGAGGTGCTGGCCCACCACGCCGTCGACTTCTGGCTGTGCGGCGAGGACCTCCCGCAGCCGGACAACCGGGTCACCCTGGAGAGCGACGGCCAAATCCGGCTCACCCTCGACGAGTCCAACAACGTGGCCGGCCTGAAGCACCTGCGGCACAAGCTGCAGCACATGCTCGGCCGGCTCGGTATGCACGAGCACAAGCTGCTGTCCCGCAGCATCTACCTGCACAAGGGCATGCCGATCGGGGCCACCGCCCACCAGGCGGGCACGGTGCGCTTCGGCACCGACCCGGCGTCCTCGGCGCTGGACCTGAACTGCAGGGCCCACGACCTGGACAACCTGTACGTCGTCGACACGAGCTTCTTCCCGAGCATCGGTGCCGTCAACCCGTCCCTGACGGCCATGGCGAACGCCCTCCGGGTGGGCGACCACCTGCTGGAGCGGCTGGGCTGACCCACCCGAACCCGCCGGCCGGGTCGGGCGTCCGACCGGGCGAAGATCCTCGGCCGCGCAGCGCAACGCGGTCCGTCCCGGCGTGCCGGCCGGGCGCACCGGTGCTTGGCTGGCGGGGAATCCCCGGGCTCACGGCCCGGCCGGTCCGGGCACGCAGGCAAGGAGCAGGGCATCGTGAGTTCCACCGAGGGCGCACCGCGGGGTGTGATCCCCGCATATCTGCTGAAGGGCCAGAAGGCGCTGGTCACCGGCGCGAACTCCGGGATCGGCAGGGCGACGGCCGTCGCCATGGGCCGGGCCGGGGCCGACGTCGTGGTGAACTACGTGGCCGGCCGCGAGGAGGCCGAGCAGGTGGTGGAGGAGATCACCGCCTTCGGGGTCAAGGCCGCCGCGTACGAGGCGGACGTCTCCAAGGAGGACCAGGTCGTCGCCATGGTCGACCGGATGGTCCAGGAGTTCGGCACGATCGACATCCTGGTCGCCAACGCGGGCCTGCAACGGGACGCCCACCTCACCGACATGACCCTCGCCCAGTGGCAGAAGGTCCTCGACGTCAACCTCACCGGGCAGTTCCTCTGCGCCCGCGAGGCGACCAGGGAGTTCCTGCGCCGCGGCGTGGTCCCGGAGGTGTCCCGGGCGGCCGGGAAGATCATCTGCATGAGCTCCGTGCACCAGCTCATCCCCTGGTCCGGGCACGTGAACTACGCCTCCTCCAAGGGCGGCGTGCAGATGATGATGGCGACCCTCGCGCAGGAGCTGGCCCCGAAGAAGATCCGGGTGAACGCGGTCGCCCCGGGCGCCATCAAGACCCCCATCAACCGCGGCGCCTGGGAGACCCCGGAGGCCGAGCAGGACCTCCTGCGGCTGATCCCCTACAACCGGGTCGGCGACCCCGAGGACATCGCCAACGCCGTCGTGGGCCTCGCCTCCGACCTCATGGACTACGTCGTCGGGACCACGCTGTACGTCGACGGCGGTATGACCCTGTTCCCGGGCTTCGCCACCGGCGGCTGACCCGCACCACCCGCGTCGGCTTCCGGAAAGGCGCGCATGCACACGGTCCTGTCCCTGGCGGACGTGCCCCCGCAGACCCTCCCGGCCCGCTCGATGATGGCCTTCACCCTGGCCTCCCACATCATCCTGGTGCCGTTGGGCGTCGCACTCCCGCTGATCACGCTCATCATGCACGGCTACGGACTGCGCCGGAACGACGAGACCGCGCTGCTGCTGGCCCGGCGCTGGTCGGCCGCCATGGCCGTCCAGTTCGCCATCGGCGTCGTCACCGGCACCGTGCTGTCCTTCGAGTTCGGGCTGCTCTGGCCGGGCATGCTCGGCCGGTGGGGCGACGTCTTCGGCATCGGGTTCGGCGTCGAGGCCTGGGCCTTCTTCCTGGAGGCCGTGCTCATCGCCGTCTACCTGTACGGCTGGCGCAGGCTGCCCTCCCGCACCCACTTCCTGCTCGGGCTGCCGCTGCCCTTCGTGGCCCTGCTCGGCGCCTTCGGCATCCTGGCCGCCAACTCCTGGATGAACACCCCGCGCGGCTTCACCCTCGACGCGGCCGGAAACCCCGTGGACGTGAGCCTCTGGAAGGCCGTCTTCACGCCCATGTTCGGGCCGCAGTACTGGCACTTCGTCGTCGCGATGTTCGTGACGGCCGGCTACGTGGTGGCCGGCGTCTACGCGACCGGCTGGCTGCGCGGCCGCCGGGACCGCTACCACCGGCTCGGCTTCACGATCCCCTTCACGGTCGCCGCCGTCTTCACGCCGGTGCAGTTCGTGCTCGGCGACTCCATCGCCCGGCAGGTCTTCCACAAGCAGCCGGTGAAGTTCGCCGCCATGGAGATCGTCTGGAAAACCGACACGCACCAGGCGGAGTACCTCTACGGCCGGCTGCGCCCCGACGGCAGCGTCGCCGGCGGCATCCGCATCCCCCAGCTCGACTCGATCCTCGCCGGCTTCCGGCCGGACACGAAGGTCACCGGTCTCACCTCGGTGCCGGCCGCCGACCGGCCGACCCCCGCCGAGGCGACGATCGCCCACTTCGCCTTCGACACCATGGTCTTCATCGGCTCGCTGCTGATCCTGCTCGCCCTCTGGTACGCCCTCGTGTGGCTGCGCCGCCGCCGGCTGCCGGCCTCCCCGTGGTTCTACCGCGTCGCCGCGTGCGCCGGCGTGGCCTCCGTGGTCGCCGTCGAGTGCGGCTGGATCACCACCGAGGTGGGCCGCCAGCCGTGGATCGTGTACCAGAACATGCGCGTCGCCGAGGCGGTGACGTCGACCCGCGCCGGCGCCCTGTGGCTGATGTTCGCCCTGGTGATCGTCGTGTACGTCTTCGTCTTCGGATCGTTCCTGGTGGTCCTGCTGAAGATGCGCTCCCGCTGGCGGAAGCCGGACACCGCCGGCGGGCCGCCGCCCCCGACGCCGGAGACCGACACGCCGTACGGGCCGCGCTCCGCCGGGAGGTTCCTGTGATCGCCGGGGTCATCGCCGTCGTCCTGCTGCTCGGCGTGGCGGCCTACGCCTGCGGCGGCGGCACCGACTACGGCGCCGGGTTCTGGGACCTGACGGCGGGCGGAGCCGAGCGCGGCGAGCGTCCGCGGCGGCTGATCGACCACGCGATGGCCCCCGTCTGGGAGGTCAACAACGTCTGGCTGATCTTCGTGCTGGTCATCATGTGGACGGGGTTCCCCGCCTTCTTCCAGCGGGTGTTCGTCTCGATGTGGCTGCCGCTGGCGCTGGCCGCCCTGGGGACCGTGCTGCGCGGCGCCGGTTTCGCCCTGCGCAAGCCGGTCCGCAGGCTGGCCGGACGGCGCCTGTACGGGGCCATGTTCGCCGTCGCCTCGCTCCTGACGCCGTTCTTCCTCGGCGCCGCCGCCGGGGGCGTCGCCTCGGGCCGGGTGACCTCGACGACCACCGCGTCGACGGACGCCTGGGCCAACCCCACCTCGCTGCTGTTCGGGCTGCTCGCCATCGCGGCCACGGCGTCGCTCGGCGCCGTCTTCCTCGCCGCCGACGCCCGGCGCTTCGCCGCGCCGGACCTGGACGGCTACTTCCGGCGGCGGGCACTGGGCGCGCTGGCCGCCCTCGCCGTGCTCGCCGTGATCACCCTCGTCGTCACGCACGGGGACGCCCCGCACGTGTGGCACGGGCTCACGCACGGCGTCGGGCTGTTCTTCGTCGTCGTCGCGGCGGTGTGCACCGCGGCCACCGGCCTTCTGCTGACCCGCCCGTCCGGGGCCTGGTCGCGGGTGACCGCGGTCGCCGCGGTCGCCTCGGCCGTGCTCGCCTGGGGCATGGCGCAACGTCCCTACCTCGTACCGACCTCGCTGACCGTCGCCGAGGGCGCGGGCGCGCACACCACGCTGCGCTGGCTGGGCCTCGTCATCCTCGTCGCCCTGGTGCTCGTGGTCCCCGCGGTCGCCCTGCTGTACTGGCTGGACACCCACGGCGAGCTGGAGGGCCTCACCGAGGCGGACCTACGGAGCGCCGGCACCGGTGACGAGGCCTGATCCGGTGGCCGGTTCGCAACCGGGGGCGCGCGCCGGGTGAGCGAGGACGACATCCTGCTGGGCTTCGGGCTGACCGTGGCCCTGGCCGTCGGATGCCAGATCCTCGCGAGCCGGCTGCGGATCCCGGCCCTGATCCTGCTGCTGCCCGCCGGGTTCGCCGCCGGCGCCCTCACCGACGACGTCCGCCCCGACCTGCTGCTGGGCCCGGCGTTCTCCCCGCTCGTGTCCCTGTCCGTGGCGATCATCCTGTACGACGCCGGGCTGGGCCTCGACCTGCGCCATCTCAAGGGCGCCACCCGCTCCGTCGTCGTCCGGCTGATGGTGCTCGGCGTGGCGCTCACCTGGGGGACCGTGGTGGGCACGGCGCCCGCCCTGTTCGGGGTGCCGGTGGCCGTGGCCAGCATGATCGGGGTCATCCTCGTGGTGTCCGGGCCGACCGTCGTGGGGCCCCTGCTGGAGCACGTCCGGCCCTCGGACGGGGTGCGCCGCGTCCTGATGTGGGAGGGCTCGCTGATCGACCCCGTCGGCGGCATCCTCGGCGCGGTCGTCTTCCACTCCATCGTCTCCGGCGGGCTGCGCAGCGGGCACTTCCGCTTCGGAGCGTTCTTCGCGGGCATCACCCTCGGACTCGTCGGCGGGGCGGTCGGCGCCGCGCTGCTCTGGTTCGCCCTCCGGCGGCTCCGGCTGGGCGAGACGCTGGGCACCCTGGCCCAGCTCGCCACCGTCGTCGCGGTGGCCGCGGGCTGCGACATGGCCTACGACGACACCGGCCTCATCGCCGCGATCGTCATCGGGCTGACCGTCGCGAACCTGCCCGGACTCGACATGCCCGCACGCCGGCCGTTCTTCGAGACGCTCGTGCAGCTCATCATCGGCCTGCTGTTCGTCTCCATCTCGGCCACCGTGACGCCGAAGTCCGTCGTCCCGGTGCTGCTGCCCACGCTCGGGCTGGTCGCCCTGCTCGTGCTCGTGGTCAGGCCGCTGGTCGCCCTGCTGTCCACCGTCCGCACGCGGCTCCGGGCGGGCGAGCGGGCCTTCGTCGGCTGGATGGCGCCGCGCGGCATCGTGGCCGCGTCCACCGCCACCACCTTCTCCGCCTCGCTCACGGCCGCGGGACTGCGCGGCGCCGGGAAGATCCTCCCCGTCACCTTCCTGGTGATCGTGGGAACCGTCCTGGTCTACGCGGTCACGGCGAAGCCCTTCGCCCGCGGGCTCGGCGTCAGCCGTCCGGCGCGGGCCCGCCCGCTGCTGGTGGGCGGCGATCCGTGGGTCGTCGACCTCGCCCGGGCGCTGCGCGCCGCCGGCGCCGACGTGCTGATGTGGGCGGGCGGCGCCGACGAGCGCGAGCGGATCGAGGCGGCGGGGCTCGAACTGGTCGCCGGGGAGCTGATGGCCACGGCCACCGACCCGCGGGCCCGGCTGGAGGGCATCACCTCGGTCTACCTGCTCACGGCCGACGACGACTTCAACGCCCTCGCCGCCATCGTCATGGAGGACAGCGTCGACGGCCCGGTCCACCGGCTCGGGCCGCCGCCCGGCGGCGAGGGCGTGGTCGCCCCCTACACGGCCGGCCGCACCCTCTTCGGCGGACGGCTGGTCCGGCACACCGTGGCCGACCGCCACGAGCGGGGCGCCCGCTTCCACGTCCAGCCGGCGTCCGCGCCCCGGCCGCCCGGGTCCGACGCCCTGTTCGTCGTGCGGCGCGGCGGCGCACTGGAACCCGTCACCGGGGCGGCGCCGCTCGCCGGCACGGCGCCGGACGACACCCTCGTGCTGCTCGGCCCCGTGCCGCCGGCGGGCTGAACCCGGGCCCCGCTAGCGGGGCGTCAGGGCGTCGTTCAGGGTGAGCGCCGCGTCGATGAGCGCGAGATGGGTGAACGCCTGCGGAAAGTTTCCCAGTTGACGACCCGTCGGATCGATCTCCTCCGAGTACAGGCCCAGGTGGTTGGCGTACCCCATCATCTTCTCGAACACCAGCCGGGCCCGGGTGGTGCGTCCGGCCCGCGCCAGCGCGTCGACGTACATGAAGGTGCACAGCGAGAAGGTGCCCTCCGAACCGCGCAGGCCGTCCGGCGAGGCCTCGGGGTTGTAGCGGTAGACCAGGCTGTCGCTGACCAGTTCCTGCTCCATCGCGTCGAGCGCCGACGTCCACAGCGGGTCCTCGGGGGTGATGAACCCGACCGTGGACATGCGCAGCAGTGAGGAGTCGAGCACGTCGCTGCCGTAGTGCTGCACGAAGGCCCGGCGCTTCCCGCTCCACCCCCGGCTCATGACCTGCTCGTAGATCGCGTCGCGTTCGCTGCTCCAGCGGGCGGTCGGGCCCGGCCGGCCGTGCGACTGGGCGAGCCGCAGCGCGCGGTCGAACGCCACCCACGACATGACCCGGCCGTAGGTGAAGTTCTGGCGTCCGCCCCGGGTCTCCCACAGGCCCTCTCCGGCCTGGTCCCAGTGGTCGACCAGCCACTCGAGGTTGGTCAGCAGCGAGGTCCAGCCCTGGTGCCCCAGCCTGATCCCGTGCCGGTGCGCGAAATAGATGCTGTCCAGCGCCTCGCCGTAGATGTCGAGCTGGAGCTGGGTCGCGGCGCCGTTGCCGATCCGCACCGGGGCGGAGCCGGCGTAGCCCTCCCAGTGCTCCAGCAGTTCCTCCTTCAGGTCGGAGGACCCGTCGACCCGGTACATGATGTTGAGCGGACCCGAGTCCCCGTCGCTGCCCGCCCGTTCCCGCACCCGGTCGCCCAGCCAGTTGATGAACGCCCTCGCCTCCTCGGTGAACCCCAGCCCCAGCAGGGCGTACACGGAGAAGGAGGCGTCACGGATCCAGGTGAACCGGTAGTCCCAGTTGCGCTCGCCGCCCAGTTGCTCGGGGAGCGCCGTGGTCGGGGCGGCCACCAGGGCGCCGCTCGGGGCGTACGTCATGAGCTTCAGGGTGATCGCCGAGCGTTCCACCGTCTCCCGCCAGCGCCCCGAGTACTGGGACTGGCCGAGCCAGGTGCGCCAGTACCTGATGGTCTCGTCGAACAGCTCCTGGTACTGCGCGAGCCGGAGCTGCCGGGGCGGTCCGTCTGCGGCCGACTCCAGCATCAGACCGCGCTGCTGGCCCGCCGCCAGGCTGAGCGTGAAGTGCAGGTCGTTCCCCCGGTCCGTGAGGACGTCCACGAGCCGCTCGTCCTCCGGCTCGCGGATGGGGTGCACGGTGAGCACCGCGCCGTTCTCCGCCGCGAACAGGGCGCCGTGCTCGGTGATGTGCAGCCGGTGCGCCGTCCGGCCGTAGTCGAACCGGGGCGCGATCTCGACGTCGAACGTCATGGCGCCGCGTACGCAGCGCACCAGGCGGACCAGCCGGTGGCAGTCGGTGGCCGCCCTTCCGGTCACCGGCATGAAGTCCAGGACCTCGCCCGCGCCCGCCTCGGTCATGAAGCGGGTCACCAGGACCGCCGTGTCGGGGAGGTAGAGCTGCTTGGTCGCGTACATCGCGTGCGTCGGCCGCACCGTGCAGTGGCCGCCCCTGTCCTTGTCCAGCAGGGCGCCGAAGACGCTGGGCGAGTCGAACCGGGGGAGGCAGAGCCAGTCGACCGTTCCGTCCGTGGTGACCAGGGCCGCCGTCTGCAGATCGCCGAGCAGGCCGTGGTTCTCGATCAGGGGGTAGTCGTCCATCGGGGCACCCCTTCCGGCAAGCGATTCACCCGAACGGCCCCCCTCGGTCAGCCTAGGACGGACCGTCCGCGCCCGCGCTCCGGCCGGCGGGCCGCGCGGTGCGGAGGCGCGCGTCAGCGGTCCGGCCCGCACACGGAACGCAGCGCGGCCCGCACGACCTGGTCCGTGTCCCGGGACGCGTCGATGGTGACGCCCTGCTCGTCGGGGTGCAGCGGATCGAGGGTGGCGTACTGGCTGTCGAGCAGCGCCGGCGGCATGAAGTGCCCCTTGCGGTGCGCGATGCGGTCCGCGGCGACCGCTCGGTCGAGCGCCAGGTACACGAACCACAGGTCCGCTCCGGTGCGGCGGAACTGGTCGCGGTACGCGCGCTTGAGCGCGGAACAGGAGGCGACGCCCCCCTGCCCGCCGGACGCGGCGCGGATCCACTCCGTGAGCGCCGCCAGCCAGGGCCGCCGGTCGGCGTCGTCGAGGGGGTGTCCCGACGCCATCTTGGCGCGGTTGGCGGCCGGGTGGAGGTCGTCGCCCTCCAGGAACGGAACGCCGAGCCGCTGCGCGAGCCGTGCTCCGACGGTGGACTTGCCGGACGCGGACACGCCCATCACGACCACCACCCGCGATCCCCGGTCCGGTCCGGCCAACGGGGCCTCCTCGGGGGCGCGGTGCGGAACTGCCGGTACGTCACCACTATCGCCCGGCGCAGGACGGACTGCCCGCGTGCGGGGCCCTGCACGGCCGCCCAGCGGCCGGGGCCGCCGCACTCGCCAGGCGGGTCCGCCCGCTGCGGCGGATAGTGGTGGGGCGGGACCACCTTCCAGCCGGCTCTCCGTACACGCTCTCCGTACACACAGGAGGACCGATGCGTGTTTCACGTCCGCTGGCCGCGCTCGCCTGCGTCGCGACGGCCGGGGTGGGACTGGCCGCCTGCCAGGACCAGGCGTCCGGCACGATCACCGGGCACAACGGCGTCAGACCGGTGCAGTCCTTCACCAACCCGTCGATCGAGGGGTGCCACCGCTTCAGGGCGGACGTCACCCGCGTCGACAACTTCACCCAGAACAGCATCCTGCTGTTCAAGACGCCCGACTGCACCGCGCCGAAGGGCAAGGAGAGCATCTACCTGAACATGCAGGGCTCGGACGTGGTGGTGAGGGCCACCGGTCCGTGGCGCAGCTTCTCCTTCGCCCCCGAGTGACCCCGGGCGGCCCCGGGGCGCCGCGCTCACACGTCCCGTATCCCCTCGTCGTCCCGGAGCCTGCGCCAGATGTGGGTGCGGTGCAGCACGTACAGGGCGCCGCCCAGGACCGCCGCCTGCAGGGCCACGGCGAGCAGCCAGAACACGGCCCGGCTCTCCATCTCGTCCGTGAGGTAGCTGAAGTTCATCCCGAAGTAGCCGGTCAGGAACGTCAGCGGCAGGAAGATCGTGGAGACGATGGCCAGCCGGTTGATCACCCCGTTCTGCTCGCCCGAGACCAGCGAGGAGTAGCTGGCGAAGGCGCGGCGGGTGGCCTCCTGCAGGGACTGGATGTCGGTGAGCACCAGCCGGCCGGTGTGCTGGAACTCCCGGGCGAGGCGCTGGCGCTCCTCGGGGAAGTCCCGGTTGAGCATCCTGCGCATGATCAGCTCGTCCGTCGCCTGGAGGTAGGGCAGCAGGTAGTGGTGCAGGAGCGCGGCGCGCCGCCGCAGCCGCGCCAGGCGGTAGACCTGGTCGGGACGCCGGCGGTCGAACATCTCGTCCTCGAGGTCCTCCACCACCAGCAGGTCCGCCACCGCGGCCCGCCGGAACGTGTCCAGGGCCTCCTGCAGCAGCAGGAACAGCAGGGCCACGGTGTCGGGCGGGTTCTCCTCGGCGAGCCGGGAGAGGAGGGCCTCCAGCGTCCGGGCAGGCCCCCGGTGCAGGGTGACCAGGTGCCGCTCCGTCGCCATGACGTGGACGTGGATGACCCGGCCGCCCTGGACGACGGGGACCACGAAGCCGGCCCGGTCGCCGAGGAACTGGGCCCGCACCGGCTCCTCCGCCCTGCCGAACCAGGGCGGGCACTCGGACTCCAGGCCGAGCGCGCCGACGATCCCGGCCTCGTCGGGCTCCGGCTCGCCCGCGAGCTGGACGTCGACCAGCAGGAAGGAGGAGGCGGCCAGCAGTTCCCGTGCCTCCGCCGGGCCCGTACGCGTGGTGGCCCCTCCGGGCATCGACACCACCGATACGATCATCTGTCCTCACCGTGATCCCGGTTCCGTAGGTCCCACGGTGCGCACACTCGCCCGCCGCCGGCCGCGGACACACGCGGGTGCGGCGGCGGATACCCCGTACGGATGAGCGGGAAGGGCCCTCCGTCCGGCCGGACCGGGGCTAGCCGGCCTGCGGCCGGGCCAGGCCGTGGTCGTAGGCGAAGATCACCGCCTGGACGCGGTCCCGGGCGCCGATCTTGGACAGGACGCGGCCGACGTGCGTCTTCACTGTGGACTCCGAGAGCACGAACCGCGTGGCGATCTCGCTGTTGGTCCAGCCCTTGCCGATGGCGACCAGGATCTCGCGTTCGCGGTCGGTGAGGGCGCTCAGGCGCGGGTCCCCGCCGGAGCCCTCGCCGCCGGCCGGCACGAGACGGGCGAACTCGTGCAGCAGGCGGCGGGTGAGCGCGGGCGCGATCACCGCGTCTCCGGCGGCCACGGCGCGGATGCCCGAGAGGAGTTCCTCGGGACGGGCGTCCTTGAGCAGGAAGCCGCTGGCCCCGGCGCGCAGGGCCGCGTGGACGTACTCGTCGAGGTCGAAGGTGGTCAGGACGAGGACCCGGGAACGGCCGCCCGCGGCGACGATACGGCGGGTGGCCTCGATGCCGTCCATGCCCGGCATCCGCACGTCCATCAGGACGACGTCGGGGCGCAGTTCGGCGGCCTTGCGCACGGCCTCGGTCCCGTGCGCGGCCTCGCCGACCACCTCCGTCCCGGGCACGGAGTCCAGCAGCATACGGAAGCCGTACCGCTGGAGCGGCTGGTCGTCCACGACGAGCACGGTGGTCACCCGGCGGCACCGCCCTGGGGAGCGAGGTCGAGGGCGGCGCGCACCGTCCACCCCGGGCCGAGGGGGCCGGCGCTGACGTGTCCGCCGTAGAGAGCGGCTCGTTCCCGCATGCCCACCAGTCCGTGTCCCTCCTCGTTCGCCGTGCCGGGACGGCCGGCCGGGACGGGCGGGCCGGAGTCCTGGACGGCGATCGTCAGCCGCGCGTCCTCCACGACGATCGCCAGGTTCGCGCGGGCGCCGGCCCCGGCGTGCTTCAGGGTGTTCGTGAGGGCCTCCTGCACGATGCGGTAGACCGTGAGCTGCACCCCGCTGTCCAGGGCGTCGACGTCACCGGCCGTACGGTAGACGACCTCCAGGCCCGCGGCGCGCACCCCCTCGCACAGCGCGTCGATGTCCGCGAGGCCCGGCTGCGGGCTCAGCTCCAGCCCGGCGCGCGGGCCGTCGCCCTCGCGCAGCACGCCGAGCACCCGGCGCAGCTCGCTCAGGGCCTGCCGGCCGGTGTCACCGATCAGGCGCAGGGCCTCCTCGCCCCGCTCCGGGCAGGCGGCGGTGGCGTAGGCGCCGGCGTCGGCGAGGGTGATGATGACGGACAGGTTGTGGCCGACGATGTCGTGCATCTCGCGGGCCACCCGGGCCCGTTCGGCCGCGACGGCCAGCCTGCCGCGCTGGTCGCGTTCGGTCTCCAGCCGGGCCGCGCGGTCCCGCAGCCCGGCCAGCTGGGCCCGCCGGATGCGGATCATCAGGCCGAGCGCGAGGGCCGCGGTGGCCGTGCTGAGCAGGAAGAAGAGCGCGTCCGAGACCGGCACCGCCGCCGAGACCCGCGCCGCGACCAGGCCCAGCGCACCCGCCAGGACCGCGCAGGCCCAGGGCAGCTGCCGCAGCCGCCCGTGCAGGGCCAGGCTGTACAGGGCCACGAACAGCGCGACGTCCGCGCGGAGCGCGGCGCCGAGCGACCACTGGAGGACGAACACGACCGTGACGGCGCCGAAGGCGACGGCGGGCGCCCGGCGCCGCCACAGCAGCGGCAGCACCAGACCGGCCTGCACGGCCGCCATGCCCGCCAGAGGCAGCCGGGTGAACGCCACGCGGAAACGGCGCGGCCCGTCGCCGTCCCCGCCGATCGCGTGCAGCAGGTCCGGCAGGCAGAACACCGAGAGCACCAGGCACACGACGGCGGCGTCCAGCACCCACGGACGGGCCCGGTCGGCGTGCCGGAGCCGCTGGCCGGCCCGGCCGAGCCGGGCGACCAGCGGACCCATCGCGCCGAGGTCCTCGGCGGTCGCGGAGGTCATCGGCCCATCATGCGGCCGGCCGCCGCTCACACGTCGCTGCGCAACAGCCGGTACGCCGCTCCGGCCAGCGCCAGCACCATCCAGCCGAGGAAGACCAGGAGTCCGGCGCCCGGCGACAGGGTGGCCGAGTCGCGTGTCAGGGCGAAGAGCGACTGGCCCGCGTGGCTCGGCAGGTAGGGGCTGATGTCGCCCTGCCACGAACTCGGCAGCAGGGAGACCAGTCCGGGTACGAGCATGAGGGCGGCCACGAGTACCGAGATGCCGCCCGCCACCGACCGCAGCAGCGCGCCCAGTGCGGTGCCGATCACGCCGACCAGGCCGAGGTAGAGCCCGGCCCCCAGCAGGGCGCGTACGACTCCGGCGTGGCCGAGGCCCATGGCGACGGGCGTCCCGGCGACGATCCGGCTGCCGGCCAGGAAGGCGGCGAACGCGCCGGCGGTCGCGACCACCAGTGCGACCAGCCCGTACACCGCCGCCTTGGACCACAGCACGGGCAGCCGGCGCGGCACCGCGGCCATGGTCGAGCGGATCATCCCGGTGGAGTATTCGCCCGCCGTGACAAGCACGCCGAGCACACCGAGGGCCAGCTGGGCGAAGTTCGTGCCGAACAGCGACAGGCTCACGGCCGTCGCGTTCGCGAAGTCGCGCTCGGGGGGCCGGCCCGAGCCGAGCCCCGACTTGTAGTGGCTCGCGGCGATGACGCCGAAGGCGACGAGGAACAGCAGGCCCAGGCCGAGGGTGATCCAGGTGGAGCGCAGCGACCAGAGCTTGGCCCACTCGGAGGACAGCACGCGCCGGCCGGTCACCCGGTAGGCGGGGCGGCTCTCGGCGGCCGGCGCGGTCCCGGGGGTCTCAGGAGTCTCGGGGGTCTCGGATGTCGCGGTGAGGGTGCTCATGCCACGCTCCCGGAGGTCTCGGCGCCCGTCCTGCCGCCGTGGTACTCCACGGCGTCCCGGGTCAGTTCCATGAACGCCTCCTCCAGCGACACCGCCTTCGAGGTCAGCTCGAACAGGGCGATCCCGTGCTCGGCGGCCTTCAGGCCGATCTCGCGTGCGGACACCCCGGTCACCTGCAGTTCCTCGGAGCCGATGCGGCCGGTGATCTCCACACCGGGACCGGCCAGCACGTCCCGCAGCCGCGCGGGGTCGGCCGTCGCGACCCGCACGCTGTCGCCGCCCGCCGCGCGGACCAGCTCCCGCACGGTGGTGTCGGCCAGCAGCCGGCCCCGGCCGACGACGATCAGATGGTCCGCCACCAGCGACACCTCGCTCATCAGGTGCGAGGAGACGAAGACCGTGCGCCCCTCGGCGGCGAGGGAGGTGAGCAGGTTCCGGATCCACCGCACCCCCTCGGGGTCCAGGCCGTTGACGGGCTCGTCCAGCATCACCGTCTGCGGGTCGCCCAGCAGCGCGGCGGCGATGCCCAGGCGCTGGCCCATGCCGAGGGAGAAGGCGCCGGCGCGCTTCGTCGCGACGCTGCCGATACCGGCCAGTTCGACGACCTCGTCGACCCGGCGGCGCGGGATGCCGTGGGTGAGCGCGAGGGCCCTGAGGTGGCCGCGGGCCGAGCGCCCCGGGTGCACCGACTTCGCCTCCAGCAGCGCGCCGACCTCCTGCAGCGGCGCCCGGTGGCGGGCGTAGCGCCGCCCGTTCACCGTGACGGAGCCGCTGGTCGGCGCGTCGAGCCCGACGACCATGCGCATCGTCGTGGACTTGCCCGCGCCGTTGGGCCCCAGGAAACCGGTCACCGTCCCCGGTCGCACCGTGAAGCCCAGACCGTCGACGGCGGTCTTCTCCCCGTACCTCTTGGTGAGCTGCTCTGCCTCGATCATGCGCGTACTCCCTCGTCCGGGGACCGCGGCGCCGGGCCGGCCCGCGCCTCCTCCGCAACGCTAGGACCGGAATGTCCGGATTCGGTGGTACCGCGGACCGAAGCCCGCGGGGCGGGTGGTACCGCGGTACTACGCCCCGGCGCCGTACGCGCGGCCGTCCGGGGGAGGGCGGGGTGGCATCCGGTCAGGTGGCGGGAGGGGAGCCGGGCGCCGAGCCGGTCCCCGGGCCCGGGGACGAGAACCACTCCGCACGTGCAGTGCCAGTGGTGGACGGGATCCGGGCGGGCCTCAGTGCGGGCGCGCCGGGTCTTCCGCCGGCTCCGCGGGCGGTTCCGCCCGGCGGGTGAGGGACGAGGCCGCCGGCACGTGGGCGGCCACGCACAGGCACGTCCCCAGCCAGCCGGCGGCGAACAGCCAGCCGCCCAGGACGTCGGTGAACCAGTGCACGCCGAGGTAGCAGCGGGTCAGCCCCACCAGCAGACCCCAGCAGGCGAGGGCGATCCGCAGTGCGGTGCCGCCGTGCGGGGCGCGCAGGGTCAGCGCGACGATCAGTATCCCGGCGGTGAGGGCGGCCGTGGTGGTGTGCCCGGAGGGGAACGCCCAGCCGCTCGCGTGCGTCGCCCAGTCCCCGTGCGGCGGGCGCGGCCGGTGGACCAGCTCCATCGCGCCGTACCGCAGCGCCTGCCCCGTACCGAGGCAGGCGAGGCAGAGCGCGGCCGCGAGCAGCCGCTGCCGCGCGGTGCGCCCCGCCACGGCGCCGGCCACGGCCGCCAGGACGTAGGGAACCACCCCCGTACCGGTGCTGGTCACGCCCCGTGCCATCGCCACGGCCACGTCGGGGCGGTGGCCGGCCGCCCAGCCGAGGAAGCCGTCGTCCAGCCAGAGCGGTGAACCGCCCCGGCCGGTGACGACCATGGTCAGCACGGCGAACGCCGCCCACGCGCCGAGACCGGCGCTGCCGGCCAGCTCGGCGGTGTCCTTCCGGTTCACGAGGCCGACAGCAGCGGACGGAGCGGGGCCGCCGAGGTCAGCAGGTGGGCCAGCGCGGCGGACCGGCGCCGGACCAGGGACATCGCGGCGAGCGCGACGAGCCCGCCCACCACCATTCCGGTCACGACGTCATGGGGGTAGTGCACGCCGATCCAGACCCGGGAGGCCGCCATGGCGACCGCCGCACCGCAGGCGACCGCGCCCAGCCGCCGCGAGACGAACAGCAGCGCCACCGCGGCGGCCGCCGCGATCGCCGCGTGGTTGCTGGGGAACGACCAGTCGCCGTGCGCCGGGCACGCCTCCAGGGTCGTCACCCGCAGGCTCTGGCAGGGCCGGTCCTCGCGCACGGCGAGCTTGAGCACGGCGTTGACGCCGTACGCCAGGACCACCACCGCCGGCACGGCCAGCGCGGTCACCGCCGCGGCCGCCCCGGACCCTCGGGCCCGCCACCAGCCGAGGGCCATGAGCAGGGCGAACACCGCGAGCCCGTAGTCCGACCACACCGCCACCGCGGAGTCCAGCCAGGCCGGCGCGTGCTGGGCGAGCACCGTCACGTCCCGGTAGGCGGAGCCGTCGATCGGCGCCCCGTCGAATGCCAGGATCATCCCCGGACCTCCTTCTCCTCGGCGCGCCCGCGGCGGCCCCGGTACAGCTCGGCGGCGAGCGGGAGCAGCGACACCACGACGATCAGCGCGACCAGCGGGAGCAGATAGCGGTCCACGTTCGGGATCGAGGAGCCCAGCGCGTAGCCCGCCAGGGTCAGGCCGAGGCTCCACACCAGGCCGCCGGCCACCTGCCACACGGTGAACGCCCGGACCGGCACCTCCAGCGCCCCGGCCAGCGGGTTCAGCACCGTCCGCACCACCGGCACGAACCTCGCCAGGAAGATCGCCTTGGCGTGGCCGTAGCGCGCGAGCAGGTGCTCCGCTCGCTCCGCGCCCTCGCGCAGCCGCGCCGAGCGGCTGCGCGCCAGCAGGGCGCCGCCGGCCCGGCGTCCGATCAGATAACCGAACTGGGCGCCGGCCAGCGCGCCGATCGCCGCCGCGGCCAGCAGCGGACCGAGCGACAGATGCACGCCGTGCCGGCCGGTGCCGGTGCACAGCAGGCCGGCCGTGAACAGCAGGGAGTCGCCCGGCAGGAAGAACCCGATCAGCAGGCCCGTCTCGGCGAACATCACGACACCCACCCCGAGCACGCCGAAGGCGGCCAGCAGCGACTGGGCGTCGAGCGGGTTCACCGCGAGCTGCGACGACAGAACCACGGACGTGGTCATCGGCATGAGTCCTCTCCGGGCGCACGGCACCCCAGCCGTCTACATTTCCGTAGACCGTCTACGTTACTGTAGACGATGATCGAGGGCGGACCGTTCCCGTACGAGCGGTCAGGATGCGTTCAGGCGTCCGATGGCACGGTCGTCGGCCATGACCCACGAGACGTCCAGGACATCCCCGCCGCCAGCGGCCGCGGGCCCCGCCGCCCCGGCGCGGCACCGGCCGGGCCGGAACAAGGTGCCCGAGGTCACCGCCTACTTCTGGATCATCAAGGTGCTGTGCACGACGGTCGGAGAGACCGCGGCCGACCTGCTGAACGAGAAGGCCGGCCTGGGCCTGACCGGTGTGTCGCTGCTGATGAGCGCACTGCTCGCCGTGGTCCTGGTGGCGCAGTTCCGCACCGCGGCCTACCGGGCCGGCGTGTACTGGCCCGCGGTGGCCCTGATCAGCGTCGTCGGCACGCTGATCAGCGACAACCTCACCGACCACATGGGCGTGCCGCTGGAGACGAGCACGACGGTGTTCGCCGTCGTCCTCGCGATCGTGTTCGCCGTCTGGTACCGGCGTGAGCGGACGCTGTCCATCCACAGCATCGACAGCACCGGCCGCGAGTCCTTCTACTGGCTCGCGGTCCTGTTCACCTTCGCCCTCGGCACCGCGGCGGGGGACCTGGTCTCCGAGCGCATGGACCTCGGGTACTGGCTGTGCGGCGTCCTGTTCGCGGCGGCCATCGCCGCCGTGGCCGTCGCGCGCTTCGCGCTGGGCCTGGACGCGGTGTGGAGCTTCTGGATCGCCTACGTCCTCACCCGCCCCCTCGGCGCCTCGGTCGGCGACTACCTCTCCCAGCCCACCGCGGACGGCGGCCTGGGCGTGGGCACCGTGATCACCAGCGCGCTGTTCCTGGCGGTCATCCTCGGCCTGGTCGGGTACCTGGGCGTGACGCGCAAGGACGTCACCGAGCCCGGCCCGGCCGCCCGGCACACGGCCTGAGCTGCCGCGCGGCACGCGTTCAGGATGCGTTCAGGCACTTCGTGCCACGGTCGGGGAGCACGGTCGCCGCCGGCGGCCGGCTCGATCTCACACAGGGCGCTCGTCCCGTTCCCCGGGGGCGAGCGCCCTGTCGTTTCGACCGGAAGGGAGAACCGCATTGGAGCAACCGGAGGTCCTCACCGACCTCGACGTGGCGAGCGCGTCGAACACGACCAAGTCGGTGATGAAGAAGCTGCCCGAGGTCACCCTGGCGTTCTGGATCATGAAGATCGCCGCGACGACCCTGGGCGAGACGGCGGGCGACCTCTTCGCGCAGACCCTGAAGCTGGGCTACTTCCTCACGACGATCGCGCTGTTCCTGGTCTTCGTGGTGACGCTGGTGGTCCAGCTCCGGTCCAGCCGCTACAACCCGTTCTTCTACTGGACGGTGATCCTGTCGACCAGCATGGCCGGCACCACGATGTCCGACTTCATGAACCGCGACGCCGGCGCCGAGTACCTCTCGGCCGGCACGACCAGGCTCGGCTGGGGCCCTCAGGGGCTCGGTCTGGGCTATCCCGCCGGGGCCGCCGTCCTGATCTCCGTCCTGCTGGCGGTCTTCGCCGTCTGGAAGCTGAGCGGGATGACGTTCCGGATCCGCGACATCGTCACCTTCAGGGGCGAGGCCCTGTTCTGGTCGGCGATCCTGGTGTCGAACACCCTGGGCACCTCCATGGGCGACTTCCTCTCCGACAGCTCCGGCCTCGGCTACGCCGGTGGCGCCCTGCTCGTCACCGGGCTGCTCGGCGTGCTCCTGGCGCTGACGAAGGCGCCCGCGGTGCCGAACGTCCTGCTGTTCTGGATCGCCTTCGTGCTCACCCGCCCACTGGGCGCCACCGCGGGCGACTTCCTCACCAAGCCGGTCGCCAAGGGCGGCCTCGACCTGGGTACGGCGGGCTCCTCCGCCGTCCTCCTCGCCGTGCTGTTCGCCCTGATGGCGTACGCCCAGGTGCGGGAGCGCCGGTCCGCCGCCGGGCCCGAGAAGGAGGAGGGGGAGCGAGAGCCGGTCAGCCGGCGGGCAGGCTGACCGTGAACCTGGCCCCGGGCGCGTGCCCGGGGTCGTGGGACACCTCGCCGCCGACGGCGCGGGCCAGCCGCCGCGCGAGCGGCAGCCCCAGGCCCGCGCCGTCGTGCCCGTCGCCGGGATCGGCGCGCCGGCCGGGCTGGAACAGCTCCTCACCGAACGCCTCCGGCACACCGGGGCCGTCGTCGACGACGTCGATCCGCACGGCGCCGGGGACGCGCCACGCGGACACGGTCACCTGCGAGCGGGCGTAGCGGGCGGCGTTGGCGAGCAGCGGGCTGAGGATGCGTTCGAGGAGGGCGGGGGCGACTCCCGCCTCCGGCACCGGTGTTCGCGTCTCCAGCGCCGTCCTCACCCGGTCCGGTGCGTCCAGGCGCCGCAGCAGCCCGTCCAGGACGGACACCACGTCGGTGGTCCCGGGGGCGGCCGCGGGGCTCAGGGCGTTCTCGCGGGCGTCGTCCAGGAGCGTGTCGCAGATGGTGCGCATGGACCGGGCGGCCTCGGCGATCACCTCCTGGGCGGCGGCGGTCCCGGCGGCCGTGCGGGGGCGGGCCCGCCACCAGTCGAGTTCCATGACGATCCGGGTGAGCGGAGTGCGCAGTTCGTGCGACAGCTCTCCGGTGAGCTGCCGTTCGTGGCGCAGGACGGTGCGTATGCGGTCCAGGAGCGCGTCCAGCGAGGCGCCCAGTCGGGCGAGTTCGGCCGGGTGGTCCGCGGCGCCGAAGCGCTCGTCCGAGCCGACGGCGCTCCACTGCGCGGCCTGGTCGGTCATCGTCCGCACCGGGCGCAGCGCCCGGCCGACGGACAGGCGGGTGAGCACGTAGGTGCAGCCGAGCATCACGACGTCCAGGACGACCGACCCCACCAGCAGGGTGCCGGCCGAACCGCGGTACGGGGCCAGGTCCAGGGCGGTCACGACGGTGGCGGTGACCCGGCGGCCGGGGACGGGCCGGGCGCACAGCCGGGCGGGCCCGCGGCCGGGGACGCGGACGGTCGCGCAGGCGTCCTCCCGCCGCGCCGCCAGCCGGCCGGCGGCCCGCGCCGGCGGACTGCCGGGTGTGGCGGACGGCGGTCCCTCGAGCAGGCGCGTTCCGGCGTAGATCCACACGTTCGCGTCGAGGAGGCGGTCGTCGGCGGTCTCCAGGACCCGCACCCGGGGCCCGTCGGTGTCGACGGTCGTGGCCACCGCCGCCGCCCGGTTGCGCAGTTCGTCGTCCGCCTGGTGCTGCAGGTGCCGGTCCATCACGGCGTTGAACACCACGGTCAGGACGGTCATCAGCAGGGCGGCGGTGGTCAGCGCCACCAGGGAGAGGCGGCCGCGCAGGGTGCGCGGGGCGAGGCGCCGCAGGGCGCGAGGGGCGCCGTTCACGACAGCCGGTGCCCGATCCCGCGCGCCGTGTCGACCGTCAGCCCGCTGCCGGCCTCGCGCAGCTTGCGGCGCAGCCGGCTCAGGTACTGGTCCAGGGTGTTGTCGCTGACCTGCGCGCCCTCGGGCCAGCCGGCCCGCGTCAGGGCGCGGCGCCGGACGAGGGTCCCGTCCGCGGCGACGAGCGTGGCGAGCAGCCGGAACTCGGTGGGGGAGAGCGGGACGCGGGCGCCGTGGACGGTCATGCTGTGGTCCACCGCGTCGAGGACCAGGTCACCGGTCCCGCACACCGGCGTGGCGGCCGTCCGTCTGAGTACGGCTCTCAGCCTCGCGGCGAGTTCGGCTATGTGGAAGGGCTTGGGCAGGTAGTCGTCGCCTCCGGCGGAGAAGCCGGACAGGCGGTCGGTGAGCCGGTGCCGGGCGGTCAGGAAGATCACGGGCGCGAGGAAGCCGTTGGCGCGCATGGCCTGGCAGACGTCCCGGCCGTCCGAGTCGGGCAGGCCGACGTCGAGCACGGCCGCCGAGATGCCGGCCGTGGCCAGCCGCAGGGCGGTGGCGCCGTCGGCCGCCGGAACGGGGTCGAAGTCCTCGTCGTGCAGCCCCCGGCGCAGCACGTCCCGCAGCGCGTGATCGTCCTCGACCACCAGGATCCTGGGGCGCATGGCTCTCCGCCGCCTCTCGAAGACTCACTCGAAGACTCATGGGGAAGGCAGCGGAGCGCACCGGCGCCCGGCGGCGAGCGCCCGGGCCGAGGGTTCCGACTGCCGCCGTGCCGCGCCCGGAGGCCGGGACCGACTGACTACAGGAACGTAGACCATCCATCGGACTGTAGACGAACCAGGCCCGAGAAGTGTTCCCGGGCCGCGGGCGAGGCGAAAAGGTCACCCGTGCTCGCACGGTCGGGCCGGCCCGCCGCCACGTCGTCGCACCGAAGCCCCGTCAGGCCGAACGCGCCTGCCGGGTCGACTCCAGCACCGAGGCCAGAAAGCGGCGCACCGTCTCGAGCTCACCCGGATCGAGGCCGTCCGAGGCCGCCACCACCTCGCCGATCACCGGCCCGAAGAAGGTCCACCCGAGTCGGGTGGCCTTCTCCTCCACCTTCAGCAGCACGCGGCGCCGGTCGGCCGTGTCCCGGGTGCGCCGGACCAGTCCGAGCCGCTCCAGGCGGTCCACCAGGGCGGTGGTCCCGGCCGAGTTCAGGCGCAGTTGCCCGCCGAGCCATCCGGGCGTGGCGCGGGTGCCGGCCCGTGCCGCGTCCAGCAGGTGGATCAGTGCGCGCACGTCGGTGGGGTGCAGTCCGTGGCGCGCGGCGAACTCGGCGCCCAGGAGGTCGAACTCCACGGTCACCGCCCGCAGCAGGTGGACCAGTTCCATCACCGGTTTCCGATCGTCCATGACACTCCCTCACTCCCCGGCGTATTATCTCGCTGACCGAGATTATCGTTGAGCGAGAGGAATGCCCGTGTCTCCGTCGGCTTTCGACCTTGCCTACGACGAACTCCTCGCCCGCTGGCCCGAGTCCACCGAGGAGCGGGACGTCGCCACGCCGTACGGGCGCACCCGGGTCCATGTGTACGGCCCGGTGGACGGCAGCCCGCTGGTGCTGCTGCCGGGCGGCTCCGCCACCGGCCTGGTCTGGTTCGCCAACGCGCCGGTCCTCGGCGAGCGTTACCGGGTCCACGCGGTCGACCTGATGGGCGACGCCGGCCGCACCGAACGCCACGGCACACCGTTGCGTGACGCCGGCGATCTGACGGCCTGGCTGGGCGCGCTGCTCGACGGCCTCGGGCTCGCCCGCACCCATCTGTGCGGTCACTCCTACGGCGCCTGGCAGGCCGTCAGGTACGCACTGCACGCACCGCAGCGGATCGACCGTCTCGCCCTCGTCGACCCCACCCAGGTCTTCGCCGGGTTCCGCCCCGGCTACCTGCTGCGCGCGCTGCCCACCCTGATCCGGCCGAGCGAGGCCCGGGCCCGCGCCTTCCTCGCCTGGGAGACGGCGGGTCTCCACCCGGACGAGACCTGGCAGCGCCTCCACGCGCTGGCCACCACCGTCCCCGGTCGCAAGCTCATCGGCGGCGGCCGTCTCCCGGCCGCCGATCTCGGCATGCCGGTACTGGTCCTGCTCGCGGAGCGCAGCCGCGCCCACCGTGCCGCCGAGGTGGCCGGCAAGGCCCGCCGGGCCCTGGCCCGGGGCGAGGTGGCGCTGCTGCCCGGCGCCACCCACCACTCCCTGCCGCTCACCGAGCCGAAGGAACTGAACGACCGGCTGATGGAGTTCCTGGGCTGACGGCGCCGGAGGTCAGGGCGTCGGGGGCAGGGGGCCGCGCCGGGCGAGGCGTTCCGCGCCGCCTCGACGCGGCCCGGTCGCGGACCCGGCGCCGGTCGCCGGCGTCACCCGCGCGCCTCACACGATGGTGCGGCGCCTTCCGTCACCCCGGCCCACGGCCGCAGCTTCTCCGGGTTGCGGACCGCCCAGATCCGGGTGACGCGCCCGTCGCGGACCTCGAACGAGGCGACGGTCATGACGACGCCGGCGCGCTGGGCCACCAGGCCCGGCACGCCGCTGACCGATCGCTCCAGGAGTTCGAGCCCCGGAGCCCTGTCGGCCATGGCGACCATGTACCGGGCGATGCGCGCGCCGCCCTCGACCGGGCGCAGGGCGGCGCCGGCCACACCGCCGCCGTCGGCGGTCATCACGGCGGCCGGGTCGAGGAGCCCGACGAGGGCAGCGACGTCCTTGGCCCGCCATGCCTCTTTGACGCGCCGCACCACGTCGGCCCGGCCGCTCGCCGTCACCTCGGCGCGTGCGGCCCGCAACCGCCGCCGGGCGGACGCCGCCAGCTGTTTGCAGGCGGCGGGGGACCGGCCGAGCACGTCGGCGATCTCGGCGAACGGGTACCGGAAGACGTCGTGCAGGACGAACGCCACCCGCTCGGCCGGCGTCATCGACTCCAGGACGACGAGGAACGCCGTGGCCACCGACTCGTCCAGGACGATCTGGTCGGCGGGGTCCGCGGGTCCGAAGGCGCCGGCGCCGCCCGCACGGTCCCACTCGGTGCGGTCGGGCAGCGGCTCGGGCAGCCACGCGCCGACGTAGCGTTCACGGCGGGCCCGCGCCGAGCCGAGCAGGTCCAGGCAGATGCGGCCGGTCACCGTCGTCAGCCAGGCGCCGGGGGACAGGATCTCCTCCCGCCGGCTCGGCGGCAGCTGGAACCAGCGCGCGTAGGCGTCCTGCACGGCGTCCTCGGCCTCGGTCACCGACCCGAGCAACCGGTAGGCCACGTTGATCAGTTGGCCGCGCTCGGCGGCTATGCCGGCCGTGCCGTTCTCGGCAGTTCCCATGTATCGGCTCCCCCGCCTTACCTTTCGCAGGCCCGCGTCGTCGGACCGGTGAGATCATTGTCGATTCGCTGCCCGCGGGCGGAAAAGGGGACTGTGACATGGCCACTCAGGTGACGGCGGACGTAGCGCGCGGCTCCTCGTTCCTGCGGATCGCGATCGCCCTGCAGACCCTGACCATCTTCCTCCAGGCGGTCTCCGCCGGACTGCTGCTGACCGCCTCCTACGGAGAGACGCTGCACAGCGTCGGAGCCCGTGTGATGTACGCGGCGTCGATGCTGTACGTGCTCGCGGCGGTGCTGGCGTGGAAGCCGGGCGGCGGCTCGCCCCGGCCGGTCTGGCACGCGTCGGGTTTCCTCGTACTCGCCTCGGTCCAGGTCGTGCTGGGCATAGCGCACGTGCCGTCCGTCCACCTCCCCCTGGGCGTCCTGATGTTCGGTCTGAGCGTGCTGGCGCTGGCCCGGCGCTGAGGCCGGGTGCGGAACCCGCGGGACCGGCCGGGGCGCGTACGCGTACCGGAGGCGAGCCGGGCCCTCGGCCGGGCGCCGGACCCGCGGGACGTCAGCCGTCGGTCAACCGCCGGACGGCCCTGGGCGTCTCGCCCGCTCCGTCCTCGGCGGCCAGGCGCCGCGCCGCTTCCGCTGCGGCCCGGCTGTACGTCTGCCGCCTCACCACTCGGCCGAGTGACTCGGCGAGCCGTTCGGCGGTGAGGGACCGGAAGGGGATCGGCTCGGTGGCCGCGCCGAGGGCGGCGGGCCGCGCCGCCCAGAACGGCTGGTCCGCCGTCACCGGCACCGGTGACCGCGGGCACTCCGGCGCGCAACGCGGCGGCCGAGGCGCCCGCCCCGCCGTGGTGCACCACCGCGGCCAGCCGCGGGAACAGCAGGGCGTGCGGTACGTCCCCGACGGTGAGCACGTCGTCCCCGTCGGCGGCGAATGACGAAGGCGGGGCCCGAGAGCCCCGCCCGGGCGGAAGGGAACGAGGGTCAGGGCCAGACCAGGCAGTACGGCTGGTGCCCCGCCTCGTGCAGCCGGTGCGAGAAGTCCTGCCACTCGTGCAGCAGCTGGTAGACGTTGAACGCGTCCCGGGGGCCGCCGCGGTCCGGGACCGTCGACCAGATGAACGCCGCCGCGCCCACCGCCTCCTCGCCGATGCCGCGGAGCGGGTCGACGACCGTCATGGGGAGCTTGACGACGGCGTAGTCGGGGTGCAGGACGACCAGCTCGAGCGGCGGCACCTTGTGCAGGGGGACGCCCTCGATGCCGGTCAGCACCATGGCGGCCATCGTCTCCGGCTTGATCTTGGTGAACATGCCGTTCATGCCCAGCTCGTCGCCGCCGAGTTCCTCGGGACGCATCGAGATGGGGACGCGGGCCGCGGTCGCGCCGTCCGGCGCGCCGAAGTATTTGTACGTCACCCCCACCCGACCACCATTTCTGCTTCCCGCCCGCGACCGGTCGATCCGCCGGTCGTTCAGCTCGGGCTCACCCGGAACATCCTGTGTCTGACGTGCGTCGGCCTGACGTGCCTCGGTCGTTTCCTCCACCTCGCGCCGGTGCCTTCCCCGCCGGGCGCGCCGAGGACCCAGGTCGTCAGTCCCCTCGCCCAGTCCGCCACCGCGATGCATATCTCCACCCGACTGCTTTTCTAGGACGCGTGGCCCCCGCCGCGCAACCCGATCATCGTGTCAGTGACCTCCCCCACGGCCGCCCGCCGAAACGTGCGGCGAAACACCAGTCCGCGGGTTCAACCCGGTCACTGATCACTACGTGCCGTATGAGCTCTGTGTATCAGCTCTCAGTCTCGCAGATGGCGCGGCCGTGACCCGGAGGTCGGCGGCCCGATCCCCCGGCAGCGGCCTACCCTGAGGTGGTCACCACCCGAACCGGAGTCCGAGAGGCCGGAGAAGCCGCACGTCATGAGTGCCATGAGCGAACTGCCCTATCCCTACGAAGCGCCCGTGTCGCAGGCGCTCTTCGACCGTGCGTCGGCCGTCACGCCGGGCGGCGTGAACTCCCCGGTGCGCGCCTTCCGCGCCGTGGGCGGCACGCCCCGGTTCATGGTCTCCGGCAAGGGGCCGTACCTGACCGACGCCGACGGGCGGGAGTACGTCGACCTGGTGTGCTCCTGGGGGCCGATGATCCTCGGCCACGCGCACCCCGAGGTGATCGCCGCCGTGCAGGAGGCCGTCGCCCGCGGCACGTCCTTCGGCACCCCGGGCGAGGGCGAGGTCGCCCTCGCCGAGGAGATCGTCGCGCGGGTGGAGCCGGTGGAGGAGGTGCGGCTGGTCAGCAGCGGCACCGAGGCGACCATGTCGGCGATCCGGCTCGCCCGGGGCTTCACCCAGCGGTCCAAGGTCATCAAGTTCGCCGGCTGCTACCACGGCCACGTGGACTCCCTGCTGGCCGCCGCCGGGTCCGGCGTCGCCACCTTCGCGCTGCCCGACACGCCCGGTGTCACGGGCGCCCAGGCCGGCGACACGATCGTGCTGCCGTACAACGACCTGGAGGCCGTGCAGGAGGCCTTCCACCGGCACCCGGGCGAGATCGCCTGTGTCATCACCGAGGCCTCGCCGGGCAACATGGGCGTCGTCCCGCCGGCGCCCGGCTTCAACCAGGGCCTCAGGGACGCGTGCCGCAGGCACGGCGCCCTCTACATCTCCGACGAGGTGATGACCGGCTTCCGGACCAGTCGCGCCGGGTGGTACGGCGTCGATGGGGTCAAGCCCGACCTGATGACCTTCGGCAAGGTCATGGGCGGCGGCTTCCCCGCCGCCGCGTTCGGCGGCCGGGCCGACGTCATGGCCCACCTCGCGCCCGCCGGGCCCGTCTACCAGGCCGGCACCCTCTCCGGCAATCCCGTCGCCACCGCCGCCGGTCTCGCCCAGCTCCGGCTGCTCGACGACGCGGCGTACGAGACGGTCGACGCGGTCTCCGCGCAGATCCAGGGCCTGGTCACCGAGGCGCTGAGCAAGGAGGGCGTCGCGCACCGGCTGCAGACCGCCTCCAACATGTTCTCCGTGTTCTTCACCGACCGGCAGGTGCGGGACTACGAGGACGCCAAGCGGCAGGAGTCGTTCCGCTTCACCGCCTTCTTCCACTCGCTGCTGTCGAACGGCGTCTACCTGCCGCCGTCGTCCTTCGAGTCCTGGTTCGTGTCCACGGCCCACGACGAGCGGGCCATCCAGAAGATCGCCGACGCCCTCCCGGCGGCGGCCCGAGCGGCCGCGGAGGCCAGGGCAGCATGAGCAGCAACGGCAGCGAGAAGGACATCACCGTCGTCCACGTCATGCGGCACGGCGAGGTCGAGAACCCGGACGGCATCCTCTACGGACGGCTGCCCGGCTACCACCTGTCCGAGCTGGGCCGGAAGATGGCCGACCGGGTCGCCGAGCACCTCTCCGCCCGGGACGTCACCCACGTCTGCGCCTCACCGCTGGAGCGCGCGCAGGAGACCGCCACCCCGATCGCCAAGGCGCACGGACTCGACCTGGCCACCGACGAGCGGCTCATCGAGGCCGGCAACGTCTTCCAGGGCAAGACCTTCGGGGTCGGGGACGGCGCGCTGCGCAACCCCGACAACTGGAAGCACCTCGTCAACCCGTTCCGGCCGTCCTGGGGCGAGCCGTACATCGACCAGGTCGTGCGCATGATGGGCGCGCTGCAGACGGCCAAGGACCGGGCCCGCGGGCACGAGGCGGTGCTGGTCAGCCACCAGCTCCCGATCTGGATCGTGCGGTCGTACGTGGAGAAGCGGCGGCTGTGGCACGACCCGCGCAAGCGGCAGTGCACGCTGGCGTCGCTGACGAGCTTCACCTTCCAGGGCGACCGGATCGTCTCCGTCGGCTACTCCGAGCCCGCCATCGACCTGGTCCCGGTCCACCTGCGGGCCGGCGCCAAGCCCCAGAAGGGCAAGGGGACGGCGCAGGGCAAGGCCTTCGGAGCCTGATCCGCCCTTTTGCCGGGCCTGTTACGAAAAGCACAAAGAAGTATCGGAACCTCCCCGATCGTCGCGCCCTCTGACTGGGTGACCACCAGCAGGCGTGACGAATCGGGGATCTCCATGCGCACCTTCTCCCGCACCGACCGGAAGCTCTCCCGCAGGGGAGCGCTGGGCCTCGGCGCGGGCGCGGCGGCCGCCGCCTCGCTGGCCGGCTGCGGAACCCTCAGGTCCTCGGACGAGAGCGGGCGCCCGTCCGGTTCCGGCCACGCGGACGGCGGGAAGGGCGGCCCGGGCAAGGGCGGGAGCACGGCGCGTCCGGCCCGGCCCATCGGGGACGGCTCCACCTCGTTCACCGGCCGCCAGCCGCACCAGCCCGCGAAGCCCGAGCCGCTGGAGCCGGGCCAGACCCCTCCGCAGTTCGTGATCTTCTCCTGGGACGGCGCCGGCGAGGTCGGCAACGGCCTCTTCCCGCGCTTCCTCGACCTCGCCAAGGAGCACGGCGCGAGCATGACCTTCTTCCTCTCGGGGCTGTACCTGCTGCCCGAGTCGAAGAAGCGGCTCTACGAGCCCCCGAACAACCCGCGCGGCGCCTCCGACATCGGCTACCTCAGCGACCCCCACGTCAGGTCCACCCTGGCCAACGTGCGCCGGGCCTGGCTCGAGGGGCACGAGATCGGCACCCACTTCAACGGGCACTTCTGCGCCGGCTCCGGCTCGGTGGGCAACTGGACTCCGCAGCAGTGGCACAGCGAGATACGGCAGGCCAAGGCCTTCGTGAAGGAGTGGCGGACCAACACCGGCTGGACCGACCTGCCGCCGCTGCCGTTCGACTACGACAAGGAGCTGGTCGGCGGCCGCACCCCCTGTCTGCTCGGCCAGAACAACCTGCTGCCCGCCGCCCGCGAGCTGGGCTGGCGCTACGACGCCTCCTCGCCGGGCGGCCGCCAGGTGTGGCCGCTGAAGCGCATGGGGATCTGGGACCTGCCGCTCCAGCAGATACCTTTCCCCGGACGTTCCTTCGAGGTGCTGTCCATGGACTACAACATGCTGGCGAACCAGTCCGTCAACTCGACCAACGCGCCCGCCTACCGCCACCCGGCCTGGCGGACCCAGTCCGCCCAGGCCTACATCCAGGGGTTCCGGCGGGCGTACGAGACGAACCGGGCGCCCCTCTTCATCGGCAACCACTTCGAGCAGTGGAACGGCGGCATCTACATGGACGCCGTCGAGCAGGCCTTCAAGCACATCGCCCGCGAGAAGGAGAAGGGCGGGGACGTGCGCCTGGTCTCGTTCCGGCAGTTCGTCGACTGGATGGACGTGCAGAAGCCCGAGGTGCTCGCCCGGCTGCGCACCCTCGAGGTGGGGCAGCGGCCGGCCGGGGGCTGGAGGGGGTTCCTGCGCGACAGCAGGTCGGCGGCGGGGAGCGCCGCGTGAGCAGTTGTCCGTAATGTCCCGTGTAAATAGCCCCTGAAATGGGGTTTTCCGCCCGCCAGGGGGGTGCGCGAGATCCTCGGAACAGGCATGCGAAACTTTTCACATGAGTACCCGTAGCCGCGCCGTCCTGCTCAGCGCCATGGCCGCCGCCGCGGCCCTGACCCTGTCCGCGTGCGGCAACGGCGGCACCTCCGGCGGAGGCGGCAACACCAACTTCGTCACCGGCAACAACGGCATCGACACCGCGGCCCAGGGCGAGCGGGCCGCCGCGCCCGACCTGTCCGGCACGACCATCGACGGCAAGAGCCTCGACATCGCCGACTACAAGGGCAAGGTCGTCGTCGTCAACGTCTGGGGCTCCTGGTGCGGACCGTGCCGGGAGGAGGCCCAGTACTTCGCCAAGGTCTCCAAGGCGTACCAGGACAAGGGCGTGCAGTTCGTCGGCATCAACACCCGGGACACCAGCACCACCCCCGCGCTCGCCTTCGAGCAGGAGCACGGGATCACCTACCCGAGCCTGTACGACCCGACGGGCAAGCTGATGCTCCGCTTCAAGAAGGGCACGCTCAACCCGCAGCTCATCCCGTCCACGCTCGTCATCGACAAGGACGGGAAGGTCGCCGCGCGGGCGCTGGAGGCGCTCGACGACACGGCGCTGCTGAAGATGCTCAAGCCGGTCCTCGCGGAGAAGTGACGTGAGCGACCTCCTGACCCTCGCAGCGGTGACGAGCCGGAACGGGACCGTCCTCAACGGCGCCCTGCTGGTGGCCCTGCCCGTCGCGGTGCTCGGCGGCCTCGTCTCGTTCTTCTCCCCGTGCGTGCTGCCGCTCGTCCCCGGCTACCTGTCCTACGTGACCGGCGTCACCGGCGCCGACCTGCAGGAGGCCCGGCGGGGCCGGATGGCGGCGGGCGCCGCGTTGTTCGTGCTCGGCTTCACGGCCGTGTTCGTCTCCGGAGGGGCGCTGTTCGGCTTCTTCGGGGCCACGCTGCAGGAGTACAAGGGCACGCTGTCCAAGGTGCTCGGCGTGCTCATGATCCTGCTGGGCGTGTTCTTCATGGGGCTGATGCCCTGGCTCACCCAGCGTGAGTTCCGCTTCCACCGGCGGCCCGCCACGGGCCTGGTGGGCGCGCCCGTGCTCGGCGCCCTGTTCGGCATCGGCTGGACGCCCTGCATCGGCCCCACCCTCGCCTCCGTCGTCGCCCTGTCGTCCCAGCAGGCGAGCGCCGGCCGCGGCGCCGTGCTGACCGTCGCCTACTGCCTGGGCCTCGGTGTGCCCTTCGTGCTCACGGCGGTCGCCTTCCGCAAGGCGCTCGGCGCCTTCGGCTGGGTCAAGCGCCACTATGTCTGGGTGATGCGCGCCGGCGGCACGATGATGATCGTGACCGGTGTGCTGCTGCTGACCGGGGCCTGGGACCACCTGGTGAACGAGATGCAGAGCTGGTCCGACGGCTTCACTGTGGGGATCTGATCGATGAGCACAACCGAAACCGACAAGGGCCGCGAGCAGGAGGAGCTGGGAGCGGCCGGCTCGCAGCTCTCCACCGCCCCGCGGGAGGAGCCCGCCGGCCTGCCGGGCCTCGGCGTGATCGGCTGGGTCCGCTGGTTCTGGCGGCAGCTCACCTCCATGCGGGTGGCGCTGCTGCTGCTCCTGCTGCTCTCGCTCGGCGCGATCCCCGGTTCGCTGATCCCGCAGACCGGTGCCGACGCCACCAAGGTCGACGACTTCCGCGCGGCCCACACGACGCTCGCGCCGGTCTACGACAAGCTCGGCCTCTTCCACGTCTACAGCTCGGTGTGGTTCTCCGCGATCTACATCCTGCTGTTCGTCTCCCTCATCGGCTGCATCGTCCCGCGCACCTGGCAGTTCGTCGGCCAGCTCCGCGGCCGTCCGCCGGGTGCCCCGAGGCGTCTGGACCGGCTGCCCGCCTACACCACCTGGCGCACCGACGCGGAGCCCGAGCGGGTCCGCGAGGCCGCGCTCGCGCTCGTGCGCAAGCGCCGCTTCCGGGCCCATGTCGCCGGTGACGCCGTCGCCGCGGAGAAGGGCTACGTGCGCGAGCTGGGCAACCTGGTCTTCCATGTCGCGCTGATCGTGCTGCTGGTCGCCTTCGCGTCCGGCCAGATGTACAAGTCGGACGGCACCAAGCTGATGGTCGAGGGCGACGGCTTCTCCAACGCCCTGCCGATGTACGACGACTTCAAGTCCGGCAGCATGTTCACCACGGACGAGCTGTCGCCGTTCAGCTTCAGCCTGAAGGACTTCAAGGGCACCTACGAGCTGACCGGACCCAACCGCGGCACCCCGCGCACCTTCCAGGCGAAGGTCGCCTACAGCGAGGGCGCGGACGGCGCGGAGCGCTCCACGATCGTCAAGGTCAACGAGCCGCTGAAGATCGGCGAGGCCAAGGTCTACCTGGTCAGTCACGGCTACGCGCCCGTCATCACCGTCCGCGACGGCAAGGGCAAGGTCGTCTACCAGGACGCCGTGCCGCTGCTGCCGCTCGACGGCAACGTCACCTCGCAGGGTGTGATCAAGGTGATGGACGGCTACCGCGACGCCCAGGGCAAGAAGGACCAGCTCGGCGTCCGGGCGTTCTTCCTGCCGACCTACGGCGGCGGCGCCTCGGTGCTCTCGCAGTTCCCGGCGCTGCTGAACCCCGTGCTGAACCTGGAGCCGTACCACGGCGACCTCGGCGTCAACTCGGGCATCCCGCAGAGCGTGTACCAGCTCGACAAGACCCACATGAAGGGCTTCAAGGACGCCAAGGGGCAGCAGCTCAGGGGCAACCTCAAGCCGGGGCAGACCCTGAAGCTCCCGGACGGCGCCGGCTCGATCACGCTCGAGAAGGACCTCAAGGAGTGGGCCGGCTTCGAGATCGTCCAGGAGCCGGGCGGCGGCTGGGCGCTCGTCGGAGCGCTCGGCGCGATCTTCGGCCTGGCCGCCTCCCTGTTCATCCAGCGCCGCCGCGTCTGGGTGCGCGCGGTGCGCGGCGCCGACGGCGTCACCGTGGTGGAGATGGCCGGCCTCGGCCGCAGCGAGTCCGCCAAGGTGCCCGAGGAACTGGGCGACCTCGCCGCGATCCTCTACGACCAGGCGCCGGGGGCACCCGACCCCGACGACGAACCCACCCCATCCCCCGCTGGACCTGCCGAAGGGGCCGAGAAGTGACTCCCGCCGCAACCGAGCTCGCCGCCGCGACCAACGAACACCTGGCGAGCATCAGCAACACGCTGATCTACTCGTCCATGGCCGTCTACACGCTGGCCTTCTTCGCCTACATCGCCGAGTGGCTGTTCGGCAGCCGCAGCAAGGTCGGCCGTACGGCCGCCGCGCTGACCGCCGGCGCCGAGCGCCGGGCGGCCGCGCCCGCCGTCACCGTCAAGGGCGCCGGGGGGACCGCCGTACTGGAGCGGCCGAAGGTCGTCGTGCGCTCCGCCGCGGGCTCGCGGGACGTGCCGGACGGGCCCGGTGCGCACGGCGGCGACGAGCAGGGCGACATGTACGGCCGGATCGCCGTCTCGCTCACCGTGCTCGCCTTCCTCGTGGAGCTCGCCGGCGTCGTCGCCCGCGCGGCCTCCGTGGAGCGGGCGCCGTGGGGCAACATGTACGAGTTCAACATCACCTTCTCCACGGTCGCCGTCGGCGTGTACCTCGCGCTGCTCGCGCTGCGGAAGAACGTGCGCTGGCTCGGCCTGTTCCTGATCACCACGGTCCTGCTCGACCTCGGTCTGGCCGTGACCGTGCTGTACACCGCCAGCGACCAGCTCGTCCCGGCGCTGCACTCGTACTGGCTGTACATCCACGTCTCCACCGCGATCTTCTGCGGCGCGGTGTTCTACGTCGGCGCGGTCGCCACGATCCTCTACCTGTTCAAGGACTCCTACGAGAACAAGCTGGAGTCCGGCGGCAAGCCCGGCGGCTTCGCGCGCTCGGTGCTGGAGCGGCTGCCCGCCTCGGCCTCCCTGGACAAGTTCGCCTACCGCGTCAACGCCGCCGTCTTCCCGCTGTGGACGTTCACGATCATCGCGGGCGCGATCTGGGCGGGCGACGCCTGGGGCCGTTACTGGAACTGGGACCCGAAGGAGACCTGGTCCTTCATCACCTGGATCGCCTACGCCTGCTACCTGCACGCGCGGGCCACGGCCGGTTGGAAGGGCCGCAAGGCCGCCTACCTGGCGCTGATCGCGTTCGGCTGCTGGCTGTTCAACTATTACGGCGTCAACATCTTCGTCACCGGCAAGCACTCGTACGCGGGCGTGTGACCGCCCCTTCGGTGACACTGGTGCCATGACCGGTTCCATCGAACAGGGCACCAGCCAGACGCACGGGAACACGCACATACTCCACTTCCTGGTGCGGCTCCCGAGGACCATGGAAGAGGTCTGGACGGCGGTGGCGACACCCGCGGGACTCGCGGGCTGGTTCACCGCCGTGGACGTCCTCGAGCCCAGACTCGACGGCGAGGTCGCCTTCCGCGACCTGGGCGCCGGGCGGGTCACCGCGTGGGACGTGGACCGGGTCGCCGAGTACGCCGTGGCGGGCGGCCGGATACGGTTCCACCTGGAGCGTGAGCGGCAGGGCGGGTGCGCGCTGCGCTTCACCCACGAGTTCCAGGGCGAGGGCGAGTCGGAGACGGCCTGGCGCACCCGGTTCGAGCGCCTCATCGACAACCTGGGGGCCCCGCCCCCGCCGCCCGGCCCGGAGCAGGAGGCGTCGGAGCCTCTTCCCGGGCAGTTCACCTGATACCGCCGAGCCCTCGGACCGGCGCCCGGCGCTGACCCCCGCACCCCGGTGACCTGCGGCCATCGGCGGCGCCGATGGCCCCATCGGCAGGACGCCCCAGCGGCTCGTGGACCGGGCCCGGCGGCCGTCCGTAGCGTCCTCGCCATGACCTCAGAGCGCATGGGCACGGCCCAGCTGACCACCGCGATGATGCTGTCCGGCACCCTCGGCGTGTTCGTCGTCGAGTCCGGCGCCCCGCCCTTCGACGTCGTCTTCTTCCGCGTCCTGTTCGGCGCCCTGGCCCTCGGCGGCTACGTGGCGGCCCGGGGCTGGCTGCGCGACCACGGCTTCACCCCGCGCACCCTCGGCCTCGCGGTCCTCGGCGGGGTGTTCATCGTCTTCAACTGGGTGCTGCTCTTCCAGTCGTACGAGAACACGTCCATCTCGGTGGCCACCGTGGTCTACCACACGCAGCCGTTCTACGTGGTGCTGCTCGGCGCCCTGCTGTTCCGCGAGCGGCTCACCGCCGCCCGGGTCGGCTGGATCGGCGTCGCCTTCGCCGGCCTCGTCCTCGTCTCCGGGGTGAGCCCCGCCGACTTCACCGGCGGCGGCGCGTACCTCACCGGCGTCGGCCAGGCCCTGCTCGCCGCCCTGCTGTACGGGCTGTCCACCCTGGTCACCAAGCGGATCACCGGCGTGCGCCCGCACCTGATCGCCCTCGTCCAGGTCCTGGTGGGCATCCCCCTGCTGCTTCCCTTCGCGGACTTCGGCGCGATGCGGGGCGCCGGCTGGGACTGGGGCTGGCTGGCCGGCCTCGGGCTGCTGCACACCGGAGTGATGTACGTCCTCATGTACGCCGCCTACGCCAAGCTGCCCACCGCCAAGATCGCGGTGCTCGCCTTCGTCTACCCGGCCGTCGCGATGGTCATGGACTGGGCGGTGTACGGCCACCACATCGGACCGGTCCAGGCTCTCGGCGTCCCGCTCATCGTCATCGCGAGCCTCAAGGTCACCCTTGCTCGGAAACCAGCCGCCGCGCCTGCTCCACGAACAGCCGGGCGTGCGCCGGAAGCCGCTTCCCGGACCGCCACGCCAGCTGCGTGCGAAGCGTGAACGGCGGCTCCCAGGCCAGCCGTACCAGAGCGCCGGCCGCGAGTTCGGCGGCGACCGTCACCTCGGGCAGCAGCGCCGTCCCGAGGCCGGCCGCCGCCGCGCGCTTGGTGGCCTCGATCGTGCCGAACTCCATGAACTCCACCGGCCCCAGCGCCGCCAGCTCCCGCTCGAACAGGTCCCGGTAGGCGCAGCCCGGTTCGGTGGCCAGCAGGGGCAGGCCGGTGAGGTCGGCGGTCGCGACGGGCTTCCCGGCCAGCGCGTGCCCCGGCGCCGCCACCAGCGCCAGCGGCTCCACCGCCAGCACCGTGCTGTCCAGGCCCGGGTGCTCGGTCTCCGCCTCCATCAGGAACCCGACGTCGTACGTGCCCTGGCGCAGCGCCTGCCGGGTCTCGTCGCCGATGGTGGTGCGCAGCGCGAGCCGCACCGCGGGGTGGCGGTGGTGGAAGAACTCCAGCAGCGGGGGCAGCCGGTAGGAGGTCAGGGACTCCATGGTGCCGACGGTGAGGGTGCCGGCCGGCTCCTCGGCGCCGGTGACCGCGGCCCGTGCCTCCTCGGCCAGCTCGATGATCCGCCGGGCATAGGGCAGCAGTCGCTCGCCCGCCTCGGTGAGCCGGATCCGGCCGCCGAGCCGGTCGAACAGCTCGGCGCCCAGCGAGGACTCCAGGGCCCGGATCTGACTGGTCACGCTGGACTGCGCGTACGACAGCTCGGCCGCGGCCCGGGTGAAGCTCAGGACCGTGGCGACCTTCTCGAAGGTGACGAGCAGCCTCAGTTCCACCGGGTCAGTCGTTCCCGGGGTCGTCCCGTTCGAGGGACTTCAGGAACTCGGGGTTGTCGTCCGGGGCGACCCAGCCCGAGTCCGGGCGCCGCTCGGCGGGCGTGCCGCTGTTGGCCGCGGCCGGCTGCCGGACCCTGCCGGTGATCAGCCAGGCCACCGGGCCCACCAGCACCCAGCCGAAGAGCAGGACGATGAGCAGCCACACGCCCTTCGGCAGGTGGCGCACCTCTTCCTCGGGGGTGTTCAGGCAGTCCACGAAGGCGTAGATCCACAGCGCCAGCACCAGCAGGACGGGCAGATACCTGAGCATGACGAGCGATCTCCCGACGGTGTGGGACGGCCCCGGTGACAGGTCCAGGTTATCGGGTGACCGATACTGAGAGGCATGGCTTACGACGATCTTCGCTCCCTGCTCAGGGCGCTGGAGCGCGAGGGAGACCTCAAGCGCATCAAGGCCGAGGTCGACCCGTACCTGGAGGTCGGGGAGATCGTCGACCGGGTCCAGAAGGCGGGCGGCCCCGCGCTGCTGTTCGAGAACGTGAAGGGCTCCGCGATGCCCCTCGCGATGAACGTCTTCGGCACCGACCGGCGGCTGCTGAAGGCGCTGGGCCTGAAGTCGTACGGCGACATCTCCGACAAGATCGGCGGGCTGCTGCGGCCCGAGCTGCCGCACGGGTTCGTCGGCGTGCGCGAGGCGTTCGGCAAGCTCGGCGCGATGGCGCACGTGCCGCCGAAGAAGGTGAAGCCCGACCACGCGCCGGTGCAGGAGGTCGTGCTGCGCGGCGACCAGGTCGACCTCGACCGGCTCCCGGCGCTGTTCACCTGGCCGCAGGACGGCGGGTCCTTCTTCAACCTGGGCCTGACGCACACCAAGGACCCCGAGACCGGCGTCCGCAACCTCGGCCTGTACCGCCTGCAGCGGCACGACAGGCGGACCATCGGCATGCACTGGCAGATCCACAAGGACAGCCGGAACCACTACCAGGTGGCGGCCCGGCGCGGCGAACGGCTCCCCGTCGCCATCGCGTTCGGCTGCCCGCCCGCCGTCACCTACGCCTCCACCGCCCCGCTGCCCGGCGACATCGACGAGTACCTGTTCGCCGGGTTCGTCGCGGGCAAGCGGATCGAGATGGTCGACTGCAAGACGGTCCCGCTCCAGGTCCCCGCCAACGCCGAGGTGGTGCTGGAGGGCTGGCTGGAGCCCGGCGAGATGCTGCCGGAGGGCCCGTTCGGCGACCACACCGGCTTCTACACCCCGCAGGAGCCGTTCCCGGCGCTGACCATCGACTGCGTGACGATGCGCAAGCGGCCGCTGCTGCAGTCGATCGTGGTCGGCAGGCCGCCCACCGAGGACGGCCCCCTCGGCCGCGCCACCGAGCGCTTCTTCCTGCCGCTGCTGAAGATCATCGTCCCCGACATCGTGGACTACCACCTGCCCGAGGCCGGCGGCTTCCACAACTGCGCGATCGTCTCGATCGACAAGAAGTACCCCAAGCACGCGCAGAAGGTGATGCACGCGGTCTGGGGGGCGCACATGATGTCCCTGACCAAGCTGATCGTGGTCGTGGACGCGGACTGCGACGTGCACGACCTGCACGAGGTCGCCTGGCGCGCCCTCGGCAACACGGACTACGCCCGCGACCTCACGGTCGTCGAAGGTCCCGTCGACCACCTGGACCACGCCTCCTACCAGCAGTTCTGGGGCGGCAAGGCGGGCATCGACGCGACGCGGAAGTGGCCCGAGGAGGGCTACACGCGCGACGGCGGATGGCCGGAGATGGTCCTGTCGGACCCGGATACGGCGGCCATGGTGGACCGCCGCTGGAAGGAGTACGGCCTGTGAGCAGCGCCTCCGCGGCACTACCGCGGCCGGGACGCACCAAGGCGTTCCTGCGCCTGGTGATGATCGAGCACTCGGTCTTCGCGCTCCCGTTCGCCTACATCGCCGCCCTCACCGCGATGTTCCAGCTCGACCGGAACGTCCACTGGGTCCGGCTCCTGCTCGTCACGGTCTGCATGGTGGGCCTGCGCACGTTCGCGATGGCGGTCAACCGGATCATCGACCGCGAGATCGACGCCCGCAACCCGCGCACCGCCCAGCGCGAGCTGGTCACCGGCGCGATGTCGGTGCGGCACGCCTGGACCGGCGCCCTGGTGGCGCTCGTGGTCTTCCTGGGCGCCGCGGCCCTGCTGAACCCGCTCTGCCTGGCGCTGGCGCCCATCGCGGTGATCCCGATGGTGGTCTACCCGTACGGCAAGCGGTTCACGAACTTCCCGCAGGCCATCCTGGGCCTGGCCCAGGCGATGGGCCCGGTCGGCGGCTGGCTGGCGATCACCGGCGAGTGGTCCTGGAACGCGGTGATCCTCGGTCTCGCCGTGGGCGTCTGGATCGGCGGCTTCGACCTGATCTACGCCTGCCAGGACGTCGAGACCGACCGCCGGATCGGCGTCAGGTCGGTCCCGGCCCGGTTCGGCGTCCCGGCCGCCGTGTGGGGCGCCCGCGCCTGCCACACCGTCACCACGGCCCTGTTCGTCTGGTACGCCCTCGCCACCCACGCCGGCGCGTTCTTCTGGCTGGGCCTGGTCGTCGTGGCGGGCGCCTTCGGTTACGAGCACACCATCGTCCGCCCGCACGACCTGTCCCGCGTGAACAGGGCGTTCTTCAGCGTCAACGGCTTCATCGGCATCGCCCTCTTCGTGTGCGCGCTGCTGGACCTGGTGGTGCGCGGGCTGACGGTCTGAGCGGGGGCGTCGCCGCGGTCGGGCCGACCCGTCCTGAACACGGTTCGGTCCGCCGGTACGCTCAAGGTGTGAACGCAGGAGAAACGCAGCGCGCGCCTTGGATCGTGGGGGTGTCCGGAGCTTCCGGGACGCCGTATGCGGCAGCCGTGCTGCGGGCGCTGCTGGACGCCGGCGAGGCGGTCGACCTGGTGGTCAGCCGGGCCTCGCGGCTGACGCTGCTGGACGAGACGGGGATCTCGTTCCGGGACGCGCACTGGCGGGAGGACCTGGCGGAATGGCTGGGCCGGGGGGCCGACGGCAAGCCCGGGACGTTCCGGCCGGACATCACCGGGGTGCGGTACTGGGGCGCGGGGGACCTCGCTGCCGGACCGTCCTCGGGGTCGTACCCGGCGCGCGGGATGCTGATCGTCCCGGCGTCCACCGCCTGTGTCGCCGGTGTCGCCCTCGGCCTCTCCAAGGACCTGCTGCAGCGCGCCGCGAGCGTCACACTGAAGGAGCGCCGGCCGCTCGTCGTGGCCGTACGGGAGACCCCCCTGAACGGCCAGACCCTGCGGCACCTGGTCGCGCTGGA
The DNA here is from genome assembly GCF_042875075.1 of Streptomyces sp. NPDC003720. NCBI lineage: Bacteria > Bacillati > Actinomycetota > Actinomycetes > Kitasatosporales > Streptomycetaceae > Streptomyces > Streptomyces sp. NPDC003720. The sequence goes on from NZ_JBIANZ010000012.1 coordinate 88,383, forward strand.
CGACGCCGGCGCGAGCGTGGTGCCGGCCTCGCCCGCCTTCTACGCGGGCGCCACCCACATCCAGGACCTGGTGGACTTCGTCGCCGGGCGGGTGCTGGACGCGGCGGGCGTCGGGCACGGCCTGTACCGGCGCTGGAAGGGCGAACTGGGCGGCGGCGCAGCGGGCCGCTAGCGGGGCAAGTCGCAGTACCTCTCATCACTTCGGGAACTCTTCAGCGGAAGGCTTCGATCGCATGGACGCGGTGGACAGGCAGCTCATCCAGGCCCTGAGGGAGAACGGCCGGGCCTCCTACGCGGAGCTGGGGCGCCTCGTCGGCCTGTCGGGACCCAGCGTCACCGACCGCATCAACCGGCTGGAGGCGGCCGGTGTCATCACCGGGTACCGCGCCACCGTCGACTCGGCCTCCCTCGGCCTCGGCGTGATCGCCCTGATCGGCATCTCCCTGTCCGACGCCGCCGACCACGAGGACGTGGCACAGCGGCTGCGGGACCTGCCGGAGATCGAGGACTGCTGGTTCATCGCCGGCGACGACTCGTTCATGCTCAAGGTGCGCTCGACGGACGTGGACGGCCTGGAGCGGACGATCCGGCGGCTGAGCGGCACCAAGGGCGTCTCCCGGACCCGTACCACGGTCGTGCTGTCCACGAAGTGGGAGAACCGGGTCGGGGAGCTGCCCGAAGAGGTCTAGGGATACCGTTGGTCGGGCTGTCGGAGAAAGGTGTAGGCATGGACGTCGGGCTCAAGCGCGAGCTGGAGGAGAAGGTGAGGGCGGGCGTCCGCCTGTCCCGCGAGGACGGCATCGCGCTGTACGAGTCGGACGACCTGGCCTGGCTGGGCGGACTCGCGCACGAGGTACGCACCCGCAAGAACGGTGACGTGGTCCACTTCAACGTCAACCGGCACCTCAACATGACCAACGTGTGCACGGCCTCCTGCGCCTACTGCTCCTTCCAGCGCAAGCCGGGGGAGAAGGACGCGTACACGATGCGCATCGAAGAGGCCGTCAAGCTCGCCAAGGCGATGGAGTCGGAGAACCTCACCGAGCTGCACATCGTCAACGGCCTGCACCCGAACCTGCCGTGGCGGTACTACCCGCGTTCGCTGCGCGAGCTGAAGGCCGCGCTGCCGGACGTGTCGCTGAAGGCCTTCACGGCGACGGAGATCCACCACTTCGAGACCATCTCCGGGCTGAGCGCCTCCGAGATCCTCGACGAGCTGATCGACGCGGGCCTTGAGTCCCTCACCGGCGGCGGCGCGGAGATCTTCGACTGGGAGGTCCGGCAGCACATCGTGGACCACCGCACCCACTGGGAGGACTGGTCCCGCATCCACCGGCTGGCGCACGAGAAGGGCCTGAAGACCCCGTGCACCATGCTCTACGGGCACATCGAGGAGCCCCGGCACCGCGTCGACCACGTGCTGCGGCTGCGTGAACTGCAGGACGAGACCGGCGGGTTCCAGGTCTTCATCCCCCTGCGCTACCAGCACGACTTCGTGGACATGAAGGACGGCAAGGTCCGCAACCGGCTCCAGGCGCGCACCCAGATGGCGACCGGCGCCGAGGCGCTGAAGACGTTCGCCGTCTCCCGGCTGCTGTTCGACAACGTCCCGCACGTGAAGGTCTTCTGGGTGATGCACGGCGTGCAGACCGCCCAGCTCGCCCTCCAGCACGGCGCCGACGACATGGACGGCTCGGTGGTCGAGTACAAGATCACCCACGACGCCGACAACTACGGCACCCCGAACAAGCTGACCCGCGAGGACCTGCTGGACCTCATCCGGGACGCCGGCTTCCGTCCGGTGGAGCGCAACACCCGCTACGAGATCATCCGCGAGTACGACGGCCCGGACCCGCTGCGCCGGGAGACCCCGCAGGCGATGCGGGTCTGAGGGTCCGAGCCGCCTGCGGCCACCGGGGTACCCGGGGGTCGTGAGTCCAAGCGGAAACGGCCCCGAGGAGCGGTACACCGCCGCCCCGTTCGTCCCGGAGGGGGCCGGCCTGGACGCGCTGCGCCGGGCCGCGGCCGGCTGCCGGGGCTGCCCCCTGCACCGGGACGCCACCCAGACCGTCTTCGGGGCCGGCCGTGCCGACGCCCGGGTGATGCTCGTCGGCGAGCAGCCGGGCGACCAGGAGGACCGGCAGGGCAGGCCGTTCGTCGGGCCCGCGGGCCGGCTGCTGGACCGGGCGCTGGCGGAGGCCGGCCTCGACCCGGCGGACGCCTACGTCACCAACGCCGTCAAGCACTTCAAGTTCACCCGGGCCGAACCGCGCAAGCGGCGGATCCACAAGGCGCCGACCCTCCGGGAGGCGACGGCGTGCGGGCCCTGGCTCGCGGCCGAGCTGGCCCTCGTGGAGCCGGAGCTGATCGTGGTGCTCGGCGCCACGGCCGGGAAGGCGCTGCTCGGGTCGTCGTTCCGGGTGGGCGAGGTGCGCGGCACCGTGCTGGAGCGGGAGATCCACGGGCGGCCGGAACGGCTGGTGCCGACGGTGCACCCGTCGTCCGTGCTGCGGGCGCGGGACGAGGACCGCGACGCGGCGTACGAGGGCCTGGTGGCGGATCTGAACGTCGCCGCACACGCCCTCGGGTAATGGATACACTCCCCGCATGCCCCTTACCTTCACGCTCGATCCGGCGATCACTCCTGACCTCCACGAGGGCGTCCTCGCGCTGTGGACGGACGTGACCAACGCGGGCGGCGCCGTCGGCTTCGTGGCCCCGGTGACCCGGGAGGACATACGCCCGGCGCTGGTCAAGCAGCTCGCGGCGCTGGCCGGCGGCGGCATGCGGCTGCTCGTCGGGCACGACGAGGCGGGCCGGGTGGCCGCCACCGCCTTCGTCTCCTTCAACACCCACCGGCTGCAGACGCACTGGGTCTGGCTGTACACGGTCATGGTCCATCCCGCTCACCAGGGCAAGGGGTACGGCCGCGAGCTGATGGCGGCCGCCGAGGACGCGGTCCGCGGCTTCGGCGGCATCGACGCGATCCGGCTCGGCTGCCGGGGCGGCCTCGGCCTGGAGCGCTTCTACGCCTCCTGCGGGTACAAGGAGGTGGGCCGGGTGCCCGGCGCCATCCGCGTCGCCCCCGGCGACCACCGCGACGACGTCACCATGCTGCTCCCGCTGACCTGAGGCCCCGGACCCCCCGCGAAGATCGGCCGCCCGGCGTGCTTCACTGGACGATGCCCCTCGTGGGATTTCGGACCGTACGACACGGAAGAGTGGATTGAGATGCTCCGCTACACGCTGATGCGCCTCGGCATCTTCGCCGGCTGCCTCGTGGTCGTCTGGGGAGCCGTCTACTCCGGCATCTTCCCGCGCGGCTTCGGCGACTCCAACTTCCTGTGGGTGCTGCTGCTCGCGCTGGTGCTGTCGGCGCCGATCAGCTGGGTGGTGCTGCGGCGGGAGCGGGAGCGCGCCTCGGTCCGTATCGTGAACCGGGTGGACCGGATGAAGGCCAACCTGGACTCCAACCGCAGCCAGGAGGACGACGCGGTGGACGACGCCGCCCGGGCGCGGAGCCAGGCCTCCTGACATCCCGGCCGTCCGATACGCGCCGTCCGCCCCGGCGGCGCAACTAGGCTTCTCCCCATGGGTGCCGTGAAGACCAAGCGGATGCCGCGTGCGGTGCGGGAGCAGCAGATGCTCGACGCCGCCGTACGGATCTTCGGCCGGCGCGGGTACATGGCCGCGTCGATGGACGAGATCGCCGAACTGGCGGGCGTCTCCAAGCCGTTGGTGTACCTCTACCTGAACTCCAAGGAAGACCTCTTCACGGCGTGCATCCGCCGCGAGGCCCGGGCCCTGTCGGAGGCGGTGCGCACCGGCGTGCGCGGTGACCTGCCCGCCGACCGCCAGCTCTGGGACGGGCTCCGGGCGTTCTTCGCGCACACCGCCGAGCACCCCGACGGCTGGGCCGTGCTGCACCTCCAGGCGCGTACCCACGGCGAGCTGTTCGCCGCCGAGGTCACCGCGATGCGCGAGGAGATCGTCGCGTTCGTGACCCGGCTGATCGCCGTCGCGGCCCGCGAGGCCCACCGTGATCCGGACCTCGCCGAGCGCGAGGTCGCCGGGCTCGCCGAGGCCCTCGTCGGCGCCGCCGAGTCGCTCGCCGCCTGGGCGAACGCCACCCCGGGCACCACGGCACGGCAGGCGGCGGCCACCCTGATGAACTTCGCCTGGGCGGGCCTGGGCAACCTGATGCAGGGCCGGCCCTGGAGCCCGCCCCGCTTCGAGGACTGAGGTCCCCGTCCGGACGGCGGACGCTACGGCGTCAGCGCCCGCACCTCGCCGGTCAGGTGCGGCCGGTCCCCGGCCCCGCGCAGCTCGAAGCGGCCGGCGCCGTCCGTGCCGTAGGCCACCGTTCCCGGCAGCGGCACGGGCGCCCGGAACCGGGCCTCGACACGGGCGGCCTCGGGCGCGCCGTGGACGGCCAGGCAGCGGGCCACCGTCCACATCCCGTGCGCGATGGGGCGCGGGAAGCCGAAGAGGCGGGCGGTCAGCGGGTGCAGATGGATGGGGTTGCGGTCCCCGGAGGCGGCCGCGTACCGGCGGCCGAGGTCGTCGGGGAGCCGCCACTCGGCCGCCACCGGGAGCGGTGGCCGCCGGTCCTCGTCGGGCCCCGGCGCCGCGCCGGACCCGGCGTCCGTCCGGTGCCGGGCGAGATAGGTGCTCCGCGACTCCCACACGGCTTCCCCGCCGGCCCGCAGCTCGGTGACCACCGTGGCCTCGGTGCCGCGCCGGTGCGGGGCGAGACCGGCGACGTGCACGGCGAGTTCGTACTCCCCGGTGGCCGGCAGGCCGGCGCGGCGGACGATCCCGATCGAGGTGTGCACCAGGCCGAGCAGCGGCAGCGGGAAGTCCCGCCCGCTCATCAGGCGCATGGTCAGCGGGAAGCCGAGGACGTGCGGATAGGTGACGGGCAGCGCGTCCGCGTCGTCGGCGCCGGGGGCGAAGCCGCAGACCCGCTCGTAGGCGGCCAGCCGGGCGAGGTCCACGCGCACACCGGGCAGGACCAGCCGGTCGCGCGGGAACTCCGCGTCCGGTGAGGGGCGCTTGAAGGGCGAGCGCAGGGCCCCGCGGGCCAGCAGCGGGGCGAGCGCGGGGGCGGAGGTCAGGGTGACGGCGGTCAACTCAGGCTCCCAGCAGGCTCTGGCCGCACACGCGGACGACCTGGCCGTTGACCGCGCCGGAGGCGGGGTGGGCGAGCCAGGCGGTGGTCTCGGCGACGTCGGCCGGCAGGCCGCCTTGCGCGAGGGAGTTCATCCGGCGGCCGGCCTCCCGGATGAACAGCGGGATCGCGGCCGTCATCCGGGTCTCGACGAACCCGGGCGCGACCGCGTTCACGGTCACCCCGTGCTCCGCGAGTGCGCGCGGCGCGAGGGACCGTACGAGGCCCACGACGCCCGCCTTGCTCGCGCCGTAGTTGGTCTGCCCGGCGTTGCCCGCGAGCCCGGCGATGGAGGCGGTGGCCACGATCCGTCCGCCGGAGCGCAGCGCGCCCTTGGCGAGCAGGGCGTCGGTGGTGCGCAGCACGCTGCCCAGGTTCACCTCCAGCACCGGACTCCAGCGGTCCGCGGGCATGTTGACCAGCCGGCGGTCCCGCGTGATCCCCGCGTTGTGGATCAGGGCGTCCAGTCCGTCGGGCAGGGCGCCGGCGATGCGCTCGCCCGCGTCCTCCGCGGTGATGTCGAGGGCGAGGGCGGTGCCGCCGAGCCGCTCGGCGACCCGGCGGGCGTCCGCCTCGGCGGCGGGCACGTCGAGCACGACGACATGGGCGCCGTCCCGGGCCAGCGTCTCGGCGACGGCCTCGCCGATCCCGCGTGCGGCGCCGGTGACCAGCGCGGTCCGGCCGGCGAGCGGCTTCGCCCAGTCGGCCGGTGCGGCGGCCGGTCCGGCGCCGACCTCGACCACCTGGCCGCTGACGTAGGCCGACTTCGGCGAGAGCAGGAAGCGCAGGGTGGACTCGGCGGCGGCCGCGTCGGTCAGCCGGACCAGGTTGACGGTCCTGCCCCGGCCGATCTCCTTGCCGAGCGAGCGGGTGAATCCCTCCAGGGCCTGCTGGGCGGCGGCCTGGTGGTGGTCGGCGGGGTCGAGCGGGGCGCCGAGCACCAGGAGCCGGCCGCTCGGCGCGACGGACCGCACGACGGGATGCAGGGCCGCGTGCACCTCGGCGAGCGCCCCGACGTCCCGTACGCCGGTGGCGTCCAGGACGACGGCGGCCGGGTCCCGGTCGCCCGGGGCGAGACCGGCGCGGGCCAGCACGGGGGCCAGGTCCAGGGCGGAGGCGCCGGCCGTCAGATGCAGCAACGGGCCTTCCAGCGCCGGGTGTTCGGCCGACCAGCGGCGCAGCTCGGCCGGCTGGGGCAGGCCCAGGCGCCGGGTGAGGAACCGGCCCGGCGCCGTGCCGGTGAAGCTCAGGTAGCGGTCGGCCATGTCCAACTCCCGTGCTGACTCGGTCGCAATTGCTTACTCTGAAGTAAGGTTACCGGAGGTAAGCCTATGTCACGGCTGAGGAGCAGGTCGAGATGAGTCCCCTCGCAACCCCGTCCGAGCGCCCCCGGGTGCGGCGCGTCGCGGTGATCGGCGGCACCCGCCTGCCGTTCGCCCGCTCCGACGGGCCGTACGCCACCGCCTCCAACCAGCACATGCTGACCGCGGCCCTCGACGGGCTGGCCGAGCGCCACGGCCTCGACGGGCCGGGCGCCGTGGGCGAGTTCGTGGCCGGCGCGGTCCTCAAGCACAGCCGGGACTTCAACCTCGCCCGCGAGACCGTGCTCGGCTCCCGGCTCGACTCGCGCACCCCCGCCTACGACATCCAGCAGGCCTGCGGCACCGGGCTGCAGGCCGTCATCGCCGCCGCCAACAAGATCGCCCTCGGCCAGACCGAGTCCGCGGTCGCGGGCGGCGCCGACACCGCGAGCGACGCGCCCCTCGGCGTCAACGACCGGCTGCGCCGCATTCTGCTGGAGGCCCGCCGGGCGCGGACCACGGGCGGCCGGCTGAAGGCCCTCACCGGCATCCGGCCCGGGCACCTGGTCCCGGACATCCCGCGCAACGCCGAGCCGCGCACCGGGCTTTCGATGGGCGAGCACGCGGCGGTGACCGCCCGCGCCTGGGGCATCAGCCGCGAGGCGCAGGACGAACTGGCCGCCACCAGCCACCGGCGGCTGGCGGCGGCGTACGACCGGGGCTTCTTCGACGACCTGGTCGTCCCCTTCCGCGGCCTGGACCGCGACCAGAACCTGCGTCCCGAATCCACCCCGGAGAAACTGGCCGCCCTGAAGCCGGTGTTCGGCCTGAAGGACCCCGGTCCCACCATGACCGCCGGCAACTCGACCCCGCTCACCGACGGCGCGGCTCTCGTCCTGCTGGCGAGCGAGGAGTGGGCCGAGGCGCGCGGCCTGGAGCCCCTCGCCTTCCTCACCGCGTACGAGACGGCCGCCGTCGACTTCGCGCACGGCGACGTGGCGGGCGGCGAGGACGGCCTGCTGATGGCCCCGGCGTACGCGGTGCCGCGCCTGCTGGAGCGCACCGGCCTCGGCCTGGACGACTTCGACCTGATCGAGGTGCACGAGGCCTTCGCCTCCCAGGTGCTGGCCACGCTCGCCGCCTGGGAGAAGCGGGGGCTGCCGGAGGTGGACCGGGCCCGGCTGAACGTGGCCGGGTCGTCGCTGGCCACCGGGCACCCGTTCGCGGCGACCGGGGCGCGGATCGTCGCCACCCTGGCGAAGCTGCTCGCCGAGCGGGACGCGCCCGGCAGGGGCCTGATCTCCGTGTGCGCGGCCGGCGGCCAGGGTGTGACCGCGATCCTGGAACGCCCTTGAAAACACCGGCCGGTGGGCCGGGACGGCGCGTGTGAGCCAACGAACATGAACGACTCTCACATGATCTCCGAGGATGCACACCCCCGTTCCCGGACCATCCCGGAACCCGCACAAGCCCCCCACAGCCGAGTCGTACGATCACCAGCCTGACCGCCGGTAACCCCTTACCGCGGGACAGCGCCGGTGAACGCCTCGCCGCCCGAGGCACGTACGTCAGGCAGCAAGCAGTTCTCCGCTGCACGCCCGAGGAGCCGCCCCGTGTCCACCCCCCACCCGAGCGCCCCGGTCTCCTCCGGCGTCCACGTCCAGGCCACCGACTACGACGGCCTGCCGGTCCTGGTGGAACCCGAGACCCGGCGACTGGACGGCGCGGTACGGGAGGCGTACGTCCCGCCGTTCGCACCGCCGGTGACGCACGGCTCGCTCGCCGACCTGCCGTTCGACAACGCCGAGGCCGACCCCGACGCCGTCGTGCTCAGCCGCAGGGCCGACGACGGCCGCTGGACGGACGTGACGGCGGCGCGCTTCGCCGCACAGGTGCTCGCGGTGGCCAAGGGCATGATCGCGTCGGGCCTCACGCCGGGCGACCGGATCGCCGTGATGGCCCGGACCCGGTACGAGTGGACGCTGCTGGACTTCGCCGCCTGGGCGGCCGGCCTGGTCACGGTCCCCGTCTACCCCACGTCCTCCGTCTTCCAGACCCGGTGGATCCTGCACGACTCCGGCGCGGTCGCCCTGGTCACGGAGACCGGCGCCCAGGCCGCCGCGATGGGCCCCGAACTGGAGCGGCTGCCGGACCTGGGGCACCTGTGGGTGATGGAGCAGGGCCACGTGGACCGGCTGGCGGAGCTGGGCGCCGAGGTGCCGGACGGCGAAGTGGCCGTACGCCGCGGCATGCTGGGCCCCGACACCCTCGCCACGCTCATCTACACCTCCGGCACCACCGGCCGACCCAAGGGCTGCGCCCTCTCGCACGGCAACTTCTTCGCCGAGGTCGACAACGCCGTCCAGCTCCTCCACCCGGTCTTCCGGACGGCGTCGGCCGAGGAGGCGTCGGTGCTGCTGTTCCTGCCGATGTCCCACGTCTTCGGGCGGATGGTGGCGATCGCCTGCGTCCGCGCCCGGGTCCGGCTCGGGCACGCGCCGAGCCTCAAGGCCGAGGACCTGCTGCCCGACCTCGCCGCCTTCCGGCCGACCTGCCTGCTGACCATCCCGTACATGCTGGAGAAGATCTTCAACTCCGCGCGGGCCAAAGCGGAGGAGGGCGGCCGGGCGGGCGCCTTCGACCGGGCGACCACGGTGGCCGTGCGGTACGGCGAGGCGCTCGAGGCCCGGCAGGCCGGAGCGGGAGGCGGCCCCAACCGGGCGCTGCGCACCACCCGTTCCTTCTACGACCCGCTGGTGTACCGGCGCATCCGCAACGCCATGGGCGGCAGGGTCAAGTACGTCATCTGCGGCGGCTCACCGCTCGGCCGGCGCCTGGCCGCGTTCTACGCCGGCGCCGGGATCGAGGTCTTCGAGGGGTACGGCCTGACGGAGACCGCCGGCGCCTCCACGGTCACCCCGCCGCTCAAGCCCCGGCTGGGCACGGTCGGCTGGCCGCTGCCCGGTACCCGGGTGCGGATCGCGGCGGACGGGGAGATCCTGCTCTCCGGCGACCATGTGCTGCGCGGCTACTGGGACCCCCAGGCCGGCGGAGTCGTCCCCGCCACCCGGGACGGCTGGCTGCCCACCGGCGACATCGGCGAGCTGGACGACGAGGGCTACCTGACCATCACCGGCCGCAAGAAGGAACTGCTGATCACGGCAGGCGGCAAGTCGGTGGCCCCGGCGCCGCTGGAGAACTGGCTGCGCCAGCACCCGTTGATCTCGCAGGTCATGCTCGTCGGCGACGGGCGGCCGTACGTCGCCGCCCTCATCACCCTCGACCCCGACGGCATCACCCACTGGCGCCTGATGAACGGCAGACATCCGGTGCCGCCGGAGCTCCTGGTCGGCGACGCGGAGCTGGAGGCCGTCCTGCAGCGGGCCCTGGACGAGGCCAACAAGCTCGTCTCCCGACCCGAGTCGATCCGCCGGTTCGCCGTGCTGCCCGTGGACTTCACCGAGGAGGCGGGACACCTGACGCCCTCGATGAAGCTGCGCAGGGAACGGATCATGCGGGACTTCGCCCAGGAGGTAGAAGGCCTCTACGCACGCTGAGACGCCGGGCGCGAGAGGGCGGAGCAGCCGGGCGGAGGCGCGGGACGGCCGCCCCGGCCTTGCCGTGAAACCGCCCTCGGCGAATGCCCGGGAACCGGTAGCGTACAAGTGGGTCCAGTGGTGTCCACGGTCCGTCACCCCCCTCGCAGGAGCACTCGTTCCGGGCACGCGCACCACCCCGGGAACCAGCCGGGACCGGATCGGTATCGGCCGCTCGTAGCCTGCCTTTCCACCCCCCGCCTACTCCGTCCCCCGAGCAGAGGCATGAAAGAACACAACGACGTCCGCCGGATCTTCCTGCTGAACCCGGACCCGCGCCTCGTCCGCCAGGCCGCGCGCGCGGGAGTCCAAGTGCGCTCCATACGGGCCGACGCCACGGACGAGGCGGCCCTGCGCGCACCCCTGGCCGAAGCCGCCGAGGCGGGGCTGTGCGTCAACCCCGCCCGTGCCCTCGTGGCGCTGTCCGACCCGGCCGCGGTGCAGCGCCTCGTCCGCGACAACCGGCTCTCGCCCGGCGGTACCGAGGTGGCCCCCGGCGACCTGCGGCTGACCGTGGAGACGCTGAGCGTGCACGGCATGCACCAGGCCGTCGCGATCGTCGCCCGCACGCCCTACGGCCTGCTCCACCCCGCGCCGCTCACGGCCGACACCGCCGCCGAGGTGCGCGCGGTGGTGACCGCGCTGCTGGACCTGACCGGATACCAGTTCGGCCCGGCCCACTCCAGCGTCGCCCTCACCCCGCGCGGCCCGGTGATCACCGGCTGCCGGGCGGGCCTCGGCGACGACCCGGTGCCCGAACTGGTCAAGGCGGCCGGCGGGCTGGACCTGGCCGCCGGCGCGGTGGAGGTGCTGGCCGGGCGGCTGATCGACACGGTGCGGCCGAACTGCTTCGCCGCCGCCGCGCTGATCGGCCCGCCGTGGCGGCTGGCGGAGGCGGAGGTGGGCGTACTACCGGACGTCCGCCACGTCTCACCGCCCGAGGCGCCGCACCCCGGCCACCTCGTGGTCGGCGCCGACTCACCCGAGGTGGCGGCGGCGAGGGTGGCCTCCCTGCGGGCGCTGGTCGTCGGTGACGACACCGGGCCGGGAACGGACCGGTAACGATCCGGTAGCCGGGCCGCGCACTGTTGATACGTCGCCGGAAGAAGGACGACGACGCCAGCGACATCAACGGGAGGCGGAGTCAGGATGCTGAAGTTCTCGATCCTCGGGGCCCTGCAGATCCGTACCGTGTCCGGCCCCGCGGAGATCTCCGGCGACCTGCAGCGCACCCTGGTGCAGGCCCTGCTGATCAGCGAGGGCCAGCCGGTTTCCGGGGAGAGCCTGGTCGAGGAGATGTGGGGGGACGCCGTACCGGACAACCAGGCCAACGCCCTGCAGGCGCACATCAGCCGGCTGCGCCGCAAGCTGCGCGGCCTGGAGCCGGGCCGGGCGGGGTCCAGGGTGACCATCCACCCCTCGGGCTACCGGCTCGTCGTGGGGGACGGCGAACTGGACGCCGCCGAGTTCGTCGGCGCAGTACGGCACGCCGAGTCGTCCCGCGGGGGCGACCCGGCGTACATCGCCCGGCTGCTCGGCGACGCGCTCGCGCTCTGGCGCGGCCCGGTGTTCGGCGGGTTCGCCTGCGGGACCCTGTGCCAGCTCGCGGGCGCCCGGTACGAGGAGTACCGGATGCGCGCCATGGAACTGCGCTTCGACGCGGAGCTGCGGCTCGGCCGGCACGCGGCGGTCCTCGCCGAGCTGACCGACGCGCACACCAACCACCCGCTGCGGGAGCGGTTCTGCGAGCAGCTCATGATCGCCCTGTACTGCTCGGGCCGTCAGGCCGACGCCCTCGACGTCTTCCGCCGCATGCGCCGCCACCTCGACCTCGAACTCGGCATCCAGCCGTCGCCCGCCCTGCGCCAGGTCGAGAGCGCCATCCTGTGCCACGACCCGGCGTTGGCCGGCGATACGCGGTCCGTTCTCCCACAGCTTGCCTGAAGATGGTCTTTCTTTTGGCGCAGACCAAGGGTTAACCCTTGTAACGTGAAGTCGTCTTCCGGCGCGACAGGTTCGGGGTACAACCTAGGATTGTCCCGAACATCCGGGGGCTAGCAGGACGACGGGGCGGGGGGACGGGTTACGTGGAGTCGGCGGCTTCCGGTCTGCCTGTCGTGCGCTTCAACATCCTCGGCTCGCTGGAAGGGTGGCACGGGGACCGGCGGCTGAGACTCGGCAGTCCCACCCAGGAACGGGTGCTGGTCACGCTGTTACTGGAGCCGGGGCGCATGGTGCCGATGCCCCGGCTGGTGACCGCCGCCTGGGACGACGAGCCGCCGCAGACCGCCGGTCACCAGATCCGCAAGGCCGTCGCCGCGCTGCGCACCCGCATCCCCGGCGGCTCCTCCCTGATCGTCACCGACGGCGCCGGATACCGGGCCGTGCTCGAGGAGGAGCAGCTCGACCTGCACGAGTTCGGCCGGCGCGCGCGCGAGGCGCGGCAGGCGGTGGCCGCCGGGCGGCCCGCCGAGGCGGTCGGTCATCTGCGGGCCTGCCTGGACCTGTGGCGCGGCCCGGTCATGGCGGGCGCGGGCGGCCCGGTGATCTCCGCGGCCTCCGCCGCCCTGGAGGAGCGGCACATGGCGGTCGCCGAGCAGTACTTCGAGCTGCAGCTCGAACTCGGCGAGTCCGGCGACCTGGTGGGACCGCTGCGCGAGCTGGTCACCGCGCACCCGCTCCGGGAGACCCTGCGCGGCCGGCTGATGCTCGCCCTGTACCGGGCCGGCCGGCAGGCGGAGGCGCTGGAGGAGTTCGGCCGGATGCGCGAACTGCTCGTGGAGGAACTGGGCATCGACCCGGGCGCCGAACTGACCCGGCTGTACGAGGCGATCCTGCGCGACAGCCCCGAAGTGGCGCCCCGGGTGCCCCAGTCGGTGGCCGACCGCGCCGCCCTGCTCGTGCCGGCCCCGCCCGCCCGGCCCTCCGGGTCCGAGCCGGCGCCCTGCACCCTGCCCTACGACCTGCCGGACTTCACCGGCCGGGACGCGGAGCTGGCCCGGCTGCTGAAGGTGGGCCGGGCGTCGGCCGCCGAGCGCGCCCGGATCGTCGGCGTGGACGGCATGGGAGGCAGCGGCAAGACCGCGCTCGCGGTGCACGCCGCCCACCAGCTCGCCGCCGACTACCCCGACGGCCAGCTCTTCGTCGACCTGCGCGGATTCAGCCCCGGCGAGAAGGCCCAGGAGCCGGGCGCCGTGCTGCACTCGCTGCTGCGCAACCTGGGTGTGGCGGACGACCGCATTCCCGACGACCTGGAGAGACGCACCGCCCTGTGGCGAAGCGTTTCCGCGCAGCGCAAGCTGCTCCTCCTGCTGGACAACGCCGCCGACGCCGCACAGATCCGGCCACTGCTGCCCGCCTCCGAGGACTCCCTGGCGATCCTCACCGGCCGGGTGCGCATGCTCGACCTGGACGCCGCCGAATGGCTCTCCCTCGGGCAGCTCTCCGCCGACGACAGCACCACCCTGCTCAACCGGATGCTCGGCGACGACCGCACCGCCGCCGAGCCCGACGCCGTGGCCCTGCTGGCCGACCTGTGCGGCGGCCTGCCCCTCGCCCTGCGCATCACCACCGCCCGGCTGCGCAACCGGCCCCGCTGGACCGTCCGGTACCTGGTCGACCGGCTCGCCGACGAGACCCGGCGGCTGCGCGAGCTGAGCGCCGGGGAGCGCAGCGTCGAGGCCACGCTCCGGTTGTCGTACCAGGCGATGGAGGAGGACCAGCGCGTCGCGTTCCGGCTGCTCGGACTGCATCCGGGCAGCACCATCGACGTCCACTCCGCCGCCGCGCTGCTCGGCACCGGCGTCCACGACGCCGAGGACGCCCTCGAACTGCTCCTCGACGCGCACCTGCTGGAGCAGCACGAGGCGGGTCTCTACGGCTTCCACGACCTGGTGCGCACGTACGCGATGAGCGTGCGGGAGGCCGAGGACGACGAGGAGGCCGCGGTCGAGCGGCTGGTGTCGTACTACACGCTCGCCACCGACGTGGCCTGCGAGACGCTCTTCCCGGGCCGCAGCCGCTACGGCGACCCGCCCGCCTCCGGCGGCCCCGAACTGCCCCGGCTGGACGGTGACGACGGGGCGCTGCGCTGGTTCGACCGCGAGTACGACGCACTGCTCGCGGTCGCGACCCAGGCGGGCACGCGCGGGCTGCACCGCTACGCGGCGCTGCTCGCCCGCAACCTGCTCTTCTACCTCGATCTGCGCGGTGACTACGAGGAGTTCCGGGTGGTCGGCCGCATCGGCGTCGGCGCCTGCCGGCAGCTCGACGATCCGGCGCTGCTCAGCATCAGCCTGGGCAACCTGGCCGTGGGCCACTGGTGGCTCGGCGACTTCCAGGACGGCATCACCACCGCCCAGGAGGCCCTGGAGCTGGCCTCCGCCGACGACCGCCGGGGCGAGGCGATGTGCATCGACGTCCTCGGCCTGCTGCACGGGGCGCTCGGCAACTTCGACGAGGCCCGCACCTGGCTCGTCCAGGGCATCGCCCTGCACCAGGAGCTGGGCTCGGCCCGGATGGAGGCGCAGGCCCTGGACAACCTCAGCACGGTGGAGACCTGGTCGGGCCACTACGCCGAGGGCGCCCGGTACGCGGCCCGGGCCACCGAGCTGAACCGCAGCCTCGGCGACCGCAGCAACGAGATCGCCTCGCTCACCTGGCTGGCCCTGGCCCACCTCGGCACCGACGAGGACGAACGCGCCCGCGCCTGTCTCGCCCAGGCGCTCGAACTGTGCGACGAGTCCCGCAAGCCGGCCAACGTGGCCGTGGTCCTCGCCCACTGGGCGCAGGTCTGCCAGCGGCTCGGCGAGGTGCGCTCGGCCGCCGAACACGCCGAGCGAGCCCTGGAACTGGTCTCCGCCGAGGGCACGGCGCTGCGCCAGGCGTCCGTGGTCAACGTCGTCGCACTCGTTCACCTGCGGCGCGGCGCGCCCGAGCGGGCGATGGAACTGCACCGCCACGCCTACGAACTGGCGTCCCGCCTCGGCTACCGCATCGAGATGGCCCGCGCCCTGCTCGGCCTCGCGGAAGCCGCCCGGGAACTCGGCGACGACTCCACGGCCCACACCCACCGGCAGGCGGCGGAGGCCCTCTTCGACGCGATGGGCGTGACCCGGGAGGGCCGCCGCCTCTAGCCCGGCCCGACCGCCCTGTGCCGCCCCACGGACACGGCGCCCGGCGTCCCGGCCGCCGCCTGACCGCCGACGCGGTGTCCGGCGGCCCCCGCACGGCGGACCGGACCGACCCGGTCGACGAACCTCTGGCCCGGCGGCCGATCAGGCCTACGGCCGGCGAGCGGATCGGAGTGCCGACGGCCGTGCCCGGGGCCGTGCCTGGCCGGATGGTCGGAACCCGGCGTTCATGCGAAACGGCACCGGCGGGGTGGGGCCCGGCCGATGCCGTTGGCGTGGGGGCGCCGGGGAGGCGCGGTGGGGTCAGCCCCGGGTGAAGCCGGGGCCGTGTCCGTTGGCCAGGGCCGGGGCGTCCGCCTGGTGGCCCGCGAAGCCGGCCACGTGCACCAGGGCGTTCTGCACACCGGTCGCCGGAACGGCCGCGGCGGTACCGAGTGCGAGGACACCGGCGCCGGTGAGCGCGGCCAGAACCGTCTTCGTACGAAGTGCGATGGTGGTGCGCATGTCGTGACTCCCCCTGGGTATACGGATCGGGATGCGGCCGCCGTTCTCTCCCTGGCGACGCAACCGATGCTGGGGGGAGCCGATCCCCATGCCGTCCCCAGCGGTTACCGGCACAGGTCGCGCTCCCGGTACTCCCGGTTTCAACCGCTCACGGGGCTCCCAAGTCACCCTTGAACGTGCGTTGTGACCTGCTCGGACTTCCAGGCCGTTCAGCGTCCCGACGGGGGGATCGTCTCGGCCAGGTGGCGAGGAGGGCCGGACCCGGCGGCCGGCCGGCGAGCGAGTCCCTGAAGCGGCCGGCACAGGCGACGGCGAGGGCGTCGGTCGTCATGGCCCGGAATCGTGACCGGTGCCGCCGACGGTCCAGGGGATACCGGTCACACGACCTGTTTCCCGTTCGGTGTCACGCGTCCGTGCACCGCACACGAAGGCCGGCGCAACGGGAATTCACCTGGAATTCACCGCGGCGCCGGCCAGGAAAAGGCAGGAGCCCCGTCGCCATACGGCGTGGGGCTCCTTGGGTACTGCACTCAGGTTCTGCGATCAGGCAGTGATCAGACGGGGGTGACGTTCTCCGCCTGCGGACCCTTCGGGCCCTGCGTCACGTCGAAGGAGACCTGCTGGTTCTCCTCGAGCGAACGGAAGCCCTGGGCGTTGATCGCGGAGTAGTGAACGAAGACGTCGGGGCCGCCGCCCTCCTGGGCGATGAAGCCAAAGCCCTTTTCGGCGTTGAACCACTTAACGGTTCCGGTAGCCATAAGCCCTCCTTGGGCCCAAAAGGGTTGCCCTGCTCCAGAACCTGCACGTGCGAAACGGTGCTGCACAACTGCATTCGTCTGAAAACGACGAGAGCCCGCGGTCACATGCTCCGCAGGCTCTGTACTGCAAGGGAAACCAAACTGCAACTTGCGGCGAGCCTAGCACGCGGGCAGCCGGAAGCAATAGAGGCCAAGATCACTTCACCCGAATGTTTGAACGGCCACTCGGGTGGGTTGACGGTGGGGCCGGTCTCGGCACCGTACCGCAAGGGGTCTAGTCTCGCGATGTGGACAATTCTCGCACCCGGCCGCGCGTCGGCCACATCCAGTTCCTGAACTGCCTGCCCCTGTACTGGGGGCTCGCGAGAACCGGCACGCTCCTCGATTTCCAGCTGACGAAGGACACGCCGGAAAAGCTCAGCGAGCAGCTCGTGCGCGGCGACCTCGACATCGGTCCGGTCACCCTCGTGGAGTTCCTGCGCAACGCCGACGATCTCGTGGCCTTCCCGGACATCGCCGTCGGCTGCGACGGCCCGGTGATGTCCTGCGTGATCGTCTCGCAGGTCCCGCTCGACCGGCTGGACGGCGCCCGGGTCGCCCTCGGTTCGACCTCGCGCACGTCGGTCAGGCTGGCCCAGCTCCTGCTGGCGGAACGCTTCGGCGTCCAGCCGGACTACTACACCTGTCCGCCCGACCTCAGCCTGATGATGCAGGAGGCGGACGCCGCCGTCCTGATCGGCGACGCCGCCCTGCGCGCCAACCTCATCGACGGCCCCCGCTTCGGCCTGGAGGTGCACGACCTGGGCGCGCTGTGGAAGGAGTGGACCGGGCTGCCGTTCGTCTTCGCGGTCTGGGCGGCCCGCCGCGACTACGCCGAGCGCGAGCCGTTCATCACCCGCAAGGTCCACGAGGCCTTCCTCGCCTCCCGCAACCTCTCGCTGGAGGAGGTCGGCAAGGTCGCCGAGCAGGCCGCCCGCTGGGAGTCCTTCGACGAGGCCACCCTCGAGCAGTACTTCACCACCCTCGACTTCAGCTTCGGCGCACCGCAGCTGAAGGCCGTCGCCGAGTTCGCCGGCCGGGTCGGCCCGACGACCGGCTTCCCGGCGGACGTGAAGGTGGATCTGCTTCAGCCGTGATCGCCGCGGCACTACGCTGCCGCAGTAGAGGCGTTACGGGGGAGAGGTGCGCGCCATGCAGCCGCTCGGAGCCGACGAACCGGCCGCCGTCGGGCCCTACCGGCTGCTCGGCCGGCTGGGCTCCGGCGGCATGGGCCGGGTCTACCTGGGCCGCAGCGCGGGCGGCCGCACGGTCGCCGTGAAGATCGTGCATCCGCACTACGCGCTGGACGAGCAGTTCCGCGCCCGCTTCCGGCGGGAGGTCGAGGCCGCCCGCCGGGTCGGCGGCGCCTGGACCGCGCCCGTCCTGGACGCGGACCCGGAGGCAGCCGTGCCCTGGGTCGCCACCGCCTACGCGGCGGGCCCGTCCCTCGCCGCGGCCGTCACGGACGGCGGCCCGCTGCCCGCGCGGACCGTGCGGGCCCTGGGTGCGGGCCTGGCCGAGGCGCTCACCGCCGTGCACGAACTGGGCCTGGTGCACCGGGACGTGAAGCCCTCCAACGTGCTGCTCACCCTGGACGGCCCGCTGCTCATCGACTTCGGCATCGCCCGCGCCACGGACGGCACCGCGTCCCTCACCTCGACCGGAGTCTCCGTCGGCTCGCCCGGCTACATGTCCCCCGAGCAGATCCTCGGCAAGGGCGTCACCGGAGCGGCCGACGTCTTCTCCCTGGGCGCGGTGCTGGCCTACGCGGCGACCGGTGAGCCCCCGTTCCCGGGTGACTCCTCGGCCGCGCTGCTCTACAGGGTCGTCCACGAGGAACCGGAACTCGGCGGTCTCACCGGCGAGTTGCGCGACGCGGCGGCCGCCTGCCTGGCCAAGGACCCGGCGGCCCGCCCGGCCCCGGCGGAGCTGGCCCGCCGGCTCGCCCCCGAGGGCACCGCCCGCCTGGTCGCCGGCGGCTGGCTGCCGGGCACGCTGGTGGAGCAGGTCAGCCGGAGCGCCGTGAGCCTGCTCAACCTGGAGACGGCCGAGACCGCGCCGTCCGGCCCGGTGAACTTCAGCAGCCCCTCGGTGGGCGGCACTTCGGACGCCGTGCCCCGCACCGACGAGCCGGGCCGGACCGGGCGGCCCGAAGAGGCGCCGCCCGCGGGGGTGTTCGGGCCGGCTCCGCCGATGACCCCGCCTCCGCCGACCGGCGCCCCGGACGGCTCCGCCGCGCGGCCGGGCGGCGGGGACGGGGAACCGTCGTCCGCCGGGGCCGGGCCGCAGGACGGGCGGCCGGCGCCCGGCAGGGTCACCGTGAGCGTGGCGGCGACGTCCACGCCGGGCGACAAGGGGCGCGGACGCCGGGTGACCTGCACCGTCGCGCTGGCCGTGGCGGGCGTCGCGGCCGCGGCGGCGGTGGGACTCGGGGCGCTGCTCAAGCCGTGGGCCGGCGGCGGCGAAGACACGGCGGGCAGCGCACCGCGGCCGTCCCGCTCGGCCGGCGCCTCGGCCACCGGGGCGCCCGACGCGAGCGGCGGCACGCCGGGCGCGATCCCGGCCCGCTACCTCGGCACCTGGGAAGGCCAGGCCAGCGGACTCGGCGGCAGCCTGCCCATGGGCACCTTCCGGCTCACCGTGCACAAGGCGGCGTTGGGGGAGGAGCTGGGCCGGCTGCGGCAGACCGACCAGCTCGGCGGAGTCTGCGTCGACATCCTCACCCTGAAGCAGGTGACGCCGTCGCGGATCGTGGCGACCTCGACCGGGGCGAAGTCCAACCACGCCGGCTGCGACCCGGCGCCGCACCCGGTGGAGCTGACGCCGGTCGGCGACGACCTTCGTTACTCCGGGCAGAGCGCGGCCGAGGGCGATCCGGTGGCCCGGTTGTCGAAGGCCGGCTGAGGCGAACGGGACCGCGCGGAAAGGGGAGAGCGGATGGACGCCGCAGGGGTGAGCACGCAGGCGCTGGTCCTCGCCGCCGGGCTGTGGGGCGCGGCGGCCGGATCGCTGCTGCCCAGAGCCGCCTACCGCTTCGCGGTCCCGGCCGGAGAGCCGTGGCGGGAGCGGTGCGGGCGGGGGCACCCGGTCCGCGGCTGGCTCGGGCCGGCGCGGTGCGGGCGGTGCGCGGCCGGAGCGGTGCCGGGACCGGGGGCGACGCGGCCGCCGGTGGAGGTGCCCGCACCGACGGCGGCGGCGCCGGGCGCCGGGGAGCCGACGGAGGCTCAGGAGACGGCGCGGGCACCGTACTCGCCGTCCGCCGCGCTCCTCGCCGTCACCACCGCCCTCGCCTGCGCCGCCCTCGCCGCCGCCACCGGTACCCGGCCCGAGCTGGGCGTCTGGCTGCTGCTCGCGCCGGTGTGGGTGCTGCTGGCCGCCGTGGACGTACGGGTGCGGCGGCTGCCCGACCCGCTGACCCTGCCGCTCGCGGCCGCCGGGCTCGGCCTGCTCGCCCTCGCGGCCCTGCTGCCGGAGCACGCCGGCGACTGGTCCACGGCGCTGTACGGCGCGCTCGCGCTCGGCGGCGGCTACCTCGTGCTGTTCCTGGTCAACCCGTCCGGCATGGGCTTCGGCGACGTGAAGCTCGCGCTCGGCATGGGCGCGGTGCTCGGTTGGTACGGCTGGCCGGCCCTGCTGCTCGGCGCCTTCGCCGGGTTCCTGCTCGGCGCGCTCTACGGCGGCGCGCTCGTCCTCGCCCGGCGGGCGGGCCGCGGGACGGCCATCCCCTTCGGGCCGTTCCTCATCGCCGGCGCCTTCGCCGGGCTGCTGATCGGCGCCTACGCGGCCTGACAGCGGACGGCCGAAGTGCCTGGCGTAGGCTGGTCCGGTCTGTCCACAACCCTTGACGAAAGGGACGCCCGGTGTCCGAGAAGGCCGACCTCCAGCCCGTCCTCGACCGTGCCGCCGCCGGTGGGCGGATCACCCCCGAAGAGGCGCTGGTCCTCTACCGCGACGCTCCGCTGCACGCACTGGGCGCCGCCGCCGACGCCGTGCGCCGCCGCAAGTACGCGGGCATCGAGCACATCGCCACGTACATCATCGAGCGCAACATCAACTACACGAACGTGTGCGTCACGGCGTGCCGGTTCTGCGCCTTCTACGCGGCCCCCAAGGACGCCGACAAGGGCTGGACCCGCGACCTCGACGACATCCTGCGCCGCTGCGCGGAGACCGTGGAGCTGGGCGGCACCCAGATCATGTTCCAGGGCGGCCATCACCCGGACTACGGCGTCGAGTACTACGAGAAGCACTTCAAGGCCATCAAGGACGCCTTTCCCCAGCTCGTGATCCACTCGCTGGGCGCCTCCGAGGTCGAGCACATGGCCCGGATCAGCGGTGTCCCGGTGGAAGAGGCCATCACCCGGATCCACGCGGCGGGCCTGGACTCCTTCGCCGGCGCCGGCGCCGAACTCCTGCCCGAGCGGCCGCGCAAGGCGATCGCCCCGCTGAAGGAGAGCGGCGAGCGCTGGCTGGAGATCATGGAGATCGCGCACGGGCTGGGCGTGGAGTCGACGTCCACCATGCTCATGGGCACCGGCGAGACCAACGCCGAGCGCATCGAGCACCTGCGCATGATCCGTGACGTGCAGGACCGCACGGGCGGCTTCCGGGCCTTCATCCCGTACACCTACCAGCCCGAGAACAACCACCTGAAGGGCCGCACCCAGGCCACCCTCTTCGAGTACCTGCGGATGATCGCCATCGCCCGCCTCTTCCTGGACAACGTCCAGCACATCCAGGGCTCTTGGCTGACCACCGGCAAGGAGGTCGGCCAGCTCTCCCTGCACTACGGCGCGGACGACCTCGGCTCGATCATGCTGGAGGAGAACGTGGTCTCCTCCGCCGGCGCCAAGCACCGCTCGAACCGGCTCGAGATCATCGACCTCATCCGCAAGGCGGGCCGCGTCCCGGCCCAGCGCGCCACGACGTACGAGCACCTCGTGGTGCACGACGACCCGGCGAACGACCCGGTCGACGACCGCGTGGTCTCCCACATCTCCTCCACGGCGATCGACGGCGGCACGGCCCACCCGGAACTGAAGCTGCTGGCGTCCAACTGACGCCGCCGTGCTGACCCTTCACCTCGCCGAGCGGTCCCCGCAGGCCGCGGTCCTGGTCGACGGGGCGTCCGTCGCCGCCGTCGGCCCCTACGAGGAGCTGGCCGCCGCCGAGCCCCGGGCGAGGGTCCGGCGCTGGCCCGGCATCCTCACCCCGGGGCTGCTGAACCCGTACGGCCCGGAGCTGCTGGAGGCGACCTACCACCCCGACCCGCGCGAGGCGGACGAGTTCGGCACCGAGCCCATCGCCGGAGCGCGGGCGCGGGAGATCCTGCGCGCCGACCCCGCGCGCCTGGGCGCGAGCGCGCGGCGCGGGGTGCAGCGGATGCTGGCGCACGGCACCGTCGCGGTGGCCGGGGAGCTGCGGTCGAGGGCCGCGGCCGACGCGGTGCGCCGGGCCGGACTCGCGGTGGGCCGGCGGCCGGACCGCCTCCCGGGCCCGGCGGCGCTGTCCCCGGTCCCGCTGATCCTGCTGCCGGCGCTGGCCCCGGGCGGACCCGCCCGGTTCGCCGTGTTCGACGTCGCGGACCGCGCCGAACTGGTCCGGCGCGGCGCCGGGACCTGCGTGGCGACCGTGATCGGCGGCCGGCTGGTGTACCGCGGCCGCTGACCGGCCTCAGCCGGAGAACCGCTTCCCGAACGCCCCCGGACTCCGGTCCACCCCGGTGCTCGACCGGCTCTGGGAGGTGCCCGCCGTCGAGCGGTACCTGCCGCTCGACGGCCAGTGGTTCGTGTCCGGCGTCGGCTGGGTCCTCATCGCAGTGTTCGTGCTCTCGTGCGGCCGGCTGGAGGACGTGGCCTCGAAGAAGAAGCCGCGACCGGTCCCGGGAGGGCGTGCTGCAACAATGGGCGGGTGACCCGCGCCTCTCTGAACAAGCAGCCGCACGAAGTCGCCTCGATGTTCGACGACGTGGCGGAACGGTACGACCTGACGAACGACGTACTGTCGCTCGGCCAGGACCGGCGCTGGCGCAAGGAGGTGGCGAAGGCGGTCGACGCGCGCCCGGCGCAGAAGGTCCTCGACCTCGCGGCCGGCACGGCGACGTCCTCGCTGCCCTTCGCGCGCACCGGCGCCTACGTCGTCCCGTGCGACTTCTCCCTCGGGATGCTCCAGGTCGGCAAGAAGAAGCACACCTGGCTGCCGTTCACGGCGGGCGACGCGACCAGGCTGCCGTTCAAGGACGACACCTTCGACGCCGTGACGATCTCCTTCGGCCTGCGCAACGTGCAGGACACGGACGCGGCGCTGCGGGAGATGCACCGGGTGACCCGGCCCGGCGGACGCGTGGTGATCTGCGAGTTCTCGCACCCCACCTGGGCGCCCTTCCGGACCGTCTACACCGAGTACCTGATGCGCGCGCTGCCGCCGGTCGCCCGGTCGGTCTCCTCCAACCCGGACGCCTACGTCTACCTCGCCGAGTCCATCCGCGCCTGGCCCGACCAGCGCGGCCTCGCCGAGCGGCTGGGCAAGGCGGGCTGGTCGAGGGTGGCGTGGCGCAACCTCACCGGCGGTGTGGTCGCGCTGCACCGGGGCTTCAAGGAGGGCTGAGCCCGGCCGGCGGGCGGCGGCCGCCGCTCACCGGTCGATCATCGCGAAGGGGTCGCCGGCCTCGCCCAGTTCGCGCCGCATCCCGCCCGTGGGCGGCCGCGGGATGCGTGGCTCGCGCACGCCTCCGCCGCCCTCGCCGTCACCGAAGTCGAACCACACGTACACCACGGAGTCCGGCGGCACCTCGGCGCCGGGCTGCGGATACTGGCGTACGACGTAGTCGACCACCGTGTGCGCGAAGTCCGGGCGGTCCGGCGCGTTGAGGAACAGCCCTCGGGCCCGGGCCGTCTCGCGCGCGTCCATGGCCATCAGGCCGACCAGACGGGGAACGCGCGCTTCGGGTGTTTTGGGTGTTATGAGCACAGATGTCACCCCCAGCGGTACTGGAAGGGTAACGCGGGCTCGGGCCGCCCGGAAGCGACATGTGTCTTTCTGTGACAGTTGGTGACTCTCAGTCACAGATCCAGTCGGTAGCAGTGCCCCTGACGGGCCGAGGCCGGCGTCGTGAACGTCTCCGCGAGCCGCATGCCCAGGCGCCGGGTGACCGCGATGGACCGTTCGTTGCGCGCGTCGACCATCGCCACCACCCCGCCCACCCCGGCCGCCCGCAGCCGGTCCAGCGTCTCCTCGGCGGCGGCCGTGGCGTACCCGCGCCCCCAGTGCGCCCGGCCCAGCCGCCAGCCGATCTCGATCTCGCCCGCCGGCCCCCACGCGTGCGGCCACGGCTGGGCACCGGTGAAGCCCACGACGCCGCCCTCGTCGTCCAGCACCGACCACAGGCAGAACCCCCGCTCCGCGTCGTGCCGGCGCTGGCGCGCGGTCAGCTCCTCGTACACCGACACCTCGGCCGCCCGGCCGCCGTGGAACTCCATGACCTCCGGGTCGTCGAAGACCCGGTGCCAGGAGAACGCGTCCTCGTCGGTGGGCACACGCAGCCGTACAGCGGGGAGAGCTCGGTTCACGGGGCAGCCCTTCAGCCGGGTGATCAGTACTGCTGAATAGACTGCCCATGTCCAGTGCCGGTCGGCACGCAGATTTCGAACTTGGGGAGATCCCGCCGTGACAGTCGTGACTGAGCCCCTCTCCGAGAACACCGCCGATGTGATCGTCGTCGGCGCGGGGCCGGCCGGCTCCACCACCGCGTACCACCTCGCCAAGGCCGGGCTCGACGTCCTCCTGCTGGAGAAGACCGAGTTCCCGCGCGAGAAGGTCTGCGGCGACGGCCTCACCCCGCGCGCGGTCAAGCAGCTCGTGGCGATGGGCATCGACGTCTCCGAGGAGGCCGGCTGGCTGCGCAACAAGGGCCTGCGCATCATCGGCGGCGGCAGCCGTCTCCAGCTCGACTGGCCCGACCTCGCCTCGTTCCCGGACTACGGCCTCGTCCGCAAGCGCGACGACTTCGACGAGCAGCTCGCCCGCAACGCCCAGAAGGCCGGCGCCCGCCTCTTCGAGCGCTGCAACGTCTCCGGGCCGGTCGTCGACGACCGCACCGGCCGCATCACCGGCGTGACCGCCAAGCTCGGCGAGGAGAAGCGCGAGGTCACCTTCCGCGCGCCGCTCGTCGTCGCCGCCGACGGCAACTCCACCCGCCTGTCCCTCGCGATGGGCCTGCACCGCCGCGAGGACCGCCCGATGGGCGTCGCGGTGCGCACCTACTTCACCTCCCCCCGCCACGACGACGACTACCTGGAGTCCTGGCTGGAGCTGTGGGACCGGCGCGGCGCCCAGGAGCGCCTGCTGCCCGGCTACGGCTGGGTCTTCGGCATGGGCGACGGCACCTCCAACGTCGGCCTCGGCGTGCTGAACACCTCCGCCTCCTTCAAGGAGCTGGACTGGCGCGAGGTCCTCAAGGCCTGGTGCGCGTCCATGCCCGAGGACTGGGGCTACACCCCCGAGAACATGACCGGCCCGATCCGCGGCGCCGCGCTGCCCATGGCCTTCAACCGCCAGCCGCACTACACGAAGGGCCTGCTGCTCGTCGGCGACGCGGGCGGCCTGGTGAACCCCTTCAACGGCGAGGGCATCGCCTACGCCATGGAGTCCGGCCAGATCGCCGCCGACGTCGTCGTCCAGGCCCACGCGCGCGCGACGCCCGCCCAGCGCGAGATCGCCCTGCAGCGCTACCCGCGCGTCCTCAAGGACACCTACGGCGGCTACTACAGCCTGGGCCGCGCCTTCGTGAAGCTGATCGGCAATCCGAAGGTCATGCAGATCGCCGCCCAGCGCGGTCTGACCCATCCCGTCCTGATGAAGTTCACCCTGAAGCTGCTGGCGAACCTCACCGACCCGACGGGCGGCGACGCGATGGACCGCATCATCAACGGCCTGAGCAGGGTCGCGCCGAAGGCGTGAGGGACCGCGCCCCGGCCGCGACCGGGGCGCGTGCGCGGGCGCGCAGACAGCGGCGGCCCGGCGGACATGGTCATCGTCCGCCGGGCCGCCGTCCGTCGTGGTGGGCCTTCCTCAGGACGGACGCGAGGGCCGCTGCCCCCGAGCGGCTGCGGCCCTCGCGTCCCTGAAGGCGTGTGAGGCGCTCAGAGCACCCGGACCGCGCCGGTGGGCGGGTCGTACGACAGCGGCTTCTCCTGGACGCCGCTGGAGGGGTTCTGGGCACCGACGAACATACCGTCGCCGACGTACACCGCCACGTGGTACGCGCTGCCCGCGCTGCCCCAGTAGAGGATGTCGCCGGGCTGGAGGTTGCTCAGCGACACCTGGGTGCCGGCCGTCGACTGGTCCTGGGAGACGCGCGGCAGGCTGATGCCGACCTGCTTGAAGGCCGTCTGCACCAGGCCGGAGCAGTCGTACGCGGACGGGCCGGTGGCGCCGGAGACGTAGGCCTTGCCGACCTGGGCCTTCACGAAGGAGACGATCGCCGCCGCCGAACCGGTGGCGGTGGACGTGCTCGTGCTCGTGCCGGCGGAGACGCCGGTGCTCGCCGTGGTGGACAGCGTCGTGCGCTCGGCGCTGCGCGCGGCACGCGCGGCGGCGGCCTTGCGGGCGGCCTCCTGAGCCTTCTTCTTGGCCTCCGCGGCCTTCTGCTTGGCCTCCGCGAGGTCCGACTTGGCCTGCTTCGCGGCGTTCGCGGCGGCCGCGTCGCGCTCGGCCTGCAGTTCGTAGTTGGCCGCGGCCTGCTGGGTGGCGTCCGCGGACTGGGCGACCTGAGCGGCCAGGTCGGCCGTCAGCGTGGGCAGTTCGAGGGTCTGCGTCACCGGCTCGGCAGCGTTCGCCGATCCGGACGCCCCGGCTACTGCCAGGGTGCTGAGGACGCCACCGGCAACTCCGGCCCGCATCGCGAGGGTCGACGCGCTGCGGCGGGGCTTCCGGTGGCTGCGTATGTGAGCGGTGTGGGACATGGGAACAACCGGTACCAGGGGCTCCTTCATATCTACAAGAAACGTGTGGTGCGCCACAGTTGCTCAATGGCGGCCTCAAAAGCCCGTCGCGTCACTCTTTATTGACGCCGTAACGGACATTGCGGACGCCCGTGATCAAGCCCTTGATCACGGTCTTTGATCATTACGTCCGAATTGCCCCGCGCCTACCACTCGTTCGGGTCGTTGGCCAAGCCCCGTTCTCAGACACCTCTCATCAATGTGGCGGAGGTCACGGAACGGTTAACCGGAGGGCGACGTCCCGCGCGTGCGGGAGGTGATGCCGGGGTGAGGGAGAGGCGGACGGCCGTTCGTGAACGCGTGCACGTGCCCGGCCCGCGTCCACACCTCGCCCCGGACCTCCCTCCGACGTGTGAACGCGTTCCTCTATCAGGGGGCCGCGTCCAGAGCCAATTTGCATGCAACGGAACTCTCTTGATATTGAGACGACCCCTCCCACCTGCGGTGACGAGCGAAAATGTCACTTCTGGTGATCAGCTGGACGCTTCGCGTACGAAGATCACTCATCATCCGGCTTCATGATCCTTCGTCAGGTGGTGGAGATCACAAAGGTTGTGGAATACCCCGTGTCGCAGATCACAGAGCGGCAGGCATAAGATGCGAGGCAGTTGGGCTTGTGACCTGCTTCACATGTTCTCGATCTTCGCCGGGACGAGCGGGGTTCGTGGGACCGGTGGGGCGGACGTGAGTCCGGTGCAACCGCCAGCAGTCAGTGCCGACTGAGAGGAGCGAGGAGCGGTGAACGCGTATGCGCCCATCCTCGTACTGGGAGCCCTCGGGGCAGGCTTTGCGATCTTCTCCGTGGTCATGGCCACGCTGATCGGTCCGAAGCGGTACAACCGCGCCAAGCTCGAGGCCTACGAGTGCGGCATCGAGCCGACCCCCACGCCGGCCGGCGGCGGGCGCTTCCCCATCAAGTACTACCTGACGGCGATGCTCTTCATCGTCTTCGACATCGAGATCGTCTTCCTCTACCCCTGGGCCGTCACCTTCGACGCCCTGGGGATCTTCGGGCTCGTGGAGATGCTGCTCTTCGTGCTCACCGTCTTCGTCGCGTACGCGTACGTATGGCGGCGCGGCGGCCTGGAATGGGACTGAGGGGCCTTTAACGACATGGGACTCGAAGAAAAACTGCCGAGCGGCTTCCTGCTGACCACCGTGGAGCAGGCCGCGGGCTGGGTGCGCAAGGCGTCCGTCTTCCCGGCCACCTTCGGCCTCGCCTGCTGCGCCATCGAGATGATGACCACCGGCGCGGGACGCTACGACCTCGCGCGCTTCGGCATGGAGGTCTTCCGCGGCTCGCCGCGCCAGGCGGACCTGATGATCGTCGCCGGCCGGGTCAGCCAGAAGATGGCGCCGGTCCTGAGGCAGGTCTACGACCAGATGCCCAATCCCAAGTGGGTGATCTCCATGGGCGTCTGCGCCTCCTCGGGCGGCATGTTCAACAACTACGCGATCGTCCAGGGCGTCGACCACATCGTCCCGGTCGACATCTACCTCCCCGGCTGCCCGCCGCGGCCCGAGATGCTGATGGACGCGATCCTCAAGCTGCATCAGAAGATCCGGTCCTCCAAGCTCGGCGTGAACGCCGAGGAAGCGGCCCGCGAGGCGGAGGAGGCGGCGCTCAAGGCCCTGCCCACGATCGAGATGAAGGGGCTGCTGCGGTGAGCGACGCGAACGGCACCAACGGCGCGGGCGGGTCCGCGGACGGGGTGAACCCCGAGAAGGACCTCGCCGCCTCCAACCTCCCCGGCCAGCGCGGCCAGGGCGGCGAGGAGATCCGCGTCCAGCGCGGCATGTTCGGCGCCGACAACGGCGGCGACACCTCCGGCTACGGCGGCCTGGTCCGCTCGGTCCGGCTCCCGGGGCCGGCGAACCGGCCCTACGGCGGCTGGTTCGACGAGGTGGCCGACGAGCTCGAGGGCGCCCTCGAGGAGCAGGGGCTCCTCCCGGAGAACGCCATCGAGAAGACGGTCGTGGACCGCGGCGAACTGACCTTCCACATCGAACGCGAGCACCTGGTCCGCGTCGCCCGCACCCTGCGCGACGACCCCGCCCTGCGGTTCGAGCTGTGCACCGGCGTCAGCGGCGTCCACTACCCGCACGACAAGGGCCGCGAGCTGCACGCCGTCTACCACCTGCGCTCGATCACCCACAACCGGCTGATCCGCCTCGAGGTGAGCGCCCCGGACAGCGAGCCGCGCATCCCGTCCCTGGTCTCCGTGTACCCGACCAACGACTGGCACGAGCGCGAGACCTGGGACTTCTTCGGGATCGTCTTCGACGGTCACCCGGCCCTGACCCGGATCATGATGCCGGACGACTGGCAGGGCCACCCGCAGCGCAAGGACTACCCCCTCGGCGGCATCGCCGTCGAGTACAAGGGCGCCCAGATCCCGGCTCCGGACCAGCGGAGGTCGTACTCGTGAGCACTCCCAACCCGTCGCCCGGGACCACCTCCTCGATGGCATCGGCCCGCGAGACCACCGAGGGCGCCGTCTACACGGTCACCGGTGGCGACTGGGACGAGGTCGTCCAGTCCGCGGCCCGCGCCGACGACGAGCGCATCGTCGTCAACATGGGTCCCCAGCACCCGTCCACCCACGGGGTCCTCCGCCTGATCCTGGAGATCGAGGGCGAGACGGTCACCGAGGCCCGCTGCGGCATCGGCTACCTGCACACCGGCATCGAGAAGAACCTCGAGTACCGGACCTGGACGCAGGGCACCACGTTCGTGACGCGCATGGACTACCTGACGTCCTTCTTCAACGAGACCGCCTACTGCCTCGCCGTCGAGAAGCTCCTCGGCATCGAGGACGAGATCACCGAGCGCGCCAAGATCATCCGGGTTCTCCTGATGGAGCTGAACCGGCTCTCCTCCCACCTGGTGTGCATCGCCACCGGCGGCATGGAGCTGGGCGCCACCACGATCATGATCTACGGATTCCGCGATCGTGAAATGATTCTCGACATCTACGAGCTCATCACGGGCCTGCGGATGAACCACGCGTACATCCGCCCCGGCGGACTCGCCCAGGACCTGCCGCCCGGCGCGGTGGACCAGATCCGCGAGTTCGTGAAGAAGATGAAGAAGAACCTCCCGGAGTACGACAAGCTCGCCACCGGGAACCCCATCTTCAAGGCCCGGATGCAGAACGTCGGCTACCTCGACCTGGCCGGCTGCATGGCCCTCGGCGCCACCGGCCCGATCCTGCGCTCCACCGGCCTGCCGCACGACCTGCGCAAGACGCAGCCCTACTGCGACTACGAGACGTACGACTTCGAGGTCCCGACCGCCGACTCCTGTGACTCCTACGGGCGCTTCCTGATCCGCCTGGAGGAGATGCGCCAGTCCCTCGGCATCGTCGAGCAGTGCCTGGACCGGCTCCAGCCCGGCCCGGTGATGGTCGCCGACAAGAAGATCGCCTGGCCCGCCCAGCTCGCCCTGGGACCGGACGGACTCGGCAACTCCCTCGACCACATCAAGAAGATCATGGGCACCTCCATGGAGGCCCTGATCCACCACTTCAAGCTGGTCACCGAGGGCTTCCGGGTACCGCCGGGACAGGCGTACGCGGCGGTCGAGTCGCCCAAGGGCGAACTCGGGGTCCACGCCGTCTCCGACGGCGGCACCCGCCCCTTCCGGGTCCACTTCCGCGACCCGTCCTTCACCAACCTGCAGGCCATGGCGGCGATGTGCGAGGGCGGCCAGGTCGCCGACGTCATCGTCGCCGTCGCGTCCATCGACCCCGTGATGGGAGGCGTCGACCGGTGACCACCAGTTCTTCGGAGCGGGGCGTCAGCCTGGGCATGCCCCAACTGCCCGCCCCCGCGTACCCGGACGACGTCCGGTCCCGGCTGGAGACGGACGCGCGCGAGGTGATCGCGCGCTACCCCGACTCCCGGTCGGCCCTGCTGCCGCTGCTCCACCTCGTGCAGTCGGAGGAGGGGCACGTCACCCGCACCGGCATGCAGTTCTGCGCGGACATGCTGGACCTGACCACGGCCGAGGTCACCGCCGTCGCCACCTTCTACACCATGTACCGGCGGAGGCCCTCCGGCGACTACCAGGTGGGCGTCTGCACCAACACCCTGTGCGCGGTGATGGGCGGCGACGCGATCTTCGAGACCCTCCAGGAGCACCTGGGCGTCGGCAACGGCGAGACCACCGACGACGGCAAGGTCACGCTGGAGCACATCGAGTGCAACGCGGCCTGCGACTTCGCCCCGGTCGTGATGGTCAACTGGGAGTTCTTCGACAACCAGACCCCCGGCAGCGCCAAGCGCCTCGTCGACGACCTGCGCGAGGGACGGCCCGTCCAGCCCACGCGCGGGGCGCGCCTGTGCACCTTCAAGGAGACCGCGCGCATCCTGGCCGGCTTCCCCGACGAGCGGCCCGGGGCCGTCGAGGAGGGCGGAAGTGCGGGACCCGCCTCGCTGGTGGGCCTGCGCCTGGCCAGGGGAGAGACCGCACCCGCGCGCGTGGTCCATCCGCGCGACGGCGGTCCGCACGACGAACCGCAGGACCGGGCGCACCGGCCGTCGACGGCCGAGCACCTCAGTTCGCACGACGCGCCGCAGCAGACGTCGGCCTCCGACCCGGCCCACCCGGCAGGGCCCGCAGCCGAGGAGGGGGAGTGATGACCGTGGTACCCGACCTCAAGGACACGAGTCCGGAGAAGCTGCTCGCACCCGTGCTGTCGGCCTTCTGGGACGAGGACCGGTCCTGGTCGCTGGACGTCTACCGGAGGCACGAGGGGTACGAGGGGCTCCGCAAGGCGCTCGCCATGTCGCCGGACGACCTGATCGCGTACGTCAAGGAGTCCGGCCTGCGCGGCCGCGGCGGCGCGGGATTCCCGACCGGAATGAAGTGGCAGTTCATTCCGCAGGGCGATGGCAAACCGCACTACCTCGTCGTCAACGCCGACGAGTCGGAGCCGGGGACCTGCAAGGACATCCCGCTCCTCTTCGCGAACCCGCACAGCCTCATCGAGGGCATCGTGATCGCGTGCTACGCCATCCGGTCCTCGCACGCCTTCATCTATCTGCGGGGTGAGGTCGTCCCCGTCCTGCGGCGGCTGCACGAGGCCGTGCGCGAGGCCTACGCGGCGGGCTACCTCGGCGAGGACATCCTGGGCAGCGGACTCGACCTCGACCTCACCGTGCACGCCGGCGCCGGCGCGTACATCTGCGGTGAGGAGACCGCGCTGCTCGACTCGCTCGAAGGCCGCCGTGGCCAACCGCGGCTGCGTCCCCCTTTCCCGGCCGTCGAAGGGCTCTACGCCTGCCCGACCGTCGTGAACAACGTCGAGTCGATCGCGTCGGTTCCCGCCATCCTGAAGAACGGCAAGGACTGGTTCAGGTCGATGGGCAGCGAGAAGTCGCCCGGCTTCACGCTCTACTCGCTCAGCGGCCACGTCGCGAGCCCCGGCCAGTACGAGGCGCCGCTCGGCGTCACGCTCCGCCAGCTCCTCGACATGAGCGGCGGGATGCGGCCCGGCCACCGGCTGAAGTTCTGGACCCCGGGCGGCTCCTCGACCCCGATGTTCACCGACGAGCACCTCGACGTCCCGCTCGACTACGAAGGGGTCGGCGCCGCGGGTTCCATGCTCGGCACCAAGGCCCTGCAGTGCTTCGACGAGACGACCTGCGTGGTGCGCGCGGTGACCCGCTGGACCGAGTTCTACGCCCACGAGTCCTGCGGCAAGTGCACCCCCTGCCGTGAAGGAACGTACTGGCTGGTGCAGTTGATGCGGGACATCGAGGCCGGCAAGGGCGCGATGTCCGACCTCGACAAGCTCGCCGACATCGCCGACAACATCAACGGCAAGTCCTTCTGCGCCCTCGGCGACGGCGCCGCATCCCCGATCTTCTCCTCGCTGAAGTACTTCCGCGAGGAGTACGAGCAGCACATCACGGGCCGGGGCTGCCCCTTCGACCCGGCCAAGTCGACTGCCTGGGCGGACCGCCCGGAGGTGAACGCATGACCGTGACCACCAGTGCTCCCTCCGGAGGGGGAGAGGCGGCGGTCCCGCCGGAGGACCTCGTCACGCTGACGATCGACGGCGTCGAGATCAGCGTGCCCAAGGGCACCCTGGTCATCCGGGCCGCCGAGCAGCTCGGCATCGAGATCCCGCGGTTCTGCGACCACCCCCTGCTGGACCCGGCCGGCGCCTGCCGCCAGTGCATCGTCGAGGTCGAGGGCCAGCGCAAGCCCATGGCGTCCTGCACCATCACCTGCACCGACGGCATGGTGGTGAAGACCCAGCTCACCTCGTCGGTCGCCGAGAAGGCCCAGCACGGCGTGATGGAGTTGCTGCTCATCAACCACCCGCTGGACTGCCCGGTCTGCGACAAGGGCGGCGAGTGCCCGCTGCAGAACCAGGCCATGTCGCACGGCAACGCGGAGTCCCGCTTCGAGGGCCGCAAGCGGACCTACGAGAAGCCCGTGCCGATCTCCACGCAGGTGCTCCTCGACCGCGAGCGGTGCGTGCTGTGCGCCCGCTGCACCCGCTTCTCCAACCAGGTCGCGGGCGACCCGATGATCGAGCTGATCGAGCGGGGCGCGCTGCAGCAGGTCGGCACCGGTGAGGGCGACCCGTTCGAGTCGTACTTCTCCGGCAACACCATCCAGATCTGCCCGGTGGGCGCGCTCACCTCGGCCGCCTACCGCTTCCGCTCCCGGCCCTTCGACCTCATCTCCTCGCCGTCGGTGTGCGAGCACTGCTCGGGCGGCTGCGCGACGCGCACCGACCACCGGCGCGGCAAGGTCATGCGGCGGCTCGCCGCCGACGACCCCGAGGTCAACGAGGAGTGGATCTGCGACAAGGGACGCTTCGCGTTCCGGTACGCGCAGACGAAGGACCGCCTCGACGTCCCGCTGGTGCGAAACGCCGAGGGCGTCCTGGAGCCCACCTCCTGGCCGGAGGCGCTGGAGGCGGCGGCGCGCGGGCTGACCGCCGCCCGTTCCCGGGCCGGTGTCCTCACCGGCGGCCGGCTGACCGTCGAGGACGCCTACGCCTACAGCAAGTTCGCACGGGTGGCGCTCGACACGAACGACATCGACTTCCGCGCGCGCGTGCACAGCGGCGAGGAGGCCGACTTCCTCGCCGCCCGGGTGGCGGGCCGCGGCCGCGACCTCGACGGCACCGGCGTCACCTACACCGCGCTGGAGCAGGCGCCCGCCGTCCTGCTCGCCGGGTTCGAGTCGGAGGAGGAGGCGCCCGGCGTCTTCCTGCGGCTGCGCAAGGCCTGGCGCAAGCGCAAGCAGCGGGTGTTCTCGCTCGCCACGCACGCGACGCGCGGCCTGGAGAAGGCGGGCGGCACGCTGCTGCCGGCCGCCCCCGGCACCGAGACCGAGTGGCTGGACGCCCTCGCGAGCGGCGTCGGCCTCGAGGAGCCCGGTACACGGGCCGCCGAGGCGCTGCGCGCCGAGGGCGCGGTGATCGTCGTGGGGGAGAGGCTCGCCTCGGTCGCGGGCGGCCTCACCGCCGCCGTGCGCGCCGCGGCCGCCACCGGCGCCCGGCTCGTGTGGATCCCCCGGCGCGCGGGCGAACGCGGCGCGGTCGAGGCCGGCGCGCTGCCGACGCTGCTGCCGGGCGGCCGCCCGGCGACCGACCCGCGCGCGCGGGACGAGGTCGCCGCCGTCTGGGGGCTGGCCGAACTCCCCGCCCGGCACGGCCGGGACGCCCACCAGATCATCGAGGCGGCCGCCACCGGCGAACTGGCCGCGCTCGTCGTCGCCGGCGTGGAGGTCGCCGACCTGCCCGACCCGGCACGCGCGCGTGAGGCGCTCGGCAACGTCGGCTTCCTGGTGTCGCTGGAACTGCGGCCCAGCGAGGTCACCGGCCTCGCCGACGTGGTCCTGCCGGTCGCGGCGGTCGCCGAGAAGGCGGGCACCTTCCTGAACTGGGAGGGCAGGGTGCGCTTCTTCGAGGCCGCGCTCAAGCCCGACCAGATGACCCGCCGTCTCGCCCCCACCGACGGGCGGGTGCTGCAGATGCTCGCCGACGCCATGGACGTCCACCTGGGCCTGCCGGACCTGCGCACCACCCGTGCGGAGATCGACCGGCTCGGCCCCTGGGACGGCCCGCGGGCCACCGATCCCCTGGAGACCGGGGGCGTCCTGCCCCGGCCGGCCGTCGGCGAGGCCGTGCTCGCCGGGCACCGGCTGCTGCTCGACCAGGGCGTCCTGCAGGAGGGCGACGAGGCGCTCGCCGGAACCCGGCACGCCGCACGCGCGCGCCTGTCGGCGGCGACGGCGGCCGAGGCCGGGGTCGAGGACGGCGGCCTGCTGGCCGTCACCGGCACCGCGGGCACCGTCGAACTCCCGCTCCGCATCACCGAGATGCCCGACCGAGTGGTGTGGCTGCCGCTGAACTCCGCCGGTGCGGGCGTCGCCTCCGACACCGGTGCGCAGCCCGGCTCCCTCGTCCGTATCGGCCCGGCGGCACGCGCCGAACAGGCCCCCAAGGAGGTGGAGGCATGAGCCCGTACCTCGCGGCTGAAGACCTCTCGATGTTCGGCCGGGACCCCTGGTGGCTGGTCGTCGTCAAGGCCGTCTTCTGCTTCGCGTTCCTGATGGTGACCGTGCTGTTCTCCATCGTCTGGGAGCGCAAGGTCGTCGCCTGGATGCAGCTCCGCATCGGCCCGAACCGGCACGGCCCCTGGGGCATGCTCCAGTCGCTCGCCGACGGCATCAAGCTGATGCTCAAGGAAGACGTCATCGTCAAGCGCGCGGACAAGGTGGTGTACGTCCTCGCACCGATCGTCGCGGCCATCCCGGCCTTCATGGCGATCGCGGTGATCCCCTTCGGCCCCGCCGACGACGAGATCTCGATCTTCGGCACGCGGACCGCGATGCAGCTCACCGACCTGCCGATCGCGATGCTCTACATCCTCGCGGTCGCCTCGGTCGGCATCTACGGCATCGTCCTGGCGGGCTGGAGCTCCGGCTCCACCTACCCGCTGCTCGGCGGCCTGCGCTCCTGCGCCCAGATGATCTCCTACGAGATCGCCATGGGCGCCGCGTTCGCCTCCGTGTTCCTCTACTCGGGATCGATGTCGACGTCGACCATCGTCGAGCAGCAGCACGACCGCTGGTACATCCTGCTGCTGCCGGTCTCCTTCATCCTCTACATCGTCACGATGGTCGGCGAGACGAACCGCGCCCCCTTCGACATGCCGGAGTCGGAGGGCGACCTGGTCGGCGGCTTCAACACCGAGTACTCGTCCATCAAGTTCGCGATGTTCATGCTCGCCGAGTACGTGAACATGGTGACGGTGTCGGCCGTCTCGACCACCCTGTTCCTCGGCGGCTGGCGCGCCCCCTGGCCGATCAGCGGCTTCTGGGAGGGCGCGAACCACGGCTGGTGGCCGCTGCTCTGGTTCGTCGTCAAGGTCCAGCTGCTGCTGTTCTTCTTCATCTGGCTGCGCGGCACCCTCCCCCGGGTCCGCTACGACCAGCTCATGAAGCTCGGCTGGAAGGTCCTCATCCCGGTCTCGGTGACCTGGCTGATGCTCGTCGCGACCGTGCGGGCGCTGCGCAACGAGAACTACGACTTCGCCGACATCGCCCTCTACGTCGGCGGCGGCGTCCTCGCCCTGCTGCTGCTCTCCTTCGTCGCGGACATGTTCCGCGAGAAGGCGAGGCCGGACGAGCAG
This sequence comes from Streptomyces sp. NPDC003720, assembly GCF_042875075.1. NCBI lineage: Bacteria > Bacillati > Actinomycetota > Actinomycetes > Kitasatosporales > Streptomycetaceae > Streptomyces > Streptomyces sp. NPDC003720. Next base: position 124,547 of record NZ_JBIANZ010000012.1, read on the forward strand.
GCCGCCGGCCCGCAGCCCGGATTCGACCCGATGGCGGGCGGATTCCCCGTGCCGCCACTGCCCGGTCAGGAACTGCCGCCGACGCCGAGGCGCCGCCCGCGCCGCGAGCGGGAGCTGATTGTCAGTGGCGGACCGGACACTGTCAGTGATGGAACTTCGGATGGAAAGGAGGCGTCCGATGGCTGAGGAGCCGACGGAGTCCGGGCAGATCAAGCCCGGCTTCCAGAACCCCGTGGCCGGCTTCGGCGTGACCTTCAAGGCCATGTTCAAGAAGCGGCTCACCGAGCAGTACCCCGAGCAGCAGAAGACCACGGCTCCGCGGTTCCACGGACGGCACCAGCTCAACCGCCATCCGGACGGCCTGGAGAAGTGCGTCGGCTGCGAGCTGTGCGCCTGGGCCTGTCCCGCCGACGCCATCTACGTGGAGGGCGCCGACAACACCGACGAGGAGCGCTACTCGCCGGGTGAGCGGTACGGCCGCGTCTACCAGATCAACTACGCCCGCTGCATCCTGTGCGGGCTGTGCATCGAGGCGTGCCCCACGCGCGCGCTGACGATGACCAACGAGTTCGAACTGGCCGACTCCAGCCGCGCCAACCTCATCTACACCAAGGAGCAGCTCCTCGCCGGGCTCGAGGACGGCATGGTCGACACGCCGCACGCGATCTTCCCGGGGACGGACGAACAGGACTACTACCGCGGCCTGGTGACGGAGGCCGCGCCGGGCACGGTGCGGCAGCCCGCCGTCTCCAAGGGCGAGGTGGTGCAGGAGGGCGACAGCACCTTCGGCGAGACCGAACCGGCGTCGGAGAAGGTGATCGGCCGATGAGCGCGCTGCAGCTTGCCGCCTACACCACCTCCACCGGTGAGGCCTTCCAGTTCTGGGTCCTCGGCACGTTCGCGGTGATCGGCGCCCTGTGCACCGTGCTCATGAGGAAGGCCGTGCACAGCGCCCTCTGCCTCGCCGGGACCATGATCATCCTGGCGGTGTTCTACCTCGCCAACGGCGCCTACTTCCTGGGCATCGTGCAGATCGTCGTCTACACCGGCGCGATCATGATGCTGTTCCTGTTCGTGGTGATGCTCGTCGGCGTGACGGCCGCGGACTCGCTGAAGGAGACCATCAAGGGCCAGCGCTGGCTGGCCCTTCTGTGCGGCGTCGGCTTCGGGATCCTGCTGTTCGCCGGCATCGGCAACGCCTCCCTGACGGTGTTCAACGGCACCGGCCGGGCGAACGCGAACGGCAACGTGGAGGGCCTCGCGGCCCTCATCTTCACCAAGTACGTCTTCGCCTTCGAGATCACCGGCGCACTGCTGATCACGGCCGCCGTCGGCGCGATGGTGCTCACCCACCGGGAGCGCACCGAGCGCGCCAGGACCCAGCGCGAGTTGGCCGAGCAGCGCGTCCGGGAAGGCCGGCACGTCCCGCCGCTGCCCGCCCCGGGTGTCTACGCCCGGCACAACGCCGTGGACATCGCGGGTCTGCTGCCCGACGGCACGCCCTCCGAGCTGACCGTCAGCAAGACGCTGCGCGAACGCGGCCAGATCCGGGACGTGTCGGCGGAGGCGCTCAACGACCTGCGCGCCCTGGAGCAGCGCGCCGCGGAGCGACTGGAGCGCACCGGGATCGAGCCGGCGACGTTCAAGCGGCCCGAGGAGGCGTCGAAGTGAACCCCGTCAACTACCTCTACCTCGCGGCGCTGCTGTTCACCATCGGCGCGACCGGGGTGCTGATCCGGCGCAACGCGATCGTCGTGTTCATGTGCGTCGAGCTGATGCTCAACGCCTGCAACCTCGCGTTCGTCGTCTTCTCCCGGATGCACGGCAACCTCGACGGCCAGATCATCGCCTTCTTCACGATGGTCGTCGCCGCCGCGGAGGTCGTGGTGGGCCTCGCGATCATCGTGTCGCTGTTCCGTACCCGCCACTCGGCCTCGGTCGACGACGCCAGCCTGATGAAGCTGTAAGGGGTCGGAAGAATCGTGGACAACCTGATCGCGCTGCTCATCGCGGCGCCCCTGCTCGGAGCGGCCGTGCTCCTGGTCGGCGGCCGGCGGCTGGACGCCGTGGGCCACTGGATCGGCACGCTCCTGTCGGCCACCTCCTTCGTGCTCGGCCTGGTCCTCTTCGCCGGCCTGCTCGGCAAGGGGGCCGAGAACCGCACCCTGACCCAGCACCTGTGGACGTGGATCTCGGTCGGCGACTTCCAGGCGGACGTCACCTTCCGCCTGGACCAGCTGTCGATGACGTTCGTGCTGCTGATCACGGGCGTCGGCTCGCTGATCCACCTCTACTCGGTCGGGTACATGGAGCACGACGAGCGGCGCCGCCGCTTCTTCGGCTACCTGAACCTGTTCCTCGCGGCGATGCTGCTGCTGGTCCTCGCCGACAACTACCTGCTGCTGTACGTCGGCTGGGAGGGCGTCGGCCTCGCCTCGTACCTGCTCATCGGCTTCTGGCAGCACAAGCCCAGCGCCGCGACGGCCGCGAAGAAGGCCTTCCTGGTCAACCGGGTCGGCGACATGGGCCTGTCGATCGCGATCATGCTGATGTTCACCACCTTCGGCAGCTTCGCCTTCGGCCCGGTCCTCAGCCACACCGGCGACACCTCCGAGGGCAGGCTCACCGCGATCGGCCTGATGCTGCTGCTCGCCGCGTGCGGCAAGTCGGCCCAGGTCCCGCTGCAGTCCTGGCTCGGGGACGCGATGGAGGGCCCGACCCCGGTCTCGGCCCTGATCCACGCCGCGACGATGGTGACGGCGGGCGTCTACCTGATCGTCCGGTCCGGCGCCATCTTCAACGCGGCGCCCGACGCCCAGCTCGCCGTCACCGTGGTCGGCGCCGTCACGCTCCTCTTCGGTGCGATCGTCGGTTGCGCCAAGGACGACATCAAGAAGGCGCTGGCCGGCTCGACCATGTCGCAGATCGGCTACATGGTGCTGGCGGCGGGCCTCGGCCCCATCGGCTACGTCTTCGCGATCATGCACCTGGTCACCCACGGCTTCTTCAAGGCCGGGCTGTTCCTGGGCGCCGGTTCGGTCATGCACGGCATGAACGACGAGGTCGACATGCGCAAGTACGGCGGCCTGCGCAAGTACATGCCGGTCACCTTCGTCACCTTCGGCCTCGGCTACCTGGCGATCATCGGCTTCCCGTTCCTGTCCGGCTTCTACTCCAAGGACGCGATCATCGAGGCGGCCTTCGCCAAGGGCGGCACCCAGGGCTGGATCCTCGGCGGCGTGGCCCTGCTCGGCGCGGCGATCACCGCCTTCTACATGACGCGCGTGATGCTGATGACGTTCTTCGGCGAGGAGCGGTGGCGGCACCAGCCCACCCGGTCCCCCGAGGCGCCCAGCGCGGAGCCCGCGGCCGAGCACCACGGCGAGCACGCCGAGCCGCACCCGCACGAGTCCCCGAAGATCATGACGATCCCCATGGTCGTGCTGGCCTTCGGCTCGGTCTTCGCCGGCTTCTTCTTCCACCTCGGCGACCGCTTCCTCAACTGGCTGGAGCCGGTCACCGGCCACAGCGAGGGCCACTCGCCGGTCAGTGCCGCGACGGTCACCGGTGCGACCCTGGTCTGCCTGGTCGTCGGCGTCGGCATCGCCTGGGCGCAGTACGGCCGCAAGCCCGTCCCGGCGGTCGCCCCGCGCGGCTCGCTGCTCACCCGGGCCGCCCGGCGCGACCTGCTGCAGGACGACTTCAACCACGTCGTCCTGGTGCGCGGCGGCGAACACCTCACGCGCTCCCTGGTGTACGTCGACCACACCCTGGTCGACGGCGTCGTCAACGGCACGGCGGCCGGCTTCGGCGGCCTGTCCGCACGGCTGCGCCGGGTCCAGAACGGCTTCGCCCGCTCCTACGCGGTCTCGATGTTCGGCGGCGCGGCACTCCTGGTCGCCGCGACCCTGCTGATGAGGGCGGTCTGATACCGATGTCCTTTCCCCTGCTGACAGCGACGGCGGCGCTCCCGGCCCTCGGGGCGGTCGCCACGGCCGCCGTGCCGGCCGCGAAGCGCACCGCCGCGAAATGGCTGGCGCTGGTCGTCTCGCTCGCCACACTCGCCCTGGCGATCACCGTCCTGGTCCGCTTCGACCCCGGCGGCGACCGCTACCAGCTCACCGAGTCCCACGCCTGGATCGCGGACTTCGGGGTCAGGTACGAGCTGGGCGTGGACGGCATCGCGGTGGCGCTGCTCGCCCTGACCGCCCTGCTGATCCCGTTCATCATCCTGGCCGGCTGGCACGACGCCGATCCGCTGGAGACCGGCAGCCGCCGCTGGCGGCCCACCCAGGGCTTCTTCGCGCTGATCCTCGCCGTCGAGGCGATGGTGGTCATCTCCTTCGAGGCCACCGACGTCTTCCTCTTCTACATCTTCTTCGAAGCCATGCTCATCCCGATGTACTTCCTCATCGGCGGCTTCGGGGACCGTGCCCACGAGCACGGTGAGGAGGCGGCCTCCACCCAGCGTTCGTACGCGGCCGTGAAGTTCCTGCTCTACAACCTGGTCGGCGGTCTGATCATGCTGGCCGCGGTGATCGGCCTCTACGTGGTCGCCGGGAACTTCAGCCTCCAGGAGATCGTGCAGGCCCGGGCCAACGGCTCGCTGCACATGGCGACCAGCACCGAACGCTGGCTGTTCCTCGGCTTCTTCTTCGCCTTCGCGGTGAAGGCGCCGCTGTGGCCGCTGCACACCTGGCTGCCCAACGCCATGCAGGAGTCCACCGCCCCCGTCGCCGTGCTCATCACCGCGGTCGTCGACAAGGTGGGCACCTTCGCGATGCTCCGCTTCTGCCTCCAGCTCTTCCCGGAGGCCAGCAAGTGGGCGACGCCCGTCATCCTCGTACTGGCGCTCATCAGCATCGTCTACGGCGCGCTGCTCGCCGTCGGCCAGCGGGACATCAAGCGCCTGGTGGCCTACGCGTCGATCTCGCACTTCGGCTTCATCGTGATGGGCATCTTCGCGATGACCAGCCAGGGCCAGTCCGGGGCCACGCTCTACATGGTCAACCACGGCATCTCCACGGCCGCACTGATGCTGGTCGCCGGGTTCCTGATCTCCCGGCGCGGCTCCCGGCTCATCGCGGACTACGGGGGTGTGCAGAAGGTCGCCCCGGTGCTCGCCGGCACCTTCCTGATCGGCGGTCTCGCCACCCTCTCGCTGCCCGGCCTCGCGCCGTTCGTGAGCGAGTTCCTGGTCCTGGTCGGCACATTCACGCGCTATCCGGTGATCGGCGTCATCGCCACCTTCGGCATCGTCCTCGCCGCGCTCTACACCCTCGTCCTGTACCAGCGGACGATGACGGGCCCGGTGAAGCCCGCAGTGTCGGCCATGCCCGACCTGCGCGCACGTGAACTGCTGGTCGTCGCCCCGCTGATCGTGCTGCTGATCTTCCTCGGCGTCTACCCGAAGCCCGTCACGGACATCGTCAACCCGGCGGTCAAACAGACCATGTCGGACGTACACAAGACCGACCCCAAGCCCGAGGTGGAGGCGGCCAAGTGAGCGCAACAGCCGTCCACAGCCTGTGGACAACCGCGGCCGACCCGATCTCGAAGATCGACACGCCGAAGATCGAATACGCCCAGCTCTCGCCGACCCTGATCGTGGTCGGTGCGGCCCTGGTCGGGGTGCTCGTCGAGGCGTTCGTCCCGCGCAGGTCCCGTTACTACGCGCAGGTGTTCGTGTCCGTCGTGGCGCTGTGCGCCGCGTTCGCCGCGGTCGTCGCGCTCGCGTCGAACGGGTACGGCACCACGAAGGCGCACATCGCGGCGATGGGGGCGATCGCGGTCGACGGACCGGCCCTGTTCCTGCAGGGCACGATCCTGCTGGCCGGCCTGGTCGGCCTGTTCACCTTCGCCGAGCGGCGCCTGGACCCGGAGGCGCACGGCAACCGGGTGGACTCCTTCGCCGCGCAGGCCGCGTCCGTGCCCGGCAGCGACAGCGAGAAGGCCGCGGTCCGGGCCGGGTTCACCACCACCGAGGTCTTCCCGCTGCTGCTCTTCGCGATCGCGGGCATGCTGGTCTTCCCCTCGGCCAACGACCTGCTGACGCTGTTCGTGGCCCTGGAGGTCTTCTCCCTGCCGCTGTACCTGCTGTGCGCGCTGGCCCGCCGCAAGCGGCTGATGTCGCAGGAGGCCGCGGTCAAGTACTTCCTGCTCGGCGCGTTCGCCTCCGCGTTCACCCTGTTCGGCATCGCCCTGCTGTACGGCTACGCGGGCTCGGTGTCCTACGGGCGCATCGCCCAGGTCGTCGACGGCACGGTCACCGACGTCGACCCGGCGCTGGCCGGCACCATGGGCAACGACGCGCTGCTGCTGATCGGCAGCGCCATGATCGTGATGGGTCTGCTGTTCAAGGTGGGCGCCGTCCCGTTCCACATGTGGACGCCCGACGTCTACCAGGGCGCACCCACCCCGGTGACCGGGTTCATGGCAGCGGCGACGAAGGTCGCGGCGTTCGGCGCGCTGCTGCGCCTGCTGTACGTCGTCCTGCCGGGCCTGCGCTGGGACTGGCGGCCGGTCATGTGGGCGGTGGCCGTCATCACCATGCTGGGCGGCGCGATCGTCGCGATCACGCAGACCGACATCAAGCGGCTGCTGGCGTACTCGTCCATCGCGCACGCCGGATTCATCCTCGCCGGTGTCATCGCGACCTCGAAGGACGGCGTGTCGTCCGTGCTGTTCTACCTGGCCGGGTACTCGTTCGTGACGATCGGCGCCTTCGCGGTGGTGACCCTGGTGCGCGACGCCGGGGGCGAGGCCACCCACCTGTCCAAGTGGGCCGGGCTCGGCCGCCGCTCCCCGCTGGTGGCCGCCGTGTTCGCGGTGTTCCTGCTGGCCTTCGCGGGCATCCCGCTGACCTCCGGTTTCGCCGGTAAGTTCGCCGTGTTCAAGGCGGCGGCGGACGGCGGCGCGGCCCCGCTGGTCGTGATCGGTGTGATCTCCTCGGCGATCGCCGCGTTCTTCTACATCCGGGTGATCGTGCTGATGTTCTTCAGCGAGCCCAGGCCCGAGGGGCCGACCGTGGCCGTTCCGTCGCCGCTGACCATGACGGCGATCGGGGTGGGCGTGGCGGTCACGCTGGTGCTCGGTGTGGCGCCCCAGTACTTCCTGGACCTGGCGAACCAGGCGAGCGTGTTCGTGCGCTGACCCGGCCCGCGGCCGTCGTCCGGGGCCCGGTCCTCCCAAGGAGGGCCGGGCCCCGGTGTGTGCGGCGGCACAGCCGGACGGCGAGGCCGCCTGTGGAAAACTCCGGGGCTGTCGGTGCGGCCGCCTATCGTGGACGCAGTGGTCGAAGGACCGCGCACGGGGGACAGGACACGGACCAGGCGATGGGCGCGACGGGCGGGATCAGGGAGATGCCACACATGACCGAGGGGCCGGGCACGGCCGACAGCGAGGCGCTGGCCACACTGCACCGGGTCTTCGGGTACGAGGCCTTCCGGGGCGAGCAGGAAGCGGTCATCGAGCATGTGGTCGCGGGCGGCGACGCCGTCGTGCTCATGCCGACCGGCGGCGGCAAGTCGCTGTGCTACCAGATCCCGTCCCTGGTCAGACCGGGTACGGGCGTGGTCGTGTCGCCGCTCATCGCGCTGATGCAGGACCAGGTGGACGCCCTGCGCGCGCTCGGCGTGCGCGCGGGCTTCATCAACTCCACCCAGGACTTCGACGAGCGGCGCGTGGTCGAGGCCGAGTTCCTCGCGGGCGAGCTGGACCTGCTGTACCTGGCCCCGGAGCGGCTGCGCGTGGCGGCCACGCTCGACCTGCTCTCCCGCGGCAAGATCTCGGTCTTCGCGATCGACGAGGCGCACTGCGTCTCCCAGTGGGGCCACGACTTCCGCCCCGACTACCTGTCCCTGTCCCTGCTCGGCGAGCGCTGGCCGGACGTCCCGCGGATCGCCCTCACCGCCACGGCCACCCACGCCACGCACCAGGAGATCACCCAGCGGCTGGGCATGCCGGAGGCCCGCCACTTCGTGGCCAGCTTCGACCGGCCCAACATCCAGTACCGGATCGTGTCCAAGGCCGACCCCAGGAAGCAGCTCCTCGCCTTCCTGCGGGAGGAGCACCCCGGCGACGCCGGCATCGTCTACTGCCTCTCCCGCAACTCGGTCGAGCGCACCGCCGAGTTCCTGAGCGCCAACGGCATCGAGGCGGTCCCGTACCACGCGGGCCTGGACGCGGGCACGCGCGCGGCCCACCAGTCCCGGTTCCTGCGTGAGGAGGGCCTGGTCGTGGTCGCCACCATCGCCTTCGGCATGGGCATCGACAAGCCGGACGTGCGCTTCGTCGCCCACCTCGACCTGCCCAAGTCCGTCGAGGGCTACTACCAGGAGACGGGGCGCGCGGGCCGTGACGGACTGCCCTCCACCGCCTGGATGGCCTACGGCCTCAACGACGTCATCCAGCAGCGCAAGCTGATCCAGTCCGGCGAGGGCGACGAGGCGTTCCGCCGCCGGGCCGCCGCCCACCTCGACGCGATGCTCGCCCTGTGCGAGACCGCCCAGTGCCGGCGCGGCCAGCTCCTGGCCTACTTCGGGCAGGAGCCCTCCGAAGCGGGATGCGGGAACTGCGACACCTGCCTCACCCCGCCGGAGACCTGGGACGGCACGGTGGCCGCGCAGAAGGTGCTCTCCACGGTGGTGCGGCTGCAGCGGGAGCGCGGGCAGAAGTTCGGCGCCGTGCAGATCGTGGACATCCTGCTCGGCAAGAGAACCGGCAAGGTCATCCAGTTCGACCACGACCAGCTCTCCGTCTTCGGCATCGGCGAGGACCTCGGCGACGGCGAATGGCGGGGCGTCATCCGGCAGCTCCTCGCCCAGGGACTGCTCGCGGTGGAAGGGGAGTACGGCACGCTCGTGCTCACCGAGGCGAGCGGGTCCGTGCTGCGCCGCGAGCGGGACGTGCCGCTGCGCAAGGAGCCGAAGAGGCCGGCCGCCTCGCGCGCGGGTTCCTCCCGGGGCGAGCGCAAGGCCAAGGCCGCCGCGGCCGAGCTGCCGGACGAACTCGTCCCCGCCTTCGAGGCCCTGCGGGCCTGGCGCGCCGAACAGGCCCGGGAGCAGGGCGTCCCGGCGTACGTCATCTTCCACGACGCCACCCTGCGGGAGATCGTCACCAGCCGGCCCGGCTCGGTGCGGGAGCTGGGCACGGTGGGCGGCGTCGGCGAGAAGAAGCTGGCGACCTACGGCGAGGGCGTGCTGGAGGTGCTGAACTCCCTGGCCGGGTCCGGCCAGGGCGGCGCTCCGGCGGGCGGTGCCCCGGCGACGGGCGGCGCCCGGTCCGCCGCCGCTGAGCCTCCGGAGGAGGACGACTGGGCCGAGCACGCGCAGGAGCCGGAACCCGACGACTGGATGTGAGAGAGCGGCCGCCGGGACCGTCGGGACAGCGCCGTCAGGACAGCGCCGTCAGCCCCGGGGCGAAGGTGATCAGCAGCGGCAGCAGCGGCACCAGCGCGGCCACCGTGGTGGTCAGCGCCCGGTGCCGGCGCAGCAGCCGCGGCGGCGGCTCCAGCAGGCGGTCCACGCGCTCGCCGAGCAGCCGGTGGCTGGAGGCGCAGGACAGGACGCCGCGGTGCTGGTTCAGCTCGATCAGGGCGAGGGCGGTGGTGAGGTGGCCGCAGCGGCGGGAGGCGGTGTCGTCGGCGGCCAGCTCGACCAGGCGGTGCGTCTGGTCGCAGAAGTGGGCGAAGAGCGGGACGCCCGGGAAGCCCGTGGCCAGCGCGGTGGACAGGTGGAGCAGCCAGTCGTGGTGGGCGCGGGCGTGGCCGCGTTCATGGGTCAGGACGGCGTCGAGCTGCCGGCCGGTGAGACGGCGCAGCGCCCCGGTGGTGACGACGAGCTGCGGCGGGTGCCCGGGCATCCACCAGGCGTCCGGGTACTCGTCCTCCAGCACCAGCATCGGCCCGCGTGCCGCCGGCAGCCCCGCGGGCAGATCGGGCGCGCGTTCCCGCAGGTGCGCCCGGGCCTGGCCGCGGCGCCTGCGCACCTCGGCGAGTTCCCGGGCGAGCATCGCCGTCGTCCAGGCGGCCCCGCAGGCCAGCAGCAGGGTGAGGGCCGCGGCCCACACCGGTGCCGCGGACAGGTCGTACGCGGCCGTGACGGCGGGCGGCGCCGGGGCGAACACATGGTCGCGGACGGTGTGGAAGACGGCCGCCGCGCCCAGGACCAGCGCGGTCAGGCAGCACAGCAGGACGGTGGCGACCAGGCACTGCCACACCCACAGGGCGACCACGGGTTCCCGTTCGGTCCAGCCGGCCCGGGTCAGCGCGCGCGGTGCCGGTACGGCGGCCGTCAGGGCGACGACGCTCAGCAGGAGCAGGCAGACCGTCATGCCGGGGCTCCGGTTCGTGGTCGGAGAGATGCGGGTGTCGGGTGGTGCCGGGGACGTGCCGGAGGCGCGTCGGGTGATGCCGTGTCCCCGCCAGTATGACGGGGACACGGGGCCCGAGTCAGGTGTCCGGCGGGGATCGCGCCCGTCAGGGGGACCTCGCCCCGCCTTTCCGGACAGCCGGTCCCGCCGTCACCCGCCGGGCGGCGCCTCAGCCCGACACGATCCGCCCGCCGACCTCCCCCAGTCCGACCCGGCCGCCGTCCGGTCCCGGCGCCCAGGCAGACAGGGTCACCACGTCCCCGTCCTCCAGGAAGGCGCGCTTGCCGTCCGGGAGTTCGAGGGGGTCGCGGCCGTTCCAGGTCAGCTCGAGCAGCGAGCCGCGCTGGCTCTCCGCCTGGCCGCTCACCGTGCCCGAGCCGTACAGGTCGCCGGTGCGCAGCGAAGCGCCGTTCACCGTCATGTGGGCGAGCTGCTGGGCGGCGGTCCAGTACATGGTGGAGAACGGTGGCTCGGACACCGTGTGACCGTTGATCGCGACGGAGATCCGCAGGTCGTAGCCGCCGGGCTCGACGCCGGGAGCGGTGTCGTCCAGGTAGGGCAGCAGGGGGTGGGTGCGCTCGGGAGGCGTCACGCGGGCGTGCTCCAGCGCCTCCAGCGGAGTGATCCACGCCGACACCGAGGTGGCGAAGGACTTGCCGAGGAAGGGGCCGAGCGGGACGTACTCCCAGGCCTGGATGTCCCGCGCCGACCAGTCGTTGAGCAGGCACAGACCGAAGACGTGCTCCTGGAAGTCGCCGAGCGCGACGGGCGTGCCCAGCTCGGAGGGCACGCCGACCACGAAGCCGACCTCGGCCTCGATGTCCAGCCGTACCGAGGGCCCGAAGACCGGTGCCGGGTCGCCGGGGCCCTTACGCTGTCCGGACGGCCGGACGACGTCCGTGCCGGAGACGACCACCGTGCCGGAGCGGCCGTGGTAACCGATCGGCAGGTGCTTCCAGTTGGGGGTCAGGGAGTCCTCCGCGTCCGGGCGGAAGATCTGGCCGACGTTCCGGGCGTGGTTCTCCGAGGCGTAGAAGTCGACGTAGTCCGCGACCTCGAAGGGCAGGTGGAGCGTCACCGACGACAGGGGGTGGAACAGCGGCTCGATCGTCGACCGGTGCGAGGGAACCGTCACCCACGCCGTCAGCGCGCGCCGCACGTCCGACCACGCCGTGCGGCCGGCCGCCAGCAGCGGGTTGAGGGTGGCCTGCGCGAGCAGGGACACGTACGGCGAACCGAGGGCGGCGGCCGCGGCGCCCGCGTCGAGGACGTGGTCACCGAGCCGGACGCCGACCCTGCGCTCCGTGCTGCCGGAGGGTGAGAACACACCGTAGGGAAGGTTGTGCGGGCCGAAGGGGTCGCCCTCGGGGACGTCGAAGGGGGGCATGGGGTGCTGCCTCACTCTCATCCGGGCCATGCATGGCGATGCGTTCCATGTGATCGCGCCACACGTTACGGCCGGGACAGGTGTCTTGGGCAGTGCCACAGGGGGTGTCCGCCCGGCACGGCCGGTATCGGTCCGGCCCGGTGAAGCACCTGGCCGCGGCCCACGGCCGACCCGGGAAACGCCTCCCGCGGGCCCCAAGTCCCGCGGGAACCTGGTGAGTCGGCGGGCCGTGCGGTCCGTATTCTCTGATCATGGCCGCACCTCCCGCATACGCCCTGATCGCCACCGACCTGGACGGCACGCTGCTGCGCGGTGACGACACCGTCTCCGAACGGTCGCTCGCCGCGCTGGAGCGGGTGGCGCGGGCCGGTGCCCGGCACCTGGTGGTGACGGGCCGGCCGGCCCCCCGGGTGCGGCCGCTCCTGGCCGCGCTCGGCTGCACGGGGCTCGCGGTGTGCGGGCAGGGGGCGCAGGTCTACGACGCCGGCACCGAACGCCTGCTGTGGTCGGTGCGGCTGGACCGGGAACTGGCCGAGACCGCGCTCGGCAAGATCGAGGCCGAGGTGGGGCAGGTCTTCGCGGCCGTCGACCAGGACGGCGTGGACGGCCTCACGCTGATCGAACCGGGTTACCTGATGCCCCACCCGACCCTGCCCGCGGTGCGGGTCGACCGGCGCGACGACCTGTGGCGCGAGCCCATCAGCAAGGTGCTGCTGCGCCATCACACGCTGTCGGACGACGAGTTGGCGGCGACCGCGCGGGCGGCGGTGGGGTCGCTGGCCACGGTCACCATGTCCGGGCCGGGCACGGTGGAGCTCCAGCCGTGCGGCGTCACCAAGGCGACCGGACTCGCGCTGGCGGCCGGCCGTCTCGGGGTCCCCGCCGAACGGGCCCTGGCCTTCGGCGACATGCCCAACGACATCCCCATGTTCGCCTGGGCGGGCCGCGGGGTCGCCATGGCGAACGCCCACCCCGAACTCAAGGCGGTCGCGGACGAGGTCACGACGTCGAACGAGGACGACGGCGTCGCCGTCGTCCTCGAAGGACTGTTCCCGGCCGGCTGACCGGGACGCGGGCAGCGGCCCGCGGCGGGCGCCGGTCAGGTGGCGCCACGCCGCGGTGCCGGTCAGTAGGCGCCGTTGACGTTGTCGATCGACCCGTAGCGGGCGGCCGCGTAGTTGCAGGCGGCGGTGATGTTCGCGACCGGGTCGTAGGGGTCGAACGCCGTTCCGGCCACGTGGTAGGTGTTGAAGGTCGGGTCGATCACCTGGAGCAGGCCCTTGGACGGGATGCCCTTGGCCGCGTTGGAGTCCCACAGGTTGATGGCGCGCGGGTTGCCCGAGGACTCGCGCATGATGTTGCGGTGGATGCCGTTGTAGGTGCCCGGGATGTGCTTCTCCGCCATGATCGCGAGGGACTCGCGGATCCAGCCGTCGAGGTTGTTCGGGTACCCGGCGAGGGTGGTGCCGGCCGAGCCGGCGGAGTCGGCCGCGAAGGCGCTGGTGGCGCCGACGACCGGAAGGGCGAGCACGGCGGCGCCGGTGCCGAGGACCGCGAGCTTGCGGGCGAGGCGGTTCGTGCGGACGCGGCGGGGCTGAGCGGCTGCAGGCATGGCCAAGTTCCTCTCCGTCGCCTGCGAGGTGAGCTGTCGGGTTCGGGCGGGGAGGTGCCCGGCCGTGCCGCCCGAGGCGGCACGGCTTCACCCCTTGCCGTTCCGGTGACGACACGTGTCGTCCGGTCCGGCGAACTTACCTGGGTCCCCCGCTCCTGCCGTACGAATGAGTTCGTCGATGGGTGGTGCCGGGCGGCGGCAGGATTCGGCGTTCCGCTCGACTGGCCGGGAACGTATGCGAGAGCACATGTCCGGAACAAGTGTCGGATTCACGTAAAGACCAAGTTGACCTTGTTCTGTTCCGTTTTGGGTACTTGATCCTTTGCGACTGCCAATGCTCAACTCGCTGATGTGGCGCGGAAAAACGGGTGGTGGCCGGGCGTGGCGGGCCGGCCGGGGCGCGTGACCCAATTCACGAAATAGCAAAGTATTCCAAATCAGACATGGGGGATTTGGGCTCGAGGGCAGGCGAGTGGGGAACGCTCCGCGGGATGCCTTGTGGCCGATTTCCTGCGCGTCACGAAAGGCGTATTAATGCGCCTAATGTCCGTATTATCGGGTGGTCGACACTGTGCCGATCATGGTCCGATGCCGTCCGTGCCGGACCGGTGGCCGCCCTCGGTGATCGAAACAGGACCGGATACGCTGACTTGAGTGAGGGCAGCGACCTATCGACAAACCGCGTAATCGCCAGCAGACACCAGCAGACAGGAGACCCCTCGTGACCGTCGTCGGGCCGTTCGGGCTGAGCGTGCGGGACCAGGCTCTGGAAGCCGATGTCCAGGCCGGATTGACGGCTGTCGAGGAAGGCTTGCTCGAGGCCACCAAGAGCGAGGTCCCGTTCATCACGGAGGCCGCGCAGCACCTCGTCCGGGCCGGCGGGAAGCGGTTCCGGCCGCTCCTCGTGATGCTCGCGGCGCAGTTCGGGGACCCGTACGCCCCCGGTGTGGTGCCGTCGGCCGTGGTCGTGGAGCTGACCCACCTGGCCACGCTGTACCACGACGACGTCATGGACGAGGCGTCCGTGCGGCGCGGGGTGGAGAGCGCCAACACGCGCTGGGGCAACTCCGTCGCCGTCCTGACCGGTGACTTCCTCTTCGCCCGCGCCTCCCAGATCCTCGCCGACCTCGGACCCGAGGCGGTCCGGGTCCAGGCCCTCGCGTTCGAGCGGCTGGTCACCGGGCAGATCCTGGAGACCGCGGGCCCCTCGGACGGCCGCGACCCGGTCGACCACTACCTGGACGTGCTGGGCGGCAAGACCGGCTCCCTGGTGGCGGTCTCCTGCCGGTTCGGCGCGATGATGTCCGGCGCCGACGAGACGGTCGTCGACGTGCTCACCCAGTACGGCGAGCGGCTCGGGGTCGCCTTCCAGCTCGCCGACGACGTCCTGGACATCGCCTCCGACTCGCACGAGTCGGGCAAGACCCCGGGGACCGACCTGCGCGAGGGCATCCCGACGCTGCCCGTGCTCCGGCTGCGCGAGCGCGCCGCCCGGCTGGGCCTGCCCGAGGACGTCGCGCTGTGCGAGCTGCTCGACTCCGACCTCGGGGACGACGCCCGGCTCGAGGAGGCGCTGACCGCGCTGCGCGCGCACCCCGCGCTGGAGCAGGCGCGCCGCGACACCGTGCGCTACGCCGAGGAGGCGCGCGCCGCGCTGGCCCCGCTGCCGGAGTGCGACTCCAAGGCGGCGCTGCTCGAACTGTGCGACGCGGTGGTGCACCGGGCCGGCTGAGGCCCCTGACGCCGGCCGAGGGCGGTGTCTCCCGCGTGACCCCTACGGGTCGGGGGAGGCGCCGCCCTCCGGTGTCATACCCCAGGCGTACACGGAGTTGGTGCCACGGTCTGACGCTTCCTCACGGCCGATTTGGTCATATGGAAACCACGGAAATCACCACTCCTCACCGATTCGGGTGAGAATGGCGGCTCAGGTGGACCAGTGTGGGGCAGCCGCCGCCGACGACGGAGGTAAGGCACAGATGGCACCGTACGAATCCGACGACGCAACGGGCGCCGAGCGCGACGAGGACCTGCCCACCGGACGCCGCAAGGCCGCCCGGTACGTGGTCCCGGTCGCGGTGGTGGGGGTCGCGGCGGCCACGATCGGGCTGGTCCCGGCGCTCGCCGACTCCGGTGACCCCGACCTGCCGAAGATCACCGCACAGCAGCTCATCGACAAGATCGCCAAGTCGGACGTGCAGCAGCTCTCCGGCACGGTGAAGGTCAGCACCGACCTCGGCCTGCCTGACCTCGGCGGTCTGGAGAGCGGCCTGATGTCCGGGGCGGCGGGCGGCGGCGACGGCTCCTCCGCGGACCCGCAGTCCAAGCTGACCGAGCTGGTCTCCGGCACCCACACGCTCCGCGTGGCCGCCGACGGGCCGGACCGGCAGAAGCTGTCGCTGCTGGAGAGCGGCTCCGAGTACAGCGTCGTCCACGACGGCAAGGACGTCTGGGGCTACGACAGCAAGAGCAACGAGGTCTACCACTCGGCCGCCGCCGAGTCCGGTGGGCGGCACCGGGCCGAGCAGCCGCCGGCCACGCCGAAGAACTTCGCCGACGAGGCCCTGAAGGCGGTCGACGACACCACGTCCGTGACCGTCGACGGCACCGCGCAGGTCGCCGGACGCGACGCCTACAAGCTGCTGATCAAGCCCAGGCAGTCCGGCACCACGGTCGGCGCCGTCAGCATCGCCGTGGACGCGAAGACCGGCATGCCGCTGAAGTTCACGCTCACCCCGAGGAGCGGCGGCGCCGCCGTGCTCGACGCGGGCTTCACCCAGGTCTCCTTCGGCAAGCCGGCCGCCTCCACCTTCGACTTCACCCCGCCCAAGGGCGCGAAGGTCACCGAGGGGAAGGAAAGCGGCAAGGGCCGGGCGCCGGAGCACGCCCCCCAGGGCGGCGAGCACCTCGCCAAGGGCCTGAACGGCGCCACCGTGCTCGGCAAGGGCTGGACGTCGGTCGCCACCTTCGACACCGGCGGCAAGGGCGGCGCGCCGTCCGGCGACCAGGGCGGTGCGCTCGGCGGCTTCCTCGGCTCGCTCGGCGACCAGGTCTCCGGCGAGTTCGGCAAGGGCACGGTGTTCTCCACCCGCCTGGTCAACGCCCTGATCACCGACGACGGCAAGGTGTACGCCGGTGCGGTGACCAAGGACGCCCTGGTGAAGGCGGCGAACACGGGGAAGTGATCCTTCCCGGGGCACGTGCGGGCAGCGGACAGGGAGACCGAGGGGGAGCCGATGGACGAACCGTCCGCCGCGGGGCGTGACCGGGAGGACGCGACGGAGCACGTCATCGCCACGCGCGGCCTCACCAAGCGCTACCGCGGCGGACAGCTCGCCGTCGACGGTCTCGACCTGACCGTCCCGGCGGGCAGCGTCTTCGGCTTCCTCGGCCCGAACGGCTCCGGCAAGACCACCACCATCCGCATGCTGATGGGCCTGATCGAGCCGACCTCGGGCACGGCCCGCGTCCTGGGCCGGCCCATGCCCCGGTCCGCCCGCGCCGTCCTGCCCCGCGTCGGCGCCTTGATCGAGGGCCCGGCCCTGTACGGCTTCCTCTCCGGCCGGGACAACCTGCTTCGCTACGACGCCGCCGACCCGACCGCCGATCCGCGCACCCGGCGCGCTCGCGTCGCGGCCGCCCTGGACCGGGTGGGCCTGACGGCCGCGGCGGGCAAGAAGGCGAGGGCGTACTCGCTCGGCATGAAGCAGCGCCTGGGCCTGGCCTCCGCCCTGCTCCAGCCGCGCGGACTGCTCGTGCTGGACGAGCCCACCAACGGGCTCGACCCGCAGGGCATGCGGGAGATCCGCGCCCTGGTGAAGGAACTGGCGTCCGACGGCACGACCGTGTTCCTGTCCTCCCACCTCCTCGACGAGATCGAGCAGGTGTGCACGCACGCGGCGGTGATGGCGCGGGGCCGGCTGATCACCCAGGGCGCCGTCGCCGACCTGGCCGCCGGGGCGCGCGGCCGGCTGGCGGTGAGCACCCCGGACCCGGCCGAGGCGGCCCGGGTGCTGAAGGAGCAGGGCGTCGCGGACGTCGTCGCCGACGGTGACCGGGTGACCGGGGAGCCGCCCGAGCGGGACCTCGCGGAGCTGAACGCGGCCCTGGTCGCCGCGGGCGTCCGGGTGCGGGGCTTCACCCTCGAACGGGCCTCCCTGGAGGACGCGTTCGTGGCACTGACCGGGGAGGGCTTCGATGTCGCGGGCTGAGGCGGTCGGGGCGCCGGCCGGGCGCCGGCCGAGCCCGCTGTGGACGTTCGGACTGCTGCGCAGCGAACTGGTCACCACCCTGCGCCGCTGGCGTACGCTCGCGCTGCTCGCGGTGCTGGCGGCGGTGCCGGTGCTGGTCGGGATCGCGGTGCGGATCGAGACGCGGGGCGGCCCGGGGGCGGACGGCGGCAGCGGCGGGCCGGCGTTCATGGCCCAGATCACCAACAACGGCCTGTTCCTGGTGTTCACGGCGCTGGCCGCGACCCTGCCCTTCTTCCTGCCGATGGCGGTCGGCGTGGTCGCGGGCGACTCGATCGCCGGTGAGGCCGGCGCCGGCACCCTGCGCTATCTGCTGGTCGCCCCGGCCGGCCGCACCCGCCTGCTGCTCGTCAAGTACGCGACCGTCATGGCCTTCTGCCTGCTCGCGACCCTGGTCGTGGCCGTGTCCGCGCTGGCCGTCGGCGCGCTGCTGTTCCCGCTCGGCGACCTCACGACCATCTCCGGCACGAGCATCACCTTCACCGAGGGCCTCGGCCGGGCGCTGCTGATCGCGCTGGTCGTCGCCGCCTCACTGGTCGGCGTCGCGGCGCTCGGACTGTTCGTGTCCACCCTGACCAACAGCGGCATCGCGGCGATGGCGACCACCGTGGGCCTGCTCATCACCGTGCAGATCCTCGACCAGATACCCCAGTTGCACGCGCTGCGGCCGTACTTCTTCTCCCACTACTGGCTGTCCTTCGCCGACCTGATGCGCGACCCCGTGTACTGGGACGACCTGGTGCGGAACCTCGGGCTCCAGGCGCTGTACGCGGCCGTGTTCGGCTCGGCGGCCTGGGCGCGGTTCACGACGAAGGACATCAGCGTCTAGGCCGGCTCAGGCCTCCTGGTACGGGAAGCGGGCGAGCGGCGCCTCCCGCGCGAAGAACGACTTCGCGCGCGTGAGCGCGTCGGCGTCCCCCGCCACGTCCCCGGGCGCGCTGCCGCTGCCGAGCAGCACACCGCCGAAGCGCATCCCCAGGTAGGCGGCCGAGTTGCGGAGCGTGCCGACGAGCGGGTCGGCGACCGACGGCTCCCGGTCCGCCCGGGCCGAGACGCCCCACAGGGTGCGTCCGGCCATCGTCGCCTTGAAGTCGATGCCCGGAGTGCGCAGCCAGCCCGACCAGTGGTCCAGGTACCGCTTGGTCTGGCCGGAGACCGAGTACCAGTACAGCGGTGAGGCGATCACCAGGTCCGTGGCCGCGAGCGTGGCGTCCAGCAGCAGACCGGCCGGGCTGTCGGCGGGCGGCCGTACGTGGTCGGTGTCGTGCCGCAGGTCCGTGAAGTCGGGCAGCGGGTGGTCGATGAGGCGGATCCAGTGCTGCTCGACGTCGGCGGGGAGCTGTTCGGCGGCCGCGCGGGCCAGCAGCTCGGTGTTGCCGTCGGGCCGGGCACTGCCCAGGACGAAGAGGAAGCGGCGACTCATGAGTCCCCCGTAGTGGTCGATGTCGGACCGCGAATAAAGGCGTGTGCATTTTATGCACACGCAAGCACTCTCTTTCAAGCCTTGCCGCGACACCGGTCTCCGGCCTCCGGGCTGCGGCTGGTGCGAGGCTGTGACGTCGTGGTGACGCGGGAGGCCGGGCCGACCGGACACACTGGTCGGCAGGACGCGTACGGACCGGATCGGCGCCGGGGGAGTGAGGAAACCGATGTCTCGACTCAGCTTCGAGAAGAAGCGGGCACAGCAGCCCGTGGCACACCCGGCGGCGGTGGCCGTCCGGGTGTCGGGCACGGGCAGTGCCTCGGTGGGCGGGACGGCGGTCGTGGCGGGGCCGGGCGAGGAGATCCAGCAGGCCGTGCTGAACCACCTCCAGCGCCTCGCCATCAGCCTCGGCGCCCCGATACGCGCCACGATCCACGACGACCGCGCCGGCTGCGTGGTCCCCCTGGAGGTCTCGGCGGACGGCTCCAGCAGGGTGGCGGGAGACCCGGTACGGGTCGACCCGGGGGCGGGGACCGACGGACCGGGGGCGGGGTCCGACGGACCGGGTGCGGTGGCGTCCGGTGCGGCGGTGGCGGGCCCCGTCGCGGTGGTCGCCGGTCCGGCGCCGGCGGGGCGGTTCGGGCCGCCGCCGGTCATGGACGCCGTGCCCGGTGCGAGGACCGCCGACGGCGTCCGGACGCAGGGTCCCGTACCCGCGTACGGACCCCGGATCATGCCCCCGGCGCCCGCACAGAGCCCCGAGCCCGTCGCCTCCGCACCCGCGCCGAGCCCCGAGCCGGTCGCCCCGGTGCCCGCATGGCGTCCTCAGGAATCCCCCGTCCGGGTGACCTCCGTGGCCCCCGCGCCCGCCCCCGACGCGCCCCTGCACGACCCCGAGCCCGCCCTGGCCGCGTCCGCGACCCCCACGCCCGCCCGCGGCTTCGACGCCGTGGCGGAAGAGGTGCTCGGGGACACCCCCGTGACGGAGACCGCGGAGGGCGCCGAACTGCTCACCGAGCCGATGGCGCGGATCAACGAGGCCGTCCGGGACGGCCGTATCGAGGCGGCGGCGCAGCTCGCCGACCGCACGGTCGCCGAGGCCTCCGCGGTACTGGGCCCCCGCCACCCCGAGGTGCTGCACCTGGGCGAACTGACCGCTTACATCGCCTACCTGGCGGGCGACCCGGTGCGCTCCTTCCACCTCTCCCTGGACCTCGCCCGGCTGCGCCGGCAGGCGTGCGACGCGGAGGCCGCCTACGGCAACGTGCGCAGCGCGGCCACCGCCTGGCGCGCGGTGCGCGACCCCGAGGAGGGGCTGCGGCTGGGCCGCGACCTCCTCGGCCTGTGGACGGACCTCACCACGGAGCCCGGACCTGCGGCCGGCGACCCGGAGCCGCTGGAGTCGGCGCGCTCGCGCATGGTCCGCCTGACCGCCCGCGCGGCCGGGGCGGCGCGCGCGTAGCCGGCCGGCGTTGCGGGGCCGGCGCCGGCTACGCGACGCAGAACTCGTTGTCCTCCGGGTCGGCCATCAGCGTCCACTCGCCTGCGGGATCCTTCACCTCGCGCAGCACGCGCGCGCCCAGGGTCTCCAGCCGGGCCACCTCCTCCGCGCGGCGCCCGTCACCGGGGTGGACGTCGATGTGCAGGCGGTTCTTGACCGTCTTCGCCTCCGGGACGCGCTGGAAGAGCAGCCGCCGGCCCTGCCCGATGCCGGTGTCCGGGTCGTAGGGGTCCTCGGGGTGCCGTACGGCGATCAGGTCCCGGAAGGCGGGCCGGCCGTGGTACTCGACGGTGGCCTCGCCGGTCAGCGCGCCGTAGGACAGCAGCCGTTCGACGAGCGCGCTGTTGTCCTCGGCCTCGTAGTGCAGCGCGGCGGCCCAGAAGTCGGCCTGCGCGTGCGGGTCCGCCGCGTCGATGACGAGCTTCCAGTGCAGCGGGGCCGGTGCGGATGGGGATGCGGGCGTGTCTGTGGACATGCTCACCACTTATAGCGGCCCGCGGCGCCCCGCACCGGCGATCGGCGTCAGCCGACGCGGCGGACGTCCGCCTGAGCGGGCTCGGCTGCCTCGACGAGCGGCGACACGGCGACCACCCGGGGCTTCCGCACGGCGTGCAGGGCGTCCCAGGTGAGCAGGCCCAGCGCCAGCCACACCAGGGCGAATCCGGCCCAGCGCTCCGGCGGCATCGCCTCGTGGAAGTAGAGGATGCCGAGCAGGAACTGGAAGACCGGGGCCAGGTACTGCAGCAGTCCCAGCGTGGACAGCGGCACCCGGATCGCCGCCGCGCCGAAGCAGACCAGCGGCAGCGCGGTCACGACGCCGGTCGAGGCGAGCAGCAGGGAGTGTCCGGCGCCCTCACCGGCGAAGGTGGAGCCGCCGTGCGCGCCGAGCCAGATCAGGTAGCCGAGCGCGGGCACGAACTGGACCGTGGTCTCGGCGGCCAGCGACTCGACGCCGCCGAGGCCGACCTTCTTCTTCACCAGCCCGTAGGTGGCGAACGAGAACGCCAGGCAGAGGGAGATCCACGGCGGGCGGCCGTAGCCGACGGTCAGCACGACGACGGCGGCGAAGCCGACCCCGACCGCGGCCCACTGCGCGCGCCGCAGCCGCTCCTTGAGGAGCAGCACGCCCATCGCGATGGTCACCAGCGGGTTGATGAAGTAGCCGAGGGACGCCTCGACCACATGGCCGGAGTTCACGGCCCAGATGTAGACGCCCCAGTTGACGGTGATGACGGCCGCCGCCACCACCACGAGCGCCAGCCGCCGCGGCTGGCGCAGCAGTTCGCCGGCCCAGGCCCAGCGCCGTACGAAGAGCAGGGCGGCACCGACGAAGACGAGGGACCACGCCATGCGGTGGGCCAGGATCTCCATGGCTCCGGCGGGCTTCAGCAGCGGCCAGAACAGCGGGACCAGGCCCCACATCCCGTACGCGGCGAAGCCGTTCACCAGGCCTGTCCGGTGCTCGCCTCTGGACGTCCCGGCCATGGGCCCCTCCTTCTCGCCTCAGCCATGTGTGCGAGGAAGAAGGTAGCGCCGACCGGGCCCGTCTGTCATGTCCGTATCGCCATACGGTCATGACAGGCGGGCCGCCGGTTCACGCGGGGGCTCGGTGCGGCCGGCTCAGCCCTTGAGCGCGGCGGCGACGGCGTCGGCCAGCGGGGTGGCCGGGCGGCCCGCCAGGCGGGAGAGGTCGCCGGTGGAGACGACCAGTTCGCCCTTCTCGATCGACGCGTCCACGCCGGCCAGCACCGCGGCCAGCGGCCCGGGCAGCCCGGCGCCGGTCAGGATGGACTCCAGCGTCTCGACCGGGACCGGGGTGTAGGCGATCTCCCGGCCGGTCTGCCGGCTCAGCTCGGCCGCGTACTCGGCGAAGCTCCACGCCTCGTCGCCGCCCAGCTCGTACGTCGAGTTCTCGTGGCCCTCGCCGGTCAGCACCGCGACCGCGGCGGCCGCGTAGTCGGCGCGGGAGGCCGAGGAGACCCGGCCGTCGCCGGCGGCCTGGACGACGGCGCCGTGCTCCAGCACCGGGGCCAGGTTCTCGGTGTAGTTCTCGTGGTACCAGCCGTTGCGCAGCAGGCTGTAGGGCAGGCCGGAGGCGAGCAGTGCCGCCTCGGTGGCGCGGTGGTCGTCGGCGAGCGCGGCCGTGAGGGTGCCCGGGGCGCTGGTGTACGCCAGCAGCGCGACGCCGGCGGCCTTGGCGGCGTCGATGACGACCTGGTGCTGCCCGGCCCGGCCCTTGTCGAACTCGTTGCCGGAGATCAGTAGGACCTTGTCGCCGGCCCGGAACAGGCCGTCGAAGGTCTCGGGTGCGTTGTAGTCGGCCACGGCGAGCCGGACCCCGCGGGCGGCGAGGCCGGCGGCCTTCGCCTCGTCGCGCACGACGGCGGTGATCTCCGCGGCGGGGACCTTGTCCAGCAGCTGCTCCACGACGTGGCGGCCGAGGTGTCCGGTGGCTCCGGTGACGACGATGCTCATGATGTGCGCTCTCCCTGTGGGTGCTTCCGTCGGTGACTCCGTGTCTCTGTCACTAACCCTAGGGGTGGCGCTAACCCAGCGAAAGTACCCACTTTGAAGTAAGGTACTGGCATGGCAGTAAGTGACAAGGCGAGCGCAGCGGCAGCGGAGGCCCAGTGCCCGTACCGCCTCGTGCTGGAGCACCTCACCAGCCGCTGGGGCGTCCTCGTGCTGATCGAGCTGCTGGAGCGGCCGTACCGCTTCAGCGAGCTGCGCCGGGCCGTCGGCAAGTACAGCGGCCCGGGGGTCAGCGAGAAGATGCTGACCCAGACCCTGCAGACCCTGGAGCGCGACGGCCTGGTGCACCGGGACGCCAAACCGGTGATCCCGCCCCGCGTGGACTACTCGCTCACCGACCTCGGACAGGCGGCGGCGCGGCAGGTGCGGTCCCTCGCCGGGTGGACGCACGAGCACATGGACGAGGTGGAGCGGGCCCGGCTGGCATACGACGAGGCCCGGGAAGCCAGGTCCCGGGCCTCGTAAGGGTCTTTCCGCCGTCAGCCGACGACGGTCCAGGTGTCCCCGCCGGCCAGCAGGGCGGCCAGGTCGCCCTTGCCGTGCTGCTCGATCGCCGAGTCGAGCTGGTCGGCCATCTCGGTGTCGTAGACCGGCCGCTCGACCGAGCGGAACACGCCGATCGGGGTGTGGTGCAGGGTGTCCGGGTCGGCGAGCCGGGACAGGGCGAAGGCGGTGGTGGGGGACGCGGAGTGCGCGTCGTGCACCAGGACGTCCGCCTCGTTCTCCGAGGTCACCGTCACCACCTTCAGATCGCCGGTCTCCCGGTCGCGCACGACCCCGCGCGCCCCGTCGGCCCCGAAGCGGATCGGCTGCCCGTGCTCGAGGCGGATCAGCGCCTCCTCGGCCCGCTGCCGGTCCTTCAGGGCGTCGAAGGCGCCGTCGTTGAAGATGTTGCAGTTCTGGTAGATCTCGATCAGCGCCGTGCCCGGGTGGTCGGCGGCCGCGCGCAGCACCTCGGTGAGGTGCTTGCGGTCGGAGTCGATGGTCCGGGCGACGAAGGACGCCTCCGCGCCGATCGCCAGGGAGACCGGGTTGAACGGCGCGTCCAGCGAGCCCATCGGCGTCGACTTGGTGATCTTGCCGATCTCCGAGGTCGGGCTGTACTGCCCCTTGGTCAGGCCGTAGATCCGGTTGTTGAACAGCAGGATCTTCAGGTTGACGTTGCGGCGCAGGGCGTGGATGAGGTGGTTGCCGCCGATGGAGAGGGCGTCGCCGTCACCGGTGACCACCCACACGCTCAGGTCCCGGCGGGAGGCGGCGAGGCCGGTGGCGATCGCGGGGGCGCGGCCGTGGATGGAGTGCATCCCGTAGGTGTTCATGTAGTACGGGAAGCGGGAGGAGCATCCGATGCCGGAGACGAAGACGATGTTCTCCCTGGCCAGCCCCAGCTCGGGCATGAAGCCCTGGACCGCGGCCAGGATCGCGTAGTCACCGCAGCCCGGGCACCAGCGCACCTCCTGGTCGGACTTGAAGTCCTTCATCGACTGCTTCGCCTCGGCCTTGGGCACCAGCTGCAGCAGCCCGTTGGTGGCGTCAGTCATCGATGGCCTCCTTCAGCGCGGCGGCGAGCTGTTCCGCCTTGAACGGCATGCCGTTGACCTGGTTGTACGAACGGGCGTCGACCAGATACCTCGCCCGGATCAGCGTGGCGAGCTGACCGAGGTTCATCTCGGGGATCACCACCTTGTCGTACCGTTCGAGCACCTCGCCCAGGTTGCGCGGGAAGGGGTTGAGGTGGCGCAGGTGGACCTGCGCGACGGCCTCGCCCGCGGCGCGCAGTCTGCGCACCGCGGCCGTGATGGGCCCGTAGGTGGAACCCCAGCCGAGGACCAGGGTGCGCGCGCCGTCCGGGTCGTCGGCCTCGATGTCCGGGACGTCGATGCCGTCGATCTTGGCCTGGCGGGTGCGCACCATGAAGTCGTGGTTGGCCGGGTCGTAGGAGATGTTGCCCGTGCCGTCCTGCTTCTCGATGCCGCCGATGCGGTGCTCGAGACCCGGCGTGCCCGGGATCGCCCACGGCCGGGCGAGGGTCTGCGGGTCGCGCTTGTACGGCCAGAACACCTCGGTGCCGTCGTCCAGGGTGTGGTTCGGGCCGGTGGCGAACCGGACCCGCAGGTCGGGCAGCTCGTCCAGGTCCGGGATGCGCCAGGGCTCGGAGCCGTTGGCGAGGTAGCCGTCGGAGAGCAGGATCACCGGGGTGCGGTAGGTGAGCGCGATCCGGGCCGCCTCCAGAGCCGCGTCGAAGCAGTCCGCGGGGGTCTTCGGGGCGACCACCGGAACCGGGGCCTCGCCGTTGCGGCCGTACATCGCCTGCAGCAGGTCCGCCTGCTCGGTCTTGGTCGGCAGGCCCGTCGACGGGCCGCCGCGCTGGATGTCGATCACCAGCAGCGGCAGTTCCAGCGACACCGCGAGACCGATCGTCTCGCTCTTCAGGGCGACACCGGGACCGGACGTGGTCGTCACCGCCAGCGAGCCGCCGAAGGCCGCCCCCAGCGCCGCGCCGATGCCCGCGATCTCGTCCTCCGCCTGGAACGTCCGGACACCGAAGTTCTTGTGCCTGCTCAGCTCGTGCAGGATGTCCGAGGCCGGGGTGATCGGGTACGAGCCCAGGAACAGCGGCAGATCCGCCTGCTGGGAGGCGGCGACCAGGCCGTACGCCAGGGCCAGGTTCCCGGAGATGTTGCGGTAGGTGCCGACCGGGAAGGCCTTGGCGGCCGGCGCGACCTCGTAGGAGACCGCGAAGTCCTCGGTCGTCTCGCCGAAGTTCCAGCCCGCCCGGAAGGCGGCGATGTTCGCGGCCGCGATGTCCGGCTTCTTGGCGAACTTGCTGTTCAGGAACTTCTCGGTGCCCTCGGTCGGCCGGTGGTACATCCAGGACAGCAGGCCCAGGGCGAACATGTTCTTGCTGCGCTCGGCCTCCTTGCGGGAGAGGTCGAACTCCTTGAGCGCCTCGACCGTGAGGGTCGTCAGCGGCACGGGGTGCAGGTGGTAGCCGTCGAGCGAGCCGTCCTCCAGCGGGGAGGCGGCGTAGCCGACCTTCTGCAGGGCGCGCTTGGTGAACTCGTCCGTGTTGACGATGATCTCGGCGCCGCGCGGCAAATCGCCGATGTTGGCCTTCAGGGCCGCCGGGTTCATCGCGACCAGCACGTTCGGCGCGTCGCCCGGGGTGAGGATGTCGTGGTCGGCGAAGTGGAGCTGGAAGGAGGAGACACCGGGCAGGGTGCCCGCGGGGGCGCGGATCTCGGCGGGGAAGTTGGGGAGGGTGGAGAGGTCGTTGCCGAAGGACGCGGTCTCCGAGGTGAAGCGGTCGCCGGTGAGCTGCATGCCGTCACCCGAGTCCCCCGCGAACCGGATGATCACCCGGTCCAGGCGCCGCACGTCCTTCGCTCCGCCCGGTTTGCGCTGCTCTCCCACGACGGCCGCGTCGGCCTGCTCCGCTGGGCTGCTGACCTGGCTGGTCACTGAACTGGACCTCCTTCGAGGCGGCTGTCCGGGGATGGTCGTCCCACGGACCGTCCCAGAATCAACCCTACGTCGCTCGGGGTCGCCCTCCGGCGGCCATCCGCATGATGGACGGCGCTCCGGGACGGCCCGTCGCACTGGATTCTCATGGTTCCTCGCGCCGCCCAAGCTACGGTCCACCGGCTCGCCGTGCCTGTGCGCCTTTCAGGTTCCTTCCTCCGCCTTCCGCCACCCGGGTACCCGTCCCCACAGAAGCCGTACGGACTGACACCCTGCTGACGAGTGTCGGTCCATCACGAGTTCAGATACGTCAGAACGGCCAGAACACGCCGGTGGTCGCCGTCGCTCGGGGACAGGCCGAGCTTCAGGAAGATGTTGCTGACGTGCTTCTCCACGGCGCCGTCGCTGACCACGAGCTGCCGGGCCACCGCCGAGTTCGTCCTGCCCTCCGCCATCAGCCCCAGCACCTCGCGCTCGCGCGGGGTGAGCCCCGCCAGCACGTCCTGCTTGCGGCTGCGCCCGAGCAGCTGCGCGACCACCTCGGGGTCCAGCGCGGTACCGCCCCCGGCGACCCGCACCACCGCGTCCACGAACTCCCGCACCTCGGCGACCCGGTCCTTGAGCAGATAGCCCACGCCCCGGCTGGACCCGGCGAGCAGTTCGGTGGCGTACCGCTCCTCCACGTACTGCGACAGCACCAGCACGCCGAGCCCCGGGTGCGTCCTGCGCAGCCGCACGGCCGCCCGCACCCCCTCGTCGGTGTGGGTCGGCGGCATCCGCACGTCGGCCACCACCACGTCGGGCAGCTCACCTTGGGCGTCCAGGTCGGCGATGGTCTTGAGCAGCGCCTCCGCGTCCCCGACGCCGGCCACGACGTCGTGCCCGCGGTCGGTCAGCAACCGGGTCAGGCCCTCTCTGAGCAGCACCGAGTCCTCGGCGATGACCACTCGCACCCTGTTCTCCACGATCTCCCGGCCCCCCACAGCCCGACCCTCCGACGGCGTCCCGCGCGTCTCGTACGAAGGTCAAGCATTCCAGCATTCGGGGCGGCGCGCCGGGGACCGGGGGAAACAGTCCTGCGTACGCGCTTCTCGCCGCCCGTCGAGCCCGGGCCGTGTGACCCGGCGCACCGGCGTCCGTCCCAGCGGACCCGGGCCGCGCGGGCGGCGCGTCTCAGCCGCGCCAGGGCAGCTCGGCGATCACCCGGGTGGGGCCGCCCGCCGGCGACTCCACGACCAGGACCCCGTCCACCGCGTCCAGGCGGCCGGCCAGCCCGGCCAGGCCCGAGCCCCCGGCGGCGTCGGCGCCGCCGACCCCGTCGTCCAGCACCTGGATGAGCAGCCGGTCCTCGGACCGCCAGACGTCGACCGAGGCGGACCGGGCCCCGCTGTGCTTGCTGACGTTCTGCAGCAGCTCGGAGACGGTGAAGTAGGCGATGCCCTCGATGGCGGCGGCGGGCCGGGACGGCAGCTCGACCTCCACCCGCACCGGGACCGTGCAGCGCGAGGCGACGGCGGACAGGGCCGCGTCCAGGCCGCGGTCGGTCAGCACCGCGGGGTGGATGCCGCGCGCCAGGTCCCGCAGTTCCTGCAGGGCCGTCTTCACCTCACCGTGCGCGTCCGCCACCATCCGGGCCGCCTCCTGGGGGTCCTCCCGCAGCTTCTCCTTCGCCAGCCCCAGATCCATGGCGAGGCCGACCAGCCGGGCCTGCGCCCCGTCGTGCAGGTCCCGCTCGATGCGGCGCAGGTCGGCGGCCGCCGTGTCGACCACGACCCCGCGGTCCGACTCCAGCTCCACGACCCGCGCCGACAGCCGCGACGGCCCCAGCAGGCCGCGCACCAGCAGCCCGTCCACCGTCACGAGCCCGCGCACGATCCAGGGCGTGGCCAGGGTGAACACCAGACCCACCAGCGACGTCACGGTGATCTCGAACGGGTTGTCGAGGTAGACGCTGTGGTGCGCGTCGCCGTAGAGCTGCAGACCGCCCTGTCCCGCGTACATCGGGAGCACCCAGAACCACAGCGGATACGTCAGCAGCGCCCAGCCGACCGTCCAGAAGTTCACCCCCACGACGAACGAGAACACCGCCCACGGGAACTGCAGCAGCGCGTACAGCAGATGACGCCAGGACGCGCCGCTCCTCAGCACCGCGCCCATCCAGGCGAACACGCCCGGCTTGGCCGTCCGCAGCGGTTCCGGGTCGGCCACCTCCAGGTGCAGCAGGGCACGCGCGCGCGTGCGCTCCAGCACGCCGAAGCCGCGGCAGCCGGCGAGCGCCGCCGCCAGCACCGGGACCCCCAGGAAGGTGACGAGCAGACCAGCGCCGAGCGACACCATGGTGACCGCCCAGCAGAACAGCACGATCGCGATCGGCAGGCTCAGCAGCACATAGCCGAACTCGCGCAGGCTCCGCGCCTCGACGGGCGCCCGCAGGGCGGCGGGCAGCCGGTGGCGCCGCTCCCCGTCGTGGGCGGGGAAGCCGGATCCGGCGGGGTGCCCGTGTCCCCGCCCGTACCCCTGTCCGTACTCCGTGGCCATCGGTGTCGTCCGTTCTCCTCGTCGTGGCGGCGCTGCTGCGACCGTGTGACCAGCGTGGCGGGCCGCGGCCCCCGGAACCATGGAGGCCGTCGGCGTCTCGAACCGGGGGTTTTCCCCACCCCACCCGGACGGACCGGGACCCGGCGGGGGGAGCGGGGGCGGGAGGGTGCGGGTGCGGGGCGCCGGCGGGGTGGCCCCGCCAGGGAGTGGTGCCGGCGAGGCGGGCTATTCCTTGCGGTCCCGCCACGGCAGCTCCGCCGTGACCACCGTCGGGCCGCCGACGGGCGAGTCCACCAGGAACAGGCCGTCCACCGCGCCCAGCCGCTCCGCCAGGCCCCGCATACCGCTGCCGCCCTCCAGCCGGGCGCCGCCGGCCCCGTCGTCGCGGACCTGGACGAGCAGCCGGTCCTCGGACCGCCAGACGTCGACCGAGGCGGAGCGCGCCCGGCTGTGCTTGCTGACGTTCTGCAGCAGCTCGGAGACGGTGAAGTAGGCGATGCCCTCGATGGCGGCGGCGGGCCGGGACGGCAGATCCGCCGTCACCTTCACCGGCACCGTGCAGCGGGAGGCGACGGACGAAAGCGCCGCGTCCAGGCCGCGGTCGGTCAGCACCGCCGGGTGGATGCCCCGGGCCAGGTCGCGCAGCTCCTGAAGCGCGAGCTTCACCTCGCCGTGCGCCTCGTCCACCATCGCGGCGGCCGAGTCGGGATCCTCCAGCAGCTTCTCCTTCGCCAGGCCCAGGCCCATGGCGAGGTTGACCAGCCGGGCCTGCGCCCCGTCGTGCAGGTCCCGCTCGATGCGGCGCAGGTCGGCGGCCGCCGTGTCGACCACGACCCCGCGGTCCGACTCCAGCTCGGCGATCCGCCGCTCCAGCTCGTCGGAGGGCGACAGCAGCCCCCGCACCATCGCCCGGTCCACGTTGGTCAGCCCCCGCGCGATGAACGGCAGCACCGGCCACAGCACGAACAGCGACACCAGCACGGTGCAGAAGGTGAGGACGCCCCAGGGCAGCCGGATGAGGTCGTACAGCAGCGTCCGCCAGCCCACCGGGTCCTTCAGCGCCAGCCACAGCCGCTGGAACATCCCGCCGCCCCGGACGAGCGGCAGCGGTGACGGCTCGTCCACCCGCACCCCGAGCAGCGCCCGGGACCGGCTCCGCTCCAGCTTGCCGAGCTGCCGGGCGCCCAGCAGGCAGACGGCGAGCAGCGGCAGCCCGATCACCGTGAGGGTGAGGATCCCGCTGACGAGCACCACCGTGAACACGTAGGTGAAGCCGAACACCGCCACCGGCAGGTTCAGCAGGAGATGCGCGATCTCCTTCCAGGTGCGCCCGTCGAGGGCCAAACGGGCGGCCGGCGGGCGGTCGGACGCAGGACGGTCGGAGCCCTCGGTCCGGCCGGCGGTGGAGGCGGAAGCGGTCATGCGGGCCAGCCTGCCGTGCCCGGCGCCTCTTGTGCCATGCGGTCCACCGCCCCCGTTCCCTGGGGAAAACCCCACCCCCGGCCCCGCCCCCGGCGTCTCACGCCGTGATGGGCTGCTTACCGTGTCTTTATCAGGGCCTAGACTCCGGTGCGTACAGATCCTCGAATCAGGTCGCAGCACAGGGGTCCACTGCACCGGGTTCACCAAGGTCACGAGGTCAGGGAGCGAGGCGGACGGTGCGGGAGACGTTGGGGGACTCGACGGTCGCCGCGGCGGACGCCGCGGCCGGCTACTTCCGGTCCTACTCGGTCGTGGGACTGCTCGCGCTCATCGGCGTGCTCTTCGTCGCGGTCGCGTTCGGCGCCGGCCGGCTGCTGCGCCCGGTGGTGCCCACCCCGGAGAAACTGCTCACCTACGAGTGCGGCGTCGACCCCGTGGGCGAGGGCTGGGCCCACACCCAGGTCCGCTACTACGTCTACGCGTTCCTCTACGTGATCTTCGCGGTCGACTCGATCTTCCTGTTCCCGTGGGCGACGGTCTTCGCCGCGCCCGGCTACGGCGCGGCCACCCTGGTGGAGATGTTCGTCTTCCTCGGCTTCCTCGCCGTGGGCCTGCTGTACGCCTACAAGAAGGGGGTGCTGGCATGGACGTGAACCCGTCCGCCCCGTCCGCCCCGTCCGTCACGGAGAACCCGTCCGCGGCGGAGCCCGTCCTGCTTCCGGAGCCCAAGCGGCTCGGCGCCCTCGCCCGGCTCGCCCCCGAGCCGATGAAGGTGGTCCTGAACTGGGGCCGCCGCTATTCGCTGTGGGTGTTCAACTTCGGCCTCGCCTGCTGCGCGATCGAGTTCATCGCCGCGTCGATGGCCCGCCACGACTTCATCCGCCTCGGTGTCATCCCCTTCGCGCCGGGCCCCCGCCAGGCCGACCTGATGGTCGTCTCCGGGACGGTGACGGACAAGATGGCGCCGGCCGTGAAGCGCCTGTACGAGCAGATGCCGGAGCCGAAGTACGTCATCTCCTTCGGCGCCTGCTCCAACTGCGGCGGCCCCTACTGGGACTCGTACTCCGTCACCAAGGGCGTCGACCAGATCATCCCGGTCGACGTGTACGTCCCGGGCTGCCCGCCGCGTCCCGAGGCGCTGCTCCAGGGCATCCTCAAGCTCCAGGAGAAGATCGCCCGCGAGTCGCTCGAGCACCGGTACGGAACCGTCCGCCCGTCCGCGGCCGCGCTGAACAGCGACCTGGTGAAGCCCCCGGCGCCCGCCGTGGAAGGGGACGCGTGATGAGCACGGCCGGCTGGCTGCCCGCACCCGCCGGGGAACTCTTCGGCCCCGAGGCCACGGCCGAGGAGTCCTACGAGGTCCTGACGGTGGACGTGCCGCCGTCCTCCTGGCTCACCGCCCTGGAGACGGCCCGCACCACCCTGCGCTGCACCTACTTCGACTGGCTGAGCGCGGTCGACGAACCGGGGACGGGCTTCCGCGTCTCGGCGCACGTCGTGGCCCTCCACCCGGTCCGCCGCCTCCTGGTCCGCACCACCGTGCCGCACGAGGCGCCGGCGCTGCCGTCCGCCGTCGGCGTCTACGCGGGCGCGGCCTGGCACGAGCGCGAGACGCACGAGATGTTCGGGGTCGACTTCGAGGGCCACCCGGGCCTGGAGCACCTGCTCCTCCCGGAGACCTTCGAGGGTCACCCCCTGCGCAAGGACTTCGTCCTCGCCGCCCGTGTGGCCAAGGCCTGGCCGGGCGCCAAGGAGCCCGGGGAGTCCGACCACGGCGGCCCCAAGCGCCGCCAGATGCTGCCGCCGGGCGTCCCCGACCCGAACGAGTGGGGCCCGCTGAAGGGCCAGCTCCCCCCCGCCCCGGCGCGCCCGGCCCGCGGCGCGGGGCGCGCGACGGCCGACCGCCCGGCCCGCGCGGCCGGCGAGCGCCCGGTACGCCGCACCCGCACAGCCTCGGAGGGCTCCGCCAGCCAGACGGGGGCCACGGCTGAGGCCGAGGGGGCCGCTGGTGCTGGGGCTGCTGGGACTTCCGGTGTTACTGGTGCTTCCGGTGCTGCTGGAGTCGGCGGCGGTGCCGCAGGTACTGCCGCCGGCGGCGCCGGGGCGCGGCCGCGCCGGACGAGGAGCGCGAGCGAAGGCTCGGTGAGCCAGTCGGCCGCGCCGGCCGACGACGCGGCGGCCCGCAAGCAGGCCGCAGCCGAGGGCGACGCCGCGCAGCCGACCGCGGAGGGACCGGCCGCGGAGGCCTCGGTGGCGCACGAGCCCGGCCCGGCCCCGGCCCGCCCGCGCCGTGCGCGCACCGCCTCGGGAGGCTCGGCGTCGCAGCGAGCCCAGACCCCGGCCGAACCGGCGGAACCCGACGGCTCGGCCCGCCGGGACACGGCCCCGCGCAGCTCGGACGCCCCGTGGCACCACGCCCGCCCGGCCTTCGAGCACCCCGAGACCACCCAGCCATCGGCCCCGGCCCGGCAACCAGCGGAGGCCGAGGCCGAGCAGGGCCCGCAGGCAGCGCCCGCCCCGGAGGCGGAGCGGGCTTCGGGGGCTGAGCACACCCAGGAGACGCAGGCCTCGCCAAGCCAGGAGGCCGAGCGAGCCCCGGAAACCGAGCCAAGCCAGGAGGCCGGGCGAGCCCCGGAAACCGAGCGAGCCCCGGAAACCGAGCGAGCCCCGGAATCCGAGCGCGCTACGGACGCTGAACGGGCCTCGCGGGCCGAACAGCCCCGGGAGGCCGAGCCGCCCCGGCACCCCCAGGACGCTGCCGAGGCCCACCCGGCCCGGCGACGCCCCCAGGACGCTCACGAGCCCCGGAGTCCCGAAGAACCCCCCACCCCCGACGACCCCACAGGAGGCCCGCGGTGAACGACGCGCTGGATGTCGTC
The DNA here is from genome assembly GCF_042875075.1 of Streptomyces sp. NPDC003720. NCBI lineage: Bacteria > Bacillati > Actinomycetota > Actinomycetes > Kitasatosporales > Streptomycetaceae > Streptomyces > Streptomyces sp. NPDC003720. The sequence continues at coordinate 157,921 of NZ_JBIANZ010000012.1, forward strand.
CTGCGACTCCTGGTCGTGTTCGTCGTCTTCCTCACCTTCCCGCTGATCGTGGGCCAGACCGAGCACAAGGTGATGGCCCACATGCAGGGCCGCCTCGGCCCGATGTACGCGGGCGGCTTCCACGGCTGGGCCCAGCTCATCGCCGACGGTGTGAAGTTCGCGCAGAAGGAGGACGTGGTCCCGGCCGGCGCCGACCGCCGCGTCTTCCAGCTCGCCCCGGCCGTGGCCCTGCTGCCGTACCTGCTCGTCCTGCTCGCCATCCCGATCGGGCCGAGCGAGGGGGCCGTCGGGCAGGTGCTGGACGCGGGGATCTTCTTCGTGCTCGCCGTGATGGGCGTCGGCGTCCTCGGCTCGCTGATGGCGGGCTGGGCCAGTGCCAACAAGTTCTCCCTGCTCGGCGGCCTGCGCACGGCTGCCCAGCTGCTCGCCTACGAGCTGCCCATGCTGCTCGCCGCGGCCTCCGTCGCCATGGCGGCCGGCACGGCGTCCCTCCCGGGCATCGTGCACGCCTTCCACTGGTGGTGGCTGCCCTGGCAGATCGTCGGCGCGATCGTGTTCTTCGTGGCCGGCCTCGCCGAACTGCAGCGCCCGCCCTTCGACATGCCCGTCGCCGACTCGGAGATCATCTTCGGGGCGTACACCGAGTACACCGGTCTGCGGTTCGCGCTGTTCCTGCTCGCCGAGTACGCCGGCATCGTCGTCCTGTGCGGTCTGACCACCGTCCTCTTCCTCGGCGGCTGGCACGGCCCGTGGGGCGCCGAGGGTCTGGGCTGGCTGTGGACCCTGCTGAAGACCGCGATCCTCGCCTTCGTCGTCATCTGGCTCCGCGTGACCTACCCCCGCCTGCGCGAGGACCAGCTCCAGAAGCTCTCCTGGACCCTCCTCGTCCCCCTCTCCCTCGCCCAGATCGCCCTCACCGGCGTCGTCAAGGTGGTGATCCAGTAGCCATGGCTCCGATTCCCGGCAGCGGCCTGGCCAAGGGCCTGGCCGTCACCCTGCGCACGATGACGCGGAAGACCGTCACCGAGCAGTACCCGGACGCCCTGCCCGAACTGCCGCCCCGCACCCGCGGTGTCATCGGCCTGTTCGAGGAGAACTGCACGGTCTGCATGCTGTGCGCCCGCGAGTGCCCGGACTGGTGCATCTACATCGACTCGCACAAGGAGACGGTCCCGCCGGCCGCCCCCGGCGGGCGCGAGCGCAGCCGCAACGTCCTCGACCGGTTCGCCATCGACTTCTCCCTGTGCATGTACTGCGGTATCTGCATCGAGGTCTGCCCCTTCGACGCCCTGTTCTGGTCGCCGGAGTTCGAGTACGCCGAGACCGACATCCGCGACCTCACCCACGAGCGCGACAAACTCCGCGAGTGGATGTGGACCGTCCCGGCCCCGCCCGCCCTCGACCCGGGCGCGGAGGAGCCGAAGGAGATCGCCGCCGCCCGCAAGACCGCCGAGAAGCTCGCCGCCCAGCAGGCCGCCGAGCAGGGGGAGGAGCGGTCATGAGCCTCGCCGCGGCCCAGCACGGCTTCCTGTCCCCGACCGGCGTGGAGATCGCCTTCCTCCTCGTCGGCCTGGTCACCCTCGGAGCCGCGCTCGTCACCGTCACCACCCGGCAGCTCGTGCACGCCGCCCTGTGGCTGGTGGTCGCGCTCGGCGGCCTGGCCGTCGAGTACCTCCTGCTCACCGCCGAGTTCATCGCCTGGGTGCAGGTCCTCATCTACGTCGGCTCCGTCGTCGTCCTCCTCCTGTTCGGTCTGATGCTCACCAGGGCGCCCATCGGCCGCTCACCGGACGCCGACTCCGGCAACCGCTGGGCCGCCCTCGCCGTGGCCGTCGCCGCCGCGGCGGCCCTGGTCTGGGTGGTCGTCGACGCGTTCCGCACCACGTGGATCGACCTGGACGGCCCGGCGGCCGGCACCACCCGCGTCACCGGCCAGAGCCTGTTCCAGAACTGGGTCCTGCCCTTCGAGGCGCTGTCCGTCCTGCTCCTCGCGGCCCTGGTCGGCGCGATCGTCCTGTCCCGCAAGGCGGCAGCGGCGGACCCGCCTCCCGGCGCCGCCCCCGCGGCCGGCGCCCCCGGCGCGAAGGAAGGCACCCGCTGATGCACCTCGCCTATCCCGCCGTGCTCTCCGCCCTCCTGTTCTGCACCGGGCTGTACGGCGTCCTCGCCCGCCGCAACGCGATCCTCGTCCTGATGTCCGTCGAGCTGATGCTCAACGCCGTCAACCTCAACCTGGTCGCCTTCGACGTCTGGCTCAGCCGGGCCGCCGCGGAGGCCCTGCACTCCGGCCAGGCGCTGACCCTGTTCACCATCGCCATCGCCGCCGCCGAGATCGGCATCGGACTGGCGATCGTGCTCGCCGTGTACCGCAACCGCGGCACCTCCGACATCGACAGGCTCCGCGACACCGCCGAGGGCCACGGCGACGACACCGACGGCCCCGGCACCGACGCCTCCGCGGCCGAGAAGGCTGAGGCCACCGCGTGACCACGACCACCCTCGCCGTCCTCGTCCCCCTCCTGCCGTTCCTGGGCGCCGCCGCCGGGCTGCTGCTCGGCCGCACCGCCCCCGGTCTGGTCCGCCCGCTCGCCGTGCTGCCCACGCTGGCCGCGCTCGTGCTGACCGCGCTGGTCGCCGTACGGCAGGGCGGCGGCCGGGCCGTCGAGGCCCACACCGAGCTGACGCCCACCGGCTCGGTCCCGATCGACCTCGCCCTGGACATCGACGGATTCGCCGCGCTGGTCGCCGTCCTGGTCGCCTTCGTCGCGGCCTGCGTGCAGATCTACTCGACCGGCTACCTGCGCGACGACCCGCGCTACCCGTCCTACGCCGCCCTCGTCTCCCTGTTCACCTCCGCGATGCTCCTGGTCGTCTACTCCGGCGACCTGATCGTGCTGCTGGTCGGCTGGGAAGTCATGGGCATCTGCTCCTACTTCCTGGTCGGCCACTACTGGGAGACCCCCGAGGCCCGCGCCGCCTCCCTGAAGGCCTTCCTGGTCACCAAGCTCGGCGACGTGCCCTTCCTCATCGGCCTGTTCGCGCTGGGCACCGACGCGGGGTCGTTCAACATCCCCCGCATCCTCGCCACCGTGGCCAACGGCGGCATCGGCCACCCGACGGTCGTGGCCCTGCTGCTGCTCGCGGGCGTGGCCGGCAAGTCGGCGCAGTTCCCGCTGCACACCTGGCTCCCCGACGCGATGGCGGGCCCCACGCCCGTCTCCGCGCTCATCCACGCCGCCACGATGGTGGCCGCCGGCGTCTACTTCGTCGCCCGCCTCCTCCCGCTCTTCGAGGCCTCACGGGCCGCGATGGTGGTCCTCGCCGTCATGGCCGCCGTCACCATGACCGGCTCCGGTCTCGCCGCCCTCGCCCAGGACGACATCAAACGGGTCCTGGCGTACTCGACGATCGGCCAGCTCGGCTACATGACCGGCGCCCTCGCCGTAGGCGACCGCGGCGCCGCCGTCTTCCACCTCCTGTCGCACGGCGCCTTCAAGGCGCTGCTGTTCCTCGCCGCCGGCGTGATCATCCACGCCGCCGGCACCAACTCGCTGGCCGCCATGTCCCGCATGGGCCACCTGCGCGAACGCGTCCCGGACGCCTACTGGACGATGACCGTGGCCCTGCTCGCGCTCGCTGCGATCCCGCCCTTCAGCGGCTTCTTCTCCAAGGAGTCCGTGCTCGGCGCCGCCGAGCACGTGGCCTCCGGCCACACGGCCCAGGCCCCCGGCGCCGCCGGCTGGCTCGTGCTCGTCGCCGGACTGGTCACCGCCGTGCTCACCGCCGCCTACGCCACCCGGCTGTGGCTGCTGGCCTTCCGCGGCCGGGGCGCCGAGGCCCCCGACCACGGCCGCCAGCCGCTGACCATGACCGTGGTGCTGTGGGTCCTCGCCGTGCCGTCCCTGGCCTTCGGCGGGTTCGCCTACCGCTCGCTGCCCGGCTGGCTCGACGGCCGCGACCTGACCCCCACCCTCCTCACCTCCATCCTCGGCACCGGCCTCGCCGTCGTCGGCGGACTGCTCACCTACGGCGCCTGGCAGCGCACCACCGCGCTCGCCGCCCGCGTCCCGCTGGGCGCCGTCGCCGCCCACCCCGAGGGCGACGCCGGACTGGTCGAGGCCGAGGCCATCGCCAGCCACGAGCCCGCCTACGGCGACATCGCCGAGGCGCCCGACCCGGCGGACCCCGGACGGCTGCTGCTCGGCCCGCTGCACCGGCACGCGGCCGCCGGCTTCCACGTCGACGCCGTGTACTCGGCGCTGTTCGTCCGCCCGGTCCAGGCCGGCGCGAGTCTCGTCCGGTTCCTCGACCGCGAGGTCGTCGACACCTACGTACGCGGCGCGGCCGCCCTGCCCCGGCTGCTCGGGGCCGCCGTACGGCGCGCGCAGACCGGCAATGTGCAGACCTATGTGAGCGCGCTGCTCGCCGGCACCGTCGTCCTGGCGGTCGCCGTCCTCCTCGTCGCCACGGGAGCGTGAGCAGGCGTGATCGATATCAACGAGTCCGTGATGCAGTTCCTTCTGGCGTTCGTCGTCGCCGGCCCGCTCCTCGGCGCCGCCACCGCCCTCCTCCCGGCCCCGCCCGGACTGAAGGGGAAGTCGCCCGAGCAGGCCGTGCTGCGGCACGGGGTCACCGTGACGGCCGTGATCCTCATCGCCGCCGTCGTCCTCGCGCTCGGCTTCGACCACGACCATCCGTCGAAGATGCAGGCCACGACCGACATCAGCTGGATCCCCGCACTCGACGTGCGGATCCACCTCGGCATCGACGGCATCTCCCTCCCCCTTCTGGTCCTGACCGCGCTGCTGGCCTTCCTCTGCGCGCTCTACTCCTACTTCAAGCCGCCGTCGGGCCCGTCCCCGAAGGCGTTCGTCGCGCTGCTGCTCCTGCTCGAGACCGGCACCCTCGCGACCTTCGCCGTCCTCGACCTGCTGCTGTTCTTCCTCGCGTTCGAGACGGTGCTCATCCCGATGTACTTCCTCATCGCCCGCTGGGGCGGCGAGGGCCGTACCCGGGCCGCGTGGAAGTTCATCCTGTTCACACTGCTCGGCTCCGTGGTCATGCTGCTCGGCCTGCTCCTGATCGGAGTCAAGGCGGGCACGTTCGACATGGTGGCACTCGCCACTGACAACGGCCGGTCGCTGACCACGTCCGTGCAGGTCATCGCCGTACTGGCGATCGGGCTCGGGCTCGCGGTCAAGACGCCGATGTGGCCGCTGCACAGCTGGCTGCCCGACGCCCACACCGCCGCCCCGACCGTCGGCTCCGTGCTGCTGGCCGGCGTGCTGCTGAAGATGGGCACGTACGGTTTCGTCCGCATCCTGCTGCCGGTCGCGCCGGACGGGTTCCGCACCTTCGCGCCGTACCTCGCCGCCTTCGCCGTGGTCGGGATCATCTACGGGTCCCTGGCCTGCCTGGCCCTGGCGAAACAGGGGGCGAAGGGCGACCTCAAGCGGCTCATCGCCTACTCCTCCGTCGGCCACATGGGCTTCGTCCTGCTCGGCATCGCCACCATGACCCCGACCGGCGTCAACGGCGCCCTGTTCGCCAACATCGCCCACGGCCTCATCACCGGCCTGCTGTTCTTCCTGGTCGGCGCGCTTAAGGACCGCACCGGCACCACCGACCTCGACACCCTGGCCGAGGACACGGGCGCGGCCCTCTACGCCAAGGCCCCCCGCCTCGGCGGGCTGCTCGCCTTCGGCGCCGTCGCCTCGCTCGGCCTGCCGGGCCTCGCCGGCTTCTGGGGCGAGATGCTGGCCCTGTTCGGCTCGTTCAGCCCCGCCGCCGGCCTCAGCCGCCCCGCGTTCCTCACCTTCATGGCGATCGGCGCGTTCGGCACCCTGCTGACGGCCGCCTACATGCTGATCGTGGTCCGCCGGGTCTGCATGGGCGCCGTGCCGCCGCAGACCCCGACGACCCTCGCCGACGTGCACGGCTACGAGTTCGCGGCCTGGACCCCCCTCGTCACCCTGACCGTCCTCGCCGGACTGTGGCCGCGGGCCCTGCTCGGCCTGACCGACCCGGCCGTGCAGCAGCTCCTCGCAGGAGGCACCCGATGAGCGCCCTGGCCCAGCCCCCGGTCCAGTCGCTGGTCCAGTCCGTCGACTGGCTCGCGATCGCGCCGCCCGTCATCACCGCGGTCGTGGCGCTCGCCGTCCTCGTCGCCGACCTCTTCCTCCCCGAGGCGCGCAAGCCGCTCCTCGGCTGGACCTCCGTGGCCGGCCTGGCGGTGGCCGCGCTGATGCTGCTGCCGCTCCTCGACGGCGACCGCAGCACCTTCTGCCTGCCCGCCCCCGCGCGCGCGTGCAGCTACACCGCCGACCACTTCACCCTCGTCATCCAGTTCCTCGTCCTCGGCGGCGCCCTGCTAGCGGCCCTGCTGTCGGTGACGAACCTCGGCGACGAGGGGCGGCGCGTCCCGGCGGGGGAGTTCTGGTTCCTGCTGCTGTCCTCCGCGGCCGGCGCCGCGCTGCTGCCCGCCTCCCGCGACCTGGCCACCCTCGTCGTCGCCCTGGAGGTCGCCTCCCTGCCGGCCTTCGCGCTCGTCGGCATCCGGCACGGCGACAAGCGGTCCTCCGAGGCGGCCCTGAAGTTCTTCCTGTCCTCGGTCACCGCCACCGCGGTCAGCCTGATGGGCATCAGCTTCGTCTACGCCTCCACCGGCACGCTCTACCTCACCCAGGTCGCCCAGCGCATCCAGCACGTCGACGGGCAGCTGCACACCCTGGCCCAGACCGGTGTCGTCCTCACCCTGGTCGGCTTCGCCTTCAAGACCGCCGCCGTCCCCTTCCACTTCTGGGTGCCCGACACCTACGTGGGCGCTCCGCTGCCCATCGCCGCCTACCTGTCGGTCGTCGGCAAGGCCGTCGGCTTCTCCGGGCTGATCCTCGTCACCGTCGTCGCCTTCCCGTCGTACGCGGACGCCTGGGGGCCCGCGCTCGCCGCCCTGGCCGCCCTCACCATGACCGTCGGCAACGTCGGCGCCCTGCGCCAGCGGGCCACGCGCGCGTACAGCGCCGTACGGCTGCTCGCCTGGTCTTCCGTCGGCCAGGCCGGCTACCTCCTCGTGCCGATCGCCGCCGCCGGCTACTCCAAGGACCCGCAGAAGGCCATCGGCTCCACCGTCGCCTACGCCCTCATGTACGCCGCCGTGAACCTCGGCGCGTTCGCGGTGGCCGCCCTGGTGGGACGCACGAAGCCGCTCAACCGGCTCAGCGACTACCGCGGCCTGTACGCCGCCAACCCGGTCGCCGCCCTGCTGCTGGCCTTCTTCCTGCTGTGCCTGGCCGGGCTGCCGCCGGGCGTCATCGGCCTGTTCGCCAAGGTCACCGTATTCTCCGCGGCCGTCGACGCCGGCCTGGGCTGGCTCGCCGTCGTCATGGCCGTCAACGTGGTGATCGCCCTCTTCTACTACCTCCAGTGGACGGCCCTGCTGTTCCGCACCCCCGAGGGCGCCGCCGCCCGGCACCCGCTCCCGGCCCCCCTCACCGCCGCCCTCGCCCTCACCGGCGTCGTCGGCGTGGCGCTCTCCGGCGCGCCCCAGCTGGTCCTGCGCTTCGCCGCCACCGGCCTGTTCTGAGGACTCGCCACGCGCGCGCGGGGCACTCGTGGCCCCACGCGCGCAAGGCCGTCATCGCACGTCACCCGTACGGCCGACGCGCGCCGCCGCCCGCTCAAGGGAACTCGAGGCGGCCGCCTGGCGTTGACCAGAGCGGGAGGGTCCACTGGACCAAAGCGTTCCCCTGCAGCACGACTTGGAGGGCGTACCGTGCACCGCCGGCACAACGGGCTAAGGACCGCAGTACTCCTCGGGGGACTGTCCGCGCTCATCATCGTCATCGGCAGCTTCTTCGGCCGCACGGGACTGATCGTGGCCGTCCTGATCGCGCTCGGCACGAACGCGTACGCCTACTGGAACAGCGACAAGCTGGCGCTCCGCGCGATGCGGGCCCGCCCGGTCAGCGAGTTCGAGGCCCCCGCGCTGTACCGGATGGTCCGCGACCTGTCCACGCAGGCCCGGCAGCCCATGCCCCGCCTGTACATCTCACCGACGGAGGCGCCCAACGCCTTCGCGACCGGCCGCAACCCGCGCAACGCGGCCGTGTGCTGCACGGAGGGCATCCTGCGCCTGCTGGACGAGCGCGAACTGCGCGGTGTCATCGGCCACGAGCTGAGCCATGTCTACAACCGCGACATCCTCATCTCGTCGGTCGCCGGCGCCCTCGCCTCGGTGATCATGTTCCTGGTCAACTTCGCCTGGCTGATCCCCATCGGCCGCTCCGACGACGACGAGGGCCCCGGCCTGCTCGGCATGCTGCTGATCATGATTCTTGGCCCGCTCGCCGCCTCCCTCATCCAGTTGGCCATCAGCCGGTCCAGGGAGTACGAGGCGGACGCCTCGGGCGCCCAGCTCACCGGCGACCCGCTGGCCCTGGCCAGTGCCCTGCGCAAGCTGGAGCTCGGCACCCAGCAGCTCCCGCTGCCCCCGGAGCCCCGGATCGAGACCGCGAGCCACATGATGATCGCGAACCCCTTCCGGCCGGGCCAGGGGCTGGCCAGGATGTTCTCCACGCACCCGCCCATGGCGGACCGCATCTCCCGGCTCGAGAAGATGGCAGGGCGTCCACAGTGAAGATCATCCTCAACGTCATCTGGCTCATCCTGAGCGGCTTCTGGCTGTTCCTCGGATACCTGCTCGCGGGCGTACTGCTCTGCGTCACGATCATCGGCATCCCCTTCGGCATCGCCGCCTTCCGCATCGGCGTCTACGCGCTGTGGCCCTTCGGGTACACCACGGTCGAGCGGCGCGACGCGGGCGCCCCCTCCTGCGTCGGCAACGTCCTGTGGCTGCTGCTGGCCGGCTGGTGGCTGACGCTGGCCCACATCACGACCGGCATCGCCCTGTGCCTGACGATCATCGGCATCCCGTTCGGCGTCGCCAACTTCAAGCTGATCCCGGTGTCGCTGTTCCCGCTGGGCCGCGAGATCGTGCCCACGGACCAGCCGTTCGCGGCCCGCTGAGGCGCCCGGCGGCGGCCTGAGCACGCGTCAGGCGACGCGCGGCGCACCGGGGATCGCCCGCCGGGTCACGCCCCCTGCCGAGGCTCCGGACGGCCCGCGCGCGGACCCCGGCCCGCCCACCACCGTCGTACGCCGTACGCCACCACGCCCACGGCGAGCACGCCCGCGCCCACGGCCACCGAGACCGCGGGCAGGGCGAATGCCAGCGTGACGCAGCCCAGCAGCCCCACCGCCGGCGTCAGCCGGGCCCGCGGGGCCGGGCTCAGCGTCCAGGCCGAGGCGTTGGCCACGGCGTAATAGGCCAGGACGCCGAACGAGGAGAAGCCGATCGCCCCGCGCACGTCCACCGTGGCCGCCAGTACGGCGACCACCGCGCCCACGGCCAGTTCGGCCCGGTGCGGCACCTGGAACCGCGGATGCACGGCGGCCAGCCCACGGGGGAGATGACCGTCGCGGGCCATGGCGAGCGTCGTCCGGGACACCCCGAGGATCAGCGCGAGCAGCGACCCCAGCGCGGCCACGGCGGCCCCCACCCGGACCACCGGCACGAGCCCCGGCACCCCGGCCGCGCGCACCGCGTCGGCCAGCGGCGCCGTCGCGTGCCCCAGCCGGCCGGCGCCGAGCACGCCGAGCACGGCCACCGCGACCGCCGCGTACACCACCAGGGTGATGCCGAGAGCGATCGGGACGGCGCGCGGAATGGTGCGCGCCGGATCCCGCACCTCCTCGCCGAGCGTGGCGATCCGCGCGTACCCGGCGAACGCGAAGAACAGCAGGCCGGCCGCCTGGAGCACACCGCCGATGCCCGTCGCCGGCCCGGGGCCGAGCCGCGCGGCGTCCATGCGCCCGGAGGCGAGGCACGCGGCCACCACCGCCGCCAGGACGGCCAGCACCACGGCCACGATCACCCGCGTCAGCCACGCCGACTTCTGGATGCCGCCGTAGTTCACGGCGGTCAGGGCCACCACGGCCGCCACCGCCACGGCGTGCGCCTGCCCCGGCCACACGTAGGCCCCCACCGTGAGCGCCATGGCCGCGCAGGAGGCCGTCTTGCCGACCACGAACGCCCAGCCGGCCAGATACCCCCAGAACTCGCCCAGCCGCTCCCTGCCGTACACGTACGTCCCGCCCGACGCCGGGTAGCGGGCGGCCAGACGCGCGGAGGACGTGGCGTTGCAGTACGCCACGACGGCCGCGACGGCCAGCCCCACGAGCAGCCCCCGCCCTGCGGCACGGGCGGCCGGGCCCATGGCGGAGAACACGCCCGCGCCGAGCATCGCGCCGAGGCCGACGACCACCGCGTCCCGCACGCCCAGGGTGCGCCGCAACGCCGTTCCGGAAGCTGTCATGCGCCGCACCCTACTGATCGGCGCAACCGGCGGGTGGACTCGAGGCGTCCTCTCCCTCGACACGGCACGAACACGCGCGCGACCGACAGCCGATCCTCACCGGATTCTCAGGGGCCGGCCAGTGCGGACACAGCGCGGAAGGGCAGGTTCACGGCATGAGCATCATCGGTTGGATCATCCTGGGGCTTCTCGCCGGAGCCATTGCCAAGATCCTGCTGCCGGGCCGCGACCCGGGCGGCTTCATCGGCACGACCCTCATCGGCATAGCGGGCGCGTTCATCGGCGGCTACATCTCGTCCCGCTGGCTGGACCACCCGGTCAGCAAGCACTTCTACGACGGCGCCACCTGGGCCGCCGCGATCGGCGGCTCGCTGGTCCTGCTGATCGTCTACCGCATCCTGTTCGGCAACTCGCGCGACTGACGCGACGCGGGCGGTGAGGCGCGCCTCAGGAGCGAGCGAAGGGTGGGCACCGTACGGTGCCCACCCTTCCTGCTCACGACCCGGCGGGCCGGCGGCGCCTGACGCGGTGGCCGTCGCCGCCGGACCGCGCCGTACTACCGGTAATTGACGAACTGCAGCGCGAAGTCGAAGTCCTTGCCCTTCAGCAGGGCGATCACGGTCTGCAGGTCGTCACGGCTCTTGGAGCTGACCCGCAGCTCCTCGCCCTGGACCTGGGCCTTCACGCCCTTGGGGCCCTCGTCACGGATGATCTTGGCGACCTTCTTCGCGTTGTCCTGGGAGATGCCCTCCTCGATCGTCGCGAAGATCTTGTACTCCTTGCCGGAGAGCTGGGGCTCGCCCGCGTCCAGCGCCTTCAGCGAGATGCCGCGCTTGATCAGCTTGGACTGGAAGACGTCGAGGACGGCGTTCACCCGGTCCTCGGAGTTCGCCTCCATGAGGATCTTGTCGCCGGACCACGAGATCGAGGCACCCACGCCCTTGAAGTCGTAGCGCTGCGAGATCTCCTTGGCGGCCTGGTTGAGGGCGTTGTCGACCTCCTGCCGCTCGACCTTCGAGACGATGTCGAAACTGGAGTCGGCCATGTCCTGTGGCTCCTTGTATCGGGGTGCGTATCGGGTGCGTGGCGGCGGCCGCCGAACCCGGCGTGACGCCGGGCCGCATCCGCCCCAGCCTAGCCACCCCGCGAGCCGGGAGGTGGAGATCAATGGGGTGGCGAAGCACCCCCACGCATCGGGTATTGTTTACGTCGTTGCCACGGAGCACCGCCGAAAGACGGTCCGAAGGGCAGCAACCCCGGCGGTGTGCCCGAGCGGCCAAAGGGAGCAGACTGTAAATCTGCCGGCTCAGCCTTCCCAGGTTCGAATCCTGGCGCCGCCACGCTGAGGGAGACCCCCTCTCACCAGGTTAATCACCTGGTGAGAGGGGGTCTCTGCGTTGCCTGCACTCTTCCGGGCGCTGTCCATGCCGTCCTCGACTTGGGCGTACTTCTCTATCAGCGGGGCGATGGCATCGCGCGTGGCGGATCAAGATCGCATGCGCGGGGCTCCGGTAACAGCCTGCCCGATCGCCCACAGGAGAAGAACGGGCCGGTGCAACGCTACGCCGGCGGCACGCCGTGCTGGCCGCAGGTCTCCTACCCGCCGGTGGAAGGTCTTGGGTGGCTCCACGAGGGTGAACCCTTCCCGCCTCAGCCAAGCCACGGCATGCTTGAGGCCGCCACGGAATCCTGGCGATGAGGGATTGAGCGCTACGCCGAAGTCGCACTTGTGGGCAACACAGCTATCGCCTTCGAGTCGTACAGGTTGTTGCGGTTCGTCCGGGGGGCAGTCCTGACCAGGCGGCAGTCGAAAAGGCCGGCGGCCACGGCGGGCCCGGGGCGATGAGCAGCGTCAGCGCCCCGAACCTCCGCCTGGCACATCACCTCAGTCGCTGAAGTCCCCGCCCATCGAGGGCAGTTCCGTCAGCCCGGTGGCTGTCGGGACAGTGCCCGTGCCGCGGAGCAGGACGCTCAACTCCGCCGCCCCGATGCCCAGGTCCGCTTTGCCGTCGCCCGTCACGTCGCGCAGGCGGAGGGTGTAGCCGAAGCCAACGTTCGAGTCGGCCGCGCCCTGCACCGTCTGCGGGATCCAGGAGGACCGCGAACCGCTCAGGCCGCCGGATCCGCCCCGGAAGACGTGGACGCCGCCCTGGTCCTCCATACCGTTCACGTCCTCGTGCGGGACGCCGACCGCCAGGTCCGCGTAGCCGTCACCGTTGGTGTCGGCGGCCGAGACGTCGTAGCCGAAGTCGTCGTCGGTCTCGGGGGAGCCGGAGACGCCGGAGGTGGCCTGCGTGAACGTCGTCGAGCCGTTCGGGCCCGACGAGCTGCCGCGCCAGACGGTCACCGCGCCCTTGCCGTGGTCGCGGTCGGGCTGGGCGAGGGCGATGTCGCCGTAGCCGTCCTTGTCGAAGTCCCCGATGGCGGCGTTCGCGCCGAGGCCGCCGTTCCAGTCGCTGTCGAGGGTCTTGGACGTGCCGGAGGCCAGGCCGGTGGAGGTGCCCTTGAGGAACCAGGCGCGCAGCTGTACGGCGCTGTCGGATCCCTGCTCGCCGAGGACCACGAGGTCGGTCTTGCCGTCGCCGTTGACCTTTCCGGCGGCGAGGCCGTACGAGTTCCATATCGCGTCCGGTTTGTCGATCTCGGAGACGCTGCCGGTGGTGCCAGACTTGGTGAACGGGCCTCGGTACAGCCAGGCGTCCCCTCCGCCGAGGACCGTAAGGTCGGGCGAACCGTCGCCGTTGAAGTCGCCGGCGGCGAGGTCGCCGCCGAAGTGGGCCCCGGAGCCGCTCGCGCCGGACTTCGGGCTGATGACCGTGCCACCGGACAGGCCCGAGGCGGAGCCCCACACCACGGTCACCGTGCCGCGGTACCGGGCGCTGCCCACGTGCTCCGTCGAGTTGCCGACGATCAGGTCCGCGTACCCGTCCTTGTTGAGGTCGGCACTGGTGAGGCTCTCGCCGAACATGTCGTCCTCCTCGCCCGCGCCCGGGATGCCGGAGGTGTCCTGGTCGATGACCTGGGTGTGCGAGGTGTCGAGGCCGCCTGCCTTGCCGTAGACGACGGTGACGGCGCCGCCGGGGTGGTTGATCCGTTCGTAACCGCCGTACGCCACGTCGCGGTATCCGTCGCCGTTGAAGTCGTCGTAGTGCTTGGCGACCGCCGGCGAGGCCGGCGTGCTCAAGGCGAGAGGGGTCAGGGCGGAGGCGAGGAGTGCGGCCTTCAGGACCGCGGGGATGGGTCTGCGCATGGGGGCTCCTTGGGTCAGTCAGCCGGTCAGGTCGCGGCCGAGGCCGGGGTCGCCGGTGGTGGAGATGCCGAAGGCGCTCGGGCCGTACGTCGTCGCGCCGGAGGTCGTGATACCGGAGGCCGAGCCCTTCAGGACGGTGACGTTGCCGTTGAAGTCGTTCTCGCCGTCCGAGCCGGCCAGCAGGTCGGCCTTGCCGTCCTTGTTCAGGTCGGTGAGCAGCGTGCCGTCGCCGAAGAAGTCGTTGCGCTCGCCGCTGCCGGGGACGCCGGCAGCGTTCTGTGTGAGCGTGACGGCGTCGGACGTGAGGCCCCGGGCGGTGCCGTAGAGGATGCGGACGGCTCCGCTGACGACGTCATCGGTTGAGTCCTCGGGGTCGCCGAGTGCCAGGTCCTTGTAGCCGTCGCCGTTGATGTCGCCGGCGGACGGGATGCCCGGCCAAGGCAGGCCGGCACTGGAGGAGACGCCGGAGGACGAGACGTACGAGATACGGGCCCGGCCGGTGGCCGCCAGGTCGCCGCCGGTCGCGGTCTGCGTCCAGCCGGTGACGATGTCGCCGTAGCCGTCCTTGTTCAGGTCGGCGATGGCGAGCTTGGTGCCGTACGGCAGTTCGCTCTTCCTGGTCGGAGCCGAAGCCGTGCCGTAGTACAGGTGGTTGTGGTCGAGGTAGCGCTCCGAACCGATCTTGGTGTGGCCGCCGATGACTAGGTCGGCCTTGGCGTCGGTGTTCACCTTGCCGGCGGTGAGGCGCAGGACGCCCGCGCCGCCGGTCCACGACGTCGTGTACGTGATCTTCGCGCCGGTCGAACCGGACCTGCTGAAGGCGCCCTTGATGATCCACTGGGTGGTGCCGGTGGCGCCGACCGCGAGGTCGGGCCTTCCGTCGCCGGTGAAGTCGCCGATTGCCAGGGCCTGTCCCCAGTTGCCGTGCCGGGTCGGCGCCGGGTCCTTCACGGTGGTGGCCCCCTTCAGGCCGCTCGCCGAACCCCAGACGATCACCACCGCGCCGGCGCTCTCGTCGTCACCGACCGACTCGTACGGGGAACCGACCACCAGGTCGCTGTAGCCGTCCTTGTTCAAGTCGCCGACCGCTACCGCGGCGCCGAACCAGTCCTCTTCCTCGGCGGATCCGGGGACGTCGGAGCTGTTCTGGCTGACGGACGAGGTACGGCCGACGCCGCCCGGTCCGCCGTACACGATGCCGATGGCGCCCGCGTGCCACTTGCCGCCGACGGTGGCCTCGGGGGTCGGGGCGACGGCGTCCTTGTAGCCGTCGCCGTTGAAGTCAGCGCTGTACTGGCCGGTTACGGCCGCCGCCGGGGTGGCCGCAACTGAGAGCAGACCGCCCGTCAGCGCGGCCGCGGTGGCCGTCGCGAGGGCGAGTCGTAGGTGGTGCTTGTGCATGGGGGTATCGAGCTGGGGCATGCGGGTTCTCCTGGCTGCGGCATGCGGGATGCCGGAGTCAGGGCATCCACGGTCGATATGCGATCAAGAGACTCACGTCCAGGCCCGAGGGTTGTATGTGCCTTCGAATCATTTTCGAGGTTCACCAGATGGTGATGGCCGCGGTCTACCACCAGCGAGAGCGGGACCCGGCACGGCCGTCACGCCGAGGTCGCCGTCCCCTCGGGCTGAGGGGGATCCGGTGACCTCGGGGTGGGCCGGACGCAGCAGGCGGTCACCGACGCGGTAGCCGGGGCGCAGGCGTGTCCCGCTCCCTGCACGTAGGGAGCCGCAGAGCCGGGGCGCGTCGGCAGCAGTGGGGTAGGCATGGGGCGAGATGTTGCCCCTTGAGCGCAAGTGCTGGTCGCGGCGCGCTGCTTCCGCGGCCTGTAAATCTGCCGGCTCAGCCTTCCCAGGTTCGAATCCTGGCGCCGCCACACGGGAACAAGGGCCCCGTGACCTGCGATTATCGCAGGTCACGGGGCCCTTGTCGTGCGTGGGTGTGTCCCGCGCCGCCCCTCCACACAGGGTCTCGAACATGCGGCCGTACCCGTGCAGAGAGGCGTCGCCCCCTCCCGCAGTGCGGGGTTTCCCACCGTGGTGATCAGCGCCAGTTGGTGTCGTGGGTGAGTCGGTTGTGGTGGGTGTCGTACTGGTCTACGGCGGTGATGGTGTGTCCGTTGGGGATGGGGGCGGCCCAGGCGCGGTAGGTGGTGCCGGGGAGGGTGGCGGTGGTGGCTTTGACGTGGGTGCCGTCGGAGAGGGTGAGGGTGCCGTAGGCGACGTTTGTTTCGGGGTTGGAGACCATGAGGCGGCTGCCGCTGAGGCCCTTGTCGTGCAGGCCCCACAGGCCCATCTCGCCGGCTGCGCGGGGGTCGTGTGTGCCGTTGACGGGTTGGCAGTCGGCCCAGGGGCCGCCTTGGTGGTCGATGCGGATGCCGCCGATGTACATGCGCTGGCACAGCAGCGACGTGCCCTGTGGTGCGGTTCCGTCGGGGAGTTTGGGCGGGGTGTAGCCCTTGGGGAATGTGCGGTGGAACTCCAGCGCCACCGACCAGCGGTGCCCGTCCACTCGCCCGTTGCCGATCAACTGCGTGACCGTCGTCGGCACCTTCCGGTGCGCGGAAGCAGAGTGCTTGGTGACGGCGGAGGCGGGCGCGGTCGCCGGGTGGACGGCCTGGCCCGGCGCCGCCTCGCTCGCGGATGCGGCGAACGAGACCCCTACGAGCGCGGCGACTGCGGCGGTCGCCACGGCTGCCTTCCTGGCGGAACTGAGAGCCACGGAGCGTTTCTCCTTCGGAGCTGCCGCCCGGCGCCACGCCGGACGGTCGTCGACGGCCGGCGCGCTGGGCCCGCGTACCGGCTGCCGCGACCACCAGGAGCGGTGGCCGCGGCGTGGACGTCCGCCCGTAGGTACTCCCAAACACTTACGGCGGGTTGCACGCCGCGCGACATCGCTTCGCGGCATCCGCGCTCGCCGCGCACCGGAGTTGCGCACGCGGGGTGACGCCGCTCCTGGTCAGGGTCGATCCAACGGGGGTTGACTGCGCGTCAATCTCGGGCGCACCGTCTAGAGTTCTGTATCAGCTGCTGAGATGAAGGTCTACGTCAGCCTTCTCTGTCGAGCCGCAGCGGATCGCATGTCACGGCGGCGTGGGAGCCTCAAGCCCTCGGTGTCGGGCGCAGGGCCAGCAGGGCGATGTCGTCGGAGGTGTCGGCGCCGAGTTTGATGATCAGTTCGTCGCAGAAGACGTCCAGCGGGTCTCGCGCGTACGTGGCGGTGAGCCGGCTCAGGCGCTTCATCCCCTCGTCGAGGGACTCGCCGCGGCGTTCGATGAGGCCGTCGGTGAAGAGCAGCAGGGTGGAGCGGGGTGGCAGCGGGTCGCGGGCGGAGGTCCGGGGGAGGCCCGGCTCCATGCCGATCAGCAGGCCCCGGCCCGTGTTCAGGTAGCGGGTGTCGCCGTCCTCGGTGGTGAGGAGCGGCGGGAGGTGCCCGGCCGACGAGTGGTGCAGGTGCCACGGGCCGCCCGCGGGGCCCTTGACCAGGCCGTAGGCGCAGGTGGCGGTGGCATGCGGGTTCAGGGTGTGGTTCGCGCGGTCCAGGCGGCGCAGGACGTCCCCCGGCGGTTCGTGGCCGTCCACGGCGAGGCCGCGCAGCATGTTGCGCAGGGCGCTCATGGCGACGGCCGTCCGCAGGTCGTGGCCGGACACGTCGCCGATGACCAGCACGGTGTCGCCGCTGGGCACGGTGAAGGCGTCGTACCAGTCCCCGCCGACCTCCGCCGTGGTGCTGGAGGGGACGTAGCGCGCGACCAGCTCCAGATGGCCGATCCGGGGCAGCTCGGGCAGCAGGGCGCGCTGGAGGCGCGCGGCGGTGGACTGGGTGTGCCGGTGCAGCCGGGCGCTGTCCACGCCCAGGGCGATGCTCCGCACCAGTTCCGCGATCGGGAGGATGTCCTCCCTGGTGAACGGCTGCCCGTCGTGGACGCGGACCATCGTCAGGGCGCCCAGCACCTCCCGGTGCGCGGACTGCAGCGGAGCCATGACGGCGCTGTTGCCGCCGAAGTGGTCAACCAGCTCCCTCTGCCGGGCGTCCAGGGCACTGTGCACCTCGTCGGGCCGCAGGACCTCGGTGACCAGCAGCGGGCCCGCGCCGCGCAGCACCCGGGGCAGCGGGCCCCGCGTGTTCCCGGACACCGGCGGAAGCCGGCCGAGGTGCGCCCCGGCGACCCGTACCTCGGGATCGCGGTGTACGACGCAGACCCGGTCCACGTGCCCGGTCTCGTCGACGAGGTCCACCGCGCACCAGCCACCGGGTCAGCACATGGCACACCCGCCGCAGGCCCTCCTCCACGCTGGGAGTGCTGGTCAGCGCCCTGCCCGTGTCGGCGAACAGGGACAGCCACTCGGGCGTCGCCCTTCCGAAGCTCTCCGCGGCGGCCTTCTTCGTGGTGGACGGCAGGTGCACCGGGCCCGGCACCGGACGCGTCGCGTGCCGGTCGCCCGCCGGGGAGTACGGAGGAGCGGGGGGAGCCGTCCTCGCGGTGAGCTGGGCGACGAACACGGTGCGCCCGTCGATCGCCTCCTGCGTCTGGATGTGCAGGCGGATGGGGATCAGCCGGCCGTCCCTGTGCAGCGCGGGAACCGGGATCGAGCGGCCCAGGATGCGCGACCGGCCGGTGAGCAGCAGCGAGGTGAAGGCCGCCGTGTGGCGTTTGCGCAGGTGCCCGGGCATCAGGTCGGTCAGCCGCCGGCCCATGAGGTCGTGTGCCTGCCAGCCCAGCATGCCCGCCGCTGAGGCGTTCACCGCGATGATCCGGTTGCCGTCGTCGGCCGCGATGGTGGGCACGCTGCTGGCCTCGACGTCGCTGGCGTCCCAGGGGGACAGCGCCGTGGGCGTGGCTCCCGGCGTGCCGGGGGCCAGCGTCCAGGCGGTCGGGTGCTCCCCGGAAAGCTGGGCGACGATCTGGTCCAGCAGCCAGTGCCGGAAGGCCCTGATCTGCGGCAGCGTCGGCAGGATGAGCATGCTGCCCTGCTGGGCCATCTCGTCGGCCGCCTCCAGCACGTCGTGCAGGGTCCGCGTGGCCGGAGCGGCGTCCACCGGGAACGCCACGAGCAGGGACAGCGTCGAGCTGTCGGGGGTCTCCTGTTCCACGGCGGCCGTCATGGACGCGGAGATGACGTTGCTGGTGTCCTGGGCGACGACGAGCTCCCGCGGCGCCACCCCGGCCCGGTCGGCCGTGGACGGGGAGAGGAGCAGTTCGCGCAGCAGTCCCTCCCACTGCTGTTGCGCGGCCCAGTACAGCGCGTACGGAACGTCGTTCAGCGCGACGGACAGGGTCCGGCCGGGTGGCGCCACGGTCTCCCACGCCGAGGCCGGCGGCGCGGGCGCCTCGGGCCACATCTCGAACCAGACCGTCTTGCGGTCCCCGCCGCTGTGCACGCCGTGACTGGTGGCCAGGTCCTCCACCAGGGTCAGGCCCCTCCCCGTGCAGGCGTAGGGGTGGCGGTCGTGGGGCACGAGCCCGCGGTCCGGCCGCCGGTCAGTGACCCGTACCTGGACCCGGCCCTCGGTCGTCCAGGCCCGCACCTCGATCTCGGTGCGGGCGTGGATCACGGCGTTGGTCACCAGCTCGCCGACCAGCAGCTCGGCGGTGTGCGCCGACTCGGGCGGTACACCGTCGAGCACCGACCGCACGAACCGCCGGGCCAGCGCGACGCTCTCCGGTTCCGGTGGCAGCCGCCGGGACGGCACTCCGGGCGGACTGGGGCTGCCCATACGGGCAGAGTGCCCAGATATGCCCGCTCGAACAGGGCCTAGGCAGCGACTGCGAGTGGCGAGTCCGCGATGCCTACCGGCGGTCACCGGTCCGGCGCGGCGAATGCGGGGCGGGGGCCGGCGTCGCCACGGTTCTGGGGCTCCGGCGTCGCCTCGGGTTCTGGGGCTCCGGTGGGACAGCGGGCACACTGGCCGCATGGCATCCCGTCGCAGAACCTGTCCCGTGTGCCGCCGTGAGATCGCCGTCGTCGCGGGCCGCTTCGCACGGCACGACCCGCCCGGAGCACGGGGGAACGGCGAACTGCTCTCCTGCTCCGGGTCGCGGCGGCCGGCCCAGCTCGGAGCCGCCCAGCCGGCGTTGGACGGGTACGCCGTGCCGGACTTCCCCGGGCAGCTGCCCCTCTTCTGATCTCTGACCGGTGAACGGCCGTTGTTCCGCGGCCGGTCGAACGGCCGGCCGGCGGTCTCAGTTCCCCGCGACCGACTTCACGGCCACCGACACCGGCGTCGAGCCGCCGATCAGCTCCAGCGTCAGACCGGCCGTCGCCGAGGTGTCCACCAGTTCCGCCAGGACGGCCGCCACGTCGTCCCGCGGGACCGTGCCGCGACCGGTGTGCGCCTCCAGCCGGACCAGGCCGGTGCCCGGTTCGTCGGTCAGCGCGCCGGGGCGCAGGATCGTCCAGTCGAGGGCCTCCTGCCGGGCGACGTACGCGTCGGCCTCGCCCTTGGCGCGCAGGTAGACGTCGAAGACGTCGTCGCCCTGGTGCGTGGGATCCGCGCCCATCGAGGAGACCACCACGAAACGGCGCACGCGCGCGCGTACGGCCGCGTCCGCGAACAGCACCGCCGCGCCCCTGTCCACCGTGTCCTTGCGGCCCGCGCCGCTTCCCGGGCCCGCGCCCGCCGCGAAGACCGCCGCGTCCGCGCCCTGAAGATGTGCCGCGACCTCCTCCACCGAGGCGGACTCCAGGTCGAGCAGGACCGGTTCGGCGCCCGCCGCCCGCAGGTCGTCGCCCTGCTCCGCCTTGCGGATGATGCCCGCGACCTCGTCCCCGCGCGCGGCGAGCATCCGCTCCAGCCGCAGCGCGATCTGTCCATGACCACCAGCGATGACAATGCGCATGATTCCGACCGTACGCCCGAAGGGGCCCGCGCGCCGCATCGGTTGGGGGAGCACCGGCCCCCGTCACTCCGGGCGCACTCCGGGCTTCCCGGCGACGGCTGTCCTTCCCGTGACAGCGAGCGCCCTCGCGCCCCCGGGCTCCCTCACGCCCGCCAGCCCTCTCATGACAGCCGGCCCCCTCCCAGGACAGGAGCCGCGCTCACGTCAGCGGGCCCCCACGCCAGCGGGCCCCCACGCCAGCGGGCCCCTCGCGACAGCGGGCCTTCCCAGGACCGGAGCCGCGCTCACGTCAGAGAGTCTCCTTGCAGCAGCGAGCCCTCCTAGGACCGGAGCCGCGCTCACGTCAGCGGCCCCCTCGCGACAGGACCCGCGCTCACGTCAGCGGGCCCACTCGCGAACCCGGCGCCCTCCCGACAGCCGGCGCCCTCCCGACAGCCGGCACCCGCACAACCTCCGGCACCCGCACAACACCCGGCGCCCTCCCGACAGCCGACGCCCCCGCACAACAACCGCCGCCCGCACGACATCCGACCCCCTCAGGACAGCTCCCCCCGTCCCTGCCGGGGCAGCCCCAGTTCGGCGGCCGCAGCCGAGTTGCAGTACTCGCGGACCGCGCTCGTGCGGGCCACCACCCGGCCGCGGTGCACCACGATCCGGCTGTAGGCGAGGGACAGGGCGCCGGACAGGTGATCGCCGCGCACGGCCAGCAGCTCGGCGGGGAAGCCGGCCTCGACGCGCACCGAGGGCAGGCCCAGCGCCTCCCGGGCCGCGGTGCTGACCGCCTCGTAGGCGTCCTCGGGGCGCAGGCCGTGCGCGGAGGCGAGGAGATAGGCGGCCTCCAGGGGGTCGCCGCGGCCGACGGGGTTGGCGACGTCCCGGAGGGCGCCGCTGCCGGCCGCCACCCGGACCCCGGCCGCGCGCAGCAGCCGTACCGGCGCCGCGCCCCGCCGGTCGGCCGTGCCGCAGCCGCCCTGGGGGAGGCACACCACCGTCACACCGGCCGCCGCGAGCTGCTCCGCGAGCCGGGAGGCCGCCTCGGCCGGCAGGCGCGCGAGACCGGCGCACGGGCCGACCGTCACGCCGGGGCGCAGACCGGCCGCCATGGCCGCGAGCCGGGAGAGCCGGGCCGGGTCGGTGGCGTCCGTGTGCAGGTCCACGGGGCAGCCGTGCTCGGAGGCCACCTCCAGGACGGCCTCCACATAACCCGTGGGGTCCGGGTCCGCGTCCGGGCAGCCGCCCACCACCGACGCGCCCATCTTCACCGCGTCCCGGAGCATCGCGAGCCCCTCGGCCCCCGCCACCCCGGTCAGCAGGCGCGGCATCGCCACCGTGGTCAGCTCCGCCAGGCCCCGCAGCGAACGCCGGGCCTGCAGTACGGCGCCGAGCGCGCCGAGGCCCTGGACGTCGCCGACGCGTACGTGCGCGCGTGCCGCCGTCGCGCCGTGGCCGAGCTGGAGCAGGGCCGCCTCGGTGGCCCGGCGCTGGACGTCCTCGGGGGCGTACGAGACCGGTCCCGGGTGCTCGGCGGACAGCGCGGTGTCGCCGTGGGCGTGCGGTTCGGCCGGGGCCGGCAGCAGCAGGTAGCCGCTGAGGTCGACGCGGGAGGTGCCCGGCCTCGGCGGACCCGGGGTCAGGCTGCCGGCCGTGCCGACGGCTTCGATGCGCCCGCCGCCCAGCCGTACGTCCACGGCCCGGCCGTCGGTGAGCCGCGCCCCGCACAGCAGCACCACGGCCTGATCGGGCTGCCCGGAGGACCCCGACTGGTTCGACGGCCATGGGGGCGGCTGCGGCTGGCTGTCGGGCATCGGACTCCTGGGTTCGGGCCGGGGGCTCGGGGCAGGGTCGCGTGAGCGGGGCCCGGACGCGCGCCGGACCCAAGATCACGCAGAGTGAGTCGAGCCTAGGGTGGCGAACCCGGTGTGGCGCGGAGGAGCGCAATAGTCGTACCGGCGTGGTCCGTCCATGACGAGGCGTCCGTCTCCCGCCGCGGCGGGCGGTCTCCGCACGCGCGCGTGCCTGGATCGACGGGGGGCCGCGCGGGTGGTCCGGAGTGCCCTGAACCGCCCGCGACGGGGGGCGCGGCGGGCGTCCGGATACGGATTTGGGCGAACGGCGGCGGACCGTGTAATGTCTTCATCGCTCGCCCCAATAGCTCAGTCGGCAGAGCGTCTCCATGGTAAGGAGAAGGTCAACGGTTCGATTCCGTTTTGGGGCTCTGGTGTGAGAGGTTCCCGTCGAAAGGCGGGGCCCGATCGCATCACAGCGGTGTAGCTCAGTCGGTAGAGCAAGCGGCTCATAATCGCTGTGTCACCGGTTCAAGTCCGGTCACCGCTACTGACAGTAGCCGATTGCGGGGTCGGTCCTTCGATCGGCTACTCTTGCTTGCGTTAAATCAGTCAATCCGTTCGTCTTAGGAGCACTCACGTGGCTGCCACCGACGTCCGCCCGAAGATCACGCTGGCCTGCGTGGAGTGCAAGGAGCGGAACTACATCACGAAGAAGAACCGGCGTAACAACCCGGATCGTCTTGAGATGAAGAAGCACTGCCCGCGTTGCAACGCGCACACCGCGCACCGCGAAACGCGATAAATCAGGCTCGTACGTGAGGCCGCCCCCGCAAGCTGGGGGGCGGCCTCACGTCGTTTCACCGGCTGCTGAGACCAGACACGCTGCTTGAGACCAGGAGGTTCCGGGCCAATGGCGCTCGACCAGTCCTTCGTGGGGCGGACCTACCCGCCCACCCGGCCGTACGAGGTGGGCCGGGAGAAGATCCGTGAGTTCGCCGAGGCGGTCGGGGAGACCAACCCGGCGTACACGGACCCGGACGCCGCCAAGGCGTTCGGTCACCCCGACGTGATCGCTCCGCCGACCTTCGTGTTCTCCATCACCTTCCGGGCCGCCGGGCAGGTCATCGAGGACCCGCAGCTCGGGCTCGACTACAGCCGGGTGGTGCACGGCGACCAGAAGTTCGCCTACGTCCGCCCGGTGCGGGCCGGCGACCGGCTCACGGTGACGTCCACCATCGAGGGAATCAAGTCGCTCGCGGGCAACGACATCCTGGACATCCGCGGCGAGGTGCACGACGAGTCCGGCGAGCACGTGGTGACCGCCTGGACCAAGCTCGTGGCCCGTGCGGCCGAGGAGGCGTGAGGCAACCGATGACGGCGAGGATCGCGTACGACGACGTCGAGGTCGGCACCGAACTGCCGGCCCAGACCTTCCCCGTGACCCGCGCCACCCTGGTGCGGTACGCGGGCGCCTCCGGGGACTTCAACCCGATCCACTGGAACGAGAAGTTCGCCAAGGAGGTGGGCCTGCCGGACGTCATCGCGCACGGCATGTTCACCATGGCCGAGGCGATCCGCGTGGTCACCGACTGGGTGGGCGACCCGGGCGCGGTCGTCGAGTACGGCGTCCGCTTCACCAAGCCGGTCGTCGTGCCGAACGACGACGAGGGCGCGGTGGTCGAGGTCGGCGCCAAGGTCGCGGCCAAGCTGGACGACCGGACGGTGCGCGTGGACCTGACGGCGACGAGCGGCGGCCAGAAGGTGCTGGGCATGTCCCGGGCGGTCGTACGGCTGGCCTGAGGGTTCCCGATGTTCGAGCGAGGGGCGTCCACCGAGGTGGGCGCCCCTTCGCCGTACCCGGGCCTGAAGCCCTTGACGAAGTTAGTTATTGAGCACTAACTTCTTTCCATGCCCAGGATGAGTGCGGAAGAGCGGCGTGAGAGCGTCATTCGCGCGGCGATCTCCGAGTTCGCGCGGAAGGGGTATTACGGGACCTCCACCGAGGCGATCGCCAAGCGGGTCGGAGTCTCGCAGCCGTACCTCTTCCGGCTCTTCGAGGGCAAGAAGGCGATCTTCGTGGCCGCCTCGCTGCGGTGCGTGGAGGACATCTGCCAGGTCTTCGCGCAGGCGGCCGAGGGGCTGGAGGGCGAGGAGGCCCTGCGCGCCATGGCCGACGCGTACGTGCGCCTGATCACGGAGCAGCCCGAAAAGCTCCAGATGCAGATGCAGACGTACATCACGGTGGCCGCCGCGGAGGCGGAGGGCGAGCACGGGTTCGGCGAGGCCGTGCGGGCCGCGTGGATGCGGCTCTGGGACACCGTGCACCTGCCGCTCGGCGCGGACGACGGCGAGACCACGACCTTCATGGCGTACGGGATGCTCATCAACACCCTGGCCGCCATGGGGTTCCCGCCCGGGCACCGGGTCTGGCAGTCGGTGTACCCGTCGTCCCGGATCACCGGCCGGCTCCAGCACTAGCGGAACGGGGGCGGAAGTCCGCCCCCTTTTCTGTGGCCGTAAAAGTTAGTCAGCAATTACTAATCACCGCTGGAACACCCTCTGGGGGAGAGATGTCACAGCAGACCGCACGTCGCGGGGGCGCCGCCTGGGCCCTCGTCATCACCAGCGTCGCCGGGTTCATGGCGGCCCTCGACAACCTCGTCGTCACCACCGCCCTGCCCTCGATCCGCGAGGACCTCGGCGGCGCGCTGGACGACCTCGAATGGACCGTCAGCGCCTACACGCTCACCTTCGCCGTCCTGCTGATGTCCGGCGCCGCGCTCGGCGACCGCTTCGGGCGCCGCCGGCTCTTCCTCGCCGGACTCGTCGTCTTCACCGGCGCCTCCGCCGCCGCGGCCATGGCCCCCGGCATCGGCTCCCTCATCGCCGCCCGCGCCGTCCAGGGCGTCGGCGCGGCCGTGCTGATGCCGCTCACGCTGACCCTGCTCACCGCCGCCGTGCCGGCCGCCCGGCGCGGGATGGCGTACGGCATCTGGGGCGCCGTCAACGGCCTCGCGGTCGCCTCGGGGCCGCTGATCGGGGGCAGCCTCACCGAACACATCTCCTGGCACTGGATCTTCTGGCTCAACGTCCCGCTCGGCATGGCCCTGCTGCCGCTCGCCCGGCTGCGCCTCGCCGAGTCCTACGGCACCGGCGCCCGCCTCGACCTGCCCGGCACCCTGCTCGCCAGCGGCGGCCTCTTCGGCATCGTGTACGGCCTGGTCCGTGGGCCCGCCGACGGCTGGACCGGCCCCCTGGTGCTGACCGCGCTGTTCGCCGGGGGTGCGCTGCTGGTGGGCTTCGTCCTCTACAGCACCCGCGCCGCCGCCCCGATGCTGCCGATGCGGCTGTTCCGCTCCCGCGCGTTCTCCGGGATCAACGCGGCCAGCCTGCTGATGTTCGTCGGCATGTTCGGCTCGATCTTCCTGCTCAGCCAGTACATGCAGGGCGTGCTCGGCTACTCGCCCACCGAGGCGGGACTGCGCATGCTGCCGTGGACCGGTATGCCGATGCTGGTGGCGCCCGTGGCGGGCATCCTCTCCGACCGGGTCGGCGGCCGTCCGGTCGTCGCCACCGGCCTGTTCCTGCAGGCGGTGGGCCTCGGCTACATGGCCTCCGTGGTCTCCGCCGACGTCTCCTACACGGCCCAGCTCCCGGCTCTGGTGATCAGCGGCATCGGCATGGCCCTGTACTTCGCCCCGGCCGCCAACCTGGTGATGTCCAGCGTCCGCCCGCAGGAGCAGGGCATCGCCTCCGGCGCGAACAACGCGCTGCGCGAGGTGGGCGGCGCGCTCGGCATCGCCGTCATGTCGTCGATCTTCGCCGCCCAGGGCGGCTACGCGAGCGCCCAGAACTTCGTGGACGGTCTGCGGCCCGCCCTCGTCACCGGCTCGGCGGTGGTCGCCGTCGCCGGCCTGGCCGCCCTGCTCGTCCCGGGCCGACGGCACACCCCGAGCCCCGAGCCGGCCACCGGGCAGGAGGCCGCCCCGGCCGCCGAGGCACTCTCCGCCTGACACCCGCCGCACCGGCACGCGCGCGGTCGTGTCAGTCGGCTGTCAGGGTGCGGTCAGTGGGGGTTGGCATGGTGGTGCTTGTGAACGGCGCGGGGGACCGGGTCGGGAGCTGGGAGAGGTGCCCGGAGTGGTTTATCGGGGACCGAGAGCATGTCTTGAGGTCGGGCCTCACGGGGTCCGCGCAGGTTCGAATCCTGCCCTCTCCGCAGCCGTGGACGCGCGTGTGGGCTTTTGGGGCCTGCGCGCGCGTCTTGTTTTTGTGCGGCGCGGTCGTGTCAGTCGGCTGTCAGGGTGCGGTCAGTGGGGGTTGGCATGGTGGTGCTTGTGAACGGCGCGGGGGACCGGGTCGGGAGCTGGGAGAGGTGCCCGGAGTGGTTTATCGGGGACCGAGAGCATGTCTTGAGGTCGGATCTCACGGGGTCCGCGCAGGTTCGAATCCTGCCCTCTCCGCTCGCAGGGAGCGCCGGCGCCGCAGGGCCGCCGGCGCCGTCTCGTACTCTTGGGCCCGTGCAGGAACTCCACGACGCCCCCCTCGCCCCGCTGACCACCTTCCGGCTGGGCGGCCCCGCGGCCCGGCTGGTCACCGCCACCACCGACGCGGAGGTGATCGACGCCGTCCGCCGGGCCGACGACACCGGCACCCCGCTGCTGATCATCGGCGGCGGGTCGAACCTGGTCATCGGCGACAAGGGCTTCGACGGCACCGCCCTGCGCATCGCCACCCGCGGCGTCGAACTGCGCGGCACCACGCTGGAGCTGGCGGCCGGCGAGGTCTGGACGGACGCCGTCGCCCGCAGCGTCGAGGCCGGGCTCGCCGGGATCGAGTGCCTGGCCGGGATCCCCGGCTCCGCGGGCGCCACCCCCATCCAGAACGTCGGGGCCTACGGCCAGGAGGTCTCCTCGACGGTCACCGAGGTGATCGCCTACGACCGCCGGGCCGGCGAGACGGTCACGCTGACGAACGAGGAGTGCGCCTTCTCGTACCGGCACAGCCGCTTCAAGGCCGACCCCGAGCGCTACGTCGTGCTGCGGGTCCGCTTCGGTCTGGAGGACGCGGGCGGCCTGTCGGCGCCGGTCAAGTACGCCGAGGCGGCCCGCGCGCTCGGCGTCGGGCCGGGCGACAGGGTGCCGCTGGCCGCGGCTCGCGAGACCGTGCTGAAGCTGCGCGCCGGGAAGGGCATGGTGCTCGACCCCGAGGACCACGACACCTGGTCCGCCGGGTCCTTCTTCACCAACCCGATCCTCACCGAGGAGCAGTTCGCCGCCTTCCACGCGCGCGTGCGCGACCGGCTGGGCGAGGACGCCGAGCCGCCCGCGTACCCGGCGGGGGAGGGCCGCACCAAGACCTCGGCCGCCTGGCTGATCGACAAGGCCGGCTTCACCAAGGGCTACGGCACCGGACCCGCCCGCATCTCCACCAAGCACACGCTCGCGCTCACCAACCGGGGCGGCGCCACCACCGAGGACCTGCTCGCCCTGGCCCGCGAGGTCGTCGCCGGAGTCCGCGAGGCCTTCGGGGTCACCCTGGTCAACGAACCCGTGACCGTCGGCGTGAGCCTGTGACGGCATGAGACTGACGCTGCGCGAGTTCCGGCCCAGGACGGGCCCGCACGAGCGCCGCGTCCTCCAGCCCTGACCGCCCCCGCGGCACACGCCGTACGCCGCTTTCAGACGGCCGGGCGAGTCAGCCAGTCGTCCACGCCGGACAGCAGCCGGGCCCTGACGTCGTCCGGGGCGGCCGAACCGCGGATGGACTGGCGGGCCAGCTCGGCGAGTTCGGCGTCGGTGAAGTCGTGGTGCTCGCGGGCGATGCCGTACTGGGCCGCGAGGCGGGAACCGAAGAGCAGCGGGTCGTCGGCGCCCAGGGCCAGCGGGACACCGGCCTCGAACAGGGTCCGCAGGGGCACGTCCTCGGGCTTCTCGTAGACGCCGAGCGCGACGTTCGAGGCCGGGCACACCTCGCAGGTGACGCCCCGGTCCGCCAGCCGCTTCAGCAGCCGCGGGTCCTCCGCGGCGCGCACGCCGTGCCCGATCCGCGAGGCGTGCAGATCGTCCAGGCAGTCGCGCACCGACGCCGGGCCGGTCAGCTCGCCGCCGTGCGGGGCCGCCAGCAGCCCGCCCTCGCGCGCGATGTGGAAGGCACGGTCGAAGTCCCGTGCCATCCCGCGCCGCTCGTCGTTCGACAGCCCGAAGCCGACCACGCCCCGGCCGGCGTACCGCACCGCGAGCCGGGCCAGGGTGCGCGCGTCGAGGGGGTGCTTCATGCGGTTCGCCGCCACCAGCACCCGCATGCCGAGCCCGGTCTCCCGGGACGTCGTCTCGACCGCGTCCAGGATGATCTCCAGGGCCGGGATCAGACCGCCCAGCCGGGGCGCGTACGACGTGGGGTCCACCTGGATCTCCAGCCAGCCCGAACCGTCCCGCACGTCCTCCTCGGCGGCCTCCCGGACCAGCCGCTGGATGTCCTCCGGCTCTCTCAGGCAGGAGCGCGCCGCGTCGTACAGCCGCTGGAAGCGGAACCATCCCCGCTCGTCCGTCGCCCGAAGCCGCGGCGGTTCCCCGCTGGTCAGGGCGTCCGTCAGGGCCTCGGGCAGGCGTACGCCGTACTTGTCGGCCAGTTCCAGGACGGTCGTCGGACGCATCGAACCGGTGAAGTGCAGGTGCAGATGGGCCTTCGGCAGTTCGGAGAGATCACGTACATGCTCCATTCCCAGATCCTGCCGCACGTCACCGCCGTCCCGGTAGCCGTTTCCCCCTACGTGCTCTTGCTCGCACACAGAAGCGGGCCGCCTCCCCGCAGGGAGACGGCCCGCACGCGCGCGTGAAGCGACGGGACTAGTCCCGCGCCTCCGCCAGCAGCTTCTGGATCCGGCTCACGCCCTCGACGAGGTCCTCGTCGCCGAGCGCGTACGACAGCCGCAGGTAGCCGGGCGTGCCGAAGGCCTCGCCCGGGACGACCGCGACCTCGGCCTCCTCCAGGATGAGCGCGGCCAGCTCGACGGTGTTCTGCGGGCGCTTGCCGCGGATCTCCTTGCCGAGCAGCGCCTTGACCGACGGGTAGGCGTAGAAGGCGCCCTCGGGCTCCGGGCAGAGCACGCCGTCGATCTCGTTGAGCATCCGCACGATGGTCCTGCGGCGGCGGTCGAACGCCTCGCGCATCTTCGCCACGGCCTCCAGGTCGCCGGAGACGGCGGCCAGGGCGGCCACCTGGGCCACGTTGGAGACGTTGGACGTGGCGTGCGACTGCAGGTTCGTCGCGGCCTTGACCACGTCCTTCGGGCCGATGACCCAGCCCACCCGCCAGCCGGTCATGGCGTACGTCTTGGCGACACCGTTGACCACGACGCACTTGTCGCGCAGCTCGGGCAGCAGCGCCGGCAGGGACACGGCGGACGCGTCGCCGTAGACCAGGTGCTCGTAGATCTCGTCGGTCAGCACCCACAGGCCGTGCTCGACGGCCCAGCGGCCGATCGCCTCGGTCTCGGCCTCGGAGTACACCGCGCCGGTCGGGTTGGACGGGGAGACGAACAGGACGACCTTGGTCTTGTCCGTGCGCGCCGCCTCCAGCTGCTCCACGGTGACGCGGTAGCCGGTGGTCTCGTCGGCGACGACGTCGACCGGGACGCCGCCGGCCAGGCGGATCGACTCCGGGTACGTCGTCCAG
Organism: Streptomyces sp. NPDC003720; assembly: GCF_042875075.1. Taxonomy (NCBI): domain Bacteria; kingdom Bacillati; phylum Actinomycetota; class Actinomycetes; order Kitasatosporales; family Streptomycetaceae; genus Streptomyces; species Streptomyces sp. NPDC003720. The sequence goes on from NZ_JBIANZ010000012.1 coordinate 187,850, forward strand.
TACGGCGCCGGGACGATGACCTCGTCACCCGGGTCGAGGATCGCGGCGAACGCCTCGTAGATGGCCTGCTTGCCGCCGTTGGTGACCAGGATCTGCGAGACGTCGGGCTCCCAGCCGGAGTCGCGCAGCGTCTTCGCGGCGATCGCGGCCTTCAGCTCGGGCAGGCCGCCGGCCGGCGTGTACCGGTGGTACTTCGGGTTCTTGCAGGCCTCGACGGCCGCCTCGACGATGTAGTCCGGGGTCGGGAAGTCGGGCTCACCGGCGCCGAAGCCGATCACCGGACGCCCGGCGGCCTTCAGGGCCTTGGCCTTGGCGTCCACGGCGAGGGTGGCGGACTCGGAGATCGCGCCGACTCGGGCGGAGACCCGGCGCTCGGTGGGAGGGGTTGCAGCGCTCATGCGCCCATCGTTTCAGACCGGAAATGGCCCCGGCACGCGGGTTTCACAGACTGAACAGCAACGGGTCGAGGCGTGAACACGGGTCCGAATCCGGCCTCCGGCCTGGACGATCTTCATTCCGACGGCCCCGGACCGGGTCTTTCTGTTCGACGCCGGGCCCCGGACCACGTACACTCTTCCCTCGTTGGCCTTCAGCGGCCGTCGCTCAGCCGGTGCACACCGAGCACCCGGCCGAATGCGGTACGTTGGGGGACACACAAAGGGTCGTAGCTCAATTGGTAGAGCACTGGTCTCCAAAACCAGCGGTTGGGGGTTCAAGTCCCTCCGGCCCTGCTACACACACCGCCAGGATGTGTGCGCATGTACGTACAGCAATGCACCGCCGTGCGGCTCAGAAACCGGGCGCGGCACGGCCACGACCCCGGGATCAGGTGAGGACGCATGACGGACGCCGTGGGCTCCATCGACACGCCTGATGCTCAGGACGAGGTGCCCGAGTCCAAGAAGAAGGGCCGCAAGGGCGGCAAGCGTGCCAAGAAGGGCCCGCTGAAGCGCCTCGCCATCTTCTACCGCCAGATCATCGCGGAACTCCGCAAGGTCGTCTGGCCGACTCGTAACCAGCTGACGTCGTACACCACCGTGGTGATCTTCTTCGTCGCCATCATGATCGCCCTGGTGACCGTGATTGACTATGGGCTCAACCACGCGGCCAAGTACGTCTTCGGCTGAGCCGAAAGCGAAGGGCGCCGTGGTACCGGCGCCCGTTTTCGCATGTTCCACCCCTATGTATCCAGGAAGAAGCAGCCATCGTGTCTGACCCGAACCTGAACGACGCCATCGAGCCGGACGAGACGGTGGACGACGAGCTCGACATCGTCGAGGGCGCGGACGAGCGGGACGAGTTCGAGGCTGCCGAGGCCGAACTGGGGGAGCCGGCCGAGGAGGCCGCTCTGCACGTCGAGGACGAGGACGGCGCGGACGTCACGGACGCCGCCGAGGCCGAGCCCGAGGCCGCCGAGGCCGAGGCCGAGGAGGAGCCGGCCGAGCCCGTCGACCCGGTCCAGGCCCTGCGCGAGGAGCTTCGCACCCTGCCCGGCGAGTGGTACGTGATCCACACCTACGCCGGCTACGAGAACCGCGTGAAGACCAACCTGGAGCAGCGCGCCGTCTCGCTGAACGTCGAGGACTACATCTTCCAGGCCGAGGTGCCGCAGGAAGAGGTCGTCCAGATCAAGAACGGCGACCGCAAGACGATCAAGCAGAACAAGCTTCCGGGCTACGTCCTGGTCCGCATGGACCTGACGAACGAGTCCTGGGGCGTCGTCCGCAACACCCCCGGCGTCACCGGCTTCGTCGGCAACGCCTACGACCCCTACCCGCTGACGCTGGACGAGATCGTCAAGATGCTCGCCCCGGAGGCCGAGGAGAAGGCCGCCCGCGAGGCCGCCGAGGCCGAGGGCAAGCCCGCTCCGCAGCGCAAGGTCGAGGTCCAGGTGCTGGACTTCGAGGTCGGCGACTCGGTCACCGTCACCGACGGCCCGTTCGCCACGCTGCAGGCGACCATCAACGAGATCAACCCCGACTCGAAGAAGGTCAAGGGCCTGGTGGAGATCTTCGGCCGCGAGACGCCGGTCGAGCTCTCCTTCGACCAGATCCAGAAGAACTAGTTCCTTCTGGACGAACTGCTTCCGTGCAGGTCAGGCAGGCGCTCGGCGTCCGCCTGACCTGCACGGTTTTTGGCCGCGCATCTATACCCGTTATCGTTGTGCGGTATGCCTGCGTCCGGGTGGTCCCCGGAGGCGGGCAGGACCCGAATCGAAAGGACCCGGAGAGCTATGCCTCCCAAGAAGAAGAAGGTCACGGGGCTCATCAAGCTCCAGATCAACGCCGGTGCGGCGAACCCGGCCCCGCCGGTCGGCCCGGCGCTGGGTCAGCACGGCGTCAACATCATGGAGTTCTGCAAGGCCTACAACGCCGCGACCGAGTCGCAGCGTGGCTGGGTGATCCCGGTGGAGATCACGGTCTACGAGGACCGCTCCTTCACCTTCGTCACCAAGACGCCGCCGGCCGCGAAGATGATCCTCAAGGCCGCGGGCGTGGAGAAGGGCTCCGGCGAGCCGCACAAGACCAAGGTCGCCAAGATCACCGAGGCGCAGGTCCGCGAGATCGCCACGACCAAGATGCCCGACCTCAACGCCAACGACCTGGACGCCGCGTCGAAGATCATCGCCGGCACCGCCCGCTCCATGGGCATCACGGTCGAGGGCTGAACCCCACCTTCGTAGCACCATGCGGCCATGACGGCCGCACGTGGCAGGGCCTGCTCGGCCCGTACCACGACTCCGAACAGAACCCACAGGAGCAGTTGTGAGCAAGCGCAGCAAGGCTCTCCGCGCTGCGGACGCCAAGGTCGACCGGGAGAAGCTGTACGCCCCGCTCGAGGCCGTCCGTCTCGCCAAGGAGACCTCCACGACCAAGTTCGACGGCACCGTCGAGGTCGCCTTCCGCCTGGGTGTCGACCCGCGCAAGGCCGACCAGATGGTCCGTGGCACCGTGAACCTTCCGCACGGCACCGGTAAGACCGCCCGGGTCCTGGTCTTCGCGACCGGTGACCGTGCCGAGGCCGCGCGTGCCGCGGGCGCCGACATCGTCGGCGCCGACGAGCTGATCGACGAGGTGGCGAAGGGCCGTCTGGACTTCGACGCCGTCGTCGCCACCCCGGACCTCATGGGCAAGGTCGGCCGCCTCGGCCGCGTCCTCGGCCCGCGTGGTCTGATGCCGAACCCGAAGACCGGCACCGTCACCCCCGACACGGCCAAGGCCGTGACGGAGATCAAGGGCGGCAAGATCGAGTTCCGCGTCGACAAGCACTCGAACCTGCACTTCATCATCGGCAAGACGTCCTTCGACGACGCCAAGCTGGTGGAGAACTACGGCGCGGCCCTGGAGGAGATCCTCCGTCTGAAGCCGTCCGCCGCCAAGGGTCGCTACATCAAGAAGGCCGCCATCAGCACCACGATGGGCCCCGGCATTCCGGTCGACTCGAACCGCACCCGCAACCTCCTCGTCGAGGAGGACCCGGCCGCCGTCTGAGCCCCGCGCTCTCCCGGCAGCCGCGTCACGGACGCGTAAGCAAAGGGCGGACCCCGCAACCTCCGAGGTGCGGGGTCCGTCCTTTCTTTGTGCGGACTGTCGTACGACCGTCAGCGGCCTGGGCTACGGTGCAGGCACCGGACTCGCATGGGGGTAGGACGAATGAAGAGCACGACCGCACGCCGGGTGGGCCTCTCCGTCGCGGTGGTCACCGCGCTGACCGGTCTGGCGGCCTGCGGCACCGAGAGCTCCGGGAACGGCGACAAGGCGGTCGGCAGAAGCCTCACCCACGCCAACCCCCTCGCGGCCCTGCGCTCCGCCGAGAAGTCCACCGACAAGGCGGAGTCCGCCAAGGTCCGTTCCACCACCAGCATCGGCGACACCATGTCGATGACCGCGAACGGCGCCCTGACGTGGGGCGACGGCATGAAGGGCAACCTCACCATCACCTACACCGGCGGCAAGCTGGCGGAGGCGATGCGCAAGGCCGGCACGTCCTCGATGGAGGCCCGCTACCTCCCGGACGCCTACTACGCCAGGATGAGCGAGCAGTACGCCCGGCAGTCCGGCGGCAAGCACTGGATCCGGTACGCCTACGCCGACCTCGCCAAGCTCGGCGGCGGCTCCGGGGCGTACATGAAGGACCAGATGCAGAACACCACGCCGAACCAGTCGGTGAAGCTGCTGCTGGCCTCCGGCGACGTGAAGAAGGTCGGTGAGGAGCAGGTCTCCGGCGTCAGCGCCACGCACTACTCCGGCACGGTCGACGTCGCCGACCTCGCCGGCAAGAACAGCGACCTCGACGCCGGCCAGCTCGCCGACCTGAGGAAGCAGCTCAGCCAGGCCGGCGTCAGCACGGAGACCGTAGACATCTGGGTCGACGGCCATGACCTGCTGGTCAAGAAGGTCGAGAAGGCGCAGATGACCGCCGGCACCATGACCAGCACGGCCTACTACAGCGACTACGGCGTGCGGGTCACCGCGGAGGCGCCCCCGGCCGCCGACACCCAGGACTTCAAGGACCTGATGAAGGCCGGCGGCGCCGCGTCGGGCAGCGGCGTCAGCGCCTCCTGACCGGCCGCCGCACCTGGACCGGGGCGGGCGCGGGGCCCGATTTGCTCTGCGGCGTCCCAGTCCCGTACTCTCCTACCGAAGCCAAAGACCGCTGGTCGTTGCCGCACGTTCGAATGAAGGTGCGGTGGCCGAAGGATCCGCTGCAAAGTGGACGACCCGCGCAGGTGTCAGTGGAAGCACTCCCGGATGGTACGCGCCCAGCGTGTGCCGACGGTCGAGTCCGCCCCGAGCGCCTGCGCCGGGGCGTTTCGTTTTCCCCAGTCCTCCTTCGGGTCCGCGCGGTCAGAATCACCCGGAAGGAGGCCGAGGCTCTATGGCGAGGCCCGACAAGGCTGCCGCGGTTGCCGAGCTGACGGACAAGTTCCGCAGCTCCAACGCCGCTGTGCTGACCGAGTACCGCGGTCTCACCGTGGCGCAGCTCAAGACGCTGCGCCGGTCGCTCGGTGAGAACGCCCAGTACGCCGTGGTGAAGAACACGCTGACCAAGATTGCGGCCAACGAGGCCGGGATCACGCTGGACGACCAGCTCTTCGCTGGTCCGACGGCCGTCGCCTTCGTCACCGGTGACCCGGTGGAGTCGGCGAAGGGTCTCCGTGACTTCGCCAAGGACAACCCGAATCTCGTCATCAAGGGCGGTGTCCTTGACGGCAAGGCGATGTCCGCCGACGAGATCAAGAAGCTTGCGGACCTCGAGTCCCGCGAGGTTCTGCTCGCCAAGCTGGCGGGCGCCTTCAAGGGCAAGCAGACGCAGACTGCGCAGCTCTTCCAGGCGCTTCCCTCGAAGCTCGTCCGCACCGTGGACGCGCTTCGTGCCAAGCAGGACGAGCAGGGCGGTGCCGAGTAATTCGGCTCGCTTTCTGATCCGGGCCGCCTGACGCGGCCAGGGTCACAGCGGGCCAACGTACGCCCGCCACTCATGTACATCCGGCACCCGCCGAATTAGTGGAAGGATCGCCCATCATGGCGAAGCTGTCTCAGGAAGACCTGCTCGCGCAGTTCGAGGAGATGACCCTCATCGAGCTCTCCGAGTTCGTGAAGGCGTTCGAGGAGAAGTTCGACGTCACCGCCGCCGCGGCCGTCGCCGTCGCGGGCCCGGCCCAGGGTGGCCCGGCTGCCCCGGCCGAGGAGGAGAAGGACGAGTTCGACGTCATCCTCACCGGCGCCGGCGAGAAGAAGATCCAGGTCATCAAGGTCGTGCGTGAGCTGACCTCCCTGGGCCTGAAGGAGGCCAAGGACCTCGTCGACGGCACCCCGAAGCCGGTCCTCGAGAAGGTCAACAAGGAGGCCGCGGACAAGGCTGCCGAGTCCCTCAAGGCCGCCGGCGCCTCCGTCGAGGTCAAGTAACACCTTCCGGGTTCCCGTAACCCGGCTGCGCGCAGACTGCGGCCCTCAGGGGCTGTAACGCGGACGCACCGAAGAGCGATCATCCATCCGGGTGGTCGCTCTTCGGCGTCTTCGGAGGGTGACCCGGGTCGCCTTGAACTCGCCCCGGCGGGGGGTATGGTGATCTTCGTCCTGTCTCCGGACGGCCCCGTTTGGGCTGGGGGGCCTTGACGAACCGCACGCAGCGCGCAATTCTCAGGACGCGTCGTCACAAGGATCCGAATCCGAGGCATGGATCGACGGCGAAGAGGGCAGTATCAACGTGCGTTGAGGGCAGGCATGCCGAGGGCGTTGTTGACGAAGGCAGTGAGCACGACGAGGGTCTCGAGAAACCCGGGCTGGACATCAGTGTGCCAAGTGGCTACACTGACCCTTTGCGCTGCCTGTTAGCTTCCCCTGCCCGTCACCAGGGGTCTGCCCTCACTCGAGCACCGATGACCGAAGCTCCCCTGACCTGGGGTTTCCGTCTCTGTGTCTGGGAGAGGGGCCGGTACGCGCGTAGTGAGTCCGAGCCCTCGGAAGGACCCCCTCTTGGCCGCCTCGCGCAACGCCTCGACCGCGAATACGAACAACGGCGCAAGCACCGCCCCGCTGCGCATCTCCTTTGCAAAGATCAAGGAGCCTCTCGAGGTTCCGAACCTGCTCGCGCTGCAGACCGAGAGCTTCGACTGGCTGCTCGGCAACACCGCTTGGCAGAGTCGGGTCGAGGAGGCTCTTGAGAACGGTCAGGACGTCCCCACCAAGTCCGGTCTGGAGGAGATCTTCGAGGAGATCTCCCCGATCGAGGACTTCTCCGGGTCGATGTCCCTGACGTTCCGGGACCACCGCTTCGAGCCGCCGAAGAACTCCATCGACGAGTGCAAGGAGCGCGACTTCACGTACGCCGCCCCGCTCTTCGTCACCGCCGAGTTCACCAACAACGAGACCGGTGAGATCAAGTCCCAGACGGTCTTCATGGGCGACTTCCCGCTCATGACGAACAAGGGCACTTTCGTCATCAACGGCACCGAGCGTGTCGTGGTGTCGCAGCTGGTCCGTTCCCCCGGTGTCTACTTCGACTCCTCCATCGACAAGACGTCCGACAAGGACATCTTCTCCGCCAAGATCATCCCGTCCCGGGGTGCCTGGCTGGAGATGGAGATCGACAAGCGCGACATGGTCGGTGTCCGCATCGACCGCAAGCGCAAGCAGTCGGTCACCGTACTGCTGAAGGCGCTCGGCTGGACCACCGAGCAGATCCTCGAGGAGTTCGGCGAGTACGAGTCGATGCGCGCCACCCTGGAGAAGGACCACACCCAGGGCCAGGACGACGCGCTGCTGGACATCTACCGCAAGCTGCGTCCGGGCGAGCCCCCCACGCGTGAGGCCGCGCAGACGCTGCTCGAGAACCTCTACTTCAACCCCAAGCGCTACGACCTCGCCAAGGTCGGCCGCTACAAGGTCAACAAGAAGCTGGGTGCTGACGCGCCGCTCGACGCGGGTGTCCTGACCGTCGAGGACGTCATCTCGACGATCAAGTACCTGGTGAAGCTGCACGCCGGCGAGACCGAGACCTCGGGTGACAACGGTGGCACGATCGTCGTCGAGACCGACGACATCGACCACTTCGGCAACCGTCGTCTGCGCAGCGTCGGCGAGCTGATCCAGAACCAGGTCCGTACGGGTCTCGCCCGTATGGAGCGCGTCGTGCGCGAGCGCATGACGACCCAGGACGTCGAGGCGATCACGCCGCAGACCCTGATCAACATCCGGCCGGTCGTCGCCTCCATCAAGGAGTTCTTCGGCACCAGCCAGCTGTCGCAGTTCATGGACCAGAACAACCCGCTGTCGGGTCTCACCCACAAGCGCCGTCTGTCGGCTCTTGGCCCGGGTGGTCTCTCCCGTGAGCGGGCCGGCTTCGAGGTCCGTGACGTGCACCCGTCGCACTACGGCCGCATGTGCCCGATCGAGACGCCCGAAGGCCCGAACATCGGTCTGATCGGCTCGCTCGCCTCCTACGGCCGGGTCAACGCGTTCGGCTTCGTCGAGACGCCGTACCGCAAGGTCGTCGACGGTCAGGTCACCGACGAGGTGGACTACCTGACGGCCGACGAGGAGGACCGGTTCGTCATCGCGCAGGCCAACGCCACGCTCTCGGACGACATGCGGTTCGCCGAGAACCGCGTGCTGGTCCGCCGCCGTGGCGGCGAGGTCGACTACGTCGCCGGTGACGACGTGGACTACATGGACGTCTCGCCGCGCCAGATGGTGTCGGTCGCGACCGCCATGATCCCGTTCCTCGAGCACGACGACGCCAACCGTGCCCTCATGGGCGCGAACATGATGCGTCAGGCCGTGCCGCTGATTAAGTCCGAGTCCCCGCTCGTCGGCACCGGCATGGAGTACCGCTCCGCGGTCGACGCCGGCGACGTGGTCAAGGCCGAGAAGGACGGTGTGGTCCAGGAGGTCTCCGCGGACTACATCACCACCGCCAACGACGACGGCACGTACATCACGTACCGCCTGGCCAAGTTCTCCCGGTCCAACCAGGGCACCTCGGTCAACCAGAAGGTCATCGTCAACGAGGGCGACCGGATCATCACGGGCCAGGTGCTCGCCGACGGTCCCGCCACCCAGAACGGCGAGATGGCCCTCGGCAAGAACCTGCTCGTGGCGTTCATGCCGTGGGAGGGTCACAACTACGAGGACGCGATCATCCTGTCGCAGCGCCTCGTGCAGGACGACGTCCTCTCCTCGATCCACATCGAGGAGCACGAGGTCGACGCCCGTGACACCAAGCTCGGCCCCGAGGAGATCACCCGGGACATCCCGAACGTCTCCGAGGAGGTCCTCGCCGACCTCGACGAGCGCGGCATCATCCGCATCGGCGCCGAGGTCATCGCCGGCGACATCCTCGTCGGCAAGGTCACGCCCAAGGGCGAGACCGAGCTGACCCCCGAGGAGCGCCTGCTGCGCGCGATCTTCGGCGAGAAGGCCCGTGAGGTCCGTGACACCTCGCTGAAGGTGCCGCACGGCGAGACCGGCAAGGTCATCGGCGTGCGCGTCTTCGACCGCGAGGAGGGCGACGAGCTTCCCCCCGGTGTGAACCAGCTGGTGCGCGTCTACGTCGCGCAGAAGCGCAAGATCACCGACGGTGACAAGCTCGCCGGCCGCCACGGCAACAAGGGTGTCATCTCCAAGATCCTGCCGATCGAGGACATGCCGTTCCTGGAGGACGGCACCCCGGTCGACATCATCCTCAACCCGCTGGGTGTCCCGTCCCGAATGAACCCGGGACAGGTCCTGGAGATCCACCTCGGCTGGCTCGCCAGCCGCGGCTGGGACGTCTCCGGCCTCGCGGAGGAGTGGGCCCAGCGCCTCCAGGCGATCGGCGCCGACTCCGTCGCCCCGGGCACCAACGTCGCCACCCCGGTGTTCGACGGTGCGCGGGAGGACGAGCTGGCGGGTCTGCTGCAGCACACCATCCCGAACCGGGACGGCGAGCGCATGGTGCTCCCGACCGGCAAGGCGCGGCTGTTCGACGGCCGCAGCGGTGAGCCGTTCCCGGACCCGATCTCGGTCGGCTACATGTACATCCTGAAGCTGCACCACCTGGTCGACGACAAGCTGCACGCCCGTTCGACCGGTCCGTACTCGATGATCACCCAGCAGCCGCTGGGTGGTAAGGCCCAGTTCGGTGGCCAGCGGTTCGGTGAGATGGAGGTGTGGGCCCTCGAGGCCTACGGCGCCGCGTACGCCCTCCAGGAGCTGCTGACCATCAAGTCCGACGACGTCACCGGCCGCGTGAAGGTCTACGAGGCCATCGTCAAGGGCGAGAACATTCCCGAGCCCGGCATCCCCGAGTCCTTCAAGGTGCTCATCAAGGAGATGCAGTCGCTCTGCCTGAACGTGGAGGTGCTGTCCAGCGACGGTATGTCCATCGAGATGCGCGACACCGACGAGGATGTCTTCCGCGCTGCGGAGGAGCTCGGCATCGACCTGTCCCGGCGCGAGCCGAGCAGCGTCGAAGAGGTCTGACGGGAGTCCGGTAGGGGCCTCGCCACCGTGTGAGGCCCCCGCCGACCCCCAGGCCCCCGTTTCAGACCACAGACTTACGACCCTGAGAGGGATTGACGCATAGTGCTCGACGTCAACTTCTTCGACGAGCTCCGGATCGGCCTGGCCACCGCTGACGACATCCGTCAGTGGAGCCACGGCGAGGTCAAGAAGCCCGAGACCATCAACTACCGCACCCTCAAGCCGGAAAAGGACGGGCTCTTCTGCGAGAAGATCTTCGGTCCGACCCGGGACTGGGAGTGCTACTGCGGCAAGTACAAGCGCGTCCGCTTCAAGGGCATCATCTGCGAGCGCTGTGGCGTCGAGGTCACGCGCGCCAAGGTGCGCCGTGAGCGGATGGGCCACATCGAGCTGGCCGCGCCCGTCACGCACATCTGGTACTTCAAGGGTGTCCCCTCGCGCCTCGGCTACCTGCTGGACCTGGCGCCGAAGGACCTCGAGAAGGTCATCTACTTCGCGGCGTACATGATCACGTACGTCGACGAGGAGCGCCGCACCCGCGACCTGCCCTCCCTCGAGGCGCACGTCTCGGTCGAGCGCCAGCAGATCGAGAACCGCCGCGACGCCGACCTCGAGGCCCGCGCCAAGAAGCTCGAGACCGACCTGGCCGAGCTCGAGGCCGAGGGCGCCAAGGCCGACGTGCGCCGCAAGGTGCGCGAGGGCGCCGAGCGCGAGATGAAGCAGCTGCGCGACCGCGCGCAGCGCGAGATCGACCGCCTCGACGAGGTGTGGACCCGGTTCAAGAACCTCAAGGTCCAGGACCTCGAGGGCGACGAGCTGCTCTACCGCGAGCTGCGCGACCGGTTCGGCACCTACTTCGACGGCTCGATGGGCGCCGCCGCGCTGCAGAAGCGCCTGGAGTCCTTCGACCTCGACGAGGAGGCCGAGAAGCTCCGCGAGATCATCCGCACCGGCAAGGGCCAGAAGAAGACCCGTGCGCTCAAGCGCCTGAAGGTCGTCTCCGCGTTCCTGCAGACCAGCAACAGCCCCAAGGGCATGGTGCTCGACTGCGTGCCGGTCATCCCGCCGGACCTGCGTCCGATGGTGCAGCTCGACGGTGGCCGCTTCGCGACCTCCGACCTGAACGACCTGTACCGCCGTGTCATCAACCGCAACAACCGCCTGAAGCGGCTTCTCGACCTCGGCGCGCCCGAGATCATCGTGAACAACGAGAAGCGCATGCTCCAGGAGGCCGTGGACGCCCTCTTCGACAACGGTCGTCGCGGTCGCCCGGTCACCGGTCCCGGTAACCGCCCGCTGAAGTCCCTGAGCGACATGCTCAAGGGCAAGCAGGGTCGTTTCCGTCAGAACCTGCTCGGCAAGCGAGTCGACTACTCGGCGCGTTCCGTCATCGTCGTCGGCCCGCAGCTCAAGCTGCACCAGTGCGGTCTGCCCAAGGCGATGGCGCTGGAGCTGTTCAAGCCGTTCGTGATGAAGCGCCTGGTCGACCTGAACCACGCGCAGAACATCAAGAGCGCCAAGCGCATGGTGGAGCGCGGCCGCACGGTCGTGTACGACGTCCTCGAAGAGGTCATCGCCGAGCACCCGGTTCTGCTGAACCGTGCTCCCACCCTGCACCGCCTCGGCATCCAGGCCTTCGAGCCGCAGCTGGTCGAGGGCAAGGCCATCCAGATCCACCCGCTCGTCTGCACCGCGTTCAACGCGGACTTCGACGGTGACCAGATGGCCGTGCACCTGCCGCTGTCCGCGGAGGCGCAGGCCGAGGCCCGCATCCTGATGCTGTCCTCGAACAACATCCTCAAGCCGGCCGACGGCCGTCCGGTGACGATGCCGACCCAGGACATGGTCCTCGGTCTGTTCTTCCTCACCACCGACGGCGAGCTGCGTGACACCAAGGGCGAGGGCCGCGCGTTCGGCTCCACGGCCGAGGCGATCATGGCCTTCGACGCCGGTGAGCTCGCGCTGCAGTCGCCGATCGACATCCGCTTCCCGGTGGGCACCATCCCGCCGCGCGGCTGGACCCCGCCGGCGCGCGAGGAGGGCGAGCCCGAGTGGCAGCAGGGTGACTCGTTCCGCCTGCGCACCACCCTGGGCCGCGCGCTCTTCAACGAGCTGCTGCCCGAGGACTACCCGTTCGTCGACTACTCGGTGGGCAAGAAGCAGCTCTCCGAGATCGTCAACGACCTGGCCGAGCGCTACCCCAAGGTCATCGTGGCGGCGACGCTCGACAACCTGAAGGCGGCCGGCTTCTTCTGGGCGACCCGTTCCGGTGTCACCGTGGCCATCTCCGACGTCGTCGTTCCCGAGGCGAAGAAGGAGATCGTCCGCGGCTACGAGGCGCAGGACGAGAAGGTCCAGAAGCAGTACGAGCGCGGTCTGATCACCAAGGAAGAGCGCACTCAGGAGCTCATCGCGATCTGGACCAAGGCGACCAACGAGGTCGCCGAGGCGATGAACGAGAACTTCCCCAAGACCAACCCCATCTTCATGATGGTTGACTCGGGTGCCCGAGGAAACATGATGCAGATGCGGCAGATCGCCGGTATGCGCGGTCTGGTGTCGAACGCGAAGAACGAGACCATCCCGCGTCCGATCAAGGCGTCCTTCCGTGAGGGCCTGTCCGTGCTGGAGTACTTCATCTCCACGCACGGTGCCCGTAAGGGTCTGGCCGACACCGCCCTGCGTACCGCCGACTCGGGTTACCTGACCCGTCGTCTGGTGGACGTCTCGCAGGACGTCATCATCCGCGAGGAGGACTGCGGCACCGAGCGCGGTCTGAAGCTGCGGATCGCCAACCGCGGCGCCGACGGTGTGCTGCGCAAGGCGGACGACGTCGAGACCAGCGTCTACGCCCGCATGCTCGCCGAGGACGTCGTCATCGACGGCAAGGTGATCGCGCCGGCCAACGTGGACCTCGGCGACGTGCTCATCGACCAGCTGGTGCACCACGGCATCGAGGAGGTCAAGACCCGCTCGATCCTGACCTGCGAGTCGCACGTCGGCACTTGCGCCATGTGCTACGGCCGTTCGCTGGCCACCGGCAAGCTGGTCGACATCGGTGAGGCGGTCGGCATCATCGCCGCCCAGTCCATCGGTGAGCCCGGTACTCAGCTGACGATGCGTACCTTCCACACCGGTGGTGTGGCCGGTGACGACATCACCCAGGGTCTGCCCCGTGTCGTCGAGCTCTTCGAGGCCCGTACCCCGAAGGGTGTCGCCCCGATCTCCGAGGCCAACGGCCGCGTGCGGATCGAGGAGACCGAGAAGACCAAGAAGATCGTCGTCACCCCGGACGACGGCAGCGACGAGACGGCGTTCCCGATCTCGAAGCGCGCCAAGGTCCTGGTGAAGGAGGGCGACCACGTCGAGGTGGGCCAGCAGCTCACCGTGGGTGCCACCAACCCGCACGACGTGCTGCGCATCCTGGGCCAGCGTGCCGTCCAGGTCCACCTGGTCGGCGAGGTCCAGAAGGTCTACAACTCGCAGGGTGTGTCGATCCACGACAAGCACATCGAGATCATCATCCGGCAGATGCTGCGCCGTGTGACGATCATCGAGTCGGGCGACGCCGAGCTGCTGCCCGGCGAGCTGGTCGAGCGCTCGAAGTTCGAGACCGAGAACCGTCGTGTGGTCCAGGAGGGCGGTCACCCGGCCTCCGGTCGTCCGCAGCTGATGGGTATCACCAAGGCCTCGCTGGCGACGGAGTCCTGGCTGTCGGCCGCCTCCTTCCAGGAGACGACCCGAGTCCTGACGGACGCGGCGATCAACGCCAAGTCCGACAGCCTCATCGGCCTCAAGGAGAACGTCATCATCGGTAAGCTCATCCCGGCCGGTACGGGTCTGTCCCGCTACCGCAACATCCGGGTGGAGCCCACCGAGGAGGCCAAGGCCGCGATGTACTCGGCCGTCGGCTACGACGACATCGACTACTCGCCGTTCGGCACCGGCTCCGGCCAGGCCGTCCCGCTGGAGGACTACGACTACGGTCCGTACAACCAGTGAGTGGTTGAGTTGAACTGAAGGGCGGTCACCCCGGTGGGGTGACCGCCCTTCGGCGTTCCCGCGGCCGCCTGCCGTCCGCGGGGTGCCCGGCTCGGCTACGGGATGCCCAGCTCGAAGATCACGTAGTGCGCGTACCAGCCCGACGCCACCGCCGTCGTCGTGAAGAACACGGCCAGGCCGGGCCACTTCAGGCGGCTCAGCGCCGCCGCCGGCGCCAGCAGCAGCGGGAAGGAGGGCAGCAGGTAGCGGGAGGTGTTGCCGAACATCTGCTGGGTGCCCAGGACGGTGACGATGCCCGCCAGGGTGTAGGCGACCAGCACCAGCGGCGGCCTACGGCGCAGCATCAGCGTGATCAGGAAGGGCAGCGCGATGACGAGCTGGACGCCGAGCAGATCGGGCGTGGAGAAGGCGAACAGGTAGTCGCTGTGCCCCACGGCCACGTTGCCGAGGACGTCGGCCGTGTACGCGCCCCAGTCGAAGTAGTGCGCCCAGCCCTCACGCTGGAGCGTGAAGTACGCGGTGAGGTCGCCCATGCTCCACCCGACCCAGGCGACGTAGGTGAGCAGGCCGAGCGGCGCCGCGATCATCGCGAAGACCGGCCCGCCGACCCCGTGCTCACGCCGGCCGTCCCGCCGCAGGACGGTGACCAGGGCGGCCAGTCCCACCGCGCCGATGAGGGCCGCCGAGGTGGGCCGGTTGAGGCCCGCCAGGAAGGCCAGGAGGCCCGCGGCGACCCAGCGGCCCCGCATCACGCTGTAGCAGGTCCAGGCGGCGATGGCGACGAACAGGGACTCCGAGTACACGGCCCACTCGACGCCCGCGCCGGGCACCACGGCCCACAGCCCGGCGGCGATGGTGCCGGCCCGCGCGCCGGCCAGCGCCGCGACCACCGCGTAGACGCCCGCCGCCGCCACCAGGGAGGCCAGGACCGACACGAGGATGCCGGAGCCGTACAGGCCGAGCCCGGTGGTCTCGGAGACGCTGCGGATCAGCCCGGGGTAGAGCGGGAAGAACGCGACCGAGTTCTGCTGGACCGTGAAGAGGCCGCCCCC
The DNA here is from genome assembly GCF_042875075.1 of Streptomyces sp. NPDC003720. Lineage (NCBI taxonomy): Bacteria > Bacillati > Actinomycetota > Actinomycetes > Kitasatosporales > Streptomycetaceae > Streptomyces > Streptomyces sp. NPDC003720. The sequence goes on from NZ_JBIANZ010000012.1 coordinate 202,869, forward strand.
GGGCAGCGGCTGCAGCGGCTTCGGGTCGTACCCGTGCCCCGCGACCTGCAGATACCACCAGCCGTCCCAGGTGGACAGCACGTCCCACCAGTGGGCGCCGCCGCCGAACCGCGGGTCCTTCCTGCGGTAGTCGCCCGCATGCTCCAGCAGGCAGGCGAATATGGTGAGCCCCACGAGCTTCGTGACGCAGTACAGGACGAGTGGAGCCACGTACGGCCGCGCACCCGGCGGCAGCGTGAGCCGGCGGCTCGGGCGCGGAGTGCCGGACTGCTCCCCGGGCAGGACGGTGTCCGCCTCGATGTCACCGGAAGCCGTGCTCATCCCTGCGGTCTCCCCCCTCGGCCGACCGCCGGGGCCGGAGGATTCCGCAGCCCGGGGGGTCGTGAAGTGTCAGTCACGAGATCACACAAGGATCACTTGTGTGTGGCCAAAGCGTCGCATGTGCGGGGCGAAGGGGGGAGAAGCGGGTGACCGGTGGAACGGAGCCGGCGATCGAGCTGTCCGTCGTCGTACCGATGTTCAACGAGGTCGAGGCGCTGCCCGCCCTGGTCAGCCGGCTGCGCCCGGTCCTTGAGGGCCTCGGCGTGCCGTACGAGCTGGTCGCCGTCGACGACGGCAGCACCGACGGCACCGGCGAGCTGCTCGCGGCCTTCCGGCTCGGCTGGCCGGAACTGCGGGTGATCGGCCTGCGCCGCAACTCGGGCCACCAGGCGGCCCTGACCGCGGGCCTCGACCGGGCGGCCGGCGCGTACGTGGTCAGCATCGACGCGGACCTGCAGGACCCGCCCGAGAAGATCCCCGACATGCTGGCCCTGGCCCGCGCCGAGGGGCTGGACATCGTCTACGGCATCCGTGCCGACCGGGCCAGCGACACCGGCTTCAAGCGGTGGACCGCCGGGCTGTACTACCGGCTGGTGCGCCGTCTGGCGGGGCCTTCCGTGCCCGCGCAGGCCGGCGACTTCCGGCTGCTGAGCCGGGCCGCCGTGGAGGCGCTGAAGGCGCTGCCCGACCAGCAGCGGGTCTACCGGCTGCTGGTGCCCTGGCTGGGCTTCCCCAGCGGCCGGGTGACCTACGAGCGCGCCCCGCGCACGGCAGGCCGCAGCAAGTACCCGCTGGGCCGGATGATCCGGCTGGCCGTCGACAGCGTCACCGGGTTCTCGGCGGCCCCGCTGCGGCTGGCCACCTGGCTCGGCGGCTTCGCCTTCCTGGTCTGCCTCGGGCTGATGGTGTACACGCTCTCCGCCCACGTCCTGGACCACACGGTCCCGGGCTGGACCTCGCTGTTCACCGGGGTGCTCTTCATCGGCGCGGTGCAGCTCATCTGCGTGGGGCTGCTCGGGGAGTACGTGGCCCGGATATACACGGCCATACAGAACCGGCCGACGTACTTCGTGGGCCACGACACGGCGGAGCAGGCGGGGGAGACGACGACGCGCCGCTGACCCGCGGCAGCCCGCCGGGCCCGGCCCCGCGGCCTTTGTTTTGACCGAAGTGGGTGCGGTAGGTACGCTCAGACCTTGTGCCTGGGGTGTGCCCTGGCTTTCGTGCGTGCCTTCAACCGCACGCAGAGCCGACACCGGCCACCGTAATCCGTGCCTTTCCCGTCTCGCGGCGGAAGCGCGGCGGATTCGACACACCCGACCGCGTGGGTCGGAGATGTTCCAGGTTAGCTGTACTCATCGGCACACAGAAACCGGAGAAGTAGTGCCTACGATCCAGCAGCTGGTCCGCAAGGGCCGGCAGGACAAGGTCGAGAAGAACAAGACGCCCGCACTCGAGGGTTCCCCTCAGCGTCGTGGCGTCTGCACGCGTGTGTTCACGACCACCCCGAAGAAGCCGAACTCGGCCCTGCGTAAGGTCGCGCGTGTGCGTCTGACCAGCGGCATCGAGGTCACCGCTTACATTCCGGGTGAGGGACACAACCTGCAGGAGCACTCCATCGTGCTCGTGCGCGGCGGCCGTGTGAAGGACCTGCCGGGTGTTCGCTACAAGATCATCCGCGGTTCGCTCGACACCCAGGGTGTCAAGAACCGCAAGCAGGCTCGCAGCCGTTACGGCGCCAAGAAGGAGAAGTAAGAATGCCTCGTAAGGGCCCCGCCCCGAAGCGCCCGGTCATCATCGACCCGGTCTACGGTTCTCCTCTGGTGACCTCCCTGATCAACAAGGTGCTGCTGAACGGCAAGCGCTCCACCGCCGAGCGCATCGTCTACGGTGCCATGGAGGGTCTGCGTGAGAAGACGGGCAACGACCCGATCATCACGCTGAAGCGCGCGCTGGAGAACATCAAGCCGACCCTCGAGGTCAAGTCCCGCCGTGTCGGTGGCGCCACCTACCAGGTGCCGATCGAGGTCAAGCCCGGTCGCGCCAACACGCTGGCGCTCCGCTGGCTGGTCGGTTACTCCCGCGCCCGTCGCGAGAAGACCATGACCGAGCGCCTGCTCAACGAGCTTCTCGACGCCTCCAACGGCCTGGGTGCCGCTGTGAAGAAGCGCGAGGACACGCACAAGATGGCCGAGTCCAACAAGGCCTTCGCGCACTACCGCTGGTAGTCGCTACCCACATCGAGACCGAGAGAAGACTGAAGCCTTATGGCTACCACTTCACTTGACCTGGCCAAGGTCCGCAACATCGGGATCATGGCCCACATCGACGCGGGCAAGACGACCACCACCGAGCGGATCCTGTTCTACACCGGTGTGTCCTACAAGATCGGTGAGGTCCACGACGGCGCTGCCACCATGGACTGGATGGAGCAGGAGCAGGAGCGTGGCATCACGATCACCTCTGCTGCCACCACCTGTCACTGGCCGCTCGAGGACGTCGATCACACCATCAACATCATCGACACCCCGGGTCACGTCGACTTCACCGTCGAGGTGGAGCGCTCCCTGCGCGTGCTCGACGGTGCCGTGACGGTGTTCGACGGTGTCGCCGGTGTCGAGCCGCAGTCCGAGACGGTGTGGCGTCAGGCGGACCGCTACGGCGTCCCGCGCATCTGCTTCGTCAACAAGCTCGACCGGACCGGTGCCGAGTTCCACCGCTGCGTCGACATGATCACTGACCGCCTGGGCGCTCAGCCGATCGTGATGCAGCTGCCGATCGGTGCCGAGGCCGACTTCAAGGGCGTCATCGACCTCGTGACGATGAAGGCCCTGGTCTGGTCCGCCGAGGCCACCAAGGGCGAGATGTACGACACCGTCGACATCCCGGACACGCACGCCGAGGCTGCCGAGGAGTACCGCGGCAAGCTGCTCGAGGCCGTGGCCGAGAACGACGAAGAGATCATGGAGCTGTACCTGGAGGGCCAGGAGCCTTCCGTGGAGCAGCTGTACGCCGCGATCCGTCGTATCACCATCGCGTCCGGCAAGGGCACCGGCACCACCGTGACCCCGGTGTTCTGCGGTACCGCCTTCAAGAACAAGGGCGTCCAGCCCCTGCTCGACGCGGTCGTCCGCTACCTGCCGTCGCCGGTCGACATCGAGGCCATCGAGGGCCACGACGTCAAGGACCCCGAGGTCGTCGTCAAGCGCAAGCCGTCCGACGACGAGCCGCTGTCCGCGCTGGCGTTCAAGATCATGAGCGACCCGCACCTCGGCAAGCTCACCTTCGTCCGGGTCTACTCGGGCCGCCTGGAGTCCGGCACCTCGGTGCTGAACTCCGTCAAGGGCAAGAAGGAGCGCATCGGCAAGATCTACCGCATGCACGCCAACAAGCGTGAGGAGATCGAGTCGGTGGGCGCCGGCGACATCGTCGCCGTCATGGGCCTGAAGCAGACCACCACAGGTGAGACGCTGTCCGACGACAAGAACCCGGTCATCCTGGAGTCCATGGACTTCCCGGCGCCGGTCATCCAGGTCGCCATCGAGCCCAAGTCGAAGGGCGACCAGGAGAAGCTGGGCGTCGCGATCCAGCGCCTGGCCGAGGAGGACCCGTCCTTCCAGGTCCACTCGGACGAGGAGACCGGCCAGACCATCATCGGTGGCATGGGCGAGCTGCACCTCGAGGTGCTGGTCGACCGTATGCGCCGTGAGTTCAAGGTCGAGGCCAACGTCGGCAAGCCGCAGGTGGCCTACCGCGAGACGATCCGCAAGGCCGTCGAGCGCGTCGACTACACCCACAAGAAGCAGACCGGTGGTACCGGTCAGTTCGCGAAGGTGCAGATCGGCATCGAGCCGCTCGAGGGTGGCGACACCTCGTACGAGTTCGTGAACAAGGTGACCGGTGGTCGTATCCCGAAGGAGTACATCCCTTCGGTCGACGCCGGTGCGCAGGAGGCCATGCAGTTCGGCATCCTCGCCGGTTACGAGATGACCGGCGTGCGCGTCATCCTCCACGACGGCGCCTACCACGAGGTCGACTCCTCCGAGCTCGCCTTCAAGATCGCCGGCTCGCAGGCCTTCAAGGAGGCCGCGCGCAAGGCCAGCCCCGTGCTGCTCGAGCCGATGATGGCCGTCGAGGTCACCACGCCCGAGGACTACATGGGTGAGGTCATCGGCGACATCAACTCCCGCCGTGGTCAGATCCAGGCCATGGAGGAGCGGGCCGGTGCCCGCGTCGTGAAGGGCCTCGTGCCCCTTTCGGAGATGTTCGGCTACGTCGGCGACCTCCGCAGCAAGACGTCGGGTCGCGCGAGCTACTCGATGCAGTTCGACTCCTACGCCGAGGTTCCGCGGAACGTCGCCGAGGAGATCATCGCGAAGGCCAAGGGCGAGTAACGCACCGCGTTCCCACGCTTTAGGCTTGACTCCGGAGCCTCAAGGGGCAAACAACCGCAAACGCGGATGCTTGCCCCGGGTTCCGGGACTTAACAGCAAAGATCACCTGGCGCCGACGAACCAAGGCGTACAGAACCACTCCACAGGAGGACCCCAGTGGCGAAGGCGAAGTTCGAGCGGACTAAGCCGCACGTCAACATCGGCACCATCGGTCACATCGACCACGGTAAGACGACCCTCACGGCCGCCATTACCAAGGTGCTGCACGACGCGTACCCGGAGCTGAACGAGGCCACCCCGTTCGACAACATCGACAAGGCGCCCGAGGAGCGCCAGCGCGGTATCACCATCTCCATCGCGCACGTCGAGTACCAGACCGAGGCGCGTCACTACGCCCACGTCGACTGCCCGGGTCACGCGGACTACATCAAGAACATGATCACCGGTGCCGCGCAGATGGACGGCGCGATCCTCGTGGTCGCCGCCACCGACGGCCCGATGCCGCAGACCAAGGAGCACGTGCTCCTGGCCCGCCAGGTCGGCGTTCCGTACATCGTCGTCGCCCTGAACAAGGCCGACATGGTGGACGACGAGGAGATCATGGAGCTCGTCGAGCTCGAGGTTCGTGAGCTCCTCTCCGAGTACGAGTTCCCGGGCGACGACCTGCCGGTCGTGCGTGTCTCGGCGCTGAAGGCCCTCGAGGGCGACGCGCAGTGGACGCAGTCCGTCCTGGACCTCATGAACGCCGTCGACACCGCGATTCCGGAGCCGGAGCGCGACGTCGACAAGCCGTTCCTGATGCCGATCGAGGACGTCTTCACGATCACCGGTCGCGGTACGGTCGTCACCGGCCGTATCGAGCGTGGTGTCCTCAAGGTCAACGAGACCGTGGACATCATCGGTATCAAGCAGGAGAAGACCACCACCACGGTCACCGGCATCGAGATGTTCCGCAAGCTGCTCGACGAGGGCCAGGCCGGTGAGAACGTCGGTCTGCTGCTCCGCGGCATCAAGCGCGAGGACGTCGAGCGCGGCCAGGTCATCATCAAGCCGGGCTCGGTCACCCCGCACACCGAGTTCGAGGCGCAGGCCTACATCCTGTCCAAGGACGAGGGTGGCCGCCACACGCCGTTCTTCAACAACTACCGTCCGCAGTTCTACTTCCGTACGACGGACGTGACCGGCGTCGTGACCCTCCCCGAGGGCACCGAGATGGTCATGCCGGGTGACAACACCGAGATGAAGGTGGAGCTCATCCAGCCCGTCGCCATGGAAGAGGGCCTGAAGTTCGCCATCCGTGAGGGTGGCCGGACCGTGGGCGCCGGCCAGGTCACCAAGATCAACAAGTGATCTTGAACTGACCCGGCCCGGTCTCTGACCTGGTAGCTGTCGGAGAGGCCCGTACGACTTCGGTCGTACGGGCCTCTTCGCTGTCCCGAGCCTTGTTCGCCCGGGGTTGTACGGCGGGGCGCTGCGAACCCCTACCGGTTGGATCACGGCTTCCGTACGACGCCGTCCACACCTTGTGAACGCCCGGACGGCCGCCTAGGAATGATCACAAGCGCCTGCCGTCGACGGAAGTGAGCCTGTGAGCACCGCCCCGCCCCCCGAACGGCCCGACGAGGACTCGGACGAGCGGTCCTCCCTGTCCGACGAGCAGTGGGAAACGTTCCTGCGGGAGTCGGCCGAGGGCGGCGGAGCCGGCGCGCCGAAGGAGCCGTCGGCTCGGGCCCGGATGGTCACCCGGCGGCTGCGCGAGCAGGCCGAGGCCGAGGAACGGGCGTGGGGCCGCACCGGCCGCAAGCGGCTGCCGGGGCGGCCCCGCGCGGCGGCACGGCCCGCCGCCCCGCCCGGCTGGCGCACCGGTCCCTGCCGCACCTGAGCGGTCCCGGGTCGGTTCCCGTTCCCCGGCCGGCGCCGTCCGGCCGGTCGTCGCAGAGAGAGGTCCCGTGCTCGACAGGCTGCGCGGCGTCGCGTTGGAGAAGGCGCAGGTGGTGGTCCCCTGGCTGGCCGTGGCCGCCGTAGTGATCGCCATGGGCTATCAGCAGGGGCTGTTCACGCTGGTCGGGCGACTCGCCCCGGGGCCGGCGAAGGCTGTGGCCCTGCCCGGGGGCGGTGTCTCCGACGGCGACCGGTGCGGAGCCAGGGGGTACCACCGCTTCCCGTTGCCCGCGGACGCGCTCGCCCCACCGCCCAGGGACGAGCCGCCGGCCGGCCCCAGGCTCGTCCTCGGCGCCTACGGGTACGGACACGGGCCCCGCACGCCCGCCCGCTTCACCATCGATCTCCTCCTCACCTCCGGCGGGAAGCGCCCGCTGGAGCTGTCCCGGACCCTCGGCACGGACGGCGTGGCGGTGGAGATCGAGGGCCCGGACGGACTGGTCGGCGGTGCGCACGGCCTGCCGGTCAGATGGCTCGAGCCCACCGGGACGGGGCCCGGCCACAGCGTGCGCGTCGACGGCCGCAACGGCGCCAGCGCCGAGGTCGAGCTGCCGGTGCGGGCCCTGTGCCCCGGCCAGGAGGGCGCCGAGGTCATGAAGGGGCTGCAGGCGCCGATCGACTCCCACGACACCATCACCGGCCAGCCGCCCTGCACCCTGACGGTCTCCTTCTCCGACCCCGGCGTCGGCAAGCTGCGCGCGTCGCTGGGCTCACCGGCCCGCGGTGACGTGCTCAGCGCCGGCAACCTCGTCCCGCTGGACCAGGAGACCGGACGCCCCTGAACCGCGGCGAGCCCCCGCCGGGCTGCCCGGCGACACCCCCCGGACGACGTCAACGCGGTGCATGTGAAAACCCCCGTGACGAAGATCGGCGTCCGCCGGTTGATGGAGCGGTGGTGGACGTCGAGACGGCGAGGGGTGAGCGGTGGACGGTCCGGCAGGAGGCCACGGCGGCAACGGTCACGGTCCTGGCGCGGGGAGGCTGGCGTCCAGTCCCGCCGAGAAGCGGGCGGCGGCCAGGGCGCTGAACGACCACATCGAGCCGGACACCCGCACGGCCGGCGGATGGGCGGACGACGAGACCGGAGCGGCGGTGAAGGCCTTCGGCGCCCGCGACGGACACGGCTGGCTGACCTCCGCCGCGCTGCGCAGGGCCCACGCGGCCTGGGCCGACCAGGTGCGGAACCTGATGGACCGGCTCGGTGCCGAGAAGGACGCGCTGCGCAGCGCCAACGTGGTCCTGACCGGCTCTGACGTGGCGGCCGGCTCTGCCCTGCGGCGCACGTCCGCGCTCGACCTGTACTGACGGGAACGGCCGGGCATGCCGACGTACCACGAGATCATGAGCACCGACCTCGCAGCGCTCACCGGCGCCGCCGAGCGCTGGGAGGGCATGGCGGGGAAGTTCGCCGAGCAGGAGAGGGCGTACCACCGGGACGTCCACCGCATCACGACGGCCCCCGCCTGGAGCGGGATGAGCGCGGAGGCGGCCCACGGCAGCTTCGGCGTCACGCTCAAGGAGCTGCGGTACGCCCAGACGGAGGCGAAGGCCGTCGCCTCCCTGCTGCGGGACGCCCACACCCAGTTCACGGAGCTGAAGGGCAGGCTCACGGCGGCGCACGAGGAGGCCCGCGCGGCCGGTATGCGGATCTCGGACCGGGGCAGGGTCAGCGCCGACCCCGCCCACGTCAAGGAGCCGGACGAGGCGACCGTACGGTCCTGGCAGGCCCGCATCGACGCGGCGGTGCGCGCCGTGACGGACGCGGACACCGGTGTGGAGACCGCCCTGGCGGCCGTGGTCGTCGACTCGGACCCGCTGGCCGGCGGCCGCGGCTTCAACGGCCGCGCTCTGGGCGACATCGAGAAGTACGAGGCGCTGGCCGCGGAGGACGCGCTCGGCAGACTGGGCCGCGGCGAGCACCTCTCCCAGCGCGAACTGACCGAGCTCCAGCGGGCGTTCCGCGACAACTCGGGCGACGAGGCGTTCTCCCGGACCCTGCTGGACGACCTGGGCCCGGCGGGCACGATCACGCTGACGAACGAGCTCAACGACCTGATCCACGTCCGCGGCGGGCCGGGGTCGGGCACGTACGCGACCATCGAGTCGGGTCTCGCGAACACCCTGGCGACGGCGACCAGGGACACGAACTCGCCCTGGTACAAGCACTGGCGGTCCTCCATGAGGCACGCCGGCGTCGAGCACTACGCCACGGACGCGCAGGGCGAGCGCATGGACAAGGCGGTCGGCTACCAGTCCCTCGTCACCCTGATGGGGAAGGGCCACGGCTACGCGCCGAAGATGCTCGAGAACCTGACCGACGACATGATCGCGGCGGAGCGCCGGGACCCGGGCATCTGGCGGCTGAAGCACGACTACAGCGGCAGGCACGGCGGCTGGTTCGCCAACGACCCGGTGGACGGCGCGCTGGGCATCATGAGCCGCGACCCGCACACGGCCGCGGACTACCTGGGCTCGGACGCCCGGATGAAGTACCTGGTCAAGGACCGGGACTGGGACGTGGTCCTGCACGAGCGCGGGGGAGACAAGAACGGCGGCTACGCGGCCGGGCTCGACGCTGACGACCGCGCGGGCTTCGGCAGGGCCCTCCAGGCGGCGGCCACGGGGATCGACCCGTCCGACCCGCAAGGCCACTATGTGCCGCACACCAGGCAGAACGACGCGGTCTTCCGGTCGGCGATCGGCCGGCTGTCCGACAGCGGCGACGAGTTCCCTCCGTCCCTTCGCCGGCCGATGGCGTCGATCCTGGTCAACCACGGCGACACGGTGCACGCGTCGATGAGCGAGATCGACATCTCCAGGTCCCCGTTGCCCCAGGACCAGCTCTTCGAGGTCGCCAAGCAGGTGTCGAAGGACAAGGACGCCTACGGCACGCTGAACGGCGGCCTGAACCAGGCGATGGTCTCCGGCATCCACGCCGATCACTCCAAGTCCACGGAACCACTGCTCCGCGCGGGCCGCACCGTCGGTTTCCTGGAGGAGGCCCGGATCCAGGCCCAGGGCGACCCCAAAACAGCCTCCTTCGAAGCGAAGCCGGTCTTCGACAAGGCGATCAGCTATATCCCGGTCGGCAGCAGCGATGTCCAGCAGGGGTTTGATTACGTCACGGGTAAGTGGTTGGCGGATGAGCAGAAGCGGTTGGATGATCAGCAGGCGGAGGACAACATCAAGGCCTACACCACCCGGAACGGTCAGTTGATGGCGTTAGCGGCTGAGTGGCAGAAAACGCATCGAGTAGACGGTGACTCCGATTTCAACCCCAATCAGGAAATTAGCCGCGCATCGATGGACGGCGCAGCGCAGGCATCCGGAATGTCGGGGGAGCGTCAATGAGTTCCCCCCTTCGGTCTGTCATCGCGGGCTTGGCTGCTCTGCTGGTAGCACTAGCCGTGGTCTCCTGTAACCGATCGGATACTCCGGCAGCGATTTGCGGCACACGCGTCGATCCGGCTCTCTCGCGTCCTCTTCTGACCGCGACCGAGGGCCTGCACGAGATCAACAGGGTCGATCGATCGGACCCTGTTTTCGCTCCGTGCGTGGTCCTCGCGGGCCATGACCCGGTCATGGAGTTGCACTTCTCATGGGATGGCAAGATGCCGGATCTCACGTACCTGGCGCAGGGCGCGGGATCCATTTCGCATATCAGTGAGCCTCGGGAGATCGAGCTCGCGGACGCAGCGGTCATCGGTACTGACGGTGCCATTTCAAGCGCTCGATGCAAGACCAAGGGTGGGAGCTACTTCACCCTCACTCTTCAGCTCCCCAAGATGAAGCTGACCGACCAATCCCACCGCACCGACATCGAGAAGTTCATGCGTGCCTACTTTCCCGCCACGGTGAAGACGCTCGGCTGTGCGTGAGTGCGTGGGTTTGTCGCGATCACGGTGTCTCGCATGGTGGACGTCTCGCTCACTTGCTGGCCTCGGTGTTTACAGCGGAGTAACACTGGAAGGCCTTGCGCGCGCTTCACTCGTCGCCCAGCCAGGAAGAGAGGCCCTGTGACCAACCGACCCGAGACCAGGATTTCGTCGACGCTGCTGTCCCCGTCGTCCTCCCTCGACGTCCTGCGGAGCGACATCGAGCACCGCAATCCGGCCCAGCCGGAGTTCCACCAGGCCGTGCGCGAGGTGCTGGAGACGCTCGCACCGGTGTTCGCGGCCCGGCCGGAGTACGCGGAGCCGGGCCTGCTGGAGCGGCTGTGCGAGCCGGAGCGGCAGATCATCTTCCGGGTGCCGTGGCAGGACGACCGGGGCCGGGTGCAGGTCAACCGCGGGTTCAGGGTCGAGTTCAACAGCGCGCTGGGGCCGTACAAGGGTGGCCTGCGCTTCCACCCCTCGGTGAACCTGGGAATCGTCAAGTTCCTCGGCTTCGAGCAGGTCTTCAAGAACGCCCTGACGGGTCTCGGCATCGGCGGCGGCAAGGGCGGCAGCGACTTCGACCCGCACGGCCGCAGCGACGCGGAGGTCATGCGGTTCTGCCAGTCGTTCATGACGGAGCTTCAGCGGCACATCGGCGAGCACACCGACGTGCCGGCCGGTGACATCGGGGTCGGCGGCCGCGAGATCGGCTACCTGTTCGGGCAGTACCGGCGGATCACCAACCGCTGGGAGGCCGGCGTGCTGACCGGCAAGGGCCCCGGCTGGGGCGGCTCGGCGATCCGGCCGGAGGCGACCGGGTACGGGAACGTGCTGTTCGCCGAGGCGATGCTGGGCGTGCGGGGCGAGGGCATGGAGGGCCAGACGGCGGTCGTGTCGGGGTCCGGGAACGTCGCCATCTACACCGTCGAGAAGCTGCTCGCCCTCGGAGCCAACCCGCTGACCTGCTCGGACTCCAGCGGGTACGTGGTCGACGAGAAGGGGATCGACGTCGGTCTGCTGAAGCAGGTCAAGGGGGTCGAGCGGGGGCGGATCAGCGACTACGCCGACCGCCGGGGCGCCTCCGCGCGGTTCGTGCGCGGCGGGCGGGTCTGGGAGGTCCCGGCCGACATCGCCCTGCCTTCGGCCACGCAGAACGAGCTCGACGCGCAGGACGCGGAGGTCCTGGTGCGCAACGGGGTGAAGGCCGTCTCCGAGGGCGCCAACATGCCGACGACGCCGGAGGCGGTGCGCCTCTTCCAGGAGGCCGGGGTCGCGTTCGGGCCCGGCAAGGCGGCGAACGCCGGCGGTGTCGCGGTGAGCGCGCTGGAGATGGCGCAGAACGCCGCGCGTACGGCCTGGTCGCCGGCCCGGGTCGAGGAGGAGCTGGCCCGGATCATGACCGACATCCACGCCACCTGCCACGAGACCGCCGACCGCTACGGCGCTCCGGGCGACTACGTCACCGGCGCGAACATCGCGGGATTCGAGCGCGTGGCCGACGCCATGCTCGCCCAGGGCGTCGTCTGACCGCGGCTGAGCGGGCCGACTGGTTTGACCTGCGTCACGTCAGGGGTAATCTCTTCGGCCCGATTGGCCAGGCCCCCGCCCCATATGGCAGACTGTCCGAGTTGCTCGGTCGAGTGTTGATGCTGCGCGCCTCCCGCCGGGAGGACCGGAAGCGAGTCCCACAGTACTCGTCGCCCTAACTGCCCACGGGCAGCACTGGGGCGGACGTACGGGAATCTTCCGGGAAGTGTGGGCGCGGCACCGGCCAGGCGCCCGGTGGGCCTCTGGTCCCCGGTCCGCGGTTCCGGAAGGGCCGTCGCATTCCCCGCAGGGATGTTCGAACAAGGGACATCTGTGTCAGCGGGGGCGCGACACACCCGACCGCGTGGGTCGGAGGAACGGAAGGCAGCAGAAGGAATCCGCCGGGTTCCAGAGCGTTGAAGAGACAGGACTACTGAGTAGCCATGGCGGGACAGAAGATCCGCATCCGGCTCAAGGCCTACGACCACGAGGTCATCGACTCCTCGGCGAAGAAGATCGTCGAGACGGTGACCCGCACTGGTGCGTCGGTCGCGGGCCCGGTGCCGCTGCCCACTGAGAAGAACGTGTACTGCGTCATCAAGTCGCCGCACAAGTACAAGGACTCGCGCGAGCACTTCGAGATGCGCACGCACAAGCGCCTGATCGACATTCTCGACCCCACCCCCAAGACCGTTGACTCTCTGATGCGACTCGACCTCCCGGCCGGTGTCGACATCGAGATCAAGCTCTGAGGGTCGGTGAGCTGAGAATGGCTAAGCAGATCAAGGGCATCCTGGGCGAGAAGCTCGGCATGACGCAGGTGTGGGACGAGAACAACCGTGTTGTTCCGGTCACCGTCGTCAAGGCCGGCCCCAACGTCGTCACCCAGGTCCGTACGAACGATGTCGACGGCTACGAGTCCGTCCAGATCGCTTTCGGCGAGATCGACCCGCGCAAGGTGAACAAGCCCCTCAAGGGCCACTTCGCCAAGGCCGACGTCACCCCCCGCCGCCACCTCGTCGAGATCCGCACCGCGGACGCCTCCGAGTACACGCTGGGCCAGGAGATCTCCGCGGAGGTCTTCGAGGCGGGCGTCAAGGTGGACGTGACCGGCAAGAGCAAGGGCAAGGGCTTCGCCGGTGTCATGAAGCGTCACAACTTCAAGGGCCTCGGCGCCGGACACGGCACCCAGCGCAAGCACCGCTCGCCCGGTTCCATCGGTGGCTGCGCCACCCCGGGCCGCGTGTTCAAGGGCCTCCGCATGGCGGGTCGCATGGGCAACGAGCGGGTCACCACCCAGAACCTGACCGTCCACGCCGTTGACGCGGAGAAGGGTCTGCTGCTCATCAAGGGCGCGGTTCCCGGTCCGAACGGCGGCCTCGTCCTGGTCCGCACCGCGGCCAAGGGGGCCTGAGGTAACCGATGAGCACTGTTGACATCCTTTCGCCGGCGGGCGACAAGGCCGGTTCCGTCGAGCTCCCCGCGGAGATCTTCGACGCCAAGGTCAGCGTTCCGCTGATCCACCAGGTCGTCGTCGCACAGCTGGCCGCTGCCCGTCAGGGCACGCACAAGACGAAGACCCGTGGCGAGGTCCGTGGTGGCGGCAAGAAGCCGTACCGCCAGAAGGGCACCGGTCGCGCCCGTCAGGGTTCGACCCGCGCCCCGCAGTTCGCCGGCGGTGGCGTCGTCCACGGCCCGCAGCCGCGTGACTACTCGCAGCGCACCCCGAAGAAGATGAAGGCCGCCGCCCTGCGCGGTGCCCTCACCGACCGGGCGCGTCACAACCGCATCCACGTCGTCTCCGGCGTGGTCGAGGGCGCGAACCCCAGCACCAAGGCCGCCAAGAGCCTGTTCGGCAAGATCAGTGAGCGCAAGAACCTGCTCCTGGTCGTCGACCGCTCCGACGAGGCCGCGTGGCTGTCCGCCCGCAACCTGCCCCAGGTCCACATCCTGGAGCCGGGCCAGCTGAACACGTACGACGTTCTCGTCTCGGACGACGTGGTCTTCACCCAGGCCGCGTTCGAGTCCTTCGTGTCTGGCCCCAAGGCCGCTGACACCGAAGGGAGCGAGGCCTGATGGCTACGCGTCACCCGAGCATCGCCTCGAAGGCCGCCAAGGCCGCCAAGGCCGCGCGCGTCGCCAAGGCGAAGCGCCACGCCACCGAGGGCAAGAACACTGTCGAGACCCCGCTGAGCAAGTCGTACACGGACCCCCGTGACGTCCTGCTGAAGCCGGTCGTCTCGGAGAAGAGCTACGCGCTCATCGACGACAACAAGTACACGTTCATCGTCGACCCGAACGCCAACAAGACCCAGATCAAGCAGGCCGTCCAGGCGGTCTTCGACGTCAAGGTCACCGGGGTCAACACGATCAACCGCCAGGGCAAGCGCAAGCGGACCCGCACCGGCTTCGGCCAGCGCGCGGCGACCAAGCGCGCGATCGTGACCCTCGCCGAGGGCGACCGTATCGACATCTTCGGCGGTCCGACCGCGTAAGCGGGTCGGATCGTCCGATATCGGACGAGGACTGAGAAATGGGAATCCGCAAGTACAAGCCGACTACGCCGGGCCGTCGTGGCGCCAGCGTCGCCGACTTCGTCGAGGTCACGCGGTCCACGCCGGAGAAGTCGCTGGTCCGCCCCCTGCACAGCAAGGGCGGCCGTAACAACGCCGGTCGTGTGACCGTTCGCCACCAGGGTGGCGGACACAAGCGCGCCTACCGCGTGATCGACTTCCGTCGTCACGACAAGGACGGCGTGCCGGCGAAGGTCGCGCACATCGAGTACGACCCCAACCGCACCGCGCGCATCGCGCTGCTGCACTACGCCGACGGCGAGAAGCGCTACATCCTCGCCCCGCGCAACCTGCAGCAGGGTGACCGCGTCGAGAACGGTCCCGGGGCCGACATCAAGCCGGGCAACAACCTGGCCCTCCGCAACATCCCGGTCGGTACCACGATCCACGCGATCGAGCTCCGTCCCGGTGGCGGTGCCAAGTTCGCCCGCTCCGCCGGTGCCTCCGTGCAGCTGCTCGCGAAGGAGGGCTCGATGGCCCACCTCCGCATGCCGTCCGGTGAGATCCGCCTGGTCGACGTCCGCTGCCGCGCCACCATCGGTGAGGTCGGCAACGCCGAGCAGAGCAACATCAACTGGGGCAAGGCCGGCCGCAAGCGGTGGCTGGGCGTTCGCCCGACCGTCCGTGGTGTCGTCATGAACCCGGTCGACCACCCGCACGGTGGTGGTGAGGGCCGGACCTCCGGTGGTCGCCACCCCGTGTCCCCGTGGGGCAAGAAGGAAGGCCGTACTCGTTCGCCCAAGAAGGCGTCGAACAAGTACATCGTCCGCCGCCGCAAGACGAACAAGAAGCGCTAAGGACGGGTTGAGATGCCTCGTAGCCTGAAGAAGGGGCCCTTCGTCGACGACCACCTGATCAAGAAGGTGGACGCCCAGAACGAAGCCGGCACCAAGAACGTCATCAAGACCTGGTCCCGTCGCTCCATGATCGTCCCGGCCATGCTCGGCCACACGCTCGCGGTGCACAACGGCAAGACCCACATCCCGGTGTTCGTCACCGAGTCGATGGTCGGTCACAAGCTCGGCGAGTTCTCGCCGACCCGCACCTTCCGGGGCCACGTCAAGGACGACCGGAAGTCGAAGCGCCGCTAGTAGCGGATCGCATTCAGACACGTAAGTAACTGAGAGGGACAACCATGGAAGCCAGGGCCCAGGCGCGGTACATCCGCGTTACGCCCATGAAGGCCCGCCGCGTGGTGGACCTTATCCGTGGCATGGATGCCACGGAGGCTCAGGCTGTTCTGCGATTCGCTCCGCAGGCAGCCTCCGTGCCGGTCGGCAAGGTGCTCGACAGCGCCATCGCCAACGCCGCGCACAACTACGACCACACCGACGCCGACAGCCTCTTCATCTCCGAGGCGTACGTCGACGAGGGCCCGACCCTGAAGCGGTTCCGGCCGCGCGCCCAGGGCCGTGCCTACCGGATCCGCAAGCGGACCAGCCACATCACCGTGGTCGTCAGCAGCAAGGAAGGAACCCGGTAATGGGCCAGAAGGTTAACCCGCATGGGTTCCGGCTCGGTGTCACGACCGACTTCAAGTCGCGTTGGTACGCCGACAAGCTGTACAAGGACTACGTCAAGGAAGACGTCGCCATCCGTCGGATGATGACGTCCGGCATGGAGCGCGCCGGCATCTCCAAGGTGGAGATCGAGCGCACCCGTGACCGCGTGCGTGTGGACATCCACACCGCTCGTCCGGGCATCGTCATCGGCCGCCGTGGCGCCGAGGCCGACCGCATCCGCGGCGACCTCGAGAAGCTCACGGGCAAGCAGGTCCAGCTGAACATCCTCGAGGTCAAGAACCCCGAGACCGACGCTCAGCTGGTTGCGCAGGCCGTCGCCGAGCAGCTCTCCTCCCGCGTCTCCTTCCGCCGCGCCATGCGTAAGAGCATGCAGTCGGCGATGAAGGCCGGCGCCAAGGGCATCAAGATCCAGTGCGGCGGCCGCCTCGGCGGCGCCGAGATGTCCCGCTCGGAGTTCTACCGCGAGGGCCGCGTGCCCCTGCACACGCTCCGTGCGAACGTGGACTACGGCTTCTTCGAGGCCAAGACGACCTTCGGCCGCATCGGCGTGAAGGTCTGGATCTACAAGGGCGACGTCAAGAACATCGCCGAGGTCCGCGCCGAGAACGCTGCGGCCCGTGCGGGTAACCGCCCGGCCCGTGGCGGTGCCGACCGCCCGGCCCGTGGTGGCCGTGGTGGCGAGCGGCGCGGTCGCAAGCCGCAGCAGGCTGCCGGCGCCGAGGCCCCCAAGGCCGAGGCTCCCGCCGCCGCTCCGGCTGAGAGCACCGGAACGGAGGCCTGACCGAAATGCTGATCCCCCGTAGGGTCAAGCACCGCAAGCAGCACCACCCGAAGCGCAGCGGCGCTGCCAAGGGCGGCACGCAGGTTGCGTTCGGCGAGTACGGCATCCAGGCGCTCACCCCGGCGTACGTGACGAACCGCCAGATCGAGGCCGCTCGTATCGCCATGACGCGTCACATCAAGCGTGGTGGCAAGGTCTGGATCAACATCTACCCGGACCGTCCCCTCACCAAGAAGCCTGCCGAGACCCGCATGGGTTCCGGTAAGGGTTCGCCGGAGTGGTGGATCGCCAACGTCAAGCCCGGACGCGTGATGTTCGAGCTGTCGTACCCCAACGAGAAGATCGCCCGTGAGGCGCTCCTTCGCGCGGCCCACAAGCTGCCGATGAAGTGCCGGATCGTCAAGCGCGAGGCAGGTGAAGCGTGATGTCGGCCGGTACCAAGGCGTCCGAGCTGCGCGAGCTGGGCAACGAGGAGCTTCTGGGCAAGCTCCGCGAGGCCAAGGAAGAGCTGTTCAACCTCCGCTTCCAGGCGGCGACCGGTCAGCTCGAGAACCACGGTCGGCTGAAGGCCGTCCGTAAGGACATCGCGCGGATCTACACCCTGATGCGTGAGCGCGAGCTGGGCATCGAGACGGTGGAGAGCGCCTGATGAGTGAGAGCAACGTGACTGAGCAGACTGCAGAGGCCCGCGGCTTCCGCAAGACCCGTGAGGGTCTCGTCGTCAGCGACAAGATGGACAAGACCGTCGTCGTCGCTGTCGAGGACCGCGTCAAGCACGCGCTGTACGGCAAGGTCATCCGCCGTACCAACAAGCTCAAGGCGCACGACGAGCAGAACGCCGCGGGTGTCGGCGACCGCGTCCTCCTCATGGAGACCCGGCCGCTGTCCGCGACGAAGCGCTGGCGCGTCGTCGAGATCCTCGAGAAGGCCAAGTAGGCAATTCCCGCAAGGGAATCCCACATGTACGTTCCTGCGGGGCATCCCTCGCAGGACAGTTCCGCCAGGCTCCGGGAGCCGCTCCGCTGAGCGGCTCCCGGGGAACCGGCAGACAAACAGGAGATAGACGTGATCCAGCAGGAGTCGCGACTGCGCGTCGCCGACAACACTGGTGCGAAGGAAATCCTTTGCATCCGTGTGCTCGGTGGCTCCGGTCGCCGCTACGCGGGCATCGGTGACGTCATCGTCGCCACCGTCAAGGACGCGATCCCCGGCGGCAACGTGAAGAAGGGTGACGTCGTCAAGGCGGTCATCGTTCGCACCGTCAAGGAGCGCCGTCGTCCGGACGGCTCGTACATCCGCTTCGACGAGAACGCCGCCGTCATTCTGAAGAACGACGGCGACCCTCGTGGCACCCGTATCTTCGGCCCGGTCGGCCGTGAGCTGCGCGAGAAGAAGTTCATGAAGATCATCTCGCTCGCGCCGGAGGTGCTGTAAGCATGAAGATCAAGAAGGGCGACCTGGTCCAGGTCATCACCGGTAAGGACAAGGGCAAGCAGGGCAAGGTCATTGCCGCTTACCCGCGCGACGAGCGTGTCCTGGTCGAGGGTGTCAACCGGGTCAAGAAGCACACCAAGGCCGGTCCGACCGCTGGCGGTTCGCAGGCCGGCGGCATCGTCACCACCGAGGCGCCGATCCACGTCTCCAACGTCCAGCTGGTCGTTGAGAAGGACGGTCAGAAGGTCGTCACGCGTGTCGGTTACCGCTTCGACGATGAGGGCAACAAGATCCGCGTTGCCAAGCGGACGGGTGAGGACATCTGATGGCTACCACCACCACTCCGCGCCTGAAGCAGAAGTACCGCGAGGAGATCGCGGGCAAGCTGCGTGACGAGTTCAAGTACGAGAACGTCATGCAGATCCCCGGCCTCGTCAAGATCGTGGTCAACATGGGTGTGGGCGACGCCGCCCGCGACTCCAAGCTGATCGAGGGCGCCATCCGCGACCTCACCACGATCACCGGCCAGAAGCCGCAGGTCACCAAGGCTCGCAAGTCCATCGCGCAGTTCAAGCTGCGTGAGGGTCAGCCGATCGGTGCCCACGTCACGCTTCGTGGCGACCGCATGTGGGAGTTCCTGGACCGCACCCTGTCGCTCGCGCTGCCGCGCATCCGCGACTTCCGTGGTCTGTCCCCCAAGCAGTTCGACGGCCGCGGCAACTACACCTTCGGTCTCACGGAGCAGGTCATGTTCCACGAGATCGACCAGGACAAGATCGACCGTACCCGGGGCATGGACATCACCGTGGTGACCACGGCGACCAACGACGCTGAGGGCCGCGCGCTCCTTCGTCACCTCGGCTTCCCGTTCAAGGAGGCGTGAGCGAGATGGCGAAGAAGGCTCTGATTGCCAAGGCTGCTCGCAAGCCCAAGTTCGGTGTGCGTGGCTACACGCGCTGCCAGCGCTGCGGCCGCCCGCACTCCGTGTACCGCAAGTTCGGCCTGTGCCGCGTGTGCCTTCGTGAGATGGCTCACCGTGGCGAGCTGCCGGGCGTGACCAAGAGCTCCTGGTAATCCCGCTTTTAGGGATTCCTGAAGCTCTCGGTAAGCATCTGGGTCGGCAGGGGCCCTTCTCCACATGCCGTAGGCTTGTGGGGTTGGGCGTCTGCCGCGCCCGTACGACTTACTACGCCGTAGGTCCACCGCGCCGCACCCGTCCCGTCTCGGATCGGGGAGAGGGATGGCGCACCAGGAAACCCCGGCGAGAGAGGCCGAAGGCCAATTCATGACCATGACTGATCCGATCGCAGACATGCTTACGCGTCTGCGGAACGCGAACTCGGCATACCACGACTCCGTGACGATGCCGGCATCGAAGATCAAGTCTCACATCGCGGAGATCCTCCAGCAGGAGGGCTTCATCACGGGCTGGAAGGTCGAGGACGCCGAGGTCGGCAAGAACCTCGTTCTCGAGCTGAAGTTCGGCCCGAACCGTGAGCGCTCCATCGCGGGCATCAAGCGGATCTCCAAGCCCGGTCTCCGGGTTTACGCGAAGTCCACCAACCTGCCGAAGGTGCTCGGCGGCCTGGGCGTGGCGATCATCTCCACGTCGCACGGTCTCCTCACCGACAAGCAGGCCGGCAAGAAGGGCGTGGGTGGGGAAGTCCTCGCCTACGTCTGGTAGCGGAAGGGAACGGAGGAAACAGCTATGTCGCGTATTGGCAAGCTCCCCATCACGGTTCCCGCCGGCGTGGACGTCACCATCGACGGCCGTACGGTCTCGGTCAAGGGCCCCAAGGGCACGCTGACCCACACCGTCGTCGCGCCGATCGACATCGTCAAGGGTGAGGACGGCGTGCTCAACGTCACCCGTCCGAACGACGAGCGTCAGAACAAGGCCCTGCACGGCCTGTCCCGCACGCTGGTGGCGAACATGATCACCGGCGTGACCCAGGGTTACGTGAAGAAGCTCGAAATCAGCGGTGTCGGTTACCGCGTCGCGGCCAAGGGCTCGAACCTCGAGTTCGCGCTCGGCTACAGCCACCCGATCGTCGTCGAGGCGCCCGAGGGCATCACCTTCAAGGTGGAGACCCCGACCCGCTTCCAGGTCGAGGGCATCGACAAGCAGAAGGTCGGCGAGGTTGCGGCCAACATCCGCAAGCTGCGCAAGCCTGACCCGTACAAGGCCAAGGGCGTCAAGTACGAGGGCGAAGTCATCCGCCGCAAGGTCGGAAAGGCGGGTAAGTAAGCCATGGCATACGGACAGAAGATCCTCAAGGGCGACGCCTACAAGCGCGCCGCGATCAAGCGTCGCCACATCCGGATTCGCAAGAACCTCTCCGGTACGGCGGAGCGTCCGCGTCTGGTCGTGACCCGCTCCAACCGCCACATCGTGGCGCAGGTGATCGACGACCTCAAGGGCCACACCCTGGCGTCCGCGTCCACCCTGGACGCGTCCGTCCGCGGCGGCGAGGGCGACAAGTCCTCGCAGGCCAAGCAGGTCGGCGCCCTGGTCGCCGAGCGTGCCAAGGCTGCCGGTGTCGAGGCTGTCGTGTTCGACCGTGGTGGCAACCAGTACGCCGGGCGCATCGCCGCCCTGGCGGACGCCGCCCGCGAAGCCGGGCTCAAGTTCTGAGCCTGCCGTAGCTAGCGGAAACGAAGAGAGGTAATTCCAATGGCTGGACCCCAGCGCCGCGGTGGCGGTGCCGGTGGCGGCGAGCGGCGGGACCGGAAGGGCCGTGACGGCGGCGCTGCTGCCGCCGAGAAGACCGCGTACGTTGAGCGCGTTGTCGCGATCAACCGCGTCGCCAAGGTTGTGAAGGGTGGTCGTCGCTTCAGCTTCACCGCGCTGGTCGTGGTGGGCGACGGTGACGGCACCGTGGGTGTCGGATACGGCAAGGCCAAGGAGGTGCCGGCCGCCATCGCCAAGGGTGTTGAGGAGGCCAAGAAGCACTTCTTCAAGGTCCCCCGCATCCAGGGCACCATCCCGCACCCGATCCAGGGTGAGAAGGCTGCCGGCGTCGTGCTGCTCAAGCCCGCGTCCCCCGGTACCGGTGTTATCGCCGGTGGCCCGGTGCGCGCCGTGCTCGAGTGCGCCGGTATCCACGACATCCTGTCGAAGTCGCTCGGCTCCGACAACGCGATCAACATCGTGCACGCCACCGTGGCGGCCCTCAAGGGCCTGCAGCGTCCCGAGGAGGTCGCGGCCCGCCGCGGTCTGCCGCTCGAGGACGTCGCCCCCGCGGCCCTGCTGCGTGCGCGTGCCGGGGCGGGTGCGTGATGGCTCAGCTCAAGATCACGCAGGTCAAGTCCTACATCGGCAGCAAGCAGAACCACCGTGACACCCTGCGCTCCCTTGGTCTCAAGGGCATCAACACGCAGGTCGTCAAGGAGGACCGCCCCGAGTTCCGCGGCATGGTGCACACCGTCCGCCACCTCGTGACGGTCGAGGAGGTCGACTGATCATGGCGGAGCAGAACCCGCTCAAGATCCACAACCTCCGTCCCGCCCCGGGCGCCAAGACCGCCAAGACCCGTGTGGGTCGTGGTGAGGCGTCGAAGGGTAAGACGGCCGGTCGTGGTACCAAGGGCACGAAGGCCCGTTACCAGGTTCCGGAGCGCTTCGAGGGTGGCCAGATGCCGCTCCATATGCGCCTCCCGAAGCTGAAGGGCTTCAAGAACCCGTTCAAGACCGAGTACCAGGTCGTGAACCTCGACAAGCTGGCCGCGCTCTACCCCGAGGGTGGCGAGGTCACGGTCGAGGGTCTGGTGGCCAAGGGTGCCGTTCGCAAGAACAGCCTCGTCAAGGTCCTGGGCCAGGGCGAGGTCTCCGTGGCGCTGCAGGTGACGGTCGACGCCGTCTCCGGCTCCGCCAAGGAGAAGATCACCGCCGCCGGCGGTACGGTCACCGAGCTGGTCTGAGCCCCTCAGGCTCCTCGATGACGTGAACGACCCGACCGGGGATACTCCACAAAAGGGGTATCCCCGGTTGGTCGTTCCAAGGGCAGTGGTCTCGCCGGTAAGGTGGCCTGCACTGTCCACTTTCACTGGGTGCCTCCCATGGGGCACCCTGAGCGGCAGTTGACCGTTATTCATTCGTCGAACCTCAAGACCGTCACCCTTGACGCAGTTGCGCGGGGGTCGCAGGAGGCACCGTGCTCACCGCGTTCGCCCGGGCGTTCAGGACGCCCGACCTGCGCAAGAAGCTGCTCTTCACGCTGGCAATCATCGTGGTCTACCGGGTCGGTACCCACATCCCGATCCCCGGCGTCAACTACAAGGCCGTCCAGACGTGTGTGAAAGAGGCGTCCGGCAACCAGGGCCCCCTCGGTCTGGTGAACATGTTCAGCGGCGGCGCGCTGCTGCAGATCACCGTGTTCGCGCTGGGCATCATGCCGTACATCACGGCGAGCATCATCCTTCAGCTGCTGACCGTGGTCATCCCGCGTCTGGAAGCCCTCAAGAAGGAGGGCCAGGCCGGCACCACGAAGATCACCCAGTACACCCGTTATCTGACGGTGGCGCTGGCGATCCTGCAGGGCACCGGTCTCGTCGCCACCGCGCGCAGCGGCGCTCTGTTCGGCAGCTGCTCCGTGTCCAGCCAGATCGTCCCCGACCAGGCCATCTTCACCACCATCACGATGGTCATCTGCATGACCGCCGGCACGGCCGTCGTCATGTGGCTCGGTGAGCTGATCACCGACCGCGGCATCGGCAACGGCATGTCGATCTTGATGTTCATCTCGATCGCCGCGACGTTCCCGTCCGCGCTGTGGGCCATCAAGAAGCAGGGCACCCTGGCCGGCGGCTGGATCGAGTTCAGCACCGTCATCCTGGTGGGCCTGGTCATGGTCGGGCTGGTGGTCTTCGTCGAGCAGGCCCAGCGCCGCATCCCGGTGCAGTACGCGAAGCGCATGATCGGGCGCCGTTCCTACGGCGGTACGTCCACGTACATCCCGCTCAAGGTGAACCAGGCGGGTGTGATTCCCGTCATCTTCGCCTCGTCGCTGCTCTACATTCCGGCGCTGCTCGCTCAGTTCGCCGGGGGCAAGTCGGGCTGGAAGACCTGGGTCGAGCAGAACCTGACCAAGGGCGACCACCCGATTTACATCGCTACGTACTTCTTGCTCATCGTTTTCTTCGCGTTCTTCTACGTGGCGATCTCCTTCAACCCCGAGGAAGTCGCCGACAACATGAAGAAGTATGGTGGCTTCATCCCGGGCATCCGGGCTGGCCGACCGACCGCTGAGTACCTCAGCTACGTGCTCAACCGGATCACCTGGCCGGGTTCGCTGTACTTGGGTCTGATCGCTCTCGTGCCGACGATGGCGTTGGTTGGTTTCAAGGCAAACCAAAACTTCCCGTTCGGTGGTACCAGCATCCTGATCATCGTGGGTGTGGGCCTCGAGACGGTGAAGCAGATCGAGAGCCAGCTCCAGCAGCGCAATTACGAAGGGTTCCTCCGCTGATGCGTATCGTCCTCGTCGGGCCGCCGGGTGCCGGTAAGGGAACGCAAGCCGTCCGACTCGCCGAGAAGCTGGGCGTCCCGCACATCTCGACGGGCGACCTGTTCCGCGCCAACATCAGCCAGCAGACCGAGCTGGGCAAGCTCGCGAAGTCCTACATGGACGCCGGGAACCTCGTACCCGACGAGGTCACCATCGCGATGGCGAAGGACCGCATGGAGCAGCCCGACGCGGAGAACGGCTTCCTGCTGGACGGCTTCCCGCGGAACGTCTCGCAGGCGAAGGCGCTGGACGAGCTCCTGACCTCCGAGGGCATCACGCTGGACGCGGTACTCGATCTGGAGGCCCCCGAGGAGGAGGTCGTCAAGCGGATCGCCGGCCGGCGCGTCTGCCGCAACGACTCCTCCCACGTCTTCCACGTCACGTACAAGAAGCCTAAGAAGGAGGGCGTCTGCGACGTCTGCGGCGGCGAGCTGTACCAGCGGGACGACGACTCCGAGGCGACCGTGCGTAAGCGCCTGGAGGTCTACCACACGCAGACCGAGCCGATCATCGACTACTACAAGGCGCAGGGGCTGGTGGTCACCATCTCCGCGCTCGGCAAGGTGGAAGAGGTCACGGCTCACGCCCTGGAAGCCCTTCAGCGCGACTAGGACCAGCCAGAGGTTCGCGAAGGTCTTGGCAGCCTGGCCCCGCCGCTCACGCGGCGGGGCCAGGCTGCTTTTCGCTGCCCTCGTTCCGGGACGCCGGCCATCGCCGATGACTATGGCTCACGTCACATCGAGTGCAGGCGGTCTCACGCACAGTCCTCGGCGGTCGCAAGTATGTTCGCTTCTGTCTCAATTGACATATCGGCGATCTCCTTTACCCGCCCGGAATCTTTTCTTCCGGTGACTTTGCGTAATGGATTGTCATCCTCAAAGGGGCCTCAATTCCGTTGACCGGGTGATCACCCCCGTTTACGCTCGGTTCACAGCCGAAGAGACCACTTAGGTACTCCTTTACGACCGGGACTGCCTCCGTTGCCGAACTCTGGTCGCATCGGTGATTCCCAAGGACGGCCACGAGGTCCGCGGTCAAGTCTTTTTTCTGTGGGGGTACAGACGTGAAGCCCGGACAATTAGTCCGTGAGGATCTCAGAGGGGGAGCGGGGGGACCGCGCCACGGTGAGATCGGGCCGACGTCCGGTGCGCGACGCCGGAAGGCCCGTCGTTTCGTGATGGCCGGCATCGCTGCGGCGCTGGTCGGTGCCGGCATTGTGGTGGCACTCGCCGCAGGCGGCGGAGATGCCGGGGAAAAGGCCGTGAGCCGCCCCGCGGGCATCGCGGCACATCCCGATCAGTCGCCGCCGAAGGAATTGATAGCCGCAGGGAAAGTCGCCGTCTCGGCGTACTACGCGGTGAAGGCCGAGAAGCACGCGAACGGTGACGGGGAGCTCACCTACGAGTGGAGCCTCCTGAACTCGACCACCGGCCGATACGTGGGAACCGACTGGGCCTGGGTCGACGTCGCTCCGGGGATGAAGACCGCCGCGGTCCTGGAGCGCGGTCTGCCGGCCGACCGCGTCGGGCTGGTGGACCTGGCCACGGGCAAGGTGAAGCGGTGGATCAGGACGGACCGGGGCGTCGGCGGTGTCCAGTTCTCGCCGGACGGCACGCATCTGGTGGCAACCACCTACCGTCTCGACCCGGACAAGCTCTTCAAGGACGCGTCCTACCGGCTGAACGGCAAGATGGTGCCGGGGCCCAAGCCCAGCCGTACGGGGTTCTACGTCATCGACGTCGCCTCCGGGCAGGCGGATTTCACCGCGCGTCCACCCAGGAAGGACGACCACGGGTTCGTCGTCGGCGGTGGGCGCCAGGACCTCGCCTGGAGCCGTGACGGGAAGCTGCTGTGGGAACCCTGGGAGACCAAGGTGGGCAGGGTCTTCTACCGCCCGGACGGTGCAGAGGCGCCGGTCCCGGAGCTGGAGAAGAAGCTGGGCTCCCCGGGAGCGGCCGTATCCCCCGACGGGAAATTGAAGACCGGCCAGTTCGTGGGTGAGGGCGGCCGTATCGTCTCCGAGGTCCTGGATGTGAAGACCGGAAAGCGCGCCGCACTCGTGCCCGGTCAGCAGTTGCTCGCCTGGGCCGACGACCACTGGCTCGTCGCCTTCAGCTGCGATCCAGAGCAATGCGAACCCAATAAGGGTGAGTTCCGGAACAGGCTCATTCTTGCCAGCCTGGACGGCAAGGATGTCATCCCCCTTTCCGGCTTCCGGGGATCTCGCCTCCGCGATCCCAACCGGTGGAATCCGATCCTCAGCAATCGCTGACGCTTTTCGATGCGACCGAATTGCTGTGGACATGTCATATCCGGATGGGTAGGGTAATTTCAGATCACTGCGAAATCGCTTCGATGCGGTACTTCGCAGATTCGAATGGGTCCGATTTCAGGCCCACGAGTAAGAGGGGTGGAATTCGAATGATGAAGAGCATTGTCAAGGGCGGGGTAATGGCCGCCACGGCAGCGGCCGTGATGATTGGTTTCACGGCCGGCCCGGCCGCTGCGGCGACCGGTAGCCAGAAGGTCTCCCTCCCGAACGACCGCGGCTACATGCTGTACATGGACGACGGCGACGAGTTCACCGTCTGTGACACCAGGGCCGACGGCTACGGCGTCACCGGCAAGCTGCGGACGCTCAACAGCTCGGGCACCGGGATCGTCACCGTCTTCACCCTCGACGACGGTGGTGACTCCGGCTGTGACCACAGGACGTACGACATCGTCGGCCGCGTGGCCTACGACATGATCGTGAACTGGCACGGCAACAACGACTGGTACGGCTCCCAGTACTTCTCGGAGTCCTGATCCCGGCGACACACCGAAGCCCCGGTCGGTGCAGGCGGTCACTCGACGCGCCCGCACCGAGCGGGGCTTTGCCGCGCCCGGCGTGACGCTCCCCGTTCGAGGCACGCCGGTACGTGCGCGTATCCTGGAGCGCCGTAACACCAGTGGCAGGAGGCGCAATCCATCATGGTGGAGATCAAGACCCCCGCGCAGATCGCGAAGATGCGCGAGGCGGGACTTGTCGTCGCTGCCGTGCACCAGGCCACCCGTGAGGCGGCGGTCCCCGGCGCTACCACGAAGGACCTGGACGAGGTGGCACGCAAGGTGCTCGCCGAGCACAACGCCAAGCCGAACTTCCTCGGCTACGGCGGCTTCCCGGCGACGATCTGCACCTCGGTGAACGAGGTCGTCGTCCACGGCATCCCGTCCGACGACGTCGTCCTGAAGGACGGCGACGTCATCTCCATCGACTGCGGCGCGATCGTCGACGGCTGGCACGGTGACGCCGCCTACACGGCCTTCGTGGGCTCCGGCCACGCCCCGGAGCTGGTCGAGCTCTCCCGGGTGACGGAGGAGTCGATGTGGGCCGGCATCGCGGCCATGAAGCAGGGCAACCGGCTGGTCGACGTCTCCCGTGCCATCGAGACCTACATCCGCCGCCAGCCGAAGCCCGGCGGCGGCAAGTACGGGATCATCGAGGACTACGGCGGCCACGGCATCGGCACCGAGATGCACATGGACCCGCACCTGCTGAACTACGTCGACCGCCGTCGCGGCAAGGGCCCCAAGTTGGTCCCCGGCTTCTGCCTCGCGATCGAGCCCATGGTCTCCCTCGGCACCCCCCGCACCGAGGTCCTGTCCGACGACTGGACCGTGATCACCACGGACGGCACCTGGTCCTCCCACTGGGAGCACTCGGTCGCCCTGACCGAGCAGGGCCCGCTGGTCCTGACCGCCCCCGACGGCGGCAAGGCCAAGCTGGCCGAGTACGGCATCACGGCCGCGCCCGACCCGCTGGCCTGACCGCGGTCCCGGGTCGCGCCCGCCGGTTTCCCCGGTCCCGTGGCGTAGGGATCACCGGCACGGGGCAGACTCTCTCGATTCGTGTTTCCGGGTGCGCTGACGTAGACTGACTCGTCGGCTCTCGTGCACCCGCATGTCCGCATGCGCTCGCCACTCGCCCCGCGGGGCGAAGGAGAGAGTCGATCAAGGTAGTCGATTCGAAGGGCGAAGCGTGGCCAAGAAGCAAGGTGCCATCGAGATCGAGGGCACTGTCGTCGAGTCTCTGCCGAACGCCATGTTCAAGGTCGAGCTCCAGAACGGCCACCAGGTCCTGGCACACATCAGCGGCAAGATGCGCATGCACTACATCCGCATCCTCCCTGACGACCGGGTCGTGGTGGAGCTGTCTCCGTACGACCTGACGCGTGGCCGGATCGTCTACCGGTACAAGTAGATCTTGCCCGCGCTTCGGGCCTCCCGGAGCGATGGCACTGACCCGGAGAACCTCACCAATGAAGGTCAAGCCGAGCGTCAAGAAGATCTGCGACAAGTGCAGGGTGATCCGCCGTCACGGTCGGGTCATGGTCATCTGCGAGAACCCGCGCCACAAGCAGCGCCAGGGCTGACGCACGACCGATCCCTCTGCACCCATCGCAGAGATTCGCGCGACGCAAGCTGAATTGTTCATACGCAGAACCCGAGTCCCCTGTGGGCTCGACACCCCCGGTTCGGAGGCCGGGGACCCGGTCCGTACCTGGTACGGCGGACGGGGAGCCGGTTCTGTGGAAGACCTCCGAAGATTCACCAGGAGCCATTGAATGGCACGCGTTTCCGGTGTTGACATCCCGCGCGAAAAGCGCGTGGAGGTCGCCCTCACCTACGTGTTCGGCATCGGCCGGACCCTCTCCCAGCAGACGCTGGCCGAGACCGGTATCGACCCGAACACTCGCGTCCGTGACCTGACCGAAGAGCAGCTGGTCGCGATCCGCGAGTACGTCGACAACAACATCAAGACCGAGGGTGACCTCCGTCGCGAGATCCAGGCCGACATCCGCCGCAAGGTCGAGATCGGCTGCTACCAGGGTCTCCGTCACCGTCGCGGTCTGCCCGTCCGCGGTCAGCGCACCAGCACGAACGCTCGTACCCGCAAGGGCCCGCGTCGCGCCATCGCCGGCAAGAAGAAGCCGGGCAAGAAGTAGTCCTCAGCGGACAACGCTTCATCAGCGGTCTTCGCTGTAGGACCGACCACCTCCCCGTAGGAGTTTGTAGATGCCCCCCAAGGGTCGTCAGGGCGCTGCCAAGAAGGTGCGCCGCAAGGAAAAGAAGAACGTCGCTCACGGCCACGCGCACATCAAGAGCAC
The DNA here is from genome assembly GCF_042875075.1 of Streptomyces sp. NPDC003720. Lineage (NCBI taxonomy): Bacteria > Bacillati > Actinomycetota > Actinomycetes > Kitasatosporales > Streptomycetaceae > Streptomyces > Streptomyces sp. NPDC003720. The sequence continues at coordinate 231,894 of NZ_JBIANZ010000012.1, forward strand.
GTTCAACAACACGATCGTCTCGATCACGGACCCGTCCGGCAACGTGATCTCCTGGGCCTCCGCCGGCCACGTCGGCTTCAAGGGCTCCCGGAAGTCCACGCCGTTCGCCGCGCAGATGGCCGCCGAGTCGGCTGCCCGCCGCGCCCAGGAGCACGGCATGCGCAAGGTCGACGTGTTCGTCAAGGGCCCGGGCTCCGGTCGTGAGACCGCGATCCGCTCCCTGCAGGCCACGGGCCTCGAGGTCGGCTCCATCCAGGACGTCACCCCGACCCCGCACAACGGCTGCCGCCCGCCGAAGCGCCGCCGCGTCTGAGGCCAGGCCGCTTTCAGGGTCCGGGCGGTACTGCTCCGTAAGGGGCGTACCGCCCGTACCCTTGCAGTACCCGCGCTTCTCACGGGCGCGGTCTCCGTCGGGCGTCAAATAGCGGGCGTCCACGAATGAAGGATCTGATCCACACATGCTGATCGCTCAGCGCCCCTCGTTGACCGAAGAGGTCGTCGACGAGTTCCGCTCCCGGTTCGTGATCGAGCCGCTGGAGCCGGGCTTCGGATACACCCTCGGCAACTCGCTCCGCCGTACTCTCCTGTCGTCGATCCCCGGTGCCGCTGTCACCAGCATCCGCATCGACGGCGTCCTGCACGAGTTCACCACCGTGCCGGGCGTCAAGGAGGACGTCACCGACCTGATCCTCAACATCAAGCAGCTGGTCGTCTCCTCGGAGCACGACGA